>NZ_AP027914.1:0-406123 GCF_055378485.1 Phyllobacterium sp. T2-21 | reverse complement strand
CCGAAATAGGGCTCGCTATTGCCCCAGTCGTGATCGATCACGGCGCGCATGGCATTGGCGAACAGGGCTTCGTAATCGGTCTCGAGGCGCGTGCCCTCGAAGGCGCCGTTCAGCCGGATCCAGCCGGTGGGCGAGACAAGGGTTTCGCCGATGAAATCCGCATGGATCCGATTGGGGGCGAAAATCGTGTGCTCAGCCTTGCGGCCGTCCTTGTAGACCAGCGTCACATCATAGGTGAAGGGTGCGCTGCTGCCGGTTTCAAAGCGCAGCTCGGCGGTGCCGGTCAACGCTGCCAGCGGATAGGTTTCCAGGAGAAAGCGGTTCTGCGGGCAGTTTTCGTGCACGGGATAGGCGATGGCGATGCTTTTCAGGGCGGGGATATCGACTTCTTCCAGAAAGAAATGCAGGAGCGGCTTGTAGGCGCTGCGCAAGCGCGCCTTAACGCCGATGGCCGCAAGCTTTTCCTCGGCGGCACGCCGGCTCGGCGCATCCTCAAACAGCCAGGCTTCGAGACGCGTGCCGCGGGCGGCCGCCTCGCCATAGGTTGCGAGGAGCTGGTCGAGGGTGCGGTTGAAACCGCTTTCATAAATAAGTGTCATTTCAATTCACTGTTGATTAGCGCGATGTTCGTCCGGTGGGATCAAGGCTGTCGCGCAGCCAATCGCCCAGAAGGTTCAAGCCCAGTACGGTCAGGAGAATAGCAAGGCCGGGAAAGACGCTGACCCACCAGGCATTCTGCAGGTAGGTGCGCCCGTCCGCGAGCATGCCGCCCCAGCTCGGTATCAGCGGGTCGACGCCAAGGCCGAGAAAGGTCAGGCTGCTCTCCAGCAGGATGTTGGTGGCGACGTTGAGGGTCATCAGCACGATGACCGGCCCGATCAGGTTCGGCAGCAGATGCTGGAACAGAATGCGGTGGTCTTTCACGCCGATGGCGCGCGCCGAGAGAATGAATTCCCGGTCCCGCAACGACAGCACCGAGCCGCGCACCAGCCGGGCATATTGCACCCATTGCGAGACGATCAGCAGGATGATCATGTTGGTCAGGCCGCCGCCGGCAATGGCAATGAAGGTGATGGCAAGAAGGATGAACGGCATGGCGAGCTGCACGTCGGCAAACCGCATCACCACCATGTCCCAGAAGCCGCGGTAATAACCGGAGATCAGGCCCATCACCACGCCGATGATGACGGCGCCGGCAACGGAGATGAACCCGACCTGCAGCGAAATCTTGCCGCCGGTGATCACCCGTGCCAGCACGTCACGGCCAAGCGGATCGGTTCCGAAGGGATGCGCCCATTTCATGAAGGGCGGCAGCAGACGTGCCATCAGGTCGATCTTTTCGGCACCGCCCGGAAAGATGACGCTGGAGAAGATGACGGCGAGGCACATGCCGCCGGCGAGCAGCGCGCCGAGGATGAATTCCAGATTGCGGAACCGCGCAAATCGAGGGGTGGAGGCTACGGCAGACATGGGCTTACTCCGTCCGGATGCGCGGGTCGACAAGGCCGTAGGCGATGTCGACGAGCAGATTGACGCCGATGATCATCAGGGAAAGGACTGTAATGACCGCCTGCAGCACGGGATAGTCGCGCGCGCCGACCGCATCGAACGCGAGTGTGCCAAGACCCGGCCAGTTAAACACGCGCTCGACCACCACGATACCGCCGAGCAGGCCGCCGAACTGCAGGCCGAAATAGGTGATCAGCGGAATGGCGCAATTGCGCAGCGCGTGCTTGTACAGCACGACATTCTCGCTGAGGCCCTTGGCCCGTGCCACCATGATGTATTGTGAATTGAGGGTTTCCAGCATGGCGGTGCGTACCAGGCGCACATTGGTGGCGGTGAGGATGATGCCCATGGTCACGGCGGGCATGATGAAACTCTCGAAACCGTTCATGCCGCTTGGCGGCAGCCATTTCAACGTGATGGCGAACAAAAGCACCAGCATGAGCGCCAGCCAGAAATTCGGGAAGGACAAGCCGACCAGCGACAGGATGCGGATCGCCTGATCCGCCCACTTGCCGCGCGCCGTTGCTGCCTTGATGCCGAGCGGGATGGAAATGGCGATGGAGACGATCAGGGAGGAGAAGGCAAGGAGCAGCGTCGCGGGCAAGGCGGCGGCAAGCAGGGTGGAGACCTTCGTGCCGCCAAGGAAGCTGCGGCCGAAATCGAGCGTAAACAACCCCTTGATGAAGCCGAAATACTGGACAAGAAACGGCTGGTTGAGACCGAGCGCCTCGCGGATGCGGACAAGGTCCGCTTCGGTGACGCTGCCTGCGCCTTGCGTCAGCATCAGCGCCGGATCGCCGGTGAGGCGAATGGCGAACGCCACGATGAGCGTCACGACAATGACGACGAAGATCGCCTGCAGAAAGCGTTTGATGAGAAAACCAGCCACGTCTCTATCCTTCAATCCTTGGCCCGCCGCCCCTTGAAAGGCGACGGGCCTGTTTTGCTACTCGACCGTGACATCCGTCAGCCGCAGGCGGCTATCGGGAACAGGCGTAAAATTCTTCACGCGCTTGCTCACGCCGAAAATCGCATTGTAATTGTAGAGCGGAATTTCCAGCGCCCGATCCGCCGTGTAGTGGGCGATGGACTTGAGGATTTCCTCGCGCTTTGCCCGGTCGGTAATGGAGCGCTGCGATTCCAGCAGCGCATCGAGCTTCGGATCGCTGTCATAGGGATTCCACTTTTCACCCGAGTGATACATGGAATAGGCGGTGTTGTCGTAGTCGAGCGTCCAGCCGCCCCAGGCCTGTTCGAACATCGCACCGGTCTTGCCCGCCGGAATGATGTCGTTGAGCAGGACGTTGGTTTCGTAGGGCTTGATCGTGGCGTTGAGCCCGATGACCTGGAGATAGCTGGCGATGGCCTGCGACACCTCGTTGAAGGTGGAGTCGTTGCCGCGCACGTCGATCTGCAGCGTGGTACCCGTCGCAATGCCCGCTTCCTTCAGCAGAGTTTTGGCTTTTTCCGGATCGTAGGGCAGCGGCTTCATGTCGGGATCGTTGCCGAAGGACAGGGCGCCCTGGAAGCTGGCAATCGGTGCTGCCTGGCCGCCAAGGATGGTCTGGATAATCGCATCGCGATCAACGCCAAGGATCAGTGCCTTGCGCACCCGTTCATCGGCCGTCGGTCCGCTCTTGGTGTTGAAGCGCAGGGCATAGACGGTCGGTCCGGCGGTGCTGACCACTTCCAGCTTCGGATCGGCCTGAATGGTCGGGATCATGCCGACGGGAATTGTGGGGGGAATAACCAGATCGACACGGCCTGCCTGCAATTCGGCAACGGCCGTCGCAGGTTCCGCGATGAAACGGTATTCGAGGTTGGAGAGTTTTGGTGCGCCGCCCCAATGGTCGGCAAAGGCTTCGAGCTTGATGCCGATCTTCGGCTCGTAGGAGACCACCTTGAACGGGCCGGTGCCAACGGGATGGGCGTTGAAATAATCGTCACCCTTTTCCTGGATGTATTTCGGCGGCACGATCATCGCGCCATAGCCGGCAAGCTTGGTCAGAAGCACCGGATCCGGCGCCTTCAGATGGAAATCGACGGTCTTGGGGTCGATGATTTCCACCTTGTCGATGGCGGCATAGTTGGAACGCTGCGGACCCTTCTTGCCTTCTTCGCCGAGAAGACGGTCGAAGGTGAATTTGACGGCTTCCGCATTGAAGGGTTCGCCGTCATGGAATTTTACGCCTTCGCGCAGGGTGAAGCGGATGCGCTTGCCTTCGTCGAGTTCTTCCCAGGCGGTGGCAAGGCCGGGCACCAGTTTCAGATCAGCACCGCGATAGGTCAGGCCATCATAGATATTGGTGGCAACCGAGGCCCAGTTGACGAGAAACGTATCGATCGGATCCCAGCTGCCCGGGTCCTGCGGCGACGAAATGGTCAGCGTACCCGCCGCCCATGCGGGCGCCGCGAGCAAGGCTGTGCCTGCCAGGCCCAGCGCCAGAAACGCTGCATGTATTCCCCGTCGTGTTCTTATCATTGTGGTGTTCTCCTCATTATATGTAGACGTTGTGGTTCAGGCGGCACTCGCCACAAAGTGGCCGGGTGCAATTTCGGTTCGCTTGAAAATGGCGGGTTCGTCGCCGACGCGGCGAATGGGGCTTGGTATTTCACCTTCCAGCATGGCCCGGTTGCGGGCACGTGCCGGATCAGCCACGGGGACTGCCGACAAAAGGCGCTGGGTATAGGGATGCGCCGGTGTCTCGAAAATCTGCTGGCGGGTGCCGATTTCCACGACCTGGCCCAGATAAAGGACGGCGACGCGATGACTCATCTTTTCAACGACAGCCATGTCATGGCTGATGAAGAGATAGGAGAGGCCCTGCTGCTCCTGCAATTCCATGAACAGGTTGAGGATTTGCGCCTGAATGGACACGTCGAGCGCCGACAGCGCCTCGTCGGCAATGATCAGTTTGGGATTGGAAGCAAGCGCGCGGGCAATGCAGACGCGCTGGCGCTGGCCGCCGGAAAACTCGTGCGGATAGCGGCTGGCATGGGCGCTGGTCAGGCCGACCCGTTCCAGCAATTCATCGACCCGTTTCTGGATCGGCTTGCTGCCGTCAATCAATGCGTGGGTGCGGATGGGTTCGGCAATGGAGAAGCCGACGGTCTTGCGCGGATCGAGCGAGGCAAACGGGTCCTGGAAAATATACTGGATTTCCTGCCGCAGCTTTTGCCGTTCCGTACCATTCATCGATGAGACGGGACGCCCGTCGAACAGAATGGTTCCCGACGTCTCCTTCTGCAGTTGCTGGATCGTCCGGCCGATCGTGGATTTCCCCGAACCGGACTCGCCGACAAGCGCAAGGGTTTCGCCGGGATGGATGTCGAACGAAACCTTCTCAACCGCATGGACCCGGTGGGTAATACCGCCGAAAATGCCCTTCTTGATGTTGAAGCGGGTGACGAGATCACGCACTGAAAGGACGGGCGGCAGGCCGTAGCGGGCTGTATCCTGAACATGCTCGCCGCCGACAAGGCGGGGTGTGTCACCGTCCATGACCGTCAGCGGCAGGCGCTTGGGATAGGCCTCTCCGGTCATGCTGCCGAGTTTTGGTACGGCGGCGAGCAGGGTCTGGGTATAGGGATGCTGCGGGCGGGCGAAAATATCGGCAACCGGGCCTTCCTCGACCTTGCGGCCTTTCCACATCACCACCACGTCATCGGCCATTTCGGCGACAACGCCCATGTCGTGGGTGATGAAGATCACCGCCATGCCGAGTTCGGTCTGCAATTCGCGGATGATGGTCAGAATCTGTGCCTGTATGGTGACATCGAGCGCGGTTGTCGGCTCATCGGCGATCAGCAGTTTCGGGCGGCAGGCAAGCGCCATGGCGATCATGACGCGCTGGCGCATGCCGCCGGACAGCTGGTGCGGGTAGCGGCCAAGCAGATCGGCAGCGTCGGGCAGGCGCACCATGTCCAGAAGCCGTTTGGCCTCGGCCAGCGCTGCCTGTTTGGACATGCCCTCATGCAGGATCAGAACTTCGGCGATCTGGTCGCCGATGGTGAACACCGGGTTGAGCGAGGTCATCGGCTCCTGGAAGATCATGGCGATCTCCTTGCCGCGAATGCCGCGCATGGTTTTCTGCGTGGCGGTGGTCAGGTCGATCCGCCCCTGGCGGCTTTCGAACAGCACCTGGCCGGTGGGGAACTGGCCGCCCATCATATCGGCAAGCCGCATGACGGAAAGCGAGGTCACGGACTTGCCCGACCCGGATTCGCCGACAATGGCAAGCGTGCGCCCTGCCCGCACCGAAAAGCTCAGATTCTCCACGACACGCGACGGACCGAACGCGACGGAAAGATTGTCCACGGCCAAGAGCGGGGCTGAAGCAGTATCGGTCACGCAGCTATCCTTAAAGTGTGGTGGCGGCGCGGGCCGCCTGATCGTAGGCGCCGGAGAGAAAGCGCAGAACGGCGGCGATTTCCGACAGCGTATCCTCGGCCGGCCGGGCATTGGTCGTCGATGCCACGAACAGCCGCTCGCGAATCTGGGCGTAGCGCGTGCAGGCATCGGCGCCCTTGTTGGTGATCTTGATCGTCTTTTCCTTGGCGGCCTTGCCGGTAGTGACGAGCCCGGCCGCTTCCAGCTTGCGGATGGCATAGGTGGCGACATGCGTGTCTTCGATATCGAGAACCAGACAGATGTCGGCGAGCTTCTTTTCGCGGCCGCGATGCCGCACGGAATGAAGAATGAGAATTTCCGTGGCCGAAAGCCCCGGCAGTCCCGCAGCAGCCATGCAGCGCACCATCCAGCGGGAAAAGGCGTGGGAGGCGAGGATCATGCCGTATTCGACTTCGGAAAGGCCGGGCGAACCGCCCTCGGCAAGATGGGCTGACGAAACAATGGGACCAATGGAGGAGACGGGTTTGAGATGCTTCGGCAGTGCCGTTGCAAATTGTTCGAGATCCGCCGTGGTGTGGTCTTTCGGACCAGTCGTCATTCTGCTTGCCTCCGCCTTGACGAATTTATATCATCATTTTATCGACATATTGTCAATGACGCTATAGTCTATTAATTGGGCATGCTTACAAATGTGGCAGTCGATCAAGAGGAGTGCGGGATGAGCATCGGAAGCTGGGATTTCTGGGTCGACCGGGGCGGCACGTTTACCGATGTCATCGGGCGCGATCCGCACGGCGTGCTGCATGCCCGCAAGGTGCTGTCCGAAAATCCCGAGGCCTACAAGGATGCCGCCGTGCAGGGCATCCGCCTGCATCTCGGGCTGAAGCCGGGCGAAGCCATTCCGGTCGGGCGCATCGGCGAAGTGCGCATGGGCACCACCGTTGCCACCAATGCCCTGTTGGAGCGCAAGGGCGAACGGCTGGCCCTTGTGACGACCAGGGGCTTTCGCGACGCGCTGCGCATTGGTTATCAGGAACGCAAGAACATCTTTGCCACCGAGATCATCAAGGCCGAAGCACTTTATGATCAGGTTGTTGAAATCAATGAGCGCGTGCTCGCCGATGGCACGGTTGAGATCGCCTTTGACGACGTGCAGGCGCACGCAGCCCTGAAGGCGTTGAAGGATGAAGGCTATGACGCGCTCGCCATCGTGTTCATGCATGCCTACAAATTTCCGGCGCACGAGGCTGCCATGGCCGCCATCGCCCGGGAGATTGGTTTTGCCCAGGTATCCGTCAGCCACGAGGTTTCGCCGCTGATCAAGCTGGTCGGGCGCGGCGATACAACCGTCATCGACGCCTATCTCTCGCCGGTCCTGCGCCGCTATGTGGCACAGGTGTCGGCAGAGCTGGACATTGTTCGCACCGGCGCGCGCGTCATGTTCATGATGTCCTCGGGCGGTCTGACCGCTGCTGATATGTTCCAGGGCAAGGACGCCATCCTGTCCGGCCCGGCCGGCGGTGTCGTCGGCCTGGCCCGCACCGGCGAAGAAGCCGGTTTTCCCAATGTCATCGGCTTCGACATGGGCGGCACATCAACGGATGTCGCGCATTTCGACGGCGAGTATGAGCGCGCTTTCGAGACGGAAGTGGCAGGGGTGCGGGTACGCGCGCCGATGATGCTCATCCACACGGTTGCCGCCGGTGGCGGGTCGATCCTGCATTTCGATGCCGGACGTTTCCGTGTCGGCCCGGATTCCGCCGGTGCCAATCCCGGTCCCGCCTGCTACCGCAATGGCGGCCCGCTGGCCGTGACCGACGCCAATGTCATGGTCGGCAAGCTCCTGCCCGAATTCTTCCCGCCGATCTTCGGACCGGACCAGAACCAGCCGCTGGATGTCGATGCCGTGCGTTCGCGCTTTGCCGAACTGGCAGGCCGGATCGGCGATGGCCGCAGCCCTGAAGATGTGGCTGACGGTTTTATCCGCATCGCCGTTGCCAATATGGTCGAGGCGATCAAGAAGATATCCGTGCAGCGCGGTTATGACGTGACGCGCTATGCGCTGAGCTGCTTCGGCGGTGCCGGTGGCCAGCACGCCTGCCTGGTTGCCGATGCACTGGGCATGAAGAGCATTCTCGTACATCCGATGTCGGGTCTGCTGTCCGCCTATGGCATGGGCCTTGCCGATATCCGGGCAACCCGGCAGAAGGCGCTGGGTGTGCCGCTCGATCCGGCCGCCCCTGCCCCGCTTGCCGGTCTGGCTGCGGAGCTTCAGCAGGAATGCCTGTCCGAGCTCAATGCGCAGGGTATCGCCGAAAGTGAGATCACCACCATCGTGCGCGCCCATATCCGCTATGCCGGTACGGATACCGTGCTGGCCGTCGAGGCGACCTTTCCGGCGCATGATGACATCGGCCGTTTGCGGCGCGAGTTCGAAATCCTGCACAAGCGCCGCTTTGGATTTGTCGCCGAAAACAAGGCGCTCGTTATCGACGCGGTGGAAGTGGAGACCGTCGGCGGCGGTGCCGGTCAAGCCGAGGCGGCTGTCGATGCGGCTGCGACCGGCGAGCCGGATGCGGTGCGGCACAACCGCTTCTATTCGCAAGGGGCAGCGCATGACGCGGCCGTGGTGCTGCGCGATGCGATGCAGCCCGGCCAGCGCCTCACCGGCCCGGCCATTATCATCGAGCCGAACCAGACCATCGTCATCGAGGACGGCTGGCAGGCGGAACTGACGGCCAAGAACCATATCGTTCTCAAGCGCATCAAGGCGCTGCCGGACCGTTCGGCCATCGGTACCAAGGCCGATCCGGTGATGCTGGAGATTTTCAACAATCTCTTCATGTCGATCGCCGAGCAGATGGGCGTGACGCTGCAGAACACCGCCTATTCCGTCAACATCAAGGAGCGGCTGGATTTCTCCTGCGCTGTTTTCGATGCGGAGGGCAATCTTGTCGCCAATGCACCGCATATGCCGGTGCACCTTGGCTCCATGGACGCGTCGGTTGCCGCCGCAATCCGGGAAAATCCGGTCATTCATCCCGGCGATGTCTTCCTCATCAATGCGCCCTATAATGGCGGCACGCACCTGCCCGACCTGACGGTCTGCACGCCGGTGTTCGACGATGCCGGTACGACGATCCGTTTCTGGGTGGCGAGCCGTGGCCACCATGCGGATATCGGCGGTATCGCGCCGGGCTCCATGTCGCCGCTGGCAACGAACATCGAAGAAGAAGGCGTCTACATCGACAATTTCAAGCTGCTGGATCGCGGCCGTTTCTGCGAGGACGAACTGGCGGCATTGCTGACCGGTGCCCGCTACCCCGTGCGCACGCTGTTGCAGAACGTCAATGACCTGAAGGCGCAGGTTGCCGCCAATGAAAAAGGCGTGGCGGAGCTGCGCAAGATGATCAGCCATTTCGGCGAGGATGTCGTCGAGGCCTACATGGGCCATGTGCAGGACAATGCCGCCGAGAGCGTGCGCCGCGTCCTCGACCAGCTGCAGGACGGCAGCTTCACCTATGAGATGGATCAGGGGTGCAGCATCGTCGTCAAAATCTCGGTCGACAAGGTTGCGCGCGAGGTGACCGTCGATTTCACCGGCACGTCGGAACAGCGGTCTGACAATTTCAACGCGCCGCGCCCGGTGACGCGTGCTGCCGTGCTCTATGTCTTCCGGACACTGGTGCAGAGCGACATTCCGATGAATGCCGGATGTCTGCGCCCGATCCATATCATTGTTCCCGATGGCACCATGCTTTCGCCGGAATATCCCGCTGCGGTTGTCGCCGGGAATGTCGAGGTCAGCCAGGCCGTCACCAACTGCCTGTTCGGTGCCGTGGGTGCGCAGGCTGCCGCGCAGGGAACGATGAACAATCTCACCTTCGGCAATGACCAGTACCAGTATTACGAGACGATCTGCTCCGGCGCTCCGGCTGGCCCCGGTTACAACGGTGCCGATGCCATCCACACCCATATGACCAACTCCCGGCTGACCGATCCGGAGATTCTCGAAACGCGCTTCCCGGTGGTGCTGGAAGACTTCCACATCCGCGCCGGTTCCGGCGGCAAGGGAAAGTGGTCCGCCGGGAACGGAACGCAGCGGACGATCCGTGCACAGGAAAAGCTCGACTTCGCTATTCTTTCCGGTCATCGCCGTGTGGCACCGTTCGGCCTGCAGGGCGGAGAGCCGGGGCAGACCGGCTCCAATGCGGTGCGCCGCAGGAATGGCGCCGTCGAAGCGCTGCAGGGCTGTGCGCACACCGTGCTGGAAGCGGGTGAAGCCTTCATCATCGTCACGCCGACGGGCGGCGGCTACGGCAAGCCAGAGGCATGAATTTTCCGGCAGGTGCGCCTTTCCCCTTGGTAAAACCTGCCTGAAGACCTCATGTTCTGCAACCAGTGGTATTTGCAAGCGCTGCAAAGGGCGCATTTTCGTGTCGCAAAATAGTGGACAAAACCACTCAACATACGGAAAAGATTACAGAAATTCGCCGCCGCATCTTCTTAGAATTCTTCTAATATATTGTTATTGCTTCGTTTTTCGTCCCGGTTTATGACTTGCCCAGCGCTGCGCAACATCGGGCTGGCCGCGCCGAGGATTGGTTTTAATGCTTGTTCCATTTTTGATTATGCTGCGCGAGGGCATTGAGGCCGCGCTGATTGTCGGCATTGTTGCGAGTTATTTGAAGCAGACCGGTCGCGGTGCCTGGATGCCTGCCGTGTGGGTGGGCATTCTGCTTGCTGTTGCCCTGTCCCTGTTCGTGGGCGCGGGCTTGCAGATGGTCAGTGCGCAGTTTCCCCAGAAAGCCCAGGAATTTTTCGAAGCCCTTGTCGGCTTCATCGCGGTGATCGTGCTTTCATCCATGGTCTTCTGGATGCGCAAGGCTGCCCGCTCCATCAAATCGGAACTGCATACCTCCATCGACGACGCGCTCGGCCACACTTCCGGGCAAGGGGCAGCGTTGGTTGCCATGGTCTTTTTTGCAGTGGCCCGCGAGGGGCTTGAATCCGTCTTCTTCCTCCTGGCCATTTTTCAGCAGAGCGCCAACTCCGACGCGCCGCTCGGCGCGCTTCTGGGCATCCTGGTTTCCATCGGTCTCGGCTACGGCATCTATGCCGGCGGTGTCCGCCTCAACCTGAAGCGGTTCTTCTACTGGACAGGCCTGTTCATCCTCGTGGTGGCCGCAGGCATCCTTGCCGGTTCGCTGCGGCACCTGCATGAAGCGGGCGTCTGGAACAGCCTGCAGACGGTGGTGTTCGATTTGAGCAACGTGCTGCCGGTCAGCAGCGCCTTCGGTACGCTGCTGTCAGGCATGTTCGGCTATCAGGATATGCCGACGCTCGGTGAGATCATCGCCTATGTCGTGTTTCTCGCCGTCAGCCTGTTCTTCTTTCTGCGGCCAGCGCAGCGTCAAACCGCTGCCGCGGCATCCCGGCCAACCCACTGAAAGCATCCCATGGTCCAGAATACGAACCCGTCTGCTCCCCGCCCACCCTCGCAAACGCTGATGAAGCTTGCCGTCATGGGTGCCGGCTTGCTTGTTGTTGCTGGCGGCGCCGCCTTCTATTATGCCTCGACGAAGGTCAAGACCGGCGCCTCGGCTGGTGCGATCACGGTGACGATCAGTGAGGGAAAATGCGATCCGAATGCCCTGACCGTTCCGGCCGGGCGGACTACATTCAATATTGTCAACAAGTCGGATCGGGCCCTTGAATGGGAAATACTCGACGGCGTCATGGTGCTGGAAGAACGGGAGAATATCGTTCCGGGCTTTACCCAGACATTCACCGCCAAGCTCAATCCAGGCACGTATCAAATCACCTGCGGACTGCTCAACAATCCGCGCGGGACCCTGACCGTAACGCCTTCGGCGGAGGCCGATGCGGCGGCAGCGCGCCCGGCGCTGGTGGCGTTCGTTGGTCCGCTGGCCGAATACCAGGTCTTTCTTGCCACGCAGACGAGTGCGCTTGTGAAGGGTGTGCAGGCGCTTGACGAGGCCATCAAGGCCGGTGATATCGACAAGGCGCGGGAGCTCTACCAGAAGGCCCGCCAGCCCTACATGCAGATCGAGCCCATGGCCGACCGCTTTGCCGATCTGCACAATGCCATCGATCCTGTCGCCGACTATCTGGAAAAGCGCGAGGCGGACACCGGCTTTACCGGTTTTCACCGCATCGAGTACGGGCTTTATTCGGTCAAGAGCCTCGATGGCCTTGCGCCTGTCTCGGCAAAACTGCTGGCTGACGTTTCGGCGCTCAAGGATCGGGTACGGTCACTGCGCATCCCGCCTGATCAGATTGCCGCCAGCGCCACCCGCCTGATCGGTACCATTGCAGGCACGAGGATCGCCGCTGGCGAAAATCACTACGCGCGAACCGACCTTGCCGATTTTGAAGCCAATCTTGCCGGTGTATCGCGCATGATCGCGCTGATGAAGCCCGTGGTTGCACAAGGCTCTCCTGCGGTTGTCGCGGATATCGAAGCGCGCTTCGCTGCCGTGGACGGCACGCTGAAATCGCTGCGCGGCGCGGACGGTTTCCCGGCCTATGACAGCGTAAGCGCGGACAAAAGAACGGCGCTGGCCGCACAGATGCAGGCACTTGCCGATGCCATCGGCAAATTGAATGCCGCTGTCGGGCTTGAATAGGCCCGGGGGAGCAATCATGACAAAGGACAGAGACAATAAGCCCTTCATGACCAGCCGCCGCGGCCTCCTTCTCGGAGCAGGCGCAGCTGGCAGTGTGCTCGCGGCTGGTATCACGACGTCTCAGGCTGCGAACAGCCACGGCGAACAGGTGACCGACGCTCCCGTGAGCGACAAGATGCTGGAACAGCAGCCCTTCCACGGGCAATATCAGTCCGGCATCGTGACACCGCGTCCGGCCGCCGGCATGGTGGCGTCGTTCCGGGTGCTGGCGAGCAAGCCGGAAGAGGTGGAGCGGCTGTTCAGAAGCCTCACCGAGCGGATTGCGTTCCTGATGAAGGGCGGCACGCCCCCTGCCCTCGACGACAAGCTGCCGCCAGCGGATAGCGGCATCCTCGGCCCGGTGGTCCTGCCCGACAATCTGACAATCACCGTTTCGCTTGGCGCATCGTTCTTCGAGCAGCGGGAGTGGCTTTCACCCCACAAGCCTGCACGCCTGTCGCGCATGAAGGCGTTCAAGAATGACGCGCTGGACCAGTCGCTGTGTCATGGCGACCTGTCGTTGCAGATATCGTCGAATACACCGGATACCAATATTCACGCCCTGCGCGATATCCTGAAAAACCTGCCGGATCTGATGGTCCTGCGCTGGAAGCAGGAGGGGTCGGTTCCCGTCCTGCCGCGCAGTCCCGACGGGACGCACCAGAGTGCGCGCAACTTTCTCGGCTTTCGTGACGGATCGGCCAATCCCGATGCCGGCGATGCCGGCCTGATGCAGCGGATTGTCTGGGTTCAGGACAGTGGCGACGAACCGGCCTGGGCGCGCAATGGCAGCTATCAGGCGGTCCGGATCATCCGTAATTTCGTCGAGCGGTGGGATCGCACGCCGCTTGGCGAGCAGGAGCGCATTATCGGGCGGCTCAAGCCCAGCGGCGCTCCTTTTGGCGGCCGCACCGAAACGGAAGTGCCCGATTATGCAAAAGACCCGGACGGTGCCGTCACGCCGCTCGATGCGCATATCCGGCTGGCGAATGACCGCAGCAAGGCCGCCGACGCGCATCTCATCCTGCGCCGCCCGTTCAATTATTCCAACGGCGTGAGCAAATCCGGCCAGCTCGAACAGGGGCTGCTGTTCATTTGTTACCAGGCGGATCTGGAGAAGGGATTCATTGCCGTTCAGAACAAGCTGAATGGCGAGCCGCTGGAAGAATACATCAAGCCCATTGGTGGCGGTTTCTTCTTTACTCTGCCGGGCGTCACCGGCGCCGACGATTTTCTTGGCCGAACCCTCTTGGAAGCAGCCGGCCACACGCCAACAAACACCAAATCCTGAAGGAGCTACCCATGAAATTCAGAGCCTATCTCACAGCGAGCGTATTCGCGATCATGGCCGCCGTGGCGCCGCGCGTCGCCAATGCGGAGGTCTCGCCTCTCGATCTCGTCGGGCCCATTGCCGAGTACAAGATTTTCATCGGTGAAAACCTGGAAAAGCTGGTCAGCGAGACCAAGGCCTTTACCGATGCTGTTAAGGCCGGCGATCTTGAAAAGGCCAAGAAGCTCTATGCCCCGACCCGCATGAACTACGAAATCGTGGAGCCGGTGGCCGAACTTTTCAGCGATCTCGATGGCTCCATCGATTCGCGTGCCGACAATCACGAACTGAAGGAAAAAGATCCCGCATTCACCGGTTTCCATCGTCTTGAGTATGGCCTGTTCAGCCAGAACAGCACGGAAGGCCTGGCGGAGTTTGCCGACAAACTCCAGGCCGATGTGATCGAACTGCACAAGCGCATCACCGATCTGACCTTCCCGCCCGAGAAGGTCTTCGGCGGCGCGGCCACCTTGATGGAAGAGGTGGCGGCGACCAAGATTTCCGGCGAAGAAGACCGCTACAGCCATACGGACCTGTGGGATTTCAAGGCAAACTTCGATGGTTCGCGCAAGATTTTCGAGCTGGCACGTCCGCTGATCGAAAAGGGTGATGGCGCGTTCGTCACCAAGGTTGCGGGTAATTTCGATACGGTCAGCAAAACCCTGTCGAAGTACAAGACGGCGGAAGGCTACGAGCTCTATGACAAGCTGACCGACGACGATCGCGCGGTGCTTGCAGCTGCTGTGAACACGCTGGCTGAAGACCTTTCGACCCTGCGCGGCAAGCTCGGACTGAACTGACCGCGTCACGGCGTTCAGATGGAAATTGGAAAACCCGGCTGGCAACGGCCGGGTTTTTTGTTGGCCAAGCCCCTGAACAGACAGCGTATTCTTTCCGTCATCGTTGCAATGCTAGGTTGAGTTCCGAGGTCACTTGCATCTCATTGATTTATCGAATATCGTAATTTCAGTAATTACTGAAATAACTGTTGTGTCGGGAATCTCTGATGAACCTTCCTCCTCTCGTTCAGTCCTTCGTGTTGCATTTCGGCGAAATGGGCAGCCGGTGGGGCATCAATCGCACCGTGGGGCAGATCTATGCCCTGCTCTATGTCACGCCCGAGCCATTGAATGCCGATCAGATTGTCGAATCGCTGGGCATTTCCAGATCCAATGTGTCGATGAGCTTGCGCGAGCTGCAGGCTTGGAATCTTGTCCTGCTGAAACACCTGCCGGATGACCGGCGGGACTTCTTCACAACTCCGGACGATGTCTGGCAGATTTTGCGCACGCTGGCGGAGGAACGAAAGAAGCGCGAAGTCGATCCGACACTCTCCGTCTTGCGCGAAATACTCATGCAGCAGCCGGCGAGCGATGCCGAGCGGCATGCACAGGAACGCATGGCGGAAATGCATGGGCTTATCGAGCGCCTCACAACTTGGTACGATGATGTGAAGAAGCTCGAAACTGACCGCCTTGCAACTCTGTTGACGCTTGGCGCCAAGGTAACGCGATTGCTCGAGGCGAAAGACAAGATCGTCTCGCTCGGCCGCACCAAACGCAGTCCGGACAAGGCATAGATGTCATGTCAGTCGATGCACTCAGTTCCCCGGTAGCTTTGCGGGCAGGAGATTCGGCCGCAAACGGCCAGGTGCGCGCAAAAACCACTGAGCCGGATAATATCGGGACGGAAACATCAGGCCGTTTGCCCGGAGGACGGTCCGCAGCCCTTGTGCAGGCTGTTGCCGCGCTCCTGTGGCTGCCGCAGGCGGCCCTGCTCAGCATCGCCGTCGGCCGGATCGCTGCGGGCAACGGTTTATCGGGTGTCGTCTGGCTTGCCGCTGGCGTTCTTGCAATCGGCGTCGTGCGCGCATTCATCGACGCCGCGGGTAACCGGCTCGCTTTCCATGGTGCGCGCTCCACGCTTACCGGACTGCGCCGGGACGCCGTTCTCGCCCTTGCCCATCGCTCGCCGCTTGATCCCGGCCGGATTGCCTCCGGGGAGGCTGCAAGTATCCTGGCCGAGCAAGCCGAAGCCGTGGTGCCTTACCTCGCGCGGTTTCGTCCGGCCCGGTTCAAGGCAACGCTGGTCCCGCTTGCAATCCTCGTCTGCGTCCTTTCCCTGTCCTGGGCTGTTGCCATCGTTCTGCTCGTTGCCGCACCGCTCATTCCCGTGTTCATGGCGCTGATCGGCTGGCGCGCCAAGGCGGCGAGCGAGGCGCAATTGGTCGAAGTTGGCGGAATGAATGCGTTTCTGCTCGACCGCCTGCGCGGACTGGCGACGATTCGCGTGCTCGATGCGGTGGATGTGACGGCAAAGCGCCTCAGGGCCGATGCGGAGTCGTTGCGGTCCCGCACGATGGCAGTCCTGCGCATCGCCTTTTTGTCGTCGGCTGTCCTCGAGCTTTTTGCCGCGCTTGGCGTTGCGATGGTGGCCGTCTATGTCGGGTTTCATCTCCTCGGGCAACTCGACTTCGGAACCTGGAGCGGCAGGCTCTCCTTGAGCGAAGGGCTGTTCATCCTGCTGCTCGCTCCCGCTTTCTTTGAGCCGTTGCGCGAGCTTTCGGCGGTCTGGCATGACCGTGCTGCAGGCGAAGCTTCGCTGGAGGCGCTGCGGAAACTTGCCGTCAAGGGCGTGGACCTGCCGCATGACCGCGACAAGCCCCATGATGACCGGACTGCATTCCCTGCGCAGATCGGAACACCCTCCGTTCATATCCGTGATGCCACGTTCCGTTATGCCGGAGACGGGCGGCCGGTTTTCGAGCGGTTCAGCCTCGATATCGCTCCGGGTGAAAGCGTGGCCCTGCTTGGACCGAGCGGATCGGGAAAATCGACCTTGCTGGCCCTGATTGCAGGCCTGGCACCGCTTGATGGCGGCGACATATTGGTTGCCGGCAAATCCATGGCTGCAAATGCTGCGGCACAGCGGCGGTGCATCGCCTGGGTCGGCCAGAAACCGCATATCTTTGCCGGGACTGTCGGCGCGAATGTCTCGCTGGGCCGGCCGGAGGTCGATGCGGATGCGGTAGCAGCGGCGCTGCACAATGCCGCCCTGGACACGGTCGCCAATGCCCGTGGAAAATCGTCCATCGGCGAAGGCGGTTCGGGTCTTTCCGGCGGTGAAGCGCTGCGTCTCGCCCTGGCGCGCGCTGCCGCAAATTCCCATGCGCACCTGATTCTTGCGGATGAGCCAACTGCACACCTCGATGATGAGACGGCAAATGATATTGCCGACAGATTGTTTGCGTTGGCGCAGGGCAAGACATTGGTCATTGCAACGCATGATCCGGCTCTCGCCGCACGGGCAGATCGCATCATCGATCTTCGGACCGCTTTCACAAGGAGTGATGCGTGATGTCATTCCGACGCGATTTCCGGCCTGTGCTGCGGCTTTTCCTGGCAGAGCGGCGGTTCATGCTGCTGGCGGGTACGCTTTTGGCGGCGGCGACAGTGCTTGCCGGTATTGCCCTGCTTGGCTTGTCGGGCTGGTTCATTACCGCCACGGCCATTGCCGGATTGTCGTCGGCAACGGCTTTCACGTTCGATGTCTTCGCCCCGTCGGCAGGTATCCGTTTTCTGGCCCTTGCCCGTACCGCTGCGCGCTACGGCGAGCGGTTGACCACCCATGACGCCACGCTCGGTGTTCTCGCCGGTCTGCGCGAGACCTTGTTTCGCGGATGGGCCAGACCCGAGGCGGCCCATCTGCTGCTCCGCCGGCCGTCAAAGCTGCTGTTCCGGCTGACGGCCGACATTGACGCCCTGGATTCGCTCTATCTGCGGATTGTGGTGCCGGGCGCCGTCGCGCTGTGTTCCGCGCTGGCTGTGAGCGTGGTCTTCGGGCTGATGCATCCGCTGTTTGGCCTGGGCGTGGCTGCCTGGCTTCTCGCAACAGGGCTGGCGATACCCTTTCTGGCGGGGCGCTTTTCGCTGGATGCGGCGCGCCGCCGGGCCCATGCGATGGAAGCGCTTCGCTCGCGTGTGATCGATCTTGTCGCGGGGCAGACGGACCTTATCATGGCCAGCCGGGTGGCGGCGCAATGCGCTGCCATCCAAGCCGCCGATGATCGTCTGGTGAATGCGGATGACAAGCTCAACCGGGTTGAAATGGCGGTCACCGCAGGTTTCGGCATCGCCTCCGCCGTGCTTCTCGCCGGTACGCTGTTGGCCGTTGCCATTCTGGCACAGTCGGGTCTGATCGGGGCGCCGGTTGCGGCCCTGGCCATTCTCATGGCCCTGGCAGCGCTTGAACCCTTTGCCGGGCTGCGGCGCGGCGCAGTTGAACTTGGCCGCACCATTCTTGCGGCGCGGCGCATCGGCGGCAATCTTGCCGCTGTCCCCTCGCCTGCCCTCCCCTCCCCTCCTCCCGTAGGTCTGGCGGTAGCGCTTGAGAAAGCCACGGCCGTTCATCAGGGCGCAGCTCATCCCGCACTCACGGATGTCTCGCTGTCATTGGCGAAGGGCGAGCGCATTGCGCTGGTTGGCGCCAGCGGTGCGGGAAAATCGACATTGCTGGCCCTGATTGCCGGTGAATTGCAGCCTGTGAATGGCCATGCCGCCTATGTCCCTTCGGCACGCCTGACACAACGGACGGAACTCTTTCAGGATAGTCTGCGCGAGAATCTTAGGCTTGCGGACCCAGACGCCGGGGATGACCGCCTTTGGCAGGTGCTTGTGGTAGCCGGGCTGGCAAGCCATGTGGAAAAATTACCGGCCCGGCTCGATACCCGGCTTGGCGAAGGCGGGTTGGGGCTTTCGGGCGGACAGTTGCGCCGTCTTGCATTAGCACGGCTGCTTCTGCGCAACGCGACGCTCTGGCTGCTGGACGAACCGACCGAAGGGCTGGACGGCGAGACAGCGCGGGATGTCCTGCAGCGGCTGAGGCACGAGATGACCGGTCACGCGGTCCTTGTCGCCACACATATACGGCGGGAGGCTGAAATGGCCGACCGTCTCCTCATCATGAAACAGGGGCAGATCGTTGCCTCTTTACACCGCGGCGAACCAGAATTCGACGCCGCACTTGCAGCACTGCGGCCGGACTGAGGACGCAGTCTCAATCACTCGGCGTCCGCCCTTCGCGGCGCTGATCAACAGGGGGTCGGGCGTAAGCCCGGCATGAGCAGATGGAACTCGACATCGTAGCGCTTTCGCGCCTGCAATTTGCGATAACCGCGCTTTATCACTTTCTCTTCGTACCATTGACGCTTGGCCTCTCCGTATTGCTTGCAATCATGGAGACAGTCTACGTCATGACCGGCCGCGTCATATGGCGCCAGATGACCAAGTTCTGGGGCACATTGTTCGGTATCAATTTTGCGCTCGGTGTCGCCACCGGCATTGTCATGGAATTCCAGTTCGGCATGAACTGGAGTTACTACAGCCAGTATGTCGGCGATATCTTCGGCGCGCCACTGGCCATTGAAGGCCTCATGGCATTCTTTCTGGAAGCGACCTTTGTCGGGTTGTTCTTCTTCGGCTGGGATAAGCTGTCCAAAGTGGGACACCTCACGGCAACCTGGCTGGTCGCAATCGGCTCGAACTTCTCCGCCTTGTGGATATTGATCGCCAATGGCTGGATGCAAAATCCGGTGGGGTCAGCGTTCAATCCCCAGACGATGCGCATGGAAGTCACTGATTTCTTTGCAGTTTTGTTCAATCCGGTCGCCCAGGCGAAATTCGTTCACACGGTTTCCGCCGGTTACGTAACGGCTTCCATCTTTGTCCTGGGTGTTTCCGCCTGGTATGTCCTGAAGGGGCGTCACACGGCGCTGGCCAAGCGGTCGATGACGGTGGCGGCATCCTTCGGACTGGCCGCGGCCCTTTCTGTCGTCGTGCTTGGCGATGAGAGCGGCTATCTCTCCACCGAACACCAGAAAATGAAACTCGCCTCGATTGAGGCGATGTGGGAGACCGAGCCTGCTCCGGCTGCCTTCACGGCATTCGGCTTTCCCGATCAGCAGAGCCGCGAAACCCATTACGCGGTTCGTATTCCCTGGGTGATGGGGCTCATCGGAACGCGGTCGCTGACCACGGAAATTCCCGGAATCGAGGATCTGGTCAAGCATGCGGAGGTGCGGATCAAACAGGGGCTCCTGGCTTATGACGCGCTGCAACAGATTCGCGCTGCCGGCAGCACCAATGCGATCGCACCGGACGTACGGGCCAAGTTTGAAGACAACGGGGCCGATCTCGGTTACGCCCTGCTTCTCAAGCGCTATGTCGACGATCCGCGCCAGGCAACCGATGCCCAGATCGAAAAGGCCGCGCTGGATACGGTCCCGCACGTTCCAACACTCTTCTGGTCGTTCCGCATCATGGTCGGTCTCGGCATGTTCTTCATCCTGTTGACCGGGACGTTCTTCGTGCTGTCGGTCCGGCGGCAACTCGATACATACCCATGGCTGTTGCGCATTGCAGTCCTGGCGATCCCCCTCCCCTGGGTTGCAGCGGAGATGGGATGGATCGTCGCGGAATTCGGCCGCCAGCCCTGGATCATCGAGGGCGTCCTGCCAACGGCGGCAGCCGTTTCCAATCTGGGCGTGATGTCCCTGCTGATCACGATTGCCGGGTTCGTGACGATCTACACAATCCTGTTCGTAATCGAGATGGGCCTGATGCTTCGTGCCATTCGCAAGGGGCCGGAACTGGACAACGAGCCAGAAGCCGTCCTGATTTCCCCCCATATCGTGCCTGCGGAGTAAACAATCATGATCCTGCATCAATTTCTCGACTACGACACTTTAAGGTTGATCTGGTGGGTGCTGCTCGGCGTGTTGCTGATCGGATTTGCCGTCACCGACGGCTTTGATCTCGGCATCGGTACGTTGTTGCCCTTTGTGGCCCGCACCGACATGGAGCGCCGTATCGCCATCAACACGATCGGTCCGATCTGGGAAGGCAATCAGGTCTGGCTCATTGTTGGCGGCGGCGCGATATTTGCCGCCTGGCCGCCACTCTATGCGGTCTCCTTCTCCGGTTTTTATCTCGCCATGTTCGTTATCCTGGCGGCGCTGATCATCCGGCCTGTTGCGTTCAAATATCGGTCGAAGCGCGAGAGCGCCACCTGGCGGGCTGCCTGGGACTGGGCCCTGTTTGTCGGCGGCTTCGTGCCGTCACTTATCTTCGGCGTGGCGCTCGGCAACGTGCTGCAGGGTGTTCCCTTCCGTTTTGACGGCGATCTGCGCATTTTCTATGAAGGGTCGTTCTTTGGGCTGCTGAACCCGTTCGCGCTTCTCTGCGGGCTTCTTTCGGTCGCCATGCTGGTCATGCACGGCAGTGCGTGGCTGCAATTGAAGACGACGGGGATCATCGCCGAGCGCGCCCGCAGATTTGGCGGGATCGCGGCGCCGGTCACCGTGCTTCTGTTTGCCGTCGCGGGACTTATCCTTTGGACCGGTTTGGACGGGTATCGCATTTCCAGCGTCGTCGATCCAACGGGGCCATCCAATCCGCTGCTGAAGACTGTGGTGTCGGACAAGAACGCCTGGTTTGCCAATTTCAACACACATGCATGGATGCTGGTTGCCCCCCTCCTCGGCTTCGTGGGCGCTCTTGTCGCCATGCTGGGTTTCCGTTTCAAGCGGGAAATCACCACCATTCTGGCAAGTGCACTGTCGATTTTCGGCATTATCTCGACCGTGGGCCTGTCGATGTTTCCCTTCATTCTGCCATCGTCGCTTGATCCGCGATCGAGCCTGACAGTCTGGGATGCGTCGTCAAGCCACCTGACCCTGTTCATCATGCTCGTGGTGACGGTCATTTTCGTGCCGCTGATCGTTCTCTACACAAGCTGGGTTTATCACGTGCTGTGGGGGAAGGTGGATGACAAGACAATCACCAACAAGAGCGGTCACGCTTACTAGGACGAAGAAGGAGTAGAAGAATGTGGTATTTTGCCTGGCTGCTCGGATTGCCGTTTGCTGCTGCTTTCGCCGTTCTCAATGCCATGTGGTATGAACTGGTCGAGGACGATGCCAGCCGCAAGGCGGGCGGCAAGAAATAGCAACGGATATCCATTTTTGGAATTGATTGCCGGAGGGTTTTATCGCCGGCGTGCTGGGCGGCAAATGTGTCTCATTTGCCGCCCAGTATTTGACTGCAGGCCAGGGCTTTCCCGGTGTCTCTTGAAAGAATACAACTAAAAAGTGCGCATCAATATCAACCTATGCGTGTGCTTGCCTATTGATATCTTCCCTTAAACCAGCCATACGATTGAGCGACAAGACCAAGCGTTTGTCAGAAAACGCGGACTTCAGAAGGGACGAAGGACAGTCTTGCAGGTGGCGCCTCAGCCACTGGTGGGAACTATTGCGATAGGATAATATTGATTGACTTCTTTTCGTCCGGCCCGTTTTGGGAGACGTCCCGCCCTGCCAGAGTCCAGCCCCACTGAACCACCCCGAAATGCACCGCGAAACAATGCAGGCGCCAGCCTGTATCGGAAGCTTTGGACCGGGATAGGCATGGCCGTGGCCTGTACCACTATTCTCGCGGCGAGTATCATATTGCCTTCCTATGGGGATTACCGGCTCGCACGGCTTAATCTTGATCGGGTGGAACGCTTTCGTCTGGTTCTGGACGCCGCCAATCGCCTGTCGGCGGAACGCGGCCCGTCGAACACGGTCATGGGGAGCGCCGATCCTCTGACACCTGATGTAACCCAGCGGCTTATCCAGTTTCGTGCGGCAAGTGATGCGGCTCTTGCCGCAGCGGCAGCCCCTCAAACACCTGAGCCCGGAACCCTAAACCACCCCATCCCTCTCCGGCTGCTTGAGCAGACGGGTGTTGATCTCAAACGCGCCAGAATGGATGTCGATCGGGTCGCTGCGATGCCATTTGACCAGCGCACTACAGACGACGTCCAACAGGCGATTGAAGGCATGTTTGCGGTTGTCGACGATTTCCAAGCAATCGTGGCCTGGAATGTCAATGAGCTTGTCGGGTCCGATGACGCCATTGCCGCATCGGTGATGACCGGCCACATGCTGAGCGATCTCCGGGAGTACGGCGGTCGCATCGCGTCCCAGATCATGGCGCCTATAGCGACGCATCATCCTCTGGAGCGCAAGCACCTGATTGACAGCAGCCGGACGCGCGGGCGGCTCAATGAGCTCTGGCGCCTGATTGGCGTGCAGGACGCCCTCTTCCGCAGCGATGCCCGTCTTGCAGGCAAGCGCGAGGAAATCGAGCGTGTGTTTTTCGGCGAGGGTCTGGGCATGGTCGATGCTCTTGTCGCGGAAGGCCGGGTCTCCGGGCAATATTCCATGACGGCGGAGCAGTTCACAGACCGCTTTGTAAAAACGCTTCAACCGCTGGAGAGCCTGCGCAGCGAGTTTCTGAACGTCAAGATCGACGAACTCATGCACACGCGTGATCATGCCTTAAGCACCTTGATCATGGTTGTCGCCATAACATCGGCGATACTGGCCATTCTTGCGAGCCTTGTTCATATGGTGCACCGGTCCGTCCTGTCACCGCTCCTGCAGGCGCGCGAAGAGGTTATCGGCCTGGCCCACGACGTGCCGGTCAAACTTGGCGACAGGCAGCATTATGCCGGGGAAATGCGCCGGCTTTTCGATGCGCTGCAGGTTTTGCGCGGTAAGCTGCATGAGCGGGCTATCTTGACCGACAAATTGAAGGAGCAGGCGGAAACCGACGGCTTGACCGGTCTCTTCAATCGACGCACGCTCGACCTGATCGGCCAGAGCGCAGCAAACAAGGATGAGCAGCCGGAGACGGCCTGTCTTATTCTTCTGGACATCGATTACTTCAAGCTCGTCAACGATACCTATGGCCATCAGGCCGGAGACCATGTGCTCAAGGACGTATCGGCCCTGCTGCGCTCGATGGTCCGGTCGGCGGATGTCATCGCCCGGTTCGGCGGCGAGGAGTTTGCCGTTCTCTCGACGGGTGACCAGCTTGCGGACGTCGTCATGCGCGCTCGCCGCATCCGGCTCGCCCTGCAGCGACACGAGATTCGGCTGCCAGACGGTGTTTGTTTGAATATGACCGCAAGTTTCGGCGTCGCCAGCGGCGTCTTGGGCTCTGCCGGATGGCCGAAACTCATCAAGGCCGCGGACGTCGCGCTCTACCGCGCCAAGTCGGAGGGCAGGAATCGCGTTCGATTCGCCGCCGATGACCAGACAGACGCTGAAAACGCATGATTCCGGGCGTGCTTGCTGATAAATCATCGGATAAGTCGCGTGGGCTCCAATGGTGAAGCGGCGCCAGGCTGAAAGATGGATTGCCCCGATTGCGTCGGGTGTCCGGTTCAGAGGCGTATTTACTGCAGTAAATTCTCCGTGTTTTTGTAGGTAAAACAGCGGGTTACTCACGTTGTGACGCAGAGTGCGCCAGCGCCGCGGGATATGCATCGGGATTCAAAGCTCCGCATGTATTGCATGACAAAACTGTTGTTAAGTTTCTGTTAACCTAAAATTTCTTGATGGTTTGTTCGAATCGGAGCTTAATGGCGCTTCTTAGAAGATTTGCTTTGAAAAAGCGCTATTAGAGGTTTTGTCTCCGATGAATTTCGCTCTACCTCTGCCCAAGTTTGAGTTTGATGACAAGATCCTCGACCAGGGTGCAGAGATTTCACGCCGCTTGAATCAGCTTCGGATGGAAAAGTTTCCGCCGAATGCCAAGAAGACATTGCGGCAGTTCTCCATGGCGGAAGTGGCGCACTATCTTGGTGTGACGCAGAATAATCTCAAGCGGCTGCACCTGGAAGGCAAGGGGCCCGTGCCGGCGCAGGCTGCATCCGGGCGGCGTTCCTATACGGCGGAGCAGATGCTGGAGCTGCGCCATTATCTCGACCGCAACGGCCGGACCGAGGTTAAAAAATATGTGCCGCACCGCAAGCCCGGCGACAAGCTGCAGGTGATCGCTGTCGTCAATTTCAAGGGCGGCTCCGGCAAGACCACGACATCGGCGCATCTCGCGCAGTATCTGGCGCTGACGGGCCACCGGGTTCTGGCGATCGATCTTGATCCGCAGGCGTCCCTTTCCGCCCTGCACGGTTTCCAGCCTGAACTGGACCGGAATCTGTCACTGTATGAATCCATCCGCTATGACGATCAGCGCAAGCCGATTGCCGATGTGATCCTGCCGACCAATTTCCCCGGGCTCGATATCATTCCGGCCAATCTCGAACTGCAGGAGTATGAGTACGATACCCCGCTGGCGATGCAGGACAAGGCATCGCGCGAAGGCCGGCAGTTCTTTACCCGTATCGCCAGCGCGCTGGAGAGTGTCGATGACCGTTATGACGTGGTTGTCGTCGATTGCCCGCCGCAACTCGGCTATCTCACGCTGACGGCAATGTCGGCCGCCACGGCGGTTTTGATCACCGTGCACCCGCAGATGCTGGATCTGATGTCCATGTCCCAGTTCCTGCTCATGCTGGGCGGTATCCTGAAGACCGTGAAACAGGCGGGAGCGAAAGTGGAACTCGATTGGTTCCGCTACCTGATTACCCGCTATGAACCGACGGATATTCCGCAGGCCCAGATGGTGGGCTTCATGCAGTCCATGCTGGCTGAAGAGATATTGGCCAATGCCATGCTGAAATCCACGGCGGTATCGGATGCCGGCCTGACCAAGCAGACACTCTACGAAGTGGAGAAGAACAGTTTCACACGCTCAACCTATGAGCGGGCGATCGAGTCACTTGACGCTGTCAATGCCGAGATCGCCTCGCTCGTGCATCGTGCGTGGGGCCGATGACATGAACCTACGATTTACTGCCGTAAAAACATTGATTTTAGCAAGAAAAATCAACCGCATGACTGGGAATGGATGCATCTAGATGGCCCGGAAGGATATTTTCAGCAGCGTGATGAACCCGGCGCCCGCGCAGACGGAACGCAACGACGCTTTGTCCTATGTGGTGACTGGCGCATCGCGCTCCATCAAGAGCTCGTTCGAAGAACTGGCCAAGGGCAGTGTCGTTGAACTAGATCCGGAACTGATCGACGGTTCGTTTGTCACCGATCGCATCGATGACGACGATCAGGCTTTTCAGGAGCTGCGGGCTGCCATTGCGGAGAGGGGGCAGGATTCGCCCATTCTCGTTCGCCCGCACCCTTCCGTATCCGGTCGCTACCAGATCGTTTTCGGTCATCGCCGGGTTAAGGTCGCACGGCATCTCGGCAAGCTCGTACGCGCCGTGGTCAAGCCGATGGCGGATCAGGATCACGTCATTGCGCAGGGGCAGGAAAACGCGGCGCGGCAAAACCTCTCCTTTATCGAGCGGACGCTGTTTGCAAAGCGGCTGGGCGATCTTGGCTATGATCATGCCGTCATCAAATCGGCGCTGGCACTTGATCCGACGACGTTTTCCAAGATGCAGTCGGTTTCGTCGCACATACCAGAGACTATCGTTCTTGCCATCGGCTCGGCCAAGGCAACGGGGCGGGATCGCTGGTGGCAGCTTTCCAAATTTCTGGAACAGCCGGGAAATCAGGCGAAGGCGGCCGAGTTCATTCACTCTGCGGATTTTGCTGCCGTGAACAGCGATGATCGGTTTGCGCGCCTGTTCGATAGCCTGAACAATGCGAAGCGGCCGGCACCGAAAGCTAGCGCTTCCAGGACGAAGACCTGGGCGGCCAAGGATAAATCGCTTAACGCAGAGATCAAAGATACGGGAAAGAGCTTTACACTGGCGTTGAAGGCCAGAAATGCTTCTCGTTTCGGTGCATATATTGCCGATAACCTTGACGAACTCTATCGAGCCTTCAGGGAATCGGAAACAGTAGGAAAAACAGGAGATTAACCGCACAAGAAAAAAGCCCACCTAAACATCTCTGTCTTGGAAGGCTTCTCTCATATCTCTAGCAGGATCGAGAATCGCATTTCCGGGAATCAGTGTCAAGACATTTTGGCGTCGTTTGGGCGGATGGATTTCTTTTGCCTATGGAAAGGTAGAAGACGATGCAGTCGGGGAATGCATTCACGACGCCGTTCGGGCGGCGATCGCTGTCGCTTGGCATGCTGGCAACGCAGGCGCAGGCGAGCGACGTCGATCCAGAGGCTTCAGTCGACAAATGGAAGCTGTTTCGCTCCTTGTGCGAGGCGCGGGCGCTGATCGGGATTTCCGACCGGGCGCTGGTGGTTTTGAACGCGCTGCTGACGTTCTATCCGCAGAACGCGCTCAGCGAGGCGGGCGGGCTGGTGGTGTTTCCGTCCAATGTGCAATTGTCGCTGCGCGCGCACGGCATGGCGCCGGCAACCCTGCGCCGGCATTTGAGCGCGCTGGTGGAAACCGGCCTGATTTTCCGCAAGGACAGCCCCAACGGCAAGCGCTATGCGCGCAAAACCCGGGCAGCGGGGGCAGGGGAGGGCGGCGAGGCCTTTGGCTTCTCGCTGGCGCCATTGGTGGTGCGGGCGCAGGAGTTCGACACCATGGCGCAGACGGTGCGGGCCGAGCGGCTGCAGCTGAAGCTGATGAAGGAGAAGGTGACGCTGTTGCGCCGCGACATCGTCAAGCTGATTGAGCTCGGCTTTGAGGAAATGCCTGACATCGACTGGAACGGCCACCACACGGCGTTTCGCGGTGTGATCGATGACATTCCGCGCCAGGCGACGATCCGCGATCTGGAGCCGGTTGTCGATGGCCTGGAATGCATCCAGCTGGAGATCTCCAAGTTGTTGCAGGATAAGCTGAATTCGACACAAACAAGCGCCAAAGAGTCTCATTCTGAGCGCCACAAACAAAATTCAAATACCCAATCCACTTCTGATTTTGAACCTGGCTTTAGAAAAAACCAAGGCCAAGCCGACGCGCACAACCACAACGGGGATCTGCCGAGCGAACCGCAGCAAGAGCAGGGGGAAAACCAGGCAGCGGAAAACCCGGGCCCGGACCGAAGGATGCCGGAGGCCGCCGGGCTGCCGGCAGATATGTCCGGCCGCAGCGTCGATCTTTCCGGGCTGGGCGCGGAAGCCTTCGAGGCCAAAGCGGTTCCGCTCGGACTGGTGCGCCAGGCCTGTCCGGATATAGCGGCCTATGCCAGGAACGGCCTTGCCAGCTGGTCCGAACTGATGGGCGCGGCCATTGTCGTGCGCTCCATGCTCGGCGTCAGCCCATCCGCCTATGAGGAGGCCTGTGCGGTGCTCGGCCAGGAAAACGCCGCCATTGCCATGGCCTGCATCCTGCAAAGGGCCGATCAGATCAATTCGGCGGGCGGTTACCTCCGCTCCCTCACCGACAAGGCGGCCAAGGGCGAATTCTCCGTCTGGCCGATGCTGCTCGCCCAGCTCAGGGCCAATGGCACCCATGTCAGGCTGGTCAAGGGGCAGCTGGAATGACACCAATGCGGCGCGCCAACCACACCGTTTCGCGGGCGAAACCACCCGGAAAACCCCAGCAAATCCAATGTGTACAAACACGCAAGACGCGAGAAAACGAACAGTTGTATATGCCGATAAGACGAAAACACCGGTGAGCGGAGGAGCGGCGAGACAAGGTGGATAGGGCAGGGGACACCAGAAAACCCATTAAAAGCAATGCTGTACAGCGAAGCAAATGCAGGAAAATGGCGTATAGTGAGACGATGGACGGCCGCAGAGCGAAATGAGCCTTATAACGCAGCCCATCAGGCGCATATCGCATTCGGCATCATGGTTAAGAGAAGATTATCAGTCCATACTGCCGAAGCTATCTTCGTATTAGATACGGAATAGGATAATTAATATAACAAAAACAATGAATAGTAGACTGCCGCGAATACAAAAGCTGGTGCCTCAGCAGGATTTTGAGAGTCCATATTGAGTCCTCGCAACATATCGGCGCGAGTTGCTAAATCCCTGTCCCGTCGAGCTCTCGCGCGTCGTCGCCTTCCCATGGTGACGGCATGGAACTGCCATCAAGATTAGCAGTGGGCATCGGCATCCAGCATTTCAATTCCGGCTCGGCATATTCGACGAGGCGGCCAGGCGAGGAATCGGAAGCACGCCAGCCTTCTGTGCCGAACTGATCACCCTTCGACCAATAGGCAAGGTCGACTTCCGCCGGCCCCTGTTCGGATGGGCGAATCGTGACGAGAATCCGCCGTCCGTCTCTTGGCGCGGCTGCCATGTTGCGCCAGCGGTCAGGCTCATTCATCGTTTTTCCTCCTGCCTTGCGGTGGATTGCAAGTGTTGCCTCGTCATCGAAAACGGTCAACTCAAATTATTTGACAGCGAACGTGCGCATTCCACTGCAAGCCACCGTTTGATAACAAGTGCGCGACGACCGATGTGAGAATGCCGAGCAAATATACGAGACGTTTGTTTCCGCCGCGACCACACCAAAACCGAGGGTCTTTACATGGGATATGTCTCGTCGAAATTCCAGTTGAGGTAAGAATGCGCGTCCTGCGATTGAACCGTTCATGCAATTTAGGACTGACCAGAATTGTCCGGCGATGGATCGCAGAATGATCGATCAAAATGACGGCCCTTGAACATCACCATTCGGCGAAAGAGCCGTCCTTGTGCCGCCAGATCGGGTTGCGCCAGCGGTGTCCTTCCTTGGCGCGTTCGATGACGTATTCCTCA
This sequence comes from Phyllobacterium sp. T2-21, assembly GCF_055378485.1. Classification (NCBI taxonomy): domain Bacteria; kingdom Pseudomonadati; phylum Pseudomonadota; class Alphaproteobacteria; order Hyphomicrobiales; family Phyllobacteriaceae; genus Phyllobacterium; species Phyllobacterium sp. T2-21. The sequence continues at coordinate 376,705 of NZ_AP027914.1, read as the reverse complement.
TTGATTTCAATGCCGAGGCCGGGACCTTCCGGAATTGCCACATAACCATCCTCGTAGTGAAAGACGGATTTGTCCTTGGCGTAGTCGAGCAAATCATTGGTACTGTTGTAGTGGATGCCGAGGCTTTGTTCCTGGATGAAGGCGTTGTAACTGACAGCATCAAGCTGCAGGCAAGCTGCCAGTGCGATCGGGCCAAGCGGGCAATGGGGTGCCAGCGCCACGTCGTAGGCTTCGGCCATGGCCGCGATCTTGCGGCATTCCGTAATGCCGCCCGCGTGAGACAGGTCGGGCTGGATGATATCAACGGCCCCTTGCTCAAGAACGCTCTTGAAATCCCAGCGGCTATAAAGGCGCTCGCCGAGTGCAATCGGCGCTGATGAAAAAGCGGCAATTTCCTTGAGCGCCTCACGATTCTCGCTCAGCACCGGTTCTTCGATGAACATCAGGCGATAGGGATCGAGTTCCTTGACCAGGGCCCGCGCCATCGGCCGGTGGACACGGCCGTGAAAATCGACTGCAATGCCGATGTTCGGTCCGACTGCCTGGCGAACAGTCGCGACGCGTTCGATGACGGCATCGATCTTGTCGTGGCTGTCGACGATCTGCAATTCTTCCGTGCCGTTCATCTTGAGTGCGGTGAAGCCGCGGCTGGTGACGTCAAGGGCGCCGGCGGCGATGTCAGCTGGCCGGTCACCGCCGATCCAGGAATATACCTTGATCCGGTCGCGGAGTTTGCCGCCGAGAAGCGCATGGACAGGCACGCCCAGTGCTTTGCCCTTGATGTCCCAAAGCGCCTGATCGACACCGGCGATCGCACTCATCAGGATGGGGCCGCCGCGATAGAAGGCGCCGCGATACATCACCGTCCAGTGATCCTCGATCAGACGCGGGTCCTTGCCGATCAGATAATCGGCAAGTTCCGTGATCGCGGTTTCAACCGTGTGTGCCCGGCCTTCGACAACGGGTTCGCCCCAGCCGCTGACACCCTCGTCGGTTTCAATTTTCAGAAAGAGCCAGCGCGGGGGAACAATGAATGTCTTGAGTGCGGTGATTTTCATCGTCTGTCTGACCTTTAAACGGTTTTGCCTGCATTGAGGGATTTTGCCGCGGCAAGATCGCGTGCGGCGAGGTCCAGGATGTCACTGGCGGCCTTGCGTGCAGCGGCAGCCTCGCGCATCCGCAATGCTTCGACCATGGCGCGGTGCGCCTTGATCGCTTCGCTTCTCTGATCGTTGGAAGTGGTGGCGGTCGTTTCGAGAACGAATTTCAGTGCCGCGTCGATCAGTCCGCCAATCTGACGGAACACCGGGTTGTGGCTCGCCGCATACAGAATCTGGTGGAACGCTATGTCTGAACGCGAGAACTGTTCCACGTCGTTCGCAGCGTCGGCCATGCCCTGCCAGGCAAGTTCGAGATCGGCGATTTCCTGCAGCGTGGCCCTGTTCGCTGCAAGTTCCGCAACCAGCGGTTCTATGGCGCGGCGTGTTTCAAGGATGGCGTCAAACAGGCGGTCGTCCAGGAGGTGCGGCGCGTGCCATTCCAGAACCTGGGGGTCGATGATGTTCCAGTTATCCGGATCACATACGGTTGTTCCGATGCGCGGACGGCTGCTGACCAGCCCCTTGGCGGCCAAAACCTTCAGCGCCTCCCGGATAACCGTCCGGCTAACGCCATAGGCGTCGCCGAGGTCGCTTTCCCGCGGCAAAAGGCTGCCGCTTGGATAACGGCCGGCAAATATGTCACGTGCAAGCGCGCGCACCACATCCGGCATCACGCGGGGGCGGCGTATTTTCTGCGCGCCTGCAGTCGACGGATCAGTGGCTTGGCTCATCATTTCTTCCCCTCTGTGACGCGACGGCGTCACAGCCTTATCGATCATCGTATCGAGAATTCCAATCCCTTGAGCAATAGACTATTTATCATACCAGAGCAATTGACGAGTATGATAAAAATGATTAATTGTACCATCACGATCGGAAAACGGGATCGTGCTTTTGGGAGGAATGACAATGAATTTAATCAAGACGGCGATTCTCGCCGGCGCACTCGCAACGATGTCTGTCGTGTCCATGGTTCCTGCCAGTGCGCAGGATGCCAAAATCGGATTCATCGTGAAACAGCCGGAGGAGCCCTGGTTCCAGGATGAGTGGAAATTTGCCGACCAGGCAGCCAAGGAGAAGGGATTTACTCTCGTCAAGATCGGCGCTGAGGATGGCGAGAAGCTGATGTCGGCAATCGACAATCTTGGCGCGCAAGGCGCTCAGGGCTTTGTCGTCTGCACGCCCGACGTGAAGCTCGGACCGGGCATTGTGGCCAAGGCGGCTGCGAACAATCTCAAGATGATGACCGTCGACGACCGTTTGGTCGATGCCGCCGGCAAACCGCTTGAGGATGTGCCGCATATGGGCATCTCAGCCACCAAGATCGGTGAAGCCGTCGGGCAGGGCATCGTTGACGAGATGAAGGCGCGCGGCTGGAAGCCGGAGGAAGTGGGGGCCATTCGCGTTTCCTACGATCAGCTGCCGACGGCCGTTGACCGTGTCGAGGGTGCCATTTCGGTGCTGAAGGCAAACGGCTTCAAGGCTGAGAATATCTTTCCGGCCCCACAGGCAAAGACGGATACCGAAGCTGCTCTGAATGCTGCAACCGTGGTGTTGAATGCGCATGCCGGTATCAAGAAGTGGGTCGCTTTCGGCCTCAATGACGAGGCGGTGCTCGGTGCTGTGCGCGCGACGGAGAGTGTGGGCATTCCGGCAGACGGTGTGATCGGCGTCGGCATAGGCGGCGCGGACTCGGCGATCAACGAGTTCAAGAAGCCGACTGCTACCGGTTTTGTCGGGACTGTTATCATTTCCCCCAAGCGTCATGGCTATGAGACCGCCACCAACATGTATGAGTGGGTGGCGAACGGCAAGCAGCCGGAAAAGCTTACCCTGACATCGGGCGCTCTCGCCAAGCGGGATACTTTCCAGCAGGTGCGCAAGGAACTCGGTATCGAGTAATCCTCGCCGTATATTGAAATCCCTGGCGGCGGTTTGTTCCGCCGCCAAGCTGGAGGGGAAGCCACGTGTCGTTTTTACAGTTCTCAAATCTTACGAAAACCTATCCCGGCGTGAAAGCGCTGTCCGGCATCAGTTTCGATGTACGCAAGGGTGCCGTGCATGGATTGATGGGTGAGAACGGAGCCGGTAAATCAACCCTCATCCGAATTCTGTCCGGAGACCAGCATGCGAACGAGGGCGAAATACGCATTGACGGCGACGTTCAGGCGTATGGCTCTTCAAGAGATGCGTTCGAACATGGTGTGATCGTTATCCACCAGGAGCTGCAGCTCGTGCCCGAGTTGACCGTGGCGGAAAACCTGTATCTCGGCCGGTTCCCGGCAAAGGCGGGTGTAGTTGCCTCCGCGAAAATGTTCGCCGATGTCACCGAAAAATTGAAGAATGCAGGAATCGATATCGATCCGCGCCAGAAGGTAAAGACGCTGTCCATCGGTGAACGGCAGATGGTGGAAATCGCCAAGGCAGTGATGCTCGATGCACGGGTGATTGCCCTTGATGAGCCGACCTCTTCGCTTTCTTCCCGCGAAAGTGAAATTCTTTTCACGCTGATTGACCGCTTGCGGGCCGAAGGCAAGGTTATCCTCTATGTTTCGCATCGGCTGGATGAGGTTTTCAGGCTTTGCGACAGTTTGACGGTTTTGCGCGACGGCAAGCTCGCAGCACACCATGAGACGTTGCAAGGTGTAACGCGTGATCAGATCGTAGCCGAAATGGTCGGGCGGGAAATCAACGATATCTGGGGCTGGCGCGGCCGCAAAGCGGGCGCCGTGCGTCTGAAGGTGGAGAATGTTTCCGGAGAACGCCTGCCGGAGCCTGCGAGCTTTGATGTGCGCGCCGGCGAGATTGTCGGCTTCTTTGGCCTTATCGGTGCGGGCCGTTCCGAACTGATGCGACTGGTCTTCGGAGCCGATCCGCAGTTTTCCGGTGCAACCTCAATCGACGGTGCACAGGTGAAAGCCGGGAGTCCGCGTCAGGCGATCCGGTCGGGCATTGTTCTGTGCTCGGAGGACCGCAAGCATGACGGTATTCTCCAGGGGCGCTCGATCGAAGAAAACATCAATGTTTCCTCGCGCCGCCATTACAGTTCGTACGGATTGCTCGACCGGAAGAGGGAGGTGGAGGTTGCGGAAACCTTCATCAAGCGCCTGAAGGTACGCACCCCGTCGCGCAAGCAGGACATCGTCAATCTCTCCGGCGGCAATCAGCAGAAAGTCATATTGGGCCGCTGGCTGGCGGAGCAGGGTGTGAAGATCTTGATCGTCGATGAACCGACGCGTGGCATCGACGTCGGCGCCAAGTCCGAAATCTACGAGATTCTCTACGAGCTTGCCGAAAGCGGGATGGGCATCGTCGTGGTTTCGAGTGAACTGCCCGAGGTGATGGGTATCTGTGACCGTATCCTGGTCATGTGTGCCGGGAAAATCGCGGCCGGGTTGAACCGTGACCAGTTTGAAGAAAATGCGATCCTGGCAGCGGCGCTTCCGGATGTGAAGCAGCCAACAGAAATTGCGTATTGAGGACACAGGCATGACCAATCAGTTGAAGAAGATTTTGCTGGGGGACCAGGGCATCGTCCTGATCTTCATCGTGGCCTTCACGATCGTGGCATTGCTGGTTCCCAATTTCCTGACCGAACGCAATATGCTTGGCCTGCTGCAGTCGGTGGTTACGGTGGGGATTGTCGCCTGCACCATGATGTTTTGTCTCGCAGCGCGGGACTTCGATCTGTCAGTCGGCTCGACGGCCGCTTTCACCGGGATGGTGGCTGTCATGGCGTCGAACACCACCGGATCAATACTGGTAGGGATCGGTGCAGCACTTCTGTGCGGTGCGTTCGTCGGGTTCGTCAACGGCTTCGTCATTGCAAAGTTCAGGATCAACGCGCTCATCACCACACTGGCGACCATGCAAATTGTGCGTGGCCTTGCCCTGATATCGTCGGATGGGCGCGCCATAGGCATCAATGATCCGGGTTTCTATCAGTTGGCGCTCTCGAAATTGTTCGGCATCCCGACGCCGGTCTGGATACTTGCTGGCCTCTTCGTGGTCTTTGGCTTTGTCTTGAACCGCACGGTCTTCGGCAAGAATACCCTGGCCATTGGCGGCAATCCAGAGGCGTCGCGCCTTGCCGGCGTCAATGTCGACAAGACCAGAATCTGGATTTTTGCCTTGCAAGGGGTGGTCTGTGCCGTGGCGGGGATACTGCTCGCGTCCCGTATTACATCGGGTCAACCCAATGCCGCCGTCGGCCTTGAACTTTCAGTCATATCCGCCTGTGTTCTCGGCGGCGTATCGCTTGCGGGCGGACGAGCCACGATGGCGGGTGTCATTGTGGGCGTGATGATTATGGGCATTGCGGAGAACGTCATGAACCTCATGAACATTCCCGCCTTCTATCAGTATATCGTGCGCGGCCTCATCCTGCTGTTGGCGGTGATGCTCGACAATCTGCGGTCCAGCGCATTCATCAGGCGATAAAATGCCATCCGGGAAACAGTCAGTTCCAGCGGATTTTCTGGTCCTGCACAATGCGCATATGACTGTCCGCGTCGCCTCTAAGGGCGGTGCGGTGGTGGATGGCAAGACGTCGGATGGCCGTTTCTTTCTGCGCCCCTACACCGGGACGGAACAGGAATTCACGGTGCAACGGGCGGCATGTTTTCCACTTGCTCCAATCGGCAACCGGGTCGCCGGCAACGGTTTCCACTTTGGCGGCAAGCGTCGATCATTCGTTCCGAATACGCAGGAAAGCCTTTATCTCCATGGCGACTGTTGGCTTGGCGACTGGAATGTGCTGGAGGCATCGGTTGAAGCGGTGACAATGGAATTCAGCAGGAAGGCGGATGAAAATTCCCCTTATGCTTACAGGGCAATGCAAACAATCCGGCTCACGGGCACCACGCTTGACATGCAGCTTTCCATAACCAATAGCGGCGATGAGACGCTACCGTTCGGTATTGGATTTCATCCCTTTTTTCCGCGAACGCCCAAAACGACCTTGAAGGCATCGGCAGTCCGTTGGTGGACGGAGGCGCCATCGCATCTTCCACATACCCTTGAAGCGCCGCCTGAGGATATGGTTTTTGCATGTTCGACACCGCTACCGGATCGCTGGATCAACAATGCATTCGAGGGTTGGGACGGCAAGGCCACCATTGCATGGCCGGAGCACAATCTTTCTCTCAGCGTGGAAGCCACGGAAGTCTTCGCGCGGTTCATGCTCTTTGCGCCAGACACTGACCGCAGTTTCTTCTGCTTCGAGCCGATGAGTCATACGCCAAATGCGCTGGCCTCTGTCGAAACCGATCCCATGGGGCTCGCATTGCTGGCTCCGGGGGAGGAAATAAGCGGCAGACTATCACTGACAATTCTTGACGGGAGTGAAGTGCCATGACGAACCGACTTGCCGGAAAAAGGATAGTCATCACAGGCGCCGCGCAGGGGATTGGTCTGGCAATCACCGAGGCGTGCCTGGCGGAAGGTGCCCGGCTTTTTCTCATCGATCGGGACCGTGCATTGCTGGAAAGCGCGGTGGATGAATTGCGGGCAAGGTCAATTTCCGTTGGATTTGCCATAGCTGATATCAGCGATGCTGCGGCTGTTCTTGCCGCCGTCAATCAGGCGAATACGGAAATCGGCGCGATCAACGCACTGATCAACAATGCCGGCATCAATGTGTTCTCCACCCCTCTCGAAACCACGGAAGAGCAGTGGAATCGCAACTTTGATGTCAATGTCAAAGGCGCGTGGAACTGCAGCAAGGCTGTACTGCCATCGATGCTGGAGCAGGGTAGCGGCGTCATCCTCAACATCGCCTCGACACACAGCTTTACGATCATACCGCAGACCTTTCCCTATCCGGTCGCCAAACATGCCCTGCTTGGCCTGACCAAATCGCTTGCACTCGAATATGCGGGCAAAGGGGTGCGGGTGAACGCGCTGGCACCCGGCTATGTGGAAACGCAGAAGGTGCTCGACTACTGGAACAGCTTTGAAGACCCGGCTGCAGCGCGCGCCAGGACACTCGCCCTTCATCCGGGCGGGCGCATCGCCTCCCCGCAGGAGATCGCGCGGGCGGCTGTGTTCATGATTTCCGATGAGTGCCCGTTCATGAACGCCGCCTGCCTTGTCGTGGACGGCGGTCTCAGCCAGCAGCAACACCCGAACAATTAGCAAAGACAGAGCATTTATCATGACGAAGAGACGATCCCAGCATTGGTTTGGCGGCAACGGCAAGGATGCATTCATCCATCGCAGCTGGATGAAAAATGGTGGGCTGCCGGATGATGCCTTTGATGGCCGTCCGGTGATCGGCATCTGCAATACATTTTCTGAATTTACGCCGTGCAATGCGCATTTCCGCGGTCTCGTCGAACATATCAAGGCGGGCGTGCTGGAGGCGGGCGGGTTGCCGCTGGAATTCCCCGTCTTCTCCTGCGGCGAATCCAATCTGCGGCCAACGGCGATGCTGTTTCGCAATCTGGCGTCGATGGACGTCGAGGAATCAATCCGGGGCAATCCCATGGACGGCGTGGTCCTCATGGCAGGCTGCGACAAGACCACGCCATCCCTGGTCATGGGCGCCGCATCCTGCGACCTGCCGTCCATCGTGATATCGGGCGGCCCCATGCTGAACGGCCGCTTCAAGGGAAAGCAGATCGGCTCGGGAACGGATGTGTGGAAATTCTCGGAGGATGTCCGGGCAGGCGTCATGAGCGAACAGGAGTTTGCCAATGCTGAAAGTGCCATGTCCCGGTCGCCAGGCCATTGCATGACCATGGGCACCGCGTCGACAATGGCATCGATGGTTGAGGCATTGGGAATTGCCCTGCCGGGAAATGCCGCCTATCCGGCGGTCGATGCGCATCGCGCACGCCTTGCCCGCATGACCGGGCGCCGCATCGTTGAGATGGTGCATGAAGATCTGCGGCTTTCGGCGATCTTGAAGCGCGAAGCCTTTGCCAATGCCATCCGGATAAACGGGGCTATCGGGGGCTCGACCAATGCCGTCGTTCATCTGCTGGCCATTGCCGGACGGATCGGTTGCGAATTATCGCTCGACGATTGGGACAGGTTCGGGCGCGACATTCCCACCATCCTTGATCTCATGCCATCGGGGCGTTTCCTGATGGAGGATTTCTGTTACGCTGGCGGTCTTCCGGCCGTCATGAAAGAGATAGCTGCCCTGATCGAGCTTGATGCAATGACCGTCACCGGCAAAACCGTGGGCGAAAACATTGCGCAGGCGGAGAATTTCGATCCGGAAGTTATCCGTCCGACGGAAAAAGCTTTGACGGCGCAAGGCGGTATAGCTGTGTTGCGCGGCAATCTTGCGCCCTCGGGCGCGATCATAAAGCCCTCCGCTGCATCGCCTGAACTCATGCGCCATCGCGGGCGTGCCGTGGTTTTTGAAGACATCGACCATTACAAGGCCGTCATTGACGATCCGGCGCTGGATATTGACGAAACCTGCATCATGGTGCTGAAGAATTGCGGTCCCAAGGGGTATCCCGGAATGGCCGAGGTCGGCAATATGGCTCTGCCGCAGAAGCTGCTGCAGAAGGGCGTGCGCGACATGGTGCGTATCTCCGATGCCCGTATGTCAGGGACGGCATTCGGGACGGTTGTCCTCCACGTCGCACCGGAAGCTGCCGTCGGCGGTCCGCTGGCCCTGGTGCGCAACGGCGACTTCATCGAACTCGACGTCGAAGCGCGCAAACTTCATCTGGACGTGTCTGGCGCTGAGCTGGAATTGCGCCGTCAGTCCTGGCAGGCTCCTGTCCCGGCAATGGAAGGTGGGTACCAGCACCTTTATACAGAGCGTGTTCTGCAGGCTGACCGCGGGGCTGACCTTGATTTTCTGGTGGGCTGTCGCGGTGCCGGGATACCGCGTGAGAGCCATTGAAGCTTTGCTCGCTTCAACCGACGGACTGCAGAAACCCCGTGGTATGCTGCAGGACCTTCTCCATATTGGAGCGTGCGGCTCCGGGATCGCCGCGCGCTATCGCATCGGCAACCTCGCCGTGATTGTCGAGGTTGTGGGTGAATGTGCCAACCGTATGGGGGAAAATGGCGTCCAGAATGGATTCGATCGTCTGGCGCAGGCTCTGCAGAACAGGGTTGTGCGTTGCGTCCAGAATGGCAAGATGGAACTGCTTATCCGCGAGTATAGCCTCCTGCGGTGATGCGTGGCCTGTCTTCATCCGTTCATAGGCCGCGACGATCTCCGCACGCTGTTTCTGCGTTGCCCGCAAAGCGGCAAGAGCTGCAGCGCCGGGCTCGATGATCTGCCGTGCCTCGGCGAATGCCAGAAGATCGCTCTTGGCGGCTTTGCCGTTTGCCAGCCAGCTGATGAGCTCGCCATCCATCCACATCCACTGCTCACGCGGGTTGACATGGGTTCCATGTCGCTGGCGCACGGTCACGAGGCCTTTGGCCGACAGGATCTTGGTGGCTTCGCGAATGACGGTACGGCTGACCTCGTATTCTTGCTCAAGCACCGTTTCCGAGGGCAGGAGTGCCCCGGGCGCAAACTCGCCGCTTGCGATGCGGGCCCCGAGCGCCGCCACTACAATCCGGGTTCGGTTCGGCTTCCGGATTCTCATGGCTTTTACCTCATCGACCAATTGTTGCGTGCTTCATCACCCATACACAATCGGGGTGGAACTCCAAAAAAGTTTCTTGCCTATCAAACATCATATGTTAAACGTATGATGTTTGATAGGCCGCTTGGGAGAGCGGCTCTGGGGAGGAATAAATGACTGCTTACAACACGTCCGACGCGATCAGGCGCGTCAACCGACGCATTTTGCCCTTTGTGATGCTGCTTTATCTGGTCGCCTATATCGACCGGTCGAACATCTCCGTAGCGGCATTGGGGATGAACGCGGAGTTGCAACTGACAGAGCGCATGTACGGGATTGCGGCTGGTCTGTTCTTTGCCACCTACATCGTCTTCGAAATTCCCAGCAATATCGCGCTGACGCGATTTGGCGCACGCCGGTGGATCGCCCGCATCATGGTGACATGGGGAATCATCGCCGCAGGCATGGCTCTGGTAACGAGCGCTTACCAGCTTTACGGCATGCGTCTTCTGCTGGGCGCAGCGGAAGCCGGATTTACACCGGGGATCATCTACTACCTTGCCAGATGGTATCCATCGAGGGATCGCGCCCATGCCATGTCGTTCTTCTATATCGGCGCTGCTCTTGCTTCCGTTATCGGCTTGCCTCTTTCAGGATTGCTGTTGAATGCCCACGGTGTACTGGGCGTTTCGGGCTGGCGGTGGGTTTTCCTCATCGAAGGCGTACCGGCCATCCTGTTGGGTTTCCTGGTCCTCAGGTTCCTGCCGGACCGGCCCGCCGATGCACGCTGGCTGACGCCGGAGCAGCAGAGCGGTCTGGAACAGGCGATCCAGAGCGAACAGGCGGCGGTTGTATCGCACAAGACCTCGTGGGTTGCAGCGTTTGCTGACATGCACATCTGGTTGCTGGCGGTGTTCTGGCTGCTGCAGGCCTTCGGCACAATCGGGTTGACACTTTTCATGCCTTTGATCGTCAAAGATCTGTCGGGCAGTAACAATCTGATCGTCAGTCTGCTTTCAGCAGTGCCATTTGTTGCAGCCTGCATTTTCATGTTTCTCAATGGCCGGCATTCCGATGCGACTGGCGAAAGAGCTCTGCATCTCGGCCTTCCCCTTGTCGCGTCAGGCGTTGCGATCATCGCGGCAGTCTTTTCCGGTGACATCTATGTCCGCTACGCCTTGCTCGTTCTTTCCGTTGGACTGAACTGGGCGGTCATTCCGATATTCTGGGCTGTCACCACGGAATATGTATCCGGCGTTGCCGCTGCTGTCTCCATCGCGTTGATCAACGCTCTTGCGAATGTCGCCGGTCTTGCACTGCCACCGGTTATAGGCAGCATCCGGCAGGCAACAGGCAACTATAATGTGGCCTTGGGCCTTGTTGCTGCTGCGCTTGTCATCGGTGGAATATTGGGCATTGCCCTTGCACGCCGCGCTCGTTCCAATCTGCTATTGCCTATTCTGGGGAAACAATTTTGAACGCTACATCCAATGATTTTTCCGGCATCCACGCCATTTTGTATGCCTTCTTCAACCGGGACGAAAAACTCGATCGCCAAGCCATGCGCAAGCAGACCGAGATTGCCATTTCGACCGGCGTGCAGGGTATCGCTGCGCTTGGGCTCGCGACGGAAGTCGCCAAATTGACCGAACATGAGAGGCGGACTGTCATGGATTGGCTGGCCGAGGACAATGCCGGACGCCTGCCGCTGGCCTTTACGATCTTCGGCACGTCTGTTGCCGAACAGATCGCGCAGGTGCGCCATGCCGAACGGGTGGGGGCGAACTGGGTTATCCTCCAGCCGCCCATTGCCGGAAGCTTCTATGCACAGGAATACATCGCCTTTTTCGGAAGGGTGGCCGATGCCACATCATTGCCCGTCGCCATACAGAATGCGCCGGCATTTCTGGGCCGCGGCCTCGGGGCAGCGGATATGACGGCTCTTACCACCCGTCACCCCAATATCCGCCTGCTGAAAGCCGAGGCATCGGCTGTGGATGTCGAAACCCTCATTCAGGCGATAGGCAGCAGCGTTCCGGTGTTCAATGGCCGCGGCGGACTTGAACTGATCGATGGGCTCAATGGAGGCTGCGCCGGCTATATCCTTGCGCCGGACATCATCGATTATGCCGTACGGGCCTATAAGGATTACAGGTCCGGCGATCTGGCATCGGCGGAAGATACCTATGCGCAGATGCTGCCCGCCGTGGCGTTTGTCATGCAGGGAATCGAACATCTGATGTGTTACGGCAAACGCCTCTTCGCCGCACGGGCTGGCATCGAGGTTTTCGATCGAGCTCCGGCGATGCGTCCCACCGCCTTCGGTGAGCGGCTGGTGCAGCTTCACGCCCGGCGCCTCGGCCGGTTCGGACAAACGCCAGCAACAGACGCCCAGCAACAGCCGGCCTGATGGATTCGGCTGCTTCACCCACAATACCTCTTGGAGAATATCATGGTCGTAGAAAAACAGTTGATAAGCAAGATATCGTGGCGCTTGATGCCGTTCCTCGGCATCCTCTATCTGATCGCCTATATCGATCGGCAGAATGTCAGCTTTGCCAAACTGCAGATGGTCGATGCTCTCGGCATGAGCGAATATGCCTATGGGCTTGGAGCGTCGCTGTTTTTTATCGGCTATTTCATCTTTGAAGTCCCAAGCAACCTGTTTCTGGAAAAATTCGGTGCGAGCCGATGGTTCGCCCGAATTCTCGTCTCGTGGGGCCTGGTGACCATAGCGCTGGCATTCACGCAGAGCGCCGGCATGTTTTACGTCCTTCGTTTTCTGCTGGGTGTGTGTGAGGCCGGCTTTTTCCCCGGCGTGCTTTATCTCATGACGCTGTGGTATCCAGCGCGTTATCGCGGCGCAATGGTCGGTCTCTTCATGATATTCAGCGCCGTGGCCAATGCGATCGGAGCGCCGCTTGGCGGATCGTTGTTGGCCATGGATGGCCTTCTTGGCCTCAAAGGCTGGGAATGGGTATTTCTTGTTACCGGCATTCCTGCGGTGATTGCCGGGATCGTGACGTGGTTCTATCTGGACGACCGGCCGGAAAAGGCAACATTCCTGACAGCAGAGGAAAAGGATTGGCTGAAAAAGCGCATCGACGACGAGAATTCAAATCTCGGGGCGGAAGGCGGCCATGCATTCAAGGCGCTCCTTGACCCGCGTGTCCTGCTCATGTCGGTATGTTTCATCGGCTTTCCGCTCTCGGCCTATGGTTTGAGCTATTGGTTGCCAACCGTTCTGAAAAGCTTCGGCATCGGCAATGTTGCCAACGGTTTTCTGAACATCATTCCCTGGGTGGTGGTGTCAGCAGCGCTTTATGTGGTGCCGCATATGGCGGCGCGGGCACGCTGGCAGACGCCTTACATCGTCATACCAGCCTTTTTTGGCGCGATCTGCCTGGTTTTATCTGCCGTGATTTCCAATCAGACGCTGCAGTTTGCGTTTCTTTGCCTTGCCGCCGGCGGAATATTCGCCGGGCAACCCGTGTTCTGGAGCATGCCCTCGCGATTTCTCAGAGGCGCCGGCGCGGCAGCGGGGTTGGCCGCAATCAATTCGGTGGGCAATCTGGGCGGGTTCATTGCCCAAAACGTCGTGCCATGGATAAAGGATGCGACGGGCAGCACGATTGCACCGATGTTCTTTCTCGCGGCATGTTTGACGGTGGCGGGATGCCTTGTATTCATCGTCGAGCGGCTGATTTCTCGGGGTGAAGAGCAGTCACAAGAAAGCGGGAAAATTTCATGAAGCGGGTTCAGACCCTGGTTGGACTCCCCCGGTTGGTCATCGAAGATTGGAGAAAGGTTCAGTCGACGGCGTCAACACATCAACTTCAGGCAGCCGCAGCACGGACAAACCAACAATTCCTGCTCTGCTTGGAGGCAATGTGCTGTTGTCGCGGATGGATGTGGCTGGACCCACCTCCGAGAGACCATTAGTCTGTCAATGCTCGCCATAGCGGGTTCCATTTGATTGACCACTGTGGACGCGATAACGCAATGCGAATGAGAGGGAAGCTCATGAGACTGGGATTCATCGGATCCGGTGCGATAACTGAGGCGGTCGTGACTGGCCTAATGAAATCAAGATCCGATGTCGAAACCCTTGTTGTCTCGCCTCGCAGTTCAAGCGTCGCTTCCCGACTTGACGGGATGTTTCCGATCGTGCGCGTCGGAAAAGACAACCAGGATGTGGTTGACAGCACCGACATCGTGTTTCTTGCGGTAAGACCGCAAATTGCCGAGGAAGTGATCGGGGAACTCAGATTTCGCGGCCATCAACATGTGGTGAGCTTTATTGCCGCCGTCCAAATCGAAGCGCTTGCCAGGTGGATTGACGCGCCCGTCACGATTACCCGGGCAATTCCTCTTCCTTTCGTGGCTGATCTACAGGGAGCCACAGCCATATATCCACCTCATGACCAGATAGCTGGTCTGTTTTCGTCGTTGGGAACCGCAGTCCAGGCAAAAGATCTCAAGCAGTACGATCTTTTTGGCGCAGCGAGTGCGTTGATGGGTACATATTTCGGCCTGTTGGAAACAAGCGCCCGCTGGCTTGAAGCGGAAGGAATGTCCTATGACCAAGCGAGCACCTATTTAAGGCAGCTGTTTGGGGGCCTGTCCCACGCAACGGGCGCATCGGAGGAGCGATCGTTCGAGGCGATGGCGTCCGATTTTTCGACAAAGGGCGGTCTGAATGAGCAGGTCTTCACGGAGTTTACCGAGAACGGCGGCACAAAGGCTCTGACGCTGGCTCTTGAATCCGTACTCAAACGCATAGAGCAGCGATAATGTGTGCAGAACAGCTGCCATAGGCAAAGTGGCGTTGCAGCGTACGGAATCACCGCACGATGTACCACGATGGCAGGTCACCTATTCGGTGACGGCAATCACTGCGGCACAGTCTCCGGCATTGACCAATCCGGGAAAATGCCGGGCGGCAAGAACCCCCGAAAGTTGGGCCTTGATCTCCGCTGGTGCTGCTCCGGTTCGGCCGATGGGATAGATACGGGCGATGATCTGACCCGCCGCGACCGGATCGCCCAGATCGGCCATCGTTTCGATCATGCCGGTATCTTCGGCGAACGAGAAACAGTCTGCCGAGGGCATGTCGATCCACCGTGTTTCATGCAGCTCGACATCACCGCTCAAAATACCGGTATGCCGGAGAAAATTGCTGACGCCGCGCTTGGCAATGCGGATTGTTTCGGCGCTGGCGGTGCCGCCCCCGCCAAGTTCGGTTGTAACGAAGGTCTTGCCCAGTTCTTCGACCGTGGTGTCGTACATACCGACCGCATCGATCTCCAGCATCCGCATGGACCAGGGCGCCGAGAACGCCTTGACCGCATCGAAACCACGCGCTTCCTGGGCCTTGTCAGGCAGGACATGAGCAGCGGCGAACGGCAGGAAATCGAGTGTCTTGCCGCCCGAATGAAAATCCAGAACCACATCAGCGCGGGGCAACAGTTCCCGCGTGAAATAGTCGGCGATCCTCTGCGTGACGGTCCCGTCGGGCCGCCCCGGGAAACTGCGGTTCATGTTGCCCTTGTCAATCGGTGAAGTGCGCGTCCCGGCGCGGAAGGCCGGATAGTTCATGGCGGGGACGATGATCACAGTGCCGTCGACCTCTTTCGGATCGAGCGTGCGCGCCAGATCCGAGAGAGCGATTGGTCCTTCGTATTCGTCGCCGTGGTTCCCGCCGGTCAAAAGCGCTGTCGGACCCTTGCCATTGCGGATGACCGCAATGGGAATCATGACCGACCCCCAAGCGGAATCATCCCTGCTGTAAGGCAGACGCAGGAAGCCATGCTGTACGCCGTCCCTGTCAAAATCGACGGTCGGCGTGATGGGGGATGGCGCTAGAATATTAGCTGATGTCATGGGTATCAATTCTTCACAAAAAGCTGCCGGGGCACGTTGGCAAGACATTCGACACCGGTGTCCGTGATCAGGATGCTTTCGGTGATCTCGAGACCCATGGTTTCGAGCCAGAGACCGGTCATGAAATGGAATGTCATACCCGGTTCCAGCACGGTTTTGTCCCCGGGGCGCAGGCTCATGGTGCGTTCGCCCCAATCCGGCGGATAGGAAATCCCGATGGGGTAACCGGTGCGGTTGTCCTTGACGATGCCGTATTTCCTGAGCACGCCGAAAAAGGCGTTGGCAATGTCTTCGCAGGTATTGCCGGGTTTGGCGGCGGCAAGCCCTGTTTCCATCCCCTCAAGCGTCGCCTTTTCCGCATCCAGAAATGCCTGGGTTGGTTTGCCCAGGAAAACCGTTCGGGACAGCGGTACGTGATAGCGGTTGAAGCAACCGGCGATTTCGAAGAACGTGCCTTCGCCGCTCTTCATGGGCTGGTCATCCCAGGTCAGATGGGGGGCAGATGCATCCGCTCCGGATGGAAGCAGCGGCACGATGGCCGGATAGTCGCCGCCGAATGCATTGGTGCCGCGAATGCCGGCATCGTAGATTTCGGCAACGAGATCGCATTTGCGCATGCCGACTTCGATTTTGTCGACGATCCGCTGGTGCATGAGTTCGACAATGCGTGCGGCCTTGCGCATATAGTCGAGCTCTGTCTTGCTTTTCACGGCGCGCTGCCAGTTGACGAGTGCGGTTCCATCAACAAACCGGGCATTGGGCAAATGTTTTTGCAGCGAGGCGAAGGCTGCTGCCGTGAACCAGTAATTGTCCATCTCGACGCCGATGGTCTTCTTGCTCCATCCGCGCTCGTCCAGAAGTTTTGACAGAAAATCCATCGGATGACGCTCTGTGGATTGAACGTAGTGATCGGGATAGCCGACGATATTGTCGGGCTTGAGATAGGCGGTGCGCTTCGCGCCATTCGCATCCTGCCCGCGGCCGTACCAGATAGGTTCGCCTTCCGGCGGGATGATCACTGCCTGATGCACGTAAAAGGACCAGCCATCATAACCCGTCAGCCATGCCATGTTGGAGGGATCGCTGCAGATCAGTACGTCGATGCCCTTTTTCTCCATGGACTTGCGGGTTTTTGCCAGCCTCTGCGCAAACTCGTCGCGGCTGAACTTCAGATTGGGCTCGATCATTCTGGTTTCCTCACTTTCGAATATCAACTTTCAAACGCCGTACCGGCACCGGCCCTTTGGGCACGGTCACGGGCAAGCGTGGCAATGGCGGTGTCTTGGACGCCGGTACCGGTCAGATCCGCAATGGTGATCGCATGGTCCGATTGCCGGCCGGCGCTGGTGCCGGCAATGATGGCACCGAGTTCCGGAAATGCCTGGTTCTCGGGAATAAGGCCTGCGGCTATGGCGTGATGGAGCTCGCCCAGCCGCCGCGTCTGTTTCAGACTGTCGGCCACATAGAGATCGGCAAACCGGATAATGGCCGGATCAATTTCGTTCTTGTGCTCGGCATCGGACCCCATTGCGGTCACATGCTGACCGGGTTCCAGCCACTCCGCCCGAAGCAATGGCTTCTCGGATGGCGTTGTCGTGACGATGATATGACTCCCTGCGACGGCTTTCGACGGATCGCTTTCAACGAAGATCCGGATGCCAAGCTCTGCCCGTATATTGGCTGCGGTCGCTTCGGCTTTTTGCGGATCACGCGCCCACAGGCGCGCTTCGCCAATGGGCCGAACCAGTGTCAGTGCCTTGAGCTGCAGTTGTGCCTGCACACCCGCACCGAAGATCGTTGCAATGCTTGCGTCCTTGCGGGCGAGATATTTCGCTGCCACTGCTCCGGCAGCCGCTGTGCGGACATCCGTCAGATAGCCGTTGTCGAGCAGCAAGGCTTCGACCAGTCCCGTCTTGCTGGAGAACAGCACCATCATGCCGTTGACGCTGGGAAGGCCGATCTGGGGATTGTTGAAAAAGCCGGGGCTGATCTTGATCGCAAAGGCATCGATACCAGGCACATAGGCGGTTTTGACATCCACTTCGCCGCGATGTTCGGGGATGTCGAGCCGCAGGATCGGCGGCATGGCAACAGCCTTCGTAGCAAGGGCTGCAAAGGCAGCTTCGACGCATGCAACCGCATCCAGATCGAGAGAAACGATGCGGCGCAGTTCGGCTTCGGTGAGAATGGTCATGCGGGACATGGCACGGCCTCCCCGGCGTGATATCCGGCGACAATGCGGCGGTGCTGGTTCATGTCGATATTGCGGCCGGACAGCAGGGCGATCACCGGTCCCTGCAACCGGATCTTGCCCGCAAGAAGCGCTCCGATACCGACGGCAGCCGCGCCTTCGATGATTTCCCGCTCCTGCGCGTAGGCGTGGACGATGCCCGCCGCTATTTCTTCTTCAGAAAGCAGCACGACCTCATCGACGAGCGCGCGCACCATCCCGAAGGTTACGCTATTGCTGAGGCCGATGCCGCCGCCGAGGGAATCCGCCAGGCTTTGCTGTTCCACAACGCTGACGGGATGACCGGCTTTCAGGCTGGCCGCCATTGCCGCGCCGTTCTGCATGGAAATGCCGATGATCCTGGTTTTTGGCTTCAAGCCTTTGATTGCCGCAGCAATCCCGGCGATGAGCCCGCCGCCGGAAAGCGGGACGAGAACGGTTTCCACGTCCGGCACGTCCTCGACGATCTCAAGTCCAATCGTTCCCTGACCGGCAACGATAGCGGGGTCGTCAAAGGGCGGAACCATGACGAGGCCGTCCCTTGCGACGATCTTCTCGACCTCTTCCTGGGCCTCATCCTGCGACGTGCCGACAATCCGGATTTCCGCGCCGAGCTTGCGGATCTCATCCACCTTGTTGCGAGGCACAAGGTTCGACATGCAGATAACGGAGCGAATGCTTTGGAGCCCTGAAGCATAGGCGAGGGCGTGGCCGTGATTGCCGGTTGACGCGGTGACGACACCGCGCTGTCGTTCATCCGGTGACAGGCTGTTCAAGGCGTTGAGGGCGCCCCGCAGCTTGAATGCTCCGGTGATCTGCCGGTGTTCCAGTTTGAGATGGACGGGCGGTCCCATTCGTTCGGTCAGGCTTGCCGAGGGAACCGTGGGGGTACGCAGGATGTGCGGTGCAATCACGGCGCGGGCTGCCTTGATCTCGGTCAGGGTGACGAATGTTCGGGTCATGCTGATTTACCAGGCAGCCATGGGACGGGTCATCAACTGTCCCAGTTCCGGTCGTGGCTGATTTTCGCCGCACAGACGCACTGTTGCCCATGCCGTGGCGAGGTTACTTGTGACCACGGGTTTGCCGATCACTGCTTCGATCTGCGGGGCGGCGATGGCGGCGCGCAATGCGGTGCAGGATATGAACAGGGCATCGCAATCCGGCGCCGTGGCTTCAGTTGCTGCGGCTACGAGCGATGCGGGCTTAATGCGTGCCATTTCCCGGTCGTCTTCAAGACCAAAACAGGTGAAGCGGGCAATATCGAAACCCTTGGTCTGGAAATAAGCCAGCATCGGGGTACTTGTCTCGACTGTATAGGGCGTAAGCACACTGATCCGGCGGGCGCCGAAGGCATTGAGACCCTGAACGGCGGCGAGCGGCGGAGTAATGACCGGCACGCCCGGCTTGGCGGCCTTGATCGCGGCCTCGACCGCATCGTCGCCGATAACCACCGATGCGGAGGTGCAGGAATAGCAGATCGCGTCGAGATCCTCGTCGGGCAGGATCAATCCGGCGCCAACCGTCAGTCCGGGCTGCATGCGACGCAGATTCTCCGGTGTCGTCGGATTGGCATAGGGGATGCGCGCCGTATAGAGCCCGATCGTGTCGCTGGCGACTATGCGCTGAAAGTCCGGTTCCGTCGTGTGATCCGTGGCCAGGATCACGAGACCGATGCGCTTGGCAATGGGGCGGTCATCGAAGCCAAGCGGCGTCATCGTCTGGGTGACCTTGATCGGAATACCCATATTATCTCTCCTCGATCTGCCCATAGCGGTGTTCGAGCCAGCGCAGGGCAATGACGGACACAAGACTGATCACCAGGAAGAACGCGCCTACCAGCGTGATCGGCTCAATGTAGCGATAGTTGTAATTGGCGATGCTGCGCGCCTGGTTCATCAGCTCAAGCACGGTGATGGCGGAAAGCAGCGGCGTTTCCTTGAACATGGCGATGAAGTAGTTGGCGAGTGCGGGGATCATCGGCGGCAGGGCTTGCGGCAGAATGATCCGGGTCCAGGTCTGGAACGCCGAGAGATTGCAGGCGCGGGCAGCTTCCCACTGGCCGCGCGCCACATTGTCAATGCCACCGCGATAGACCTCCGCCGTATAGGTGCCGTAATGCAGGCCAAGACCGATGACGCCGGCGACCAGCGGTGAAAGGGTAATGCCCGCATCGGGCAGCACGTAGAAGATGAAGTACAACTGCACGAGCAACGGCGTACCGCGGATGAAGTCGGCGACAAAGCCAACCGGTTTCGAGACAAAGACATTCTTCGAGCGGCGCAGGATAGCCAAGCCTAGGCCGATAATGGCAGCAAGCGCCGATCCCAGAAGGGTTGCCAGAATGGTGATCTTCACGCCCTCGATCATGGTCGGAAGAATTTCGACAACAAAGGCCCAATCCCACTCCATCTCAGGACCTCACACCGTCAAGGCCGCGGGTCAGATAACGCTCCAGTCCGCGGATCGAGGCGGAGATGACCGACGACATAAGGAAGTAGAGAACGAGAATGGTCAGGAATGGCATCAATGTGCTGCCTGTCTGCGCGCGCACGACCTGCGCCTGGAACGTCATGTCCGAAAGTGAAATCAGTGACACCACAGCGGAGGCCTTCAAAAGCTCGATCGCATTGTTGCCAAAAGTTGGCAGCATCAGCACGAAGGCCTGCGGCAGAATGATATGGCGCAAGCTCTGCCAGCGGCTGAAGTTCAGCGCAATGCACGCCTCGTACTGTTCCCGGCCGATGGATTTGATCGCGCCGCGCACGACTTCGGCGCCATAGGCTCCCACGTTGAGACCCAGCGCCAGAACACCTGCCTGCAGCGGTGTGAGCGAGAAGCCGAGCAGCGGTAGCACGAAATAGGCCCAGAAAAGCTGAACAAAGATGGATGTGCCGCGAAAGAATTCGATGTAGGTGGTGGCCAGTGCGCGCACAGCCCTGAAGCGCGATATCCGGCCGAGCCCGGCGATAAAGGCCATGATCAGCGCAAGCACGGACCCCATCAGGGTCAGCTTGATCGTAATCAGCGCCCCCTCAAGAATCAGCTGTAAGTATCCGGCCCACTGGCCCATCGGTCATGCTCTCATTCGTGACGGAAATTGCGGGTGATCACTCCGGTTTCAACACCGGAGTGATCGTGACAGGGTGTGTGTCAGCCGGCGCAAAGCTTGTCGCGCGTGGTTGACATGGCAGCCTTGGCGGAGAAGCCGTAGGGTTCGACAATTCTTGCAAACTCACCCGATGTCTTCATCTCGGCGAGGACCTTGTCGAACTCGTCACGCAGGGTGGTCTGGTCTTTGCGGAAGGCAGCGCCATCGCAATAGACCGGCGCATTGACGACGGGAGCGAAGACTTCGACATTCGGATCATTGGCCTTCTTGACCAGATCGTTGATCGAAAGAACCGGCAGCGAGTACACATCGATACGCCCGTCCTGCAGCATCTTGATGCCGCTCTGGCCATCGGGGACAACGATCACGCGGTCGCGCGGCACACCGGCTTCCAGCGCCAGCCGCTCTTCCGTGCCGCCACCGGGTGCGCCGATCGTCGCTTTCGCATCCACGGCGATATCCTTGTAGCTCTTGAAGCCCTTGGGGTTACCCTTCTTGACCAGAAAAGCTTCGGCATCGCACAGGATCGGCTCGGAATAGGCAACGGCCTTGCACCGCTCCGGTTTCATGAACAAGCCGGCTGTCACCACATCATGACGTCCTGCCTGAAGGCCCGGGATCATGGCGCCGTACTCGGAAATGGATGCGACCACGTCGGCGACGCCGAGCTTCTTGAAGACGGCCCGGGCGACATCAGGGCCCGCGCCGGACACGGTGCCATCCGGCTTGACCGCAGTGAAAGGTGGTTCATTGGCAATGGCAATGCGGGCAAAGCCCTGCGCTTTCAGTTTATCGAGCGCTTCATCCGCTTTTGCAGGCATGGAAAGTGCCATGGCGGACAGTGCGATCGCTCCGATCGACGCACTCATTGTTTTCAAGTTCAACATGTTCCCAACTCCTCAGTTTTCTTTGTTTTAAGGTGTGCAGGTGTCGCTCCGGTCAAACCCTGTGACCGGCGGCGATGATCTTTTTCAGGAATGCCTGCGTGCGTTCCTGTTTGGGATGGCGGAAAATTTCGTCGGGTTCGCCATCCTCAATGATCTTGCCCCGGTCAAAGAACAGGACCCGATCGGCAAATTCGTGAGCAAACCCCATTTCGTGGGTGACGAGCAGCATGGTCATGTCCGTTTCCTCGGACAGACGCCACAGGACGTTGAGCACTTCCTCGACCAGTTCAGGATCCAGTGCTGATGTCACTTCGTCAAAAAGCATGATCTTGGGTTGCAGCGCCAAGGCACGGGCAATGGCAACGCGCTGTTTCTGCCCGCCCGACAGCTGCGAAGGCATGGATTTGGCCTTGTCGGCAAGCCCGACCATCTCAAGCAATTGCATGGCCTGCTCTTCGGCCTGCCTGCGCGGCGTGTTTTTCGTCAGCATCGGTGCCAGCGTCACGTTATCGAGAACGCATTTGTGGGGGAACAGATTGAAGAGCTGGAACACCATGCCAATCTGGGCGCGCATTTTGTGCAAATGATTTTCGTCAGCCGGTTGCAGGCCGCCATTCTTCTGCATCCGGTAGAGATTTTCGCCTGCAACGCGAATATCGCCGCTGTCGATGCCTTCCAGTGTCATGAGAATACGCAGGATCGTGGTCTTGCCGGAACCGGACGGTCCTATAAGTGCCAGCTTCTCACCCGGCGCGACATTGAATGACAACTGATCAAGAACCTTGAACGCGCCGAAGCTCTTGCTGATGCCGTCGATCTCGATGATCGGCGGCTGAGCCGTGGTCGCTGTTCTTGTGTCGTTGATTGGCGGCATGCGTCTCTCCCTCTGGTTGAGACCGGCTATGCCTAAACGATGAGAGACTTATCAAATCATGTCAATTATAAAAATTAAATCATGACAATATAAGTTTTATTGCCATGAAATTGCGCGCTTTGACTAAATGGCGAGCAGCAGGTGTTCGGGATCACCCTGCAGCAGACTTCCGACGACCGTGAGGCCGCGCAGCAATTCTTCTTCCGTGGTGGAGCCGAGGGATATGCGCACGGCCGGCATCCAGTCTTCCTGCGAAATGCGGAATGATGCACCGGGTGCAATGGCCACATTCTGCAGACGCGCCTGAGCGACGAAGGTCTCTTCCGTTCGCCCGTCAGTCAGTGGCAGCCAGATGTGAAGGCTTTGCGGATGCGAGCGAAAAAATGTGCCCGAAAGCACCTGAGATGCAATTTCATGTCTGCGCCGCAGAGCTTCGCGCTGCCATTCGACCAGTTCCATGGCCGTGCCGTCCTCAACCCAGCGTGTGGCGATCTCTGCGACCATTGGCGTTGCCATCCAGTTGGAAACGAGGTGACGGTTGGTGACGGCGGCGACGTAACGGTCGGGTGCCGCGAGATAGCCGATGCGCAAACCGGGGACGACAGTCTTGGTAAAGCTGGTGAAATAGAGGGTCCGCTCGGGAGCCAGTGCGGCAATCGGCGGCGGGCGATCCTCAACCAAGGGGCCGAGTATGTCGCTTTCGACGATGGCAATATCGCGCTTGCGTGCAACCTCGACAATCTGGGCGCGGCGAACCGATCCCATCACCGTCGCATACGGATTGATCGCTGCCGGCTGTACAAATAGCGCGCGAATGCTGGATTCCTTGCACGCGGCGTCCAACGCCTCGGGGATGATGCCTTGATCGTCAATGGCGATGCCTTTGAGCGTGAGACCCAGATAGGAGGCGAGTGGCACCAGTGTGTGGTGCCCGGTGGCCTCGGTCGCAATCGTTGAACCGACAGGCGCAACGCTCATGATCGCGACTGTCATCGCAGCGGTCGCGCCGTTGGTAATGCTGATATTCGAGGCAGGGACATCAAGGCCGCACGCGCGCAGCCATTTGACTGCAGTGGTGCGGTGGCGCGGAAAAACCACGTTCGGGCGGAACGACAGGGCCGAACTTGCCGGCAGGGTTTCGGACAACCAGCCCAGCGCCTTCTTCAAACGCTCATGATGCATTTTCTCGCAGACAGGCTTGAGAATCGAAAGGTCAATCACTTCGCCGAGCCGTTCCGGCAGATAGGGTTGATCGATTTCGCGGCGCTGCGCCTTGACGAAACTGCCGCGCCCTGTTTCGCCAGAAAGCATGCCGCGGCGAATGAGTTCCTCATAGGCGCGGCTGACCGTCTGCACGGACAGGTGCAGATCCTCTGCCATCTTCCGGTGGGTCGGCAGGCGTGCGCCTGCTTCCAGCGTGCCGTCACCGATGGCGCGCGCAATCTGGTCCGCCAAGGAGAGGTAGGCGGGGCGGGTGAGTGAACTGATATCGGGTCGCCATAATGTCATGATTTTAGATTGATTGAAATCAGGTCAATTGACAATGAGAAAAACACAAGGCCATGATCAATCCACTCTTTGAACTGGAACAGTGATGGGCGCACCAAGGCTTGACGCAATCGACATCCGTATTCTCGACGCTATCCAAAGGGACGGACGGATCACCAAACTCGCCCTTGCCGAACGTGCTGGTATCTCTCCGACGCCGTGCTGGACAAGGCTTCGCCGGCTGGAAAAGGCGGGGATTATCACAGGCTACCATGCGCGCCTGTCTCTTCGTCTGGTTGTGCCGGTTGCCAGCATTCTGGTGGAAGTCACTCTTGCATCGCACAGGCAGACGGATTTCGAGCGGTTTGAGCGGGCGATCAAGCTTTTGCCTGAGGTGACCTCGTGCTGGTCGGTTGGCGGCGGCGTCGATTACATTCTGAAAATTGTCGCCCGGGACATCGATGCCTATCAGCGGCTGATTGATGATCTGTTACAGCGGGAGCTCGGTATCGACCGGTATTTTTCCTATATCATCACCAAGACGGTGAAAGAGGAAACGGCTTTGCCTGTGCATGACCTGATCCAGCTGGAAGGCTGACACTCCGGTCCATCTCTCCAAATCAGGGGGCTTAATCAGACAATCTCTCTCTGCGGGCGGCGCATTACAGTCACTCTCTCCTGACGGGATGGGCGAGCATCACTGGATATTCTCAGGGAGAGCCCGATGTCTGCCCATTTCGCACGACCCGAACGCCACGATGGACTTGACCGCCTGCAGGACCGCAGGACGTTGCGCGATCTTGCCTATATTGATGGCCATTGGAGCTCAGCCAAAGGCGGGCAGACATTCGAGGTGCGTGACCCGGCATCGGGAATGCCGGTGGCATGGGTCGCCGCTCTCGGTCCGCAGGAAACGTCTCTTGCCATCGATGCGGCGTCACGCGCGTTCCGTTCATGGCGCTCGTTGCTGCCGCAACAGCGTGCTGCCGTTTTGCGTAAATGGTGCAATCTTGTTCTGGCGGCAAAGGAAGATCTCGCGCTGATCATGACGCTCGAGCAAGGCAAGCCGCTGGATGAGTCGCGCGGAGAGATCGAATACGCCGCATCCTTCATCGAGTTCTACGCAGAAGAGGGGAAGCGGCTGAACGCGGAAGGCGTGACCAGCCACCTGCTCGGTGCGCAGATGATGGTCAGCCGTGAAGCGATTGGCGTTGTCGGCATCGTTACCCCGTGGAATTTCCCGTCTGCCATGCTGACCCGCAAGGCAGCTGCTGCTCTTGCGGCCGGTTGCACCGTTGTGGCGCATCCCTCATCCGAGACGCCGTTGTCAGCCCTTGCCCTGGCGGAACTGGCGGAGCGGGCCGGGGTGCCAGCCGGTGTTTTCAATATCATCACCGGTAAGGCAGCACCTATCGTCGAGGCGCTTTGTGCCGATCCGCGTGTGCGAGCCTTGAGTTTCACGGGCTCGACCGAGGTCGGACGTCTGATTGCAGCGCAGTGCGCACCGACAATGAAGAATCTCGTCATGGAACTGGGTGGACACGCGCCCCTGATTATCTTTGCCGATAGCGATATTGATCGCGCCGTGGAAATTGCGATCGGCGCAAAGTTTGCCACTTCCGGCCAGGACTGTCTGGCGGCCAATCGCATTTATGTGGAGCGGTCGGTGCATGACGTTTTTGTTGCTGCCTTTGCCCGGAAAATTGAGGCGTTGAAAGTGGCATCCGGTCTGACGCAAGGTGCGGAAATCGGCCCGTTGATGCATGAAAAGGCCGTGCAGAAGGTCGAAGAACAGGTGCAGGACGCGCTTGGTCGCGGTGCCAAGTGCCTTGCCGGCGGCAAGCGTCACGCAGCGGGACCTCTGTTTTTTCAGCCAACGCTGCTGACCAATGTTCCCGACACCGCGCTGATCATGCGCGAGGAAACATTCGGACCAGTGGCCGCTGTGACCGTGTTTGATGATGAGGATGAGGTCATCCGCCGTGCCAATGATACGGAATATGGTCTTGTGGCCTATGTCGTTACCCGCGACGGCCAGCGCATGCTGCGTCTGGGCCGGGCGCTCGAATACGGCATGGTTGCGATCAACCGGGTGAAAATCACCGGTGCACCCATCCCCTTTGGCGGCGTGAAGCAATCCGGTCTCGGACGGGAAGGATCGCGCCACGGCATCGAAGCCTTCACCGAACTCAAATATCTCTGCCTCGAAGCAAGCTGAGGCAAAAAAGCAGGAGCAATAGACATGTTGGACCGTTCGAACGAGCTGAACGCCTGGGACCGCGACCACTTTTTCCATCCCTCCACCCATATGGGCACCCATGCCCGCGGCGAAAGCTCGACGCGGGTGATAAAGGGCGGCGAAGGCGTACATATTTTTGACGTGAACGGCAGGAAAAGCCTTGATGCCTTTGCTGGGCTCTACTGCGTCAATGTCGGGTACGGGCGGCAGGAAATAGCCGACGCGATTGCGCAGCAGGCCAAAGAGCTCGCCTACTATCATGCCTATGTCGGCCATGGCACCGAAGTCTCTATCAAGCTGGCCAAGATGATCATCGACCGGGCGCCGGAAGGGATGAGCCGGGTTTATTTCGGTCTTTCCGGGTCCGATGCCAACGAAACCAACATCAAGCTGATCTGGTACTACAACAATGTGCTTGGACGGCCGGACAAGAAGAAGATCATTTCCCGCTGGCGCGGTTATCACGGCTCAGGCGTCATGACGGGAAGCCTGACGGGTCTCGACCTCTTCCACAATGCCTTCGACCTGCCCCGGGCACCGATCCTGCACACGGAAGCGCCGTATTATTTCCGCCGGGAAGACCGCTCGATGAGCGAAGAGCAGTTCTCCCAGCATTGTGCCGACAAACTGGAGGAAATGATCCTTGCGGAAGGGCCCGAGACCGTGGCGGCATTCATCGGCGAACCGATCCTTGGCACCGGCGGCATCGTGCCGCCGCCTGCCGGGTATTGGAAGAAAATACAGGCCGTTCTCAACACATATGATGTGCTTCTGGTCGCCGATGAGGTTGTGACGGGCTTTGGCCGTCTGGGCACCATGTTCGGTTCCGATCATTATGGCATCAAGCCTGATCTGATCACGATTGCCAAGGGCCTGACCTCGGCCTATGCGCCGCTCTCCGGCGTCATCGTCGGAGACAAGGTCTGGCAGGTTCTGGTGCAGGGCTCGGACAAACTCGGATCACTCGGTCATGGATGGACCTATTCGGCTCATCCGATCTGTGCTGCTGCCGGCGTTGCCAATCTGGAATTGATCGACACGCTGGATCTCGTGACCAATGCAGGAGAGACAGGAGCCTATTTCCGCAACGCACTTGCCGAAGCACTGGGACATCATCCCATCGTCGGTGAGGTGCGTGGTGACGGCATGCTGGCTGCGGTTGAATTCGTCAAAGACCGGGACGACAGGGTGTTCTTTGACGCATCGCAGAAGGTCGGCCCGCAAATTGCTGCAGCACTGGCGGAACGCGGTGTGATCGGGCGGGCCATGCCGCAGGGCGATATCCTCGGATTTGCCCCTCCATTGTGTCTGACGCGGGACGAGGCGGATATTGTCGTCAAAGCGGCCGTTGCGGCTGTCGATGCCGTTGCAAAAGCGCTCTGAGGTCCAGGATGATGGATACGGTTTCACGAACAATGTCAGCCGTGTTGCTGACCGGGCACGGCGATCTCGACAAGCTGGTGTACCGGACCGATGTGCCGGTGGTGCAACCGGCGGCAGGCGAGGTTCTGATCGAAATCTCCGCCTGCGGCATGAACAACACAGATGTGTGGGTGCGCCAGGGCGCTTATGGTATGGAGAATGATGCGAGCGCGGTTTCCAGCTGGCGGCGGCAGGACCCGACACTCACCTTTCCGCGCATCCAGGGCACGGATATTGTCGGCCATGTCGTAGCCGTAGGCGCAGGTGTTGCCGATAGTCGTATCGGCGAGCGCGTCATGGTGGATTTTTCCATCTATAACCGTGAAGACGACAGCCTTGCCGATATTGATTATATCGGTCATGGCCGCGATGGCGGCTACGCGGAATATGTCGCGGTGCCCGATGAAAATGCCCATGTGGTCAACACCGATCTGAGCGATATCGAACTGGCGACCTTCTGCTGTGCTTATCTGACCGGCGAACAGATGCTTGAACGAGCCGGATTGAAATCCGGTGAACGGGTTCTTGTCACGGGTGCTTCGGGCGGTGTTGGCTCGGGCATCGTTCAATTGGCGCGGGCGCGCGGTGCCATTCCCTATGCCGTGGTTGGCGCCGGCAAGGAGCAGGCGCTGCTCGATATCGGCGCCGAGGCAGTGATCACTCGCGGCGACAGTGATCTTGTCACTGCCGTGGGCCGCGTTCTCAACGGCAAGCCCATCGATGTGGTTGCCGATCTTGTCGGTGGCCCCCTGTTCAATGATCTTCTGCGCATCCTGCGGCCTGAAGGCCGCTATACGACGGCCGGTGCCATCGGCGGACCTGTGGTACAACTCGACCTTCGGACCATGTATCTGAAACAGCTGCAATTACACGGATCGTCCCAAGGCACACGCGGCGATTTCCGCCGCATCGTCCGCTATATCGAGGAAGGCAAGATCAAACCGCTTGTCGGTGGTGTATACCCGCTCTCCGAATTCCACCGCGCACAGAGTGATTTCATGGCGAAGGCATTTGTCGGTAAACTCGTCGTCGTACCCGATGCGAAATACGAGCTGGCTTGAGTAAGGGTAAAATGGCGTCGCCCAGCGTTACTCGGCTGGTTTGCCATGGCTGCTGCGCGCTCGATCTTTGCCGGCAGGCGCGTCACGGTGCACTGAACTCGATGACCGATCCAAGACACCGTCAGGGCTTCATCGGGTGCGGCCGCATTAGTTTGTCAAGCGACAGATTCCCGGCGCCGCCAACGACAAGGGCAAACATGCCGCCCGCAATGGCGAGGTCCTTTTCGAAATGCAGCAGCTCGTTCTGGTTGGCGAAATTGGTGTGGAATAGCAGCGCGGTCAGCAGGCAGAATATCCCCAGTGCCAAAGCGCCAAGGCGGGCGTAACAGCCAAAAGCGATGGAGATGCCAGCGCAGATCTGAAGGGCGATGGTGGCCAGGGCAAGCGGTGCGTTCACGCCGAGCTTTGCCATGACTGCAATTGTCCCATCCAGGTTTGCGGCCAGCGTAAAACCCTCGTGCAGAAATATCCAGGCCAGCAACAGCCGGCTGGACAGCATCAAAATATCGGCGAGATGCGTGCCTTTTTCCATCATGTTCACGACGTTTTCTCCCTTTGGGCTGGCGAAAAAGGCAGGCGGCGGTGAGCCGCCTGCCTTAGCGTTATTTGGTGCCGTTTGAGGCAATGAATTTTTGCAGGTCTTCAAGCTCTTCACAGCCATTCGGACAGAGCCGTGTCAGCGATGCCACCTGCTCGTTTGCCTTGTCCATTTTGCCGGTCTCGACATAGAGCTCGCCCAAATATTCACGGGCGGCCTTGTGATCAGGCTGGAGTTCCAAGGCTTTTGTATAATAGGTCAGGGATGTCTCGAAATCACCTGTCTTGCGCAGTGTGTAGCCGAGAAGGTTGTAGACGTCGGCCTGTGGGCTGTCTTCGGCCAGCCCACGCAGCTCCTCCAGCGCCCCGGCATAGTTCTTTGCTGCAATTTTTGCGCGCGCGGATGTCAGATCCGGAGCGCCTGCCGTCTCCATATTATCGACGGCGTAGGCCGGGGCGACAACGGTGCCGGGCATAAGGGTTGCAGCCGTGACAAGGCTCACAAAGCCGATGAATGCAGTCTTGATCATGATCCTATCTCCTTTGTGTTTCTAAGCTTGAACGGTGGCCGTGAAGCCATAAGCGTTGCCGTCCTTGATGAAGGTGCCCGAGCCGGGGAACGGAAAGTGTGAACCGCAGATCTGTATCTTGTCGGCGATCACACGATCGATGAGCTTGCGGCGGGTGGTAATGGCGGTCGGGCCATCCTGATCGTAGCTGCCTTGCCATTCCGGGTGGGGCGCAAGCAGGGCGGGCACGTACATCGTGTCGGCCGAGACAAGCAATTGCTCACTGCCGGAGGCGACAAGGAAAGCGGAGTGTCCGGGTGTATGACCGGGTGCCGCAATCAGGTGTATGCCGGGGGCGACTTCCGCGCCATCCTTGACCAGATGCCAGTTCTTCCATGTCGGGAAAACCTGGGCAATACGCTTGCCGGCCGGTTTGCGGCCCTCCGCCAGCTTGTCAACGCGTCCCGGTTCGGTCCACCAATTGTATTCGGTCTCGTTCACGACCAGTTCGGCATTTGGAAATACCGGGGCATTCGTCTCCTTCTCCATCAGCCCCCACACATGATCGGGGTGGAAGTGCGAGATGATGACGGTATCGATCTTTGTATGATCTATTCCGGCCGCCTGCATGTTTGCCGGCAGATGGGTGGCATTCGCCTGCCATTGGCCAACGCCGGAGCCCGCATCCATCATCACCAGCCGGTCACCGATTTTCAGCACGACGACAGTCAGCGGAATGGGCATGAATTCAGTGGTCAGGCCCGCCTTTGCCAAGGCCTGCTTGGTCTCGTCGACAGAAGCATTTTTGATGAATGCCGGGTCATGGGGTTTGCGCCAGATGCCGTCATAGACGGCCGTGATCTCGACAGATCCGACCTTGTATTTGTAGAAGCCCACGGACGGTTCGATTGGCGTTTCAGCCCATGCCGGCGGGATAAATTCGAGTTGCCTGGAAAGCCCGAAGGCCGCCGCAGCGGCCGCGGACCCGAGAACGGCGCGACGTGTAATGTCGAACATTGGAATTCTCCTTCAATGGAAAGCTCTAGCCAAACGGAGAACATGGTTCGATCAGTACCTCCGCTGATGAAATAGATTGAGATCAGCAGGGGTTTATTCGCATTGGCCGTAGGTTTTTATGTAAGGCATTGAAAATGTTGGAGCAATTCTGACGAACAGGAGCTGCGCAAGGCACCGTAAAACGGTGTAAGATGAGCATTCTGCGCCAGCGGCGAAATAATGTGCGGGTTTCGGGAATATTCTGACGTTGCGTTCGATCTAGGTAACAAACGGCTTGTGGAATTTCGGAGAGGATTCAAGCGCGGCGACCGTGCCGCTTGGGAACACCATGACACAAATGCACCCGGCAACCATATCCATGCTTGTTCCAAATTCCACCCATGCGGCGCTTGCCTGGCGGTTGCGGGTGGCGGGTATGCGCGCATTTCTGGCAAATGTGCTGTCGCGGCGCACCCCAGGCGGACAAGGCGGCGGATTGCCGGGCCTCATTGTGCATATGGCAGGGCTGGCGGGTCATGGCGTCGCCTCGGAAAGGGTGCGCCCCGCGGCCGATACTGCAGCGCGATTTAACCGGCTGATCATTCCGCATTTGGACGCCGCTTACAATTTTGCCCGTTTTCTGAGCCGTGACGGAGACGCCGCGCAGGATATTGTTCAGGATGCCTTCCTGCGCGCCTATCGCAGCTTTGACGGGTATCGCGGCGGTGACGCGCGATCCTGGGTCTTTGCCATTGTCAGGAACTGCTACCATGTCTGGCTGCAGGAAAATCGCCGCAAGTCTCGCTTTGAAATGACTCTGACGGACAATAGTGACGGCGCGTCACCCTCTATCGGCGAGAACATCGCCTCCGAAGAGGATACGCCCGAGACCGCTTTGATCCGCAAGACGGAATCCGAACATGTCCGTGTGGTCATATATTCGCTCCCCGATGCGTTGCGTGAAATATTGGTGTTGCGCGAACTCGAACAGCTTTCGTATCAGCAGATTGCTGACATCACAGAACTGCCCATCGGGACGGTCATGTCACGGCTCGCCCGTGCCCGGCAGGAATTCGCCAAGGCTTGGCACGGTGAAGCCAGCAACGAGGCGGCAGCATCATGAGCGAGACCAAACCGGAAAAATGCTCCGACTGGGCTGTCATGCTGCACGGCTTCATTGATGGCGAGCTCGACTCAATGCACGCGCTGCAATTTGAAGAGCATCTTGCCACCTGTGCAAATTGTACGGCGGAGCTGGAGAAGTTCACGGAACTGAAAAACATCATTGGTCAGGGCGGTGTCCGGTGGCAGATGCCCGAGCGTGTTCGCGAGCGGATCGTGTCAGCACTTTCACATGAGATCGACGGCGCGTCATCAAGCTCCCCCGCATCGGCATATCGCCCTGGCACGTGGCGGACAGCCGCGGATTTCATCAGGCGCTGGAGTTTTGTTCCGTCATTTGCGGCATTGGCTGCAAGTATTTTTCTTGTATTGTCGGTGCCACCCCAGACCGCTGTACTCCAGGATGAGATTCTTGCCAGCCATGTGCGATCCCTGCTCGTCGACCACCTGACCGATGTGCAGACATCCGATCAACATACGGTCAAACCCTGGTTCAACGGCAAGATCGATTATTCTCCCCCGGTCATCGACCTCTCAGCGCAGGGTTTTCCCCTTGTCGGCGGCCGCGTGGACTATATCAATGGCAGGGTGGTGGCGGTTCTGGTGTACCGCCGGCACGGTCACGTCATCAATGTGTTCGTCTGGCCGGCATCTCCCATTGCAGCGGCAAGCAGGACACGCGAGGGCTATAATTTTGCCGAATGGTCCAGTGGCGGCCTGACATTCTGGGCGGTGTCGGATGTCAGCGTTGCTGATCTTGCGGCCTTCCGCGCGGATTTTGTCGCGGCCGCCGAGAAATAGCAGATCAGAGGAACAGATATTCGGATGACGGGCCGCAGCGGCTCGTCCTTATGCTCATGTTCGTCAGGCCGTTTGCACGAGATTGGCCATCAGTCTGAACGCGCCTGGCACCAGCTTGTCGAGCTGATGATGCAGGACAAGGCCGGTGTGGGTGTGCCTGCCCTTGCCGATGCGGGCCGAAATCAGCCCGCCGTTCAGCGGCTGTTCGTTGGCGTCATGCATGGACAATAGCGGCTCATAGGCATTGTCAAAATCCGATGCGAAATAAAGCCCGCGTTCCTTGTCCCATCCGTCCCAATCGGCTGGCCCAATGATGTTGGGGCCTGTCAGCAGGGGGTGCCGGGGTGACAATATCGTGACCGGGGAATGGGGGTCGGTCACGCGCCAGCGCAGTGACGGTGATCCGATTTTCAGATAGCGCGGCGGCGTGACGCTGGAAATCCAGCCGTCACTGGGACGATGGTACAGCGTGACGAGATGGCCGCCGTTTTCAACAAAATTGTGAATGCGCGATGTCGCTGCGCTCAGGTCTTTCCGCAGGCCGAATGTGAAAATGCCCACGACAATGGTGGTAAAACACGAGAGGTCGCCGCCAAGGGCCTCCGCGTCGAGTTCCGTGACATCCAGCCCCATGCGCTGAAGCCACAGAGCGACCTTGTCGGCTCCGCCGCCGACGTAACCGATCTTGGCGCCTTCCGGCAGCTTCAAGTCCAGCGTCAACACCCGTAGCCGTTCAGGGGCGATGAATACCGAGCGTCCGGTGTGCGGGTAGGAAATGGATGTGGTGCGCATGGCCGGGTGCCCGGATATCTCCGGCGTGATCTGGGTGATCCCGGCGGGCGGCGTCTCCGGAGCAGACAGCAGCCATTTGCCGTCCTGCGGCTTGATTGTCCAGCCGGGCGGCGCGTCAAAGCGCAAAGCAACCGCGGGATCCATCCCGTCGACCCCGATCTGCCAGCAGCGCGTCTGGTCACCGCGTTTGGCGATGATGGCCTCGGGCAGGAGTGTCAGGGAATGCCTGGGCACGATGCTCAATGGCTCTTCAAGATCGAACGTGCCTTGAACCTGCCGGTTGCCAATTCTGGCGGTAACATTGGCGAAAGCCACGCCGTTTCCACCGAGGCTGGACCAGGTGCGTCCATATGGGTTTGTCAGCGCTGCCGCCGCAGACGCTTCGATGTCGAAGGAGCGGGACCTAGCGGCGTCCTGCGATCGCGTAACAGTTACGCCGGATGGCAGCATGATCGATATATCGCCGGGGAGCGGGACGGACGGATTGTCCATGTGCACCGTAATGTGGCCGGTGCTTCCGGGTGACAGGTGCTGCGGTTCTGTAACCGCCCGCACGTCTATCCCGGCCGTCTCAAGCAATGCCGCGTCAATTTCCCGGCGCTTGCGATCCAGCCGATGTCCGTGCCGTGCCACGAAATCCGGTGAGGCCAGCGTTTCGACACCGTCGATATGGCTGGCAGCATCCAGGAGAAACGCGGTGATGCGGTCGCGGTCTGGAAAGGCCTGGATGGCTGCATTGAGGGCGTCGTGGACCGATGCGAGCGCTTGGCTCACGGAATGATCTGCAGTGTTGGCAAGCTCTGCAAATGTCGCCGGAATGTCTTCGAGAATGGAACGCTCGGATCGGCTTCCCCTCGGACCATACAGCAGATGCAGCGGCCACGCCGATCGCGGCATATCGCGCCAGACCCCCATGCCCTGGGAGGCATGATAGGCGCGTGACCATTCGCCGATATGATCGTAAGCGGCTCCTGTTGCCGCTTCGGTACCCGAGGCGTCGATGGCAATCGTTGCATCCGGCGGGGGAATCTCGTCATCATAGGTGTCGCCGCCGCCCGGCCAGGCGGGAAGGTAGTACTTGGCCACGCGCCACGGCGTCAGGCCCTCGGCAAAATGTTCGGGATAGGCCTCGGCATCCGCTGCGAGGGCAATGGCCGCTTCGGCAGCGCGGGTCATGGCGCGGTGATGACCATGCTGTCCGGGAACATCCAGAAATGTTGGAATGACGATATCCGGCCGCTCCTGCCGATAGGCGCGCACCAGGCGCTCGACGATGCGCTTTTCGTCCCATCGGGCAAATGTCGCATCGCCGTCCTTGGAAAAACCGAAATCATGCACCGGGTCTTCCGGCCCGTGTCCGAGCCAATGGACATCCGCATCGAGCTGCCGGGCCGCCTCCTCCAATTCACGCGATCGCAGCACGCCGAGCGCCCCCAGCCGCTCCGGCCCGAGCGCATTCTGCCCGCCTTCACCGCGGGTCGAGCAGGCGATCACAACCCGCATTCCCAGGCCGAAGCGGAACATGGCCAAGAGACCGTTTTGCTCGTCATCGGGATGAGCGCCGGTGTTCATGACAGTCAAGGTCGATGTCAATCGGGACAGCGCATGGTGCAGCCGGACGAGGGCCGGCCGGGACTTTTGTCGTTCGATCCGCTCATGGGACGTCAGCACGGTATCCTCCTGCCGCTTATAACGTGTTGTGGGCTATGTCTGTTGGCGATGTATCGAGTTTGGGGGTCACGACTTCGAAGAGCGGCAGCGCGGCCGCGCCAAGTGCGGCGGTCAATTGACCCGTCTGGCCGCGCTGGACGCGCGGGAGGGAGCGCGCACGGCGGCTCGCTACGGACACCGGCAAATGATGCATGGCGGAAATGATGTCATCGATGATTGCATCCGGCATGGCTCCGCCCAGCATCACTGTTTCCGGATCAAGAATATTTTCCAGCATCGAAACCATCGGGCTCAAATAGTCAGCGGCCTCGCCAATCCACGCTCTGAGAACGGGATGGTTGGCGGTATGAAGGGCTTCAAGGTCGGAAAATTCGCTGGCGGCGATGCCTGCCTCGCGCAGCTTTTCCTTCAGGGCATGCAGCGAGGCGTAGAGTTCGAGGCAGCCGCTCTGGCCGCACGGGCATTGCTTTCCGCGCGGTGCGACCACGATGTGTCCGATTTCACCGGCATTGCCGAAAGCACCGCGGAACGGTGTTCCCTCGTGGATGACGCCAAGGCCGATACCGGCTCCGAAGTAAATCATGCAGAAATCAGAAATTGTCTGGCCGGCACCGAACAGCCGCTCGCCTACCACGGCCGCAGTAGCGTCGTTTTCAACGATGACCAGTTCGCCGCTCGCCTCGGATAGAACTTTTGCAGTGTCAATCGTTCCCCAACCGGGAAGGGTGGTTGGGCCAACGGACGTCATGCCATCGATCTCAAACGGTCCGGGCATCACCACGCCGATACCAAGCAGCTTCGATTTGAAGAGGCTCCGAATCTTGTCCACCTCGCCGACAAAGCGGGGAATGAAATGTTCGGGCGTGGTGTTTTTGACGGGAACGATTTCCTTGGAACGCACTTGGCCCGCAAGGTCCAAAACAACGATCACCATGTGATCCGCGGCAATCTCGATGCCGATGGTAATGGCCCCTTCGGGATTGACTGCGAACTGTATGGGAGGCTGGCCGCGACCGGACCGCAGGCGTCCGACTTCCATCAGCAGGTTGTCGCTGACCAGTTCGTCGACGATATTGGCCACCGCCTGGGCGGTCAGCTGGGTGAGCTTGGCGATGTGCATGCGTCCCAGCGAGCCATGAATGCGCACGACATCCAGCACAACGCGCCGGTTGTGATGCCGGCTGCGCTCGGGATTTTTGCCGATGGCAATCTGATGCGTACCGCTCATCTGTCGGGTCATATCGCAAACCTTCGATTCCAGTCTTTTACCGATACCTCCAAGAGGCGTTCTGACGCAATACAATAATTCAAGTAAAGTATGTTATTGACAAATCATCGCTGACGGTGAAGCTTATAAGTAAGCCGCGACAACGTTCGCGGTTGCTGCAGCAGAAACATTGCCATGCGGTGGGATGAGGTCATGGGCATCGCCGATGCCTGGGGAACAAGGAAGCTCTGCATCCGATGATGGATATGGCAGGGCACAGGAGGTTTATATGCGTAAAGGAATTCTATTGGCCGGTCTGCTTGCCGGATTCGCCACGTTTGCCGCAAGCACGGCGCAGGCGGTCGAGATCGAATATTGGCAGTATGTGTACGAAACCCGCGTCAAGGCAATGGATCAGCTGATTGCCAATTTCGAGAAGGCCAATCCCGGCATCACCGTCAAGCAGACGACCTTCCCCTATGCCGATTACCAGACACGCATCGTTGCAGCCAATATGGGCGGCAAGGGTCCGGATGTCATGCAGCTGTTTTACGGATGGCTCGACAAGTTCGTTGCAGGCAAGCTGCTGCAGCCGCTGCCGGTCGACACGTTTCCGCACGACAAGATTGAAAGCGACTTCTTCCCCATCGTGACAGCGATGAAGAGGGGCAATGATTATTATGGCCTGCCGACGGCTGTCCGCTCGCTGGCGCTGTTCTACAACAAGAAATTGCTGAAAGAAGCGGGCATTGAAAATCCGCCGAAGACGCTGGACGATTTTGTTGCAGCGGGCGTTGCGACAACCAAGCGCGATGCAGCCGGAAACCTTGTCGTCGCCGGCACCACGCTGGATATGGCAGGGCAAGATCACCAGTGGTGGCGTGAAATTCTCATCCGGCAATATGGCGGCGAACCCTATTCGGCCGACAATACCAAGGTCACATACAACAGTGACGCCGGCATCAAGGCCCTGAAGTTCTACACCAGCCTGCAGACGGAGAAGAAGATCGGCCAGGTCGGCTTCATGGACGAAGGCCAGGCGGCGTTTCGCGCTGGTATGGCGGCCATGACCATCGACGGGACTTTCCGTCTCGGCTCCTTCAAGACGATCAACACCTTCGAATGGGGTGTCACCGAGCTGCCCGCCAATGCGGAAGGCGTGCGGTCCAACTATGCGAGCTATTTCGCCAACGGTATTGGCGCACGCGTCAGCGGGGAAAAACTGGAAGCGTCGAAGAAGTTCCTGGCCTATATCTCGTCACCGGAAGCCATGGACATCTGGCTGAAGACAGTGGGCGAATTGCCCGCGCGCCGTTCCGCCGCCCTGACGGAAGCCAATCTTGCCGATCCGATCTTTGGCCCGTTCCTCAAGGGTCTTGAATATGCGCATACCACGCAATTCGTCGACGAGGCCGCGCAGCGCCAGACGGCCATGGACATGACCAACCGTGTTCTTCTGGAAGGACAGTCGCCGGAAGCCTCGATTGCCCAGGCGGCAACCGCCGAACAGGCAATC
The DNA here is from genome assembly GCF_055378485.1 of Phyllobacterium sp. T2-21. Classification (NCBI taxonomy): domain Bacteria; kingdom Pseudomonadati; phylum Pseudomonadota; class Alphaproteobacteria; order Hyphomicrobiales; family Phyllobacteriaceae; genus Phyllobacterium; species Phyllobacterium sp. T2-21. Next base: position 338,712 of record NZ_AP027914.1, on the reverse strand, counting down.
ATCGATTCTGCCAAGAAGTAAGGGCACCGTCCAATGGTCTCCACACCTGTCAATACGGAAGGGGCGGTCGCAAGCCGCCCCACCGGGCCCGTGTGGGACCGGCTGTCCATGAAAACCAAGCGGCTGATCTGGGTTTGGTCGTTTCTCGCCCTGCCCATCCTGTTCTACAGCGTCATCCGTTTCTATCCGACCCTGCAAGCCTTCTGGCTGTCGCTGACGGATTGGGATTTGATGCGGCCGCCGGTGTTCATCGGTCTGGGCAATTACGAGCGGTTGTTCACCGATCCGCAGTTCTGGAAAGTCTTCCGCAATACTTTCACCTATCTGTTGATCGGCACACCGATCAGCCTGCTCCTTGCATTCACCATAGCTTACTATCTCGATCGCGTGCGGTTCATGCACGCCTTCATCCGGGCGCTGTATTTCCTGCCGTTTCTGACCACGGCAGCCGCCATGGCCTGGGTATGGCGATGGTTTTATCAGCCGGCACCGATCGGCGTCATCAATGATGTCCTCGGGCTTTTCGGCTTGCCGCAGCAGCCGTTCATCCGATCGGTCAGTCAGGCATTGCCATCTATCATGGTGACGTCGATTTGGGCTGGTCTTGGCTTCCAGATCATTATCTTCATGGCTGGTCTGCGTGCCATTCCCGGTACCTACTATGAAGCCGCCCGCATCGATGGCCTCGGCGAGTGGGCCATCCTGCGCCGCATCACCTTGCCGTTGCTCAAACCAACGACCGTCTTTCTGGTGGTTTTTTCCTCCATCGGCTTCCTGCGGATTTTTGACCAGGTCTACAACATGACCACCAACGATCCCGGCGGTCCCTTGGGCTCGACGAAACCCCTGGTGCTGATGATCTTCCAGACAGCGTTTTCATCCTACCAGATGGGTTATGCGGCGGCACAGACGGTTGTCTTGTTTTCCATCCTGCTGGTGGTGTCATTGCTCCAGCTGCGCGTCTTGAGGGATAAATGATATGACGAGTGCTACGCTCCCGAAGCCGGCAGGATTGTACCGCGCCAACATAAAACCCACGCAGATCATTGTCTGGACGCTTCTTCTGATCGGCGGTCTGATCATGATCACGCCGCTGCTGTTCATGTTCTCCACCTCGCTGAAGACGGCAGGCCAGGTCTACGATCTGCGCATCATTCCCGCAGCGCCGACATTGGAGAACTATGCCAAGGTGCTGCTGGACGGCCGCTTCATGCGCTGGTTTCTCAATTCCAGTATTGTCGCCGTCACGGTGACGCTTTCCAACGTTTTCTTCGATAGCCTTGTCGGCTACACGCTGGCCAAGTTCGAATTCCGCGGCCGCTACCTGATCTTCCTCGCCATCCTGTCGACCCTGATGATACCGACCGAGATGCTGGTTATTCCGTGGTACCTGATGTCAAGCCAGCTCGGTTGGCTGGATAGCTATTGGGGCATCATGTTCCCGGGCATGATGACGGCTTTCGGGACTTTCTTGATGAAGCAGTTCTTCGACACCATCCCCAACGACTTTCTGGAAGCTGCGCGGATCGATGGCCTGAACGAGTTCCAGATCTGGTGGAAGGTGGCGATGCCGCTGGTTACGCCGGCGCTGTCTGCACTTGCCATTTTCACCTTCCTTGGCAATTGGACGGCGTTCTTCTGGCCGCTGATCGTGACCACGAGCAAGGAACTCTACACACTTCCCGTCGGCCTCTCGAGCTTTGCCGTCGAACAGTCGATTCAGTGGGAGCTGATCATGACGGGTGCGGCCATCGCCACGCTGCCGACGCTCATCGTTTTCCTGGTGCTGCAGCGCTACATCGTGCGCGGCGTGATGCTGGCCGGACTGAAAGGATAATCGCCATGACGTTGAATGATCCGCGTCTCTCGGACAAAAGTATCTTTCCCGATCCGGTCTACAAGGAAGCGGTGCTGCGCCCCCTGTTTGACGGCGCCAAGTCGCATCATGTCGATGGCTTCCGCCGCATCGACCGCGCCCATCTGGTGATGCTGGTGGAAACGGGTATCGTCGAGCGTAATCAGGCCGCCAAGATCGGGGCAGCGCTCGAAGCCATTGACCGCGACATCGATCCGGCCTCGCTCGTCTATACGGGCGAAGTGGAAGACTTCTTCTTTCTGATCGAGAAGGAACTGAAACACCGGGTTGGCGCCGATATTGCAGGACGTCTCCACACGGCCCGCTCGCGCAATGATATCGATCATACGCTTTTCAAGCTTGGGTTGAAGACGCGCATCGATGCACTGATGGGCAAGGCGTGCCATCTGCTTGATACCCTGATCGATGCCGCCGAGCGCGAGAAGGCAACGCTGATCGTTGCCTATACCCATGGCCAGCCGGCCCAGCCGACGACCTTCGGTCATTACCTGTCTGCCGTCATCGAAGTTTTGATACGCGACATGAACCGTTTCGAGGAAGCGCGGCAGATCGTCGATCTCAGCCCCATGGGTGCCGCAGCGATCACCACCTCCGGATTTGCAATCGATCGCGCCCGCGTGGCGGAGCTTCTCGGTTTTTCCGCTCCCTTGCGCAATTCCTACAGCTGCATCGCCGCGGTCGACTATATCACCTCCACCTACAGTGCCATCGAATTGCTGTTCCTGCACCTTGGCCGGCTGATCCAGGATTTCCAGTTCTGGACGAGCTTTGAAGTGGGGCAGGTCTATGTCCCGAATGCGCTGGTGCAAATCTCGTCGATCATGCCGCAGAAGCGCAATCCGGTGCCCATCGAGCACATGCGGCTGCTGGCAAGCCAGACATTCGGCCGGGCGCGGACCGTGCTTGACGTCATGCACAACACACCGTTCACTGACATGAATGACAGCGAGGGCGAAACCCAGTCGATGGGCTATGAGGCCTTTGTTTCCGCAGGGCGCGTTCTTGATCTCATGGGGTCCTTCGTGTCGGCGATCCGTATCGATTCAGAACGTGTCGCCGGCAATATCCGCCGCTCCTGCATTACCATCACCGAACTTGCCGATTCACTGGTGCGTCGCGAAGGCCTGTCGTTCAGGGAAGCACATGAAATCGCCGCCACGGTCGCCAAGGCAGTCGTTGCCAAACAAGGCGGTCTGCCCACCGACGGTTTCGAGCCGTTTCTGGCGGCCTTCGAACATGCGACCGGACGCAAGCCGTCAGTTGATCGCGATCAGTTCGCGGAAATCGTATCGCCGGACTATTTTGTCCGTGTCCGCAGCCGGTTCGGCGGTCCTGCCGCCGAACCCATGGCCGAGGCGTTATCGTCCTATCGCGACAGGGCTTCGACGTTCGCGAAATTGGCGACCGATCACGCAGCCAGCGAGAGCCGGGCGGCCCATGAACTCGACTGTAATTTCAAAGCATTGGTAGGAGCTGCCTGATGGCGACAATTGAACTTCAGGGCCTGGTCAAGCGCTATGGCAAGACCGATGTGGTCCACGGCATCGACCTTGAGATCGCCGATGGCGAATTCGTTGTCTTCGTCGGTCCGTCCGGCTGCGGCAAATCAACGACGCTGCGGATGATTGCGGGCCTCGAGGATATTTCCGGAGGTACGCTGCGTATCGGTGGTGACGTGGTCAATGAGCGGGAACCCAAGCAACGCAACATTGCGATGGTGTTCCAGAACTATGCCATTTATCCGCACCTGACCGTCCGGCAGAATATCGGCTTTGGTCTTTATACCTCGAAAATGTCGAGGGAAGACAAGGACAAGCGCATCGATGAGACCGCCGAAATGCTTGGACTGACCGCCTTGCTCGAACGGCGTCCCTCGGCATTGTCCGGCGGCCAGCGCCAGCGCGTCGCCATCGGCCGTGCAATGGTGCGCAATCCCTCCGCCTTCCTGTTCGACGAGCCGTTGTCCAATCTTGACGCGCAATTGCGGGCGCAAATGCGCATCGAGGTCAAACGTCTGCATCAGCGGCTGGGCACGACCATCGTCTATGTCACCCACGATCAGGTGGAAGCCATGACCATGGCCGACCGGATCGTGGTCATGCGCGACGGCCATATCCTGCAGACCGGAACGCCGATGGAAATCTACGAAAACCCGCTGGACGTGTTTACCGCAAAGTTTATCGGCAGCCCCTCAATGAACCTCATTCCCGGCCGCCGGATGGATACGGGCGTCATTGTGGAAGCCGGTGGCACCATGCTGATCGGTATTCGCCCGCACGATCTGGTGATCGGGGCAGCAGCGCCGGGCAGTTTCAAACTGGAAGGTGTTGTGTCGGCGGTCGAGCCGCTTGGATCCGAAACGCTGGTGCATTTCGATGTCGCAGGACAATCGGTCATTGCAACAGCACCGGGCAAACTGATTCCGACGACAGGAAGCATGGTCACTGCTTATGCCGCGCCTACGGCACTATACCTCTTCGATGCAAAAACCGAGAAGTCGCTGGGCCGTTTATGAAATCCAATTCAGCCGAAATGAATGCCGTTCTGAGTATCGGCAGGATTTACTGTGACCTGATTTTTACCGGGCTTGAGACAATGCCGGTGCTCGGGCGTGAAGTCTTTGCCAGCAACATGGCCATCACCGGCGGCGGCGGCGCGTTCATCGTCGCGGCCTATCTGGCCCATACGGGCAGGACCACGGCGCTTCTTGCCCGGCTTGGTACGGACTCCCTGTCCGTAGGACTGCTGCATCAACTCGGGACAAGTGGCATTGATCTGCGCTTTCTTGAGCAGGCACCGGATGCAGGTCCCCAGGTCTCCGTTGCGATCAATCACAGTCATGAGCGGGCGTTCCTGTCGCGGCGGGCCGGGTCTGCGCGGCCGGCGGCGTTGCTGCCGGCTCTCGCCTGGGAGAAGGCGACACATCTTCATATCGCTGAATATGCCACTCTCGTTGAGATCCCTGATCTGGTCCGGAATGCGAAGGCGCATGGTTTGACGGTTTCTCTCGATCCCAGCTGGGATGAAACCCTGATTTTTGATCCTGCCTTTATCGGAAACTGCGCGGATGTGGACATCTTCCTGCCGAATGAGGAAGAGGCGACGGCGATCACCGGCCTGTCCGACCCGGTTGAAAGCCTGCGCAAGCTCGCTGAAGACTTTCCGATCGTTGTCGTCAAATCCGGCGCACGCGGCGCACATCTGATGGTGGATGGCCGTTATTTCTACAGCGTCGCTCCGAGCGTCGCGGTTGTTGACACGACCGGTGCAGGCGATGCATTCGATGCCGGGTTCATCAATGCCTGGCTCAACAGGCTGGATCCGCAGTCCTGCCTCGATGCCGGGGTTGCTCTGGGAAGTTTGGCTGTCCAGGCTGCCGGCGGCGCTACAGCACTTGGGCAGGTAATGGATGTGGCTGGCATCGCATCATAATTGCTGGCTTTCCAAGCCCGCATTTCGGGAAATGCCTTGGCCCATCGGATCTCAAGAGAAATGGCCGTCTGGCTTTCGATTTATCTAATCGGGGGTGTAAGCAGTAGCCCGAATGGGGAGGGCGCTACTCAAAAGGGCTACTTGTCCTAACCGCCGCAGCATATTCCGCTCCGAGGCCATCCGGCCCTATAATCGCCTTCAAATATCCAATGGGGACAGACAAGCCGCCAACCGGCGGATTGTCTCTGTGAGCACTAACATTCGTCTTGCTCGTTCTGGCTTGAGGTCGATCGGCAATGGAACAGGTCATATCGCTCAATATTGTTTTAAGCTTTGCTCAATCGGGGCTTTCACGCCATGTTTGTTGACGCCAGAGAACTTCCAGCGGGTTCGGTCCTGGATGCCGCAATATGCATCGTTGGCGGTGGCGTTGCAGGGATCACGCTTGCACTCGAATTCCAGAAACGGGGCATTGAAACAATCGTTCTCGAAGGCGGCGGATTGAACTTCAACGCCGCGTCGCAATCCCTTTACCAAGGCGAAAATCTTGGTATCCCTTACGACCTTCAAGCGACCAGAACCCGGCAATTCGGCGGTAGTTCCAATTGCTGGGGCGGGTGGATACGACCGTTCATCGGCATTGATTTTGAGCCACGGCACTGGGTGCCCAACAGCGGCTGGCCGTTTGATCTGACGGAGTTGGAGCGGTTCTATGCACGTGCTAGCAACCTGGTTCAGGTCAATGATCATGGTTTTGAACCGCAGTTCTGGCACAAACACCTCGTGGGTGACCGTTCCATACTGCTGGAGCTGAATGACGCCTCGCTTGAGACAATGGTAAGCAAGTTTAGCCCACCGACACGTTTTGGCCGCGACTATCGGATGTTTCTACGCACCGCCCAAACGACGAAAGTGCTGCTGAACGCCAATGCGACAGAGATTGCAACGCTTGAAGATCCATCGGTCGTGACCGGCGTGCATGTTGCGACGTATGGGCAAAAGATGATGTTCGTGCGGGCCAATAGGGTAATTCTTGCCGCGGGCGGGATCGAGAACGCGCGTCTTCTCCTGCTTTCCAATCGGCGTGATCAGCGAGGGCTTGGCAATCAGCACGATGTGGTCGGCCGCTATTTCATGGAGCACCCGCGTATTCGCCGCGGCCAGATGATACCTGCGGTCAATGCCGCCGCGTTTCGCTTCTATGATGCCCGCTACACCTATCACAACCCCAAGTTAGCCGTGGATGGTACCAGTGCAAGCGCGCATCTCGGCTTGACCGAACAGGTTCAGCGGGATGAAGAACTGGTACAATGCCGTACATATTTCCGGGCGTGCCGGGCTGGCGAAGACAGCAAACTCACCGAGCGGTTCCATGAGATATACAACGCCATTTGTTGGCGGCACTATCGCGACTTCAAACTGAGAACGTTTGCCACTGTCGCGCTCGGCAGCCCCAATCTGATGGCATCCTTGCTCTATCGGAAGCTGCGGCTTGCCGCGAAGTCCGATTATTTTCAGATTGAGAGTGTTATCGAACCCGTTCCCAACAAAGAGAGCAGGGTTACCCTGTCAGAGCAACGGGACAGGTTGGGTCTCAATCGGGCAGCGCTTGATTGGCGTGTTGGTGATCTGGAAAAACGCACCCACTCACGGATGCTGGGATTGATAAAGGACGAGTTTGAAGCATCCGGCGTCGGACATGTCGATCTGGAACGGACGGCCGTGGAGCCGGAGCTTTCGATCATCGGATGCAATCATCATATGGGAACGACCCGGATGCATATCGACCCGCATATGGGCGTCGTGGACCAGAACTGCACGGTGCATGGCATCCACAACCTGCACGTCGCCGGCAGTTCGGTGTTTCCGACATGTGGCAATGATATGCCGACATTGACAATTGTCGCGCTCGCGTTGCGCCTTGCCGATCATATCAAGGCTCTGCATGGCGTTCATGAGAGTATCGGAGCTTTTGCGACAGGCGAGGAACGCGCTCAAGCCGTGTAAAGAACTGATGGGTTCCGGCCAGGCAAGCCATTTTGGGGTGCCGGGAACGCCTTGCAAATGACATCCAAAAATCATTGTTGAACGTTTCGAAGCAGGTGTTCCCGGAAGGAAACACCTGCTTATAATACTCAACCTGTTGCGTATGACCGCTTCCTTGCCGTGGCGTTCCCCGCTTAGGCGGTGTCGTACAGTTGGCCAGCGCCGGCGGTTTCCCGTGCACGCAGGGCAAACCTGTCGCGGGCGCGCTGAACCGGGTCACGCAAGCCCATGAAGCGGGGTATGCCGAGACGCAGAAGAGCCATCAGGTTCTCGCGCCCGCCTTCATAACCAACGATCGGTGCGAACGGCACCATGGGTGGGCAGAGCCCTGCAGGATAGAGTCGCGTGTATTCAGCGAAATTTGTAAAGCTTTCATGATTGCTGTCGCGGAGCAGGAAGGTTTCGGCAGGTGCACCCTCGGCGAAGACCACCTCATGGGTATCAAGCACGATGTGGAAATACTCGATGATCTGACGGTCAGCGGGAAGGGATGGTGCAATGGAGAGGCCGTTGACCAGGTCTTTTGCACGGATGAGAACGCCATCGATATACAGCGCGTGATTTGGGGAGAGGTAGAGATCCGAGTGGGGTGTTCGTTGATCAAAAGCGTGGCGTGAAATACGGATTGGCATCACGCTGGCTGCCCAGGACGGGCTGTTCCTTTTGTAAATCTGGCGCCCTATCCATCTCACGGTGGCAGCTTTGCCACGTATGGTTTCGATGTCATCGCCGATCCGAAGATCTTCAATGCAAACCTCACCTGTCGGGGTCTTGATGGATGTTCCCCGGAGAAAACAATTTTGATTGTTGCCGCCCGGGTTGTGGCTGGGCTCGCCGCTATGTCTCCACCATCTCCGTCCCATAGCCCGCGCGGGGAAGGAAGACATGGCCGTGGCCAGGCCGGTGATTGCCGCGACCTTGACGCTTGTCGAAACCACCACGCCGAGAAAGTGTCGTCGCGCGTGGCTGAGTGGCCGGTGCCGCTCTGTAGTTGGTGACATAGTCCCCTCCGTGGTTACAGTGCAACTTTCAATCCAAATATTCCGATGACCATCCTATAGGAAGGCATGGCGAGAAACGCTTTGGATTTTGGCGGCTGTCCGATGCTGAAATCGGCCTACTGGGTGCTGAAAAAAACCAACCAGGAGCGAAAGCCGCATCCTTTTGGAGGAGGGATCATACATCTAAGATGTGCTGGCGCTTACATCTTCCAAGGATAGGCTTTTTGCCGCCCCGCTTGATCGCCTCAGTGCTGAGCCCGGAGCTTTTGCCACTGCGTCGTTTCGTTGAACAACCAGCCGGTAAGAGGCGCCCCTGACTTCTTGGCTTCGTCCGGGTGTTTGCCTTCAAGCAGCACTTTCAACAAGGCTTGTGCATCCTGTCTTTTGACATTGCGAATGAAAGGCTTCAGGCGCTCGGCGGCGTGAACGATATCGGAAGCCAGGACGTCGAATATACGAGCCCAGCTCCTGTCCTTGAAGAACACTGCATTGGCTTTGTCGCGGATCAGCGCGTGCTCCCCGGGAGCGATCGCCGATGCAGCCAATGCGGCATCCAGGGTGGCATCTACAGTGACCATGGCTTCCGTGAAGGCGGTATAGCCAAACTCGGCCGGCGCGTGCACCTGTGCCACTGCAGCGTCGTCTTCCAATCCGCCGAAAGCGTAGCGCGCAAAAACATCCCCAATACCGATCATGCCGAATGGATGACATTCGGCAGCGCGCAGCGCGCCCATGCTCGCTGCGCCGAGGACCGTAACGCCACGCGAAAGCGCATACAGTATTTCCTTGTGCCAGACCGCAGCAACGTCCTCAAATCGGCCGTCGATCAACCCGATCACGTTGTAACCTTCGTCCACGGCACGGGTGAGATCGCCGCACTTCGCAGGGCCTCGACATGTCAATGAAAGATGGGGCAGCAACCGGTCTTCGTTTGAGCGCAGCGGCACAAACTCGGTTCCCGAAAGACTTGGGCCTGCAAACAGGATCTTCATTGCAGCAACATGGCGTTCAGCGCCCTTCCACCAAAGCGATGTTTGCGTATGCCGGCTGGACTTTCCAGCTCATTGATCAGGACGCGGCAAACGGACATTCCGCACTCTTCGCCGCCGAGCGGAACAACAATCACACTGCCGATACCGCGTTTGCGCAACGGGTCGAGATAAGTATCGAGACGCGCGCGCTGAGACGGCACCGGTTCATCAAACTGCCAATGAGCCCTTGGCTCTGCGTTTATATAAACACCAAGGTCCGGAGCGAGGCGCTGTGCATATTCCGAAGGATCGAAATCGTCCCGCGCGCCTGAAATATTGGTGATACGCGTCTGGGCCGCTTCGGTGATTGCCCGCATGGCAGCCACGCGGGGCGACAGGTGGCAACCATAACCCGCAGCAAGATCGAAATGCAGATAGGTGCCCTTCCGTGCGATGGGGTTGATGGTTGCCATGAATACCGGAAGGTCAATATCGGAACGAATATCGAAAAGACGCAGCAGAAAACCCGCCTGCGCAATCCTTTCTGCCAACCAACTGATGCCGGCATCTGAGAGCACGGCGGGGTCAACGCATTGGGCATGGACTGCGCCGTCACGCTTGAAACGCCATAATTCGGTGGCATCGCGTTCAACCCGCTCGCACAGACCATGAATAACAGCTTCAAGCAGGCAATTGCCCGAGGCAAGGCCATCGGTTGACTGGCAGTAATGGCGAGACTTTCGCGCCGACGTAAAATCCAGAGATACGAGTTCTCTCGGAACGAAAACCTTGCTCTTTTTCAGGAGATCATAGCCCTCGAGCCACTCATCAACCGCGTCGGACGGAGGTTCATCGGCACCCTTCATAATCAGCATCCGGCCGTCAAAGACTGCTTTGCCGGCATGCAGTAAATCCTGGCGGCTGGCGTTGATCGACGCGAGCGGTATGTTTTCAGCTATGGCAATCTCAGCAGCTTCCATCACAGCGGAAGCGCGCGCGTGAGCTGTGGTGATCCCCTTGCCCTGGCTCACCGCCAGGGTCTTGCTGTTCGGGCGAACCGCCATCCACACGGGGATTCCTATCCGGTCCAACCCTGTTGTCTCAGCCAGCCGGACAATACCCAAACGGGAAAAATATGGGCGCAATTTCTGCACCGTCAAATCTGCGTCCATCAATCTCGTCGAAGATTGCTGTTCCACGCTGGCGGCGGAACAAAGATTTACCTCGTCCGCCGCCAGCCTATCCAGAATTGAAGTCTCGGCCAATTGCTCCATTGTTACTCCAGCGAACCGATATCATCGTGACCATATCGATAAATGCAATGATCCTCTGGAATAGCGCTGCCTATTGCAAGGGGCTCGCGGACGATAGTCTTTCTGCGGGTCCGTTCCGGTAACCTTCAGTAATCATTATGTTTTCTGAACGGCTACTTATAGTCTTTATGAAGTCATGCCCGGCCGATCCAGAGCATTCAATCATGCTCCGATCAAGACTCTCAACGGTTTTTTCTTCCAGATTGACCAGCCAAAGCGTGTCTGTCTCGGGCTCATCGATAATGTAAAACTTTGCCATGCGAGTAACCTTTCCATGAAGGAGAACCACATAGCAACCGTACGTTGATTCGTTTCTAGATCAATTCATTATTATTGATAAGGTTTCTTATCCAACGACATTTCTATTTTACTTAACTGTTGGATCGGTAACTGACATTTTTACATCCGCGCCCGTTCGGCTATTTGTGGCAATCGCGATACTTATGCCCTTGATGAGCGTCAATCCGTTTTTCCGTGCTGTATTGATTGTTTCGATAACCGGTCCTGCGGCAACACCGCTCAACTTCTCAACACGGTTTTCGCTCGTGTTAACAAGCCAAAGTTCATCAGTCCCGGCTTCCCCAATGATAAAATACTTTTCCATGCATGTTTTCCCCTGTTTGGATTGGACGTTCTGTCACTGGAATCCCGCTTCGCGTAAAGATTCTTCATACATCCTACGGTGGGCAGGCACTCTGAGGCTCATCGACTTTACCCATTCATCAATTCGGAACGACGGGTTATCTTGCAGAGCATAGTTTCTGTATTCAGCGGCTTGTTCGTGTTCACCCAATCTTGCGCAGCACGCTGCCATCAAGCGGGCTGCCGCGCGCGGGTTTTTCATCTTCTGTATGAACGCGATGGCCTCGGCATAGCGATCGAGATAGTGAAAGGTGCCTGCGCCGACCCAATAATAATAATCCGGCGCCAGCGGGTTTAAAGCAATCGCATGCTGGATTTTACTGAGAGCCAACTCAAGCTCGCCGGAATGGGTCAAGGCATCGGCATAATCGGCAAGAAGGTCGGCGTGTTGCGGGTTGAGCGCTTCGCTCTGATCAAAATATTCCAGGCTTTCGTCATACTTGCCAAGATACATATTGATGGTGCCAAGCTCACGCAAAGGCCGCTCGTCATCCGGGTCGTTTGGCGCGGCTTTCTTGGCGATCTGCTCACCCTCAAGCAGAATATCCTTTTCATTGCGCGCCAGAACAAGCCATTCGCGCTGCATCGTTCGCGCGACACCGCTCAGCGCCGGCACAAAGTCTGGCGCTGCGGTCAAGGCGTTCTTGAAAGCGTCCCGCGCCGTGCGGACTTTTGTTAGATCCAGGCTGTCGATCTCTCTCTTGCCGACAAGGTACCAGTAATAGGCATCGGGATTCTGAATCAGCCTGTTGTAGCGATCCAGCTCTTCTCTTTCGATGGTGGAAACGATGGATAGAACGATGCGCATGGACAGATGGCGATACTGCTGTTCGGGCAATGTATAATCAAATTTCTGCTTTTCCGCCCAGACGATCTCCCGCGTACGCGTGTTGATGAGTTTTACCGACAGGAAACAAAAGCCATCGCCGCGCATGAGCCTGCTGTCGAAAACAAAGTCCACACCCAATTGTTCGTGAAGGTCAGAAAAGCCATTGATGCTGGATTCCGTGACAACCCGGATGGACGTATAGGGCGCAACCACTGACAGTGTGCGCAACCGGCATAGTCCTATCGTGATATCGTCGACCAGAGACGCGGCCAATTGCTCCATGGGGTCTGCAATGCTTTGCGGCAGATACAATACAATGATTTTTGGCAGTATGGGTTGCTTCGATAATTCAAGCGTATTTGACGGTTGAAGAAAATACGACCGGTGATGGTCCACATCATTGAGAGACAAAGACCCCAGCAGCGGTGCGTGGCTGACAACTTGCGGCAGGTTGAGAGATCTTTTCGAATGCAGGTTCTGGTAAAGCTCAATTGTTTCGACCTCTGGATCGATATCCAGGTCATCGCGTAATTTTTTAGCACACTCCCGGAAGGTTCTCTCGATCATTGTGATCATCCCAAGTTGGGATGCAGTTTGCATGAGCGTGCGATAGCCAATCTCCTGGTAGGGATCGATTTCGATCAGCTTGCGTGCACATTGCCGCCTTTCATCAATGTTGAAATGCGGCAGATCAAGACTGGACCGTAGAGTAAGGATCACGTCGTCACGAAGTTTAGCGCGTTTGATATCCAGCCATTCGTCGAAATCAGAGTTGTCTGGCTCATTCTGCGCCAGAAGATCGCCGTGATAAAGTTCGGAGATCTTGAGGGCTGATTCTGGCCCCCCTTGTTCGGCGCAGTTGAAAAACTCGACAAGGTCTATTTCGAGAAGGCCTTGACTGACGGAGGCTAGATTGAGCCTGACATAGGCAGCATCGCTTTCAATCAGGGTGATGCCGAATTGTTCCTGAAATCTGCGAATGCGCGCGAGGCTTTGGCGCAAGTTCATGCTGGCATGGGCTTGGTCGGTTTCCGACCAGAGTATTTGTGCCAGCTTAGCGCGCGATACCGAGTGGCAGTTGCTCTCCAGGAGGATGTAGGTGACAATGCGTAGGAAGTTCGTAGGTGCGCGCGGGACCAAGTGCCCGCCGATACTAACCGTAGCCTCTCCTAAAACCGTCAACCGCATGATGGCTAAAGCCCCCGTATGTCACCCTTATTTATGATTAGAGATGCGTATTATTGTTGTTTACTTCCTGTCCTCGCAATCAAATCTACTATAGGTTGCAGTAGTTCTCTATAGTAATTATCAACCTAAGTCGTAATAAATTGGAATTAAGCAGGGCGGTCGCCATTTCACCCAATGATGTATGCTGAGCTTAAAATTACCCCGAAATGGTTGATTTTGATATAAAATGCGTTCGGCCTTGGATTGCTTCGAACATGGCGCGAACGGGTGATATAACGAATCAATTATAAATAAGTCAATTTTACTGATTCATTATATTTTATTTTTACATTATTTGGTATTCACATATTTATGATTTTCCACAAATATATGAATACCAAATATGGTAATTATATACAAAAGATACTGCGAGATATATTTATATTGAGCGATGTTGGCAATGTTGTGGAGTATTCCGCGTCTGTGCGTATCGCCGTTGACGAGTGTGCGCCAAGCCCGCTCATCCAACTCGCATCGACATTGTGCATGGCCCGGCCGCGGCACAGGGTATGCACAATGTCGATGGTTGAGGCCGTTTGACGCCCACCGCCGTGGGGGGAAAGCAGGTTCATAAGGCAACATCCGACATTCGTTGCGTGGGGATGGGTTCGGTTGGGCCGAACAATCCGAAGAGCGCCATGTCATTCTGAGACAGGCCGGTTCACGGCGCTCTCCTTCAGATATTGATCATTAATTCCGTTATCTCCGTATTGCGGCTGAAGGCTCGCTCGGTATTCCGGCTGAAAGCCGATTGCAGAGATTCATGATCAAGGTGATTACGGTATACTGCCGCGGCCTGTGTACGGTTGTGTACCTTGAGCTTCCGAATGAGATTGTGAACATGGACTTTGACCGTGTGGTCGGAAAGGCTGAGCCGGTCAGCGATGGTCTTGTTTTGCAGCCCTTCGGAGAGAAGCTCGAGAATTTGATGTTCGCGCAACGTCAATGTGTCGATCGGCTTGGTGCCGGACATTGGTCCCCTTTTACCCTCCACGAGTGACGGTTGCTGATGGCGGGCGTGGCCGTCCTTCGCCAGCTTTTCCAGCGATTGCATGGCACCGTATGGGTAATACTCGCCGCCATTGAGCAGCAGCCATATGGCAGCCAGCCAGATGTCCAGCTTCAAGGTAAACGGAAGCAGGCCCTGGATTCTTCGGTCGCAGAACAACCTGTTCAACCCCTGCGATGCAAATCCGTCGCCATTGATCATGAGCGTGATGGATGCATTCGGAAAACTTGTCCTGCAGCGTTCAATACAATCCGAGAGGTCGGTGATCAGCTCCGTCTGCAAAAGGACCAATCCAACGCCCATGTCGGGGTCCTGGGAGTCCGGCAGAAAACTCGACAGTGTTATCCGAATATCAGCGAATGTTCTTTCCAATGACTTCACAAGTCCTTGAAAGACGACCCCCGTTTCAGCATAAATGAAGATGGCATTTTCAGATTTGCTTTCAAAATTCTTTCCGGGTTCGTAGTTCACGCATTCGCTTAAATTAAAAGGTACATTACCGTTCATACTTGCCCCCATTTTTGGCAGGAATAGACCTGCAAGTTTTTTGTTTTTTCTGTTATTTTTGTCCAAGTAATCAATAAGATTGATCTACGTGGAAATGCCCATATGGCTTTAATAAAGATTAACTTAGTTATTTGAGAGTGACGCGGGCGTGACTTGACTACGAAGGTTGATTATTTGGAGCTGTTTCATATAGGCCAGATAGTTTGCTTATTCAGGCCAAGGTCATAGTTCCGGTAGTTCAAAGTTTTTACCTGGAGGGAAAATATAGTCTGATAGGCTTGTTATACCAAAGCTTTAGTAGGCCTTGCTCGCGAAGTATGTGAAGGAAATGCGGTGCCGGGCAGATATGATGGCACCCATGTTTGTGACCGTACTCAAAAGGTCCATGCTACCTCATACTTCAGGCGGACCTTCTCGTCTTTTCTCCTAAATGGAATTGGTTCGAGCGTCGCGCTACCTTTTTGGGAAAAGCATTCACGTCAACAATGAAGGTGATGACACTTGGCATTGGTGAATGCACGACCAAGTGGGGGTAGACCTTGTTGTTCTGGTTCACCAGCTGTCTCGCAACGCTGTCAATGACGGTATTGCTTATCGGATTTCTCAAAAAGGCTTCCCATACATTGGCGCTCGTCGATTATCCGGATAGCCGAAAACAACACGAAAACGTTGTTCCGTTGTGCGGCGGGATCGCGATCTTTTCCGCATTTTTTCTGGTCAGTCTTTTATCCCGAGGCGTAGCGCCTTTTCCGGTCAGTTTCTGGATCGGGATTCTGATAATCCTGGGCATCGGCGTGATGGACGATCGAACGGAACTTTCGGCTCGAACGCGGCTCGTTGTGCAATTCTTGGCAAGCGCCATTCTGATAATCCCGCTGGCAGCACCGAGTATCTATGTAGCAAACATGCTGCCGCTCGCCCTTATTGGTTCAGCGCTGCCTGTCCTCACAATCATTGCTATTCTGTTCGTTATTGGGCTGGTCAATTCATGGAACATGATTGATGGCGTGGATGGACTTGCAGGCGGTTGTGCTGCAGCTGCCCTTTTCTGGATAAGCCTGCTTTCGTTTTATAAGGGGCTTGGAGAACTGGGTGTTTCCGGCCTCGTTCTTCTCGCCGCGGTTTGCGGTTTTCTCCTGTTCAACATGCGAAGCCCCTGGTCTGCACGGGCAAAAATATTTCTTGGCGATGCCGGCAGTACAGCGCTGGGTGCAGCCATTGCCTATTTGATCATCACTTTGTCGCGGCAGAGCGAGACTGCCTTTCCTGTCTTGCTCTGGATCGTCATTGTGCCAGTCACGGATACCATCAGTCTTATCGTGAGAAGGATGCATGCGGGGCGTAATCCGCTAACGGCTGATCGCTGGCATCTGCATCACCTGCTGCTGGACAGATCGCACTCCCACGCGATGACCACAAACATCATTGTGGCATCATCCGCGATTTGCGGTGGCGTCGGGGCCGTCGGTATTCTGGTGGGTGCCTCCAACTACCTCATGACATTTGGACTGTTCATACCGGTCATCATTCATTCGGCGTTCGTTTTCGTGTCGAATGGCACCAGCAACACCGTCCGTATGCGTCCGGTAACGATGGGCCAGCTCAATCCTGTTTCGCCAGTTCTTCTCCGCGCGGAGGCGAGCAAGAACTTCGGCACAAATCATCAATCGGCGCAACCGAAACCCGGCATATTGTCGGATCCGGTTTAGCACCTGCGAATGGAGTGTTCACGTGTCAGTATCTGTCCTGATCATGACGCTAAATGAGGAAGCAAGTCTTCCGGCTTGTCTGGCATCACTGTCCTGGTGTGACGACATCGTCATTCTGGACTCCTTCAGCACTGATCAAACGCTCGAAATTGCCCGAAAGGCAGGCGCGCGGATTTATCAGCACAAATATGAAACTGAAACCAAGCAGCGCATGTACGGCCTCAAGGAAATAGAGTTCAAGCATCCGTGGGTCTACATGCCGGACGCGGACGAAATTACGCCTGATGATCTGCGCGACGAAATGCTGGCGATAGCGCGCGATCCAGACCGGCCGGAGGCACTTTTCCGCGTCCGCTACAAGAACATGTTCATGGGACGCTGGGTCAAGCACAGCAGCCTTTATCCGACATGGATAACGCGGCTGTGCCGCCCGGAGCGGGTGAGATATGAGCGCGAGTGCCATTCGCGTTGCGTGGGTGACGGTCCGACGGGACGGCTGAACTCCCATTTCATCCATTATAGTTTCAGCAAGGGCCTGACTGCCTGGTTTGACAAACACAACAGGTATTCCGGTTTTGAGGCGAAGGAGTCGCTGCAGATCCTGCGCGACAGAGGCATCCCATGGAAGGACTTTTTCAGCCCGACTCCTGAAGCTCGCCGCAGAGCGCTCAAGGAACTGTCCTATCGGGTGCCGTTCCGTCCAGCGGCCCGCTTTGTCTATATGTATCTGTTGCGAGGCGGATTCCTGGATGGCTGGCAAGGCTACCATTATTGCCGGCTTATTGCCGCTTACGAGTACATGATTGTAATCAAGATTCAGGAGCAGCGCCGCCGCGAACATGGTCTTTCGATATGACGCCGTTGCCAGCTTCCATCTCGAAGCGTCGACGCGGTGGTCTGGTTCGCCGCTGGAGGTTCGCCGCCATCCTTTTCCTCGGACTGTTTGCCCTGTGCAGCTATCCCCTGGCAATTGTATTCGCCAACACGCTGCTGAGCGTGCGCAACCCGGCAACCCAGGCGGACATTATTGTTGTTCTGGGTGGAGACGGGCCCGCTCGCGCCGCGCAGGCCGCGCGCTTGTGGCAGGCTGGCATGGCGCAGAAAATTCTGATAACCGGCGACGGGGATTGTTACTGGATACGCAAATCCCTGTTGGAATTTGGCGTCGATGCCGGATCAATCACGGTTGAGTGCCAGTCAAGAAACACGTGGGAGAACGCGCTTTTCTCCAATCCCATCTTGCAACGCATGCAGGTGCGTAAAGCTATTCTTGTCACCAGCTGGTTTCATTCCCGCCGCGCTCTAAACAGTTTCAAAAAGATCGCGTTCAATATCCAATGGCAATCGGTTCCTGTTGAGCCGGACGTTCCCATGTGGCGGATCGCGGTCGAGCAGGACGGCATTCAGATTTTCAAGGAGTACCCGAAGAGCCTCTGGTATGTGTTGCGTTCTTCGTTGTGGAAAGATCGCGGCGAACGCGATGCCCGAACCTTCGCCATGGGAATGTTGGCATGAACTGGCTTTTCACATGGCTGATGCTCGTTACCGTTCTCTGGCTGATCGGCTGGGGCCTCCTGCAGCGCGAAAGGCTTTACCAGTTTCCGTTTCTGGTCGGCGTCATCACATTCAGCTTTATCCTGCCGCAGATTCCGGCGCTCGCTGCTGACCCGTTCCTGCCGCAGGGGGCTTACGTCAAGACGATAGCATTCTCGATTCTTTGCCTCATCATGTGCTGGCTCGGATGGTCGGAGAATGCGCAACCGCTTCGCTTCCTTCAACAGTCCTTTGAAGAAAGGAAGCTCCTGATTGTTTCATTGCTTCTGTCGGTTACGGGCGCATATTTCTACTACAAACTGAGCCGATTACCCGGAGATGTTTCGGTCGGCGTGCAGATGAGCGGCGCTCCGGTGGCATGGCTGTTCTTTGCCCGGTTCATGAGCTATGGCCTTGCCATTGCTGCGCTGTGTTTCGCACGCCGCGTTTCCTGGATGGCTGCCATCATCATTGCCGTGGATCTCATATTCTATCTCGACCGGATAGTGGTGACCGGCAAGCGGGCTGAAGCGGTAGAACTGATTGCGATCTTCGTGCTGGCATACTGGTTCCAGAGATCATGGGTTGTGCCGCGGGCATTCGCTATCATCGGCATTGTGATGGGAATGTTGCTGATGAGCTCGATGAGCGATTATCGCGACATAACACGCGCCAACTCGGGACCCATCTGGGGGGATATCTCTCGGATCGATATCACATCCAATTTCGACAATCTGCTGAAGAACGGCGGCCCCGAAATGCGCAATGCCATATTGCGCGTTTACAACACGGATATGTCACTGGAATTCGACTATGGCTTGTTCCACTGGAATCGCCTTGTCTTCAACTATGTTCCCGCGCAGATTTTTGGCGACAAGTTCAAAACCGCGCTGATGGCAACGCTTCCCTCTCTGGGGCGCGAGTACAATCCTTTGACCGGTACTACTGAAACAGGAATGGCTGACGCTTTTCAGTCCTTCTGGTACTTTGGCGCCCTCAAATTTCTCCTTCTGTCCTATATCGTCCGAAGATTGTGGGTCTCTGCGAATGCCGGCGCGACGACGGCCCAGATTGTTTACATACTGTCGATCGTCCCCGCCATGCATGCCATTTCTCATCAGACGGATTGGGCGCTAATTGTGTGGGTGCATATGCTGATTTTCCTGGTGCCTGCCCTCGCATGGGCACGGCGTCCAGCATCCCAAGCGCCACCTGTGCAATCTCATGTCATGTCGGCGCCTCCGCATCTACGCCCGGTCGTATCACACTAAACCTGGATGGTCAGATCGACAGCTGAACGGCTGAGGCAATGTTTTAAGGGAGATAATGCAATGCGATCACGTTTTGCCGATACAGCCTTGGATACATCAGGAGAGCCATTGCCTCGTTTCGGCGGTGCGACTTTCGCGCTGCGATTCCGGCTGATGCGATTGAGCTGGATGATCTGCTGGACCCTGCTGGCGGCGTGGACCCCTTCGCCGTGCAGCCGCTGGCGCATCTGGTTGCTGAGGCGCTTTGGAGCCCGGATTCACCCCACGGCGATTGTTCGCGGCAGTGCGCGGATTTGGTGGCCCGGCAATCTTGTGATGGGACAGCACGCGTCAATGGGGCCGGGCGTGCTTTGTTACAATGTCGCCGAAATAACGTTCGGGGATTTTGCGATCGTCTCGCAGCGTGCCCATTTGTGTACCGGCACCCATGACGTCGATGACAGTGATTTTCCGCTGACCAGTCGATCCATCATCATCGAGGCGAATGCCTGGGTGGCTGCAGAGGCCTTCGTCGGCCCCGGTGTCGTCATCGGGGAGGGTGCTGTCCTTGGTGCCAGAGCCGTGGCCGCGCGCGCGTTGGATCCGTGGACGATCTATGTCGGCAATCCGGCGAAACCGGTGAGGCCACGGCGTGGCGGTCCGGTGTGAACCTCGCCATATGCCGTGTTACGAGGCCGGCAGCGTTGGGCGAATGCTCCCCATATAGCCATTGATCGTCGATGCGGCGATCTGCGGCCAGGTATATTGGTCGCGAACGAGCTGACGGCCGTTTCGGCCCATTGCATGTGCCATTCCGGCGTCGCTGAGAATATCGCAAAGACCAGATGCGACGTCATCCGGTGCAAGGGTTACAACCGCGCCGGCGCGGGCTGACCGGACTTCCGGAAAATGACAGGCGTCGCTGATGACCACCGGCAATCCACACGCAAGCGCTTCGAGAATGGCGACGCTGAAGCCTTCCTGGCGACTTGGCAGGCAAAAACAGGTGGCATCAACCAGGGCGCGAAGCTTGTCCTTGCCATAAAGGCCGCCAACCAAATGAACGCGGTCGTTCAGGTGCAACTGCCCGACTAGATTGATGAACGCGTCGCGCGCGCCACCGTCCGGACCTGCTACCACCAGATCGACATCGGGATAGGCGCCGGCAATGCGGGCGAAAGCTGTTGCCAGGACATCCAGTCCCTTCTTGGTATGAAGCCGCGATAGAAATAAAATGACGCGTTTGTTGCCGATTAACGGAAACCGCTCCTTGAAGAACCCGTGCGAGGGAAGCTCTTCGAACTCTTCCAGAAATACCCCGTTGGGAATGATGAGATTGGGCGATGCGAGTTCGAGCGGTTTCAGCAGTTGCGCTTCGTCTGTATTGAGCGCCAGAATGAATTTGGCGTTGTTCAGCATTGCGCGATACCCCAAAAACAGCGCAATCCGCTTTTTGAAGGCTTTCTGTTTCATGCTCCACACATCGAGCATCCCGTGCGGTTGTACGCAATATGGAATGCCTTTGCCGTGTGCGATTTTTGCCGCCACCTTGAGCAACGGCTCCCAGACACCGTGGACATGGACGAAGGATGCCGCGTCGAGAATTGCCCGCAATTGCTTGCGGCCCTGCAGGCAAAGAATGCGCTCTTTCATATCCGGATCTGCCAGCAAATGCCACTTTATCGAAGCGAAATGCGGGACAGTATCTGCGGCCTTGAAAGCCCGCCTTTGTATGTCCGGCCCCCCATAACTGACGATATGAACATCATGGCCCTGGTTGGACTGTGCCGCTGCCAAACGGATGCACCCGCCCTGTGGGCCGCCGTGCGCAGGATCAATGGAAGAAATGATATGAACTATACGCATATCGGAACTCTCCTGCTTGGTGTCCATTCAGACAAAGGCTGCATGGGGTGAATTTCCATACCTATCATTCCACCGCGAATTGTTTTTGAAGACGGGGAGCCAGAACGTCCATAAGCCGCTGGCCGTAGCGCTCGACGGTGAATTCGGAAGCCCGCTCCTTTGCCTGGCTCGACATCCGGGCACGCAATGCCGGATTTTTTGCAAGCCGCAGGAGTGCGTCTGCGATCGCGCTGCTATCGCGGATAGGAACGATGAAACCGTCTATTCCATCCCTGACGACGCTTCCGGCGTTCTCGGTACAAATGACCGGCAAACCTGCGGCGAGCGCCTCGTAGATCGCAGTGGCGGAGCCTTCACATATCGAGGGGAGAAGGAAGACGTCCGCCCACTGATATTCCTTTATCATCTCCGACCGAGGTATGATGCCACGCAGTTCCACTACGGCAGCCAGCTTCTGCCGGATGTCAGCCGACAGTATCGTTGGCCCGGCCATGCGGAACTGTGCGGATGGTCCAACCAACCTTGCCGCCTCGGCCACATAGGGCGAGCCCTTGCGCAACCCCACCTCGCCGACGGTCAGCACACGCAGGGGACCATCCGTTCGAATGGTCTTGCGATCTTCGAATTCAGAGTCGATGCCATAGGGAACGACGACGCATCGATCAGAAGGGCCACCGGAAGCGACGACGTTGCGGCGTACAAATTCGGACGGACAGATGATGATGTCCGCAAGCGCCCATTCGGCCTTCTCACGTGCGGCGAAGGTTTGCGCATAGTGGTTCACTTCATATTTCCCTGCCCAGTCGGGAAAACTGCGTTGTTCCTGTTGAACAAGTTCTTCAACGACCTGGCGCGGCGCGATCATCTGTTCCACGGCCGTCCACATTCCCTGTGCTTTGGCCGCTTGCATTTGCTCGAGCGCATCGCCGCTGAAAGCGTAGAGGCCGGCTGCTCCATGAAATCCGCTGGATGCCACCAGTTGTGAGAAATGGGTGCCGGCCCAAACGGCATGCTTTGTGTGTTCAATCACATTTGTAACTCTGAGCCGGCGGATGGCCGAGATGACGCCGAATGCGGGAAAGGTAGAGGTCAGGTCTGGCGCCACACCTTTGGGCACGCGGCCGATCAAGCGTTTGAGGGATGGCAGGAGCATCGATCGGGGCACGGTGTTGATCACGCGGGGCCAGCTATCGGTCGCGCAGATGTCCGTGTAAAAATGCGCAAGCCGGCCTTGCGCGGCGAGTATGCGGGGGACGGCATAATGCATTCGCGCGCCCAACTGACTGACGACAACTGTTCCACCCATCATGCTGACCTAAAAATGGTGGACCTCAACGGATCCGTACCCGGTTGCTGAAACGCAGACATGACGTCGGACCATGACTGCACTGCGTTGTCCCGCGAATAGACCGTTTCCAGCAGGTCCCGGGCGTTGCACCCCATCTGGGTGCATTGCTGGGGGGAGTTTTTCAGCTGGACGATCAGGCCCGCAAGCTTTTGACTTTCGCCGATTTCAACGGCCTCTCCGCACCGGGTTGACGCAATCACGTTTGCCACTTCCCCATCGGACGCTCCAACGAAGAGCGTGGGGCGGCCAGCTGCCAGAATGCCGTAAAACTTGCTCGGGACAATGCAATGCTCAAGCCTGGGAATGAGCGAGACAATGTGGGCGTCGGCGGCACTCAGGCTTTCCGAAATATTTTCCGGTGGCTGTAATGGCTTGAACAGGATGTTCTTCAACTGACGCTTCTGGGCAATTTCCTCGATACGTGCCCGCTGCTGCCCGCCCCCGACCAGGAGAAACTGTATATCGCTGTCGTCTTTCAACAGGGCTGCCGCTTCAATCAGGGTGGTAAAGTCATGTGCCCGCCCAAAGTTGCCGGAATAACCAACGACGAATTTATCCTGCAGTCCCCAGTGCCGTCTCAGGCCATTGTCTGATCGTGGAATCGGATAGATTTCGCTGCCATCCGACCAATGGTGCATGACACGAATCCGATCGCCCGGAATGCCACTGCCTTGCAAATAGGACGCCATCATCTCGGTCGGGCAGACAATCATGGTCGACTTGCGCATAGACCAGTTGCGCAGCATTTTGCTGATTCTCCCCGGAATGCCTTTACTCGAAAGCATCTCCAGTTCCATGGCGACTTCGGGGAAAAGATCCATGACCCAGTTTATTATCCGGGCGTTGCGCCACAAGGCCGGCAGGGCGGTCGTCACCGACAGCAAGGGCGGATCGGTGCAAACGACGAACAAGTCGCCGGAGCGAAGATACCTCAGGCACCATATGAAAACCGATATGTGGAATGTCAGATAATCAACGATCCTTCCTGCCAGGTGATGGCGTCCGAACCGGGTGGCCCAAAGCCGTTTCACTGCAACGCCGGCAATCATCTCTTCCGCCGGAAGAACGACACCCGAGTGGTCGTGAAGTGTGCGGCTTGCAATTGCCGTGACATCGAAGCCGTGGTGCGCAAGCGCGGACGCCAAGCTGGATACCATGCGGCTTGTGGCCGATTGATCGGGCAGGAAATAGCGGTTTGCGAAAACGATTCTCATTCCGGATCCTTCCTATGCCCGGGCCGTTTGTGTGGCCGCAGGCAAAGCTAGGAATGAAGTTTCGCAGGTGGCGGCGCGCGCAAGCAAGATCAACAAACGCACTACAGACGGCCCTGGCGGGGCTTAAGCCCCTACGCCTTCTGGAGAGGGTGAGGCGGACAGGCGTGCATGCCGTCTTGCCATTATCGGCCCTAACATGGCGGAATCGCTGTTTTCGATCAGTATTCCTATCCCTATTCCCGAAGTGTCTATTCGATGTCGCCGCCTATACTTGGCTTCCATCCATTGCTGATGGGCGGGTTTCTCCATGATGGAATTCGGCACGGCAATGCGTTTGTCACCACACTTCAAGGACACACGGACGGGAATTGCGAATGACTGAGAAAACGGCATTGATCATTGGGGTTACGGGACAGGATGGAGCCTATCTCAGCGAGTTTCTCCTAAAAAAGGGCTATATCGTGCACGGACTGAAGCGTCGATCGTCGTCGTTCAATACGGCCCGTATCGACCATCTCTATCAGGATCCGCATGATGACGATGTCCGGTTTCATCTGCATTTCGGTGATTTGACGGACGCTACCAACCTTTGCCGGGTGGTTCAGGAAATTCAGCCTGACGAGATTTACAATCTCGGAGCGCAAAGCCATGTGCAGGTCAGCTTCGAAACGCCGGAATACACGGCCAATGCCGACGCGATGGGTACTTTGCGCCTGCTGGAGGCGATGCGCATCATGAAGATCGAAAAGACCTGCCGTTTTTATCAGGCCTCGACATCGGAGCTCTTCGGCAAAAGCATTGAGGCACCTCAGCATGAAGGCACGCCGTTTCATCCGCGCAGCCCTTATGCGGTGGCCAAGCTCTATGCCTACTGGATAACGGTCAATTATCGGGAAGCCTATGGCTTTCACGCCTCAAATGGCATCCTGTTCAACCATGAAAGCCCGATCCGCGGTGAGACGTTCGTGACCAGGAAAATCACGCGTGCCGTCGCCGCGATTGAGCGTGGATTGCAGGATAAGCTTCGTCTGGGAAACCTCGAAGCCAAGCGCGATTGGGGCCATGCACGCGACTATGTCGACGGGATGTGGCGTATTCTCCAGCAGGACGATCCTGATGATTATGTTCTGGCGACAGGCGAAACCCACACGGTGCGCGAATTCGTCGAAAGAGCGTTTTCAACCGTCGGAAAATCCATTGAATGGAGCGGTACCGGCGTTGATGAAATCGGCTACGACCGCAAGAGCGGCAAGGAGATCATCGAGATCGATCCGCGCTATTTCAGGCCGGCGGAAGTTGACCTGCTGTTGGGAAACCCTGAAAAGGCGCGCGTCAAGCTGGGTTGGAGTCACACGACCGCTTTTGAAGATCTCGTATCGGAAATGGTAGAATCGGATATGCGGACCATCATGCGGGAAGAAAGCCGCAATGACTTCTATGGTTGAGGTGTCCCGGCGCAATTTCGAGCTTCGCGGTAAACGGGTCTGGGTTGCCGGACATACCGGCATGGTGGGCTCCGCTCTGGTGCGGCGGCTGAGGCGGGAAGAATGCCGCCTCATCACGATCGATCACACCGAGCTTGATTTGACACGTCAACGCGAGACAGAGGAATGGATGGCGGTTGCGCGGCCGGACGTCATTTTCATCGCTGCGGCGCGCGTGGGCGGAATCCTGGCAAACGCCCATCATCCCGCAGATTTCCTCTACGAGAATACCATGATCGCCATGAACATCATGCATGCAGCGCACCGGCTTGATGTGGAGAAACTCCTATGGCTTGGGTCAAGCTGCATTTATCCGAAATATGCCGACCAGCCCATCGAAGAGCAGGCATTGCTGACAGGGAGCCTTGAGCCGACGAATGAGGCCTATGCGATTGCCAAGATCGCGGGGCTGAAACTGGCGGAGGCTTATGCGCGCCAATACGGACAATGCTTCATTACAGCCATGCCAACCAATCTCTACGGGCAGAATGATAATTTCGATCTGCAACAGGCCCATGTTTTGCCGGCGCTGATACGCAAAATGCATGAGGCCAAGGAGATGGGTAGCCCCAGAGCTGTCGTGTGGGGCACGGGAACGCCCCGGCGCGAATTTCTCCACGTCGACGACCTCGCCGATGCCTGCGTCTTTCTAATGAAAAATTATGCCTCGGCCAGCCACGTCAATATCGGTTCCGGTGCAGAGATTTCCATCCACGACCTTGCGCTCCTGATCGCCAGGATCGTGGGCTATCGTGGTTGCGTGGATTTCGATACGTCGAAGCCAGACGGGGCGCCGCGAAAGTTGCTGGATTCGTCGCAGATGGAGGCTATGGGATGGCATCCCCGTATCGAGCTGGAGGCCGGTATTCGCGATCTCTACAGCCGCTGGCAGACGTCGTTGGCGCCTTCAAACGGGTTGGCGCAGACGGGATCCTGATGAACGCGGGGCGTTGGAATACGCCCTGGCGGAAGGCTCTGACTACAAGACACGCACAGTCAGTTGACGGCCTTGGGCACGATCGCCTCGGGTGTTGCCGCGTTGGGCAGTTCAAGTTGCGCACGCAGAATATCGCCGGCCCTGATCTCATCATGTTCCGATAGGGCCGTTTCCTGATAGTTTCCATCCACCACCCGAACCACCGTGAAGGTCAGCTTGACCGTTTCTTCACGCGACGACACGCGCTGGGCCGCGGCTCCGATTTCACCCATGGTTTGTGCGATGAATGCCATTTTCTTGCGCAATCTCAGGATATCGAGATCAATGTCCCGCAAATCTTTGGCCGCATCATTGGAGCGTGAATCGTGCAGGGCGAGCAGGCGCTGCTGGATCGCATTCTCATTCTGCTTTGCGCGTGCCAGGAACGAGCCGAATTCGAGCGCATCCCGGCGCATCGCCGAAAGCTGGCGTTGGGTATCGCGCAATGTTGATTGCGCCGTAAGGCCCTTGTCCACCAGGCTCTGGGACGCCTTCACATTTTGCTCAAGAAGTGAAATTTCCTCGTTGCGCAACTTTGTGCTTTCTTCCAGCGTGGTGATTTCTTCGGCATAGTTCTGTTTCTGCGCCTCAAGCGCAGTTGCTTCGCTTTGCAGGGCGGAAAGACGAAGATCGAAAAGCTTTCGCTCGGAATCGACGATCCGCTGCCGCTCGGCCTTGTCATCGATCGCATCGAGGCTCGCTGTCAGATCATAGTCAAACTGCTTTCCATTCAATTCGGCTTCGAGACGCACGCGCTTCACATCCTGTGCAAAGAGTTGCAGCGATGTGTCGGTATATTCCTGCCGTGCCGCAACCAGCTGGATACCCGCGGTGTCGAGCTTGTCGGCGGCCTGCCGCAAACCTCCGCTCAACGCAAACAATTCCAAGGCAATCATTCCCGGCCGATATTCATATTTTCCGGGTTTCTGGACATCCCCGATGACAAAAACGGGTGCGTATTCCTTCACGGCAACAGAAACGGAAAGACCGGGTATATGCTGCAGAAGCGATTGTGTGATGGTTTGCCCGATTTCAGTGATCGTATGGTTGGCAACGGCTATATTGCCAAGAATGGGATAG
The DNA here is from genome assembly GCF_055378485.1 of Phyllobacterium sp. T2-21. Lineage (NCBI taxonomy): Bacteria > Pseudomonadati > Pseudomonadota > Alphaproteobacteria > Hyphomicrobiales > Phyllobacteriaceae > Phyllobacterium > Phyllobacterium sp. T2-21. Next base: position 311,399 of record NZ_AP027914.1, on the reverse strand, counting down.
GCAATTGTTCCGTCGACGCTGACAGGAAAGATACCCGTCAATCCGGCATCTCCATAGACTGTTATGAGCAGAACATCTCCCGAAGCGATCTTGTACGGCTCCTGATTTGCTTGGGCAGGGGCAGCCGCCAGGGAAAACAAGAGCGTTGACGATACGGTTCCCGCTATGAGGAGATTGCTTATCCGCGATAGCAGAGATGCCGGGCTTTTCCTTTGTCCTTTGAGCATTTTCGCCCTCATACCTTGGCCGCTGAAGAGCGGAGTTTCTTGTGGCTGGCGATTTCCAGCACGAAGCGCTTCGCTGTGGCGGGTGCTGGCGGCTGGTGATCGGGGGGCGAGGCATCCTTTATGCTTGGATCGCTGTTGATGACGATGCCGCTCAGTCTTCGCCCGTCGGAACTGAGCACCTTCACGGCGTTGAGAATGTCGTCCATGTTGGCCCGTTCGCATTGTGCGACAAGGATTGTGGTATCGGCCAGCGAGGCCACACGGATCGCGTCCGCACCCAGGCAAACCGCCGGAGTATCGATGAGCACGATGTCATATTGATGCTTCAGGGCATGGATCACCTTGGCAAATTGCTCGTGTCCCAGCAGGAATTCAGCGGGAACGGAACAGGCTTGCGTTGCCACAAAGTCGATCGATGAGAATACATCGTGCTGAATCACGGCTTCCAGCGTGTGCCTGCCTCTGATCACATCCTCCAGATAAGGCCCAAACTGATCGCCGAATTCCTGCCCAACCATGGGGGCGGTGAAATTGGCGTCGATGATGATGGCACGAACACCTGTCGCGGCCAATGACCGGGCCAGTCCGGCGATGATGAGCGTTTTGCCCTCCTGGGTCCCGGCTGATGTGACAGCGATGGCACGGGCCATTTTCTGTGGCGAAGACAGAAGGAGGTGAGCCTGCAAATCCGCAATCGCACGCGCAAAGCCGTAGCGCCCTTCGCTGACAATCAGCGCGGCATTTTTGCGCTCGCGGCTGGACAATTTGGGGATCCGGCCGATGATGGGGGTTCTGGTCGCATTTTCGAGCGCTTGCGCCGACCGGATTGACTTGTCCCTTATTTCAAGAAGGAAGGATGCGCATATGCCCAGGAATGTGCCGCCAATGATGCCAAGCGCCATCCACGTTGAAAGGTGGGGGCTTGCTCTCGACCGTGCCGGTACGGCACGTGAGATCATGCGGGCTTCAGCCGTTGCTATGCCGTCCTGCTCTATGGTTTGTTTATATCTGGTCAGGTAGCTCTCGTAGATTGCGCGGTTTGCGCTCGCCTCGCGGTCAAGTTGGTCAGCATGCACCAGTGCCTGGTTCGCTGCGGACATGCCTTCCTGCATTTCCCTAAGATTCGCTTCCACTGCCGCCTGCTGGCGATGCGTGACGTTGATCTCGTTCCTCAAACTGTCGATAACCTGCTGTACTTCGCCGGCAATCTGGCTCTTCAACGAGGCAAGTTGCGAGTTCAACTGAGGTAGCTGCACACTTTGTACGGCGCCGCTCTGGCTGATTTCCTGGAGCGATCGCTCGACGCGCGACTGCTCGGCACGCAACTGCTGTATGGCCGGCGAGCCGAGAATTTCAGACAATGCAACGCCGGCTTTGTTGTTCGACGCGTCGATTGCGGTGGAAAGGCGCGCCTCTGCGCCCGCGAGCTTCGCCCGCAAATTGGCAAGTTCCGTGTTGAGGGCAGCGATCTGCTGCGATTGGAGGGTCATGCCATTGGCTTTGACAAGGCCCGATTTTTCGCGGAAGTCCGCGGCTGCCCGCTCCGATTGTTCAAGTGTCGCGCGCAGGCTGACAAGTTTTCCGCCAAGCCAGTCGCTCACACGCCGGGTTGCGGATGTTTGCAGATCGACCTGATAGTCGAGATAGGCTTCGCCAAACGCGTTGGCCACCGCAGCGGAGTACTGGGGGTTGTCTGCCCTGTAACTGATGTAGATGGTGTATGACCTGCCATCATTCACGACGCTGACGTTGGAGAGCAATTTGTCAATGCGGCTGCGATTGCGGTCCTCGTCCGATTGCGCCGGCAAAGGGCTGATCTGATCGGGGCCAGCTGTATTTGTGGGTGGTTGCTGATCGACGGGATTGATGCGTCCATCGGCATCAAAGTTCAGGCTATCGAGCCGGGTCAGCACTTTCGCGGCCATCATGCGTGAGCTGATGATATCGAGCTCAGTGCGCAGCACCGGGCTCTCCTGCGGCAAGGGAGAGACAACAGACTCGGTTGGCAGGGCCTGCAACTTGCGAACGTCCAGAGCAAGGATCGCCTCGGACACGTATTGGGCCGGCGTCGTCGTATAGGCGGCAGTGGTCAGCAAGAGGCATGCCGACAACGCTGCAAGCATTGTCTTCCGCCGCTTGAGAACAACTGAAACAAGGCGATGGATTGCCGGCCCTGATGCGTGAGGAATGCTATCGGAGAAAATCATTGCGTGAGTTCCTGCAAAATCGGATGGCGAGCGGCTGGGGTCCAGCCAGCGTCAAAACCTGGTTTCGTGTGGAATCATGTCGCCGATCTTGTAGGCCACCTCTGTCCGGTTGGTTGCACCCAGCTTCTTCATGATGTTGCGTATGTGAACCTTCACCGTGCTCTCGCACAGGTTCAGCTCATAGGCGATGATCTTGTTGGCCTTGCCCCGGCGCAGCCCCTCGGCGACTGCCGATTGCCGTGCCGTAAACGAGGTCGTTATGTGCCGGAATTCATCGCTGCGGCCACCCATCAGTTTCCTGAGAGACAGAACGCAGCTTGCAGGAACGAATTTCCCGCCGGCGATCGCCAGTTCAATAGCCTGCATGCAGATCTCAATTCCAACGGTTGTCGGAATATAACCTTGCACGCCCAGTTCGAGGGCCTTGAGAATGGTTGTCAGATCATCATTGTCCGCAACCATGACGACAGCCACCCTCTGGAACGCTTCGACCAGTTCGCATATTTCTGCGGAGAGATCGCCGTCGCTCAGATTGCGGTTTCCCGTGTTGACGAGTACGGCACGCAGCCCAGCAGGATTGTTGATGGAAGCTTGCCATTCCTGCAGCGAGCCGCAGGTTTTAACCTTCAAACCCATGTGATGGGCGGCTAAAGCCTGGGCCAGACACTCCCTCTCAAGGGCACGGCGGTCAATGATAAGCAAATAGTCGTTGGTAGAATACTTTTGGAATTTGTTTTCGTTGGCACTTGTTGTGTAAGATGAGTTATCAGTGATTTCTATAATTTTATGAATATCCTCATCTACCAGTTCGTCTAGAGTATGGTTACCATGCATGTTTTCCATAATTTATCCCCAAGTTTGATGCTTTTTTGCATGTTTGTTTGTCATGAACGGATTGTTCCGCTCAATTGCACTTCTTTTGGCAATATCAATTTACGCCTTCCATGGAGGAAAGTCTTTAATCCCACGCGTAGTCCTTTGGATGGGAAGCAAGCAGGCAATTATGAAATGACTAATCCATTAGTATAATTAAAATAGAGGGGTAAACCGGTCAAAATAGAACGGGCGTATTACTGGCTTTATCGCGGGATTTAGACCTGCGTTCTAGACCGCGCAGACGTTACAAAACGATGGTTCCGAATCGGGGCGAACGACGTTTGCTCTGTTTCGCTTGAGTCGATGTGTACCGCGGCCGGAAGCAGCTCACCCCATCGCCGGATAATTCGGCTGCAACCAGGCAAGGCGGTTTGCCCTATTGACCGGTGCCCATGCTGATCACCAGTTTCCGGGCTGTGAAAGCTTCTGCAAATCTGCCCGGTGCCCGGCATTCAATGCCTCTGAGGCGCGCAAGACCGCGGAATGTATCCGCGTCGAACCAGTCTTTGGATCGCTGCGTTCCGAAGTGTTTCAGAAGGAGTTCCGTTTTGCGCTGCATGATCTCTTCGGTCAGGGGAACGTAGACATTGCGCTCGGTCAGGTCACCGTCCCATTTGGGAATCTCATATTCCAGCACCAGATGGTCCCGGAACACGTTTGTGGTGAGCTGGTTGATCGCGCGATGGTCCTGATGTGCATCATGGCGTGCGTGGGTGAAAATAATGTCAGGCGAGACGCGGTCGCGCAACGCATTGAGCCACGTTTTCAACTCGCGTGTTTGACTTGGAAAGTAACTGTCTTCGAACTGGGCGATCTCTACACGCGTTGATGATGCGCCGGCAAGAAACGCATCGGCTGATGCGCGCGCTTCCGTAGCCCGGTCACCCGGGCTGCTCATCACGCACCAGTGAACGTCAAGCAAGGCGCCGCCCGAAATCATGTGCAGGATCGTACCGCCCGCACCAATCTCGATATCGTCGGAATGGGCGCCGAGGCATAATACCGACAGCCGTTGCCCGTGGTAGGCAAAGGGCAATGACCTCATAAAACTTTGACCTTTGACGCCCTGGAGTTACTGCGGGCGGGTGCATGGGCCATCCATGGCATTTCGCCTCTTTCCACCATCTCCTGCAGTGCCTGCCAGTCACGAAGCGTATCCATGGAGCGCCAGAAACCCTCATGCTTGTAAGCCATGAGCATGTTGTCCTTGATAAGCCTGCTGAAAGGCTCAAGCACCAGTTCTTCGGACTCGCGCATGTAATCAAATATTTCACTGCGCATGAGAAAATATCCGCCATTGATCCAGATGTCCGAACGGTCGGAGGATCGAAACTCGCAAACGCGGCCGTCATCGGCAATATCCGCAAGATGGTAGGTAAGGGGCGGGCGCACGGCAAGAAAACAGGCGATCTTGCCGCTCGCCTCGAATTTTTCGATCATATCGTCAAGATCGACATTGGTGAGCCCATCGCTGTAATTGGCGAGAAAGACGCGTTCGCCGCGCAACTGATCGCGCACTGCCCAAAGACGCTCGCCGATGTTACGCCATATGCCGGTATCAATCAGGGATATGCGCCAGTCCTTTTGGGATTCACCCAAAACCTCGACAGTCCCGTCGCCACTGACGACGCAATCGGCAAAGGTCTGCGGCCTGCTGTTGAGAAAGAAATCCTTGATGACATTTGCCTTGTAACCCAGACAAAGAATAAAGTCCTCATGTCCATAGTCGGCATAATACTGCATCACGTGGCGCAATATGGGTTGGGAACCGAGTGGTATCATGGGTTTGGGTACATTTTCCGAGTACTCGCGAATACGGGTACCCATACCGCCGCAGAACAGAACCACTTTCATAGCTCGTCACCTCTCGGATCAACAATGTCGACACCCGGAATGGGTACGACGAATTTGGCACCCCATTCGCGAACATGATGCATTTGCTTCACGATTTCGTCCTTGAGGTTCCAGGGAAGAATGAGGATGTAGTCAGGCTTGAGCCGGTCAATCGCCTCCACAGGCTCGATCGGGATATGCATCCCGGGTGTATAACGGCCGTGCTTGTAGGGGTTGCGGTCCACCGTGAAATCGAGGAAGTCAGGCCCGATGCCGCAATAGTTGAGCAGGGTGTTGCCCTTGCCGGGCGCGCCATATCCGCAAATCGTCTTGCCTTCAGTTTTGGCCGCTATGAGAAATGTCAGGAGATCGCGCTTGACCTTGCGGGCGCGGCTGGCGAAGGCGGTGTAGGTGACAAGCTGATCAAGATGCGCGTTTATCTCATTCTGCCTGATCCGGGCGACGCTTTCCCGCACGAGCCATGTGCTGGCGGCGTGGGTAAGGTACACCCGCAGCGATCCGCCATGGGTCGACAATTCTTCCACATCGATGATTTTGAGGTGATGCCGTTTCGCCAGATGTTCGATGGTGAGCAGCGAGAAATAGGAGAAATGCTCGTGATAGATCGTGTCGAACTGGCCTTGCGATATCAATTTCTCAAGGTGCGGAAATTCGAGGGTTATAACGCCTTGCGGTTTCAACAACGCAACCATGCCAGCAACGAAATCATTGAGATCTGGCACCTGCGCTAAAACATTGTTTCCAACGATAAGGTCAGCCTGGAGGCCTTCCGTGACCAGCTGGTGGGCATAGGCTTCTCCAAAGAATTCCACACGCGTGGATACGCCTTTTTCGATCGCGACCTTGGCGACGTTTGCCGCCGGTTCTATGCCGAGCGCCGGAATTTTCATCGGGATGAAATGCTGTAGGAGATATCCGTCATTGCTGGCGAGCTCGACAACAAGGCTTTGCGTATCGAGCTGCAAACGCTTTGCTATCTGATGGCAGTAGGTTTTCGCATGTTCGACCCAACTGGTCGAATAGGAGGAGAAATAAGCATATTCCTCGAAGATGGCCTGCGGGGTGACATATTCGTTCAGTTGCACAAGCAGACATTCCTCGCAAACGAAGGCGTGCAACGGATAATAGGGTTCCATATCATCCAGCCGGTCGCGGGCAACGAAACTCTCGCACGGCGGCGACATACCCAGATCAACGAATGTATGCCTGAGCGGCGCGCTGCAAAGGCGGCAGAAATGGGTTCTGCTGCCTGATTGGTTCGCCAGGGAAAACGTGTTCGCCAGTAGATTCATACCTTCGCTCCCGATGAATTGTCGGTGTCCTGGATGCGGGGGATGATTGTCTTCCCCAGTCTGAATCTATGGCCTCACGTGATGGTAGGCGACCTGCCAATGCGATCAAACGGATCATCCGAACGGATGACCCGCGAAAGCGGCGTTCCGTCAAACGGTGTGCTTTGAAACGGCACCGCAGCGAAACGGGCGGGATGGTGCCGCAGACAACCTCAAGTACAGTTTTCGCTACCTCTATTGGAGAGTTTCATTCCTGCCGGGGCTCTGACAAGATTGTGCCTATCATTGGCAGGTCGTCGTGGACGAGGCGGGATCAGATGCGGTTCACCGAGACAGAACTGAGCGGAGCATGGCTTATCGAGACGCTTCCCCACCATGACACGCGGGGATCGTTTGCGCGGACCTTCTGCGCGCAGGAGTTCCGTGAACATGGGCTTGCCACCGAGTTCGTTCAGCACAGCGCCTCGCATTCACTGACAATGCACACAGTTCGCGGCATGCATTTCCAGAAGGCACCCCATGCGGAGGTCAAGCTGGTTTCATGCATAAGAGGCGCAATATGGGATGTGATCATTGATCTGCGGCCGGATTCGCCGAACTACCGGCGTTATGCCGGATTTGACCTGTCGGATGGCAACCATTGCCAGCTCTATATACCCAAGGGCTTTGCGCACGGATTCCAAACCCTGAGCGATGATGCCGTGGTGTCCTATCTGATTTCAGAATTTTACCATCCAGCCGCTGCTGACGGCGTGCGTTTTGATGACCCGGCCTTTGCGATCGATTGGCCGGCGCCCCCAGCGGTTCTTTCTGACAAGGACCGGTCCTGGCCGCTCCTGAGCGAGCAGCTTTGCGGTTAACCCAAACATGGATGTGGCAAAGGATATAGGGAGCCTGTCCGGCCCCAACCACGCTCATCCCATCACGCCTGCGGCAGCTCCCCGCCGAGCAGACCCTTTTCCAGCAATAATTGCGCGGCGCGGAAAATATCCGGATAGGGCAGGCGGGAACGCAGCGACATGTCGAGAAGGCTGTGATTTCCGTCTGCGAGGTTGAGAACCCAGAGAAAGGCCATCGAGGTCTGCACGGCCGATTTGTCACCGCCCAGCGAGGCGTAGAGGCCGCGCCTGCCCAGCTGCGGTTCGCCCTTGGGAAAAAGGTTGACCGGGGTCCAGTTCGTTTCAATGATATCGATGACTTCGCTGATCATCTGGAAGGAAAGCGCAAGGTTTTCGGGTGTAATGAGCGCCATGTTGTCCGCTGAGGTGTGATATTCAGGGAAGGTTCCAAAACCGCTGCGCTGGAACAGACCGACGGGAAGGTTGAATCCCGGGGAGCAATATTGCCGCTCGTCATATCCGTAGGGACTGAAGTCCTGCATGATTGCCTGTCGATTGCCGCAGCACAGGACGCTTTCCATCGCCCGATCGATAATGGCGTTGCCTTGACGGCTGCGCTTGTAGGTGGGGCCGCCGCCGTCCCCAACACACGACACGACCAGGCCGTGATCGATGCGTGCAACCTTGTCTTCGTTGCGGGCAAGCCAGGTCAGCGCGCCGATCGTTCCCGGCGCAAAGAGGAAGCGATAATTGTAGCGTGTCTTGCGGGACTGCAAACTCTTGCCGAGCAGGGTCAAGAGGGCGAGGCCGGAACAATTGTCATTGGCAAGCGAGGGATGACAGATATGGGCGGAAAACAGCACATCTCTATCGGTGGTGCCTTTGTGGAGGTATTCACCATAGGTGAGATGACCGTCAGTCTTTTCAGCGTCAATCAGGACTTCGTATTCGCCGTCCGCGAGCGCAAGAAGGGCATTATGGCTTGTACACAGACCCCATTGCTCGCTGTAATATGAGGTTCGATACGGGATCAGGTCGGGCTGATCGGGTAGTGTGTGGATGTGGGGTCTGAGTTCGCTCAGTTGCATGATACGGTGAATGGGATTGCTGTAGCTGACTACATGCAGATTGGATTTGGCGAGATCGATGCGCTTGCGGCCGGAGCCATCCTTGATGTAGGCATCGCGGATATTCCATTCGGACGGTACCACCCAGTCGAACACCGGGGTTCCGGTGGGGACTTCGTGCACGACCATATCAATTTGCTGGCCCAGAATGGCCAAGGTGTCACGGACGCCGTCGCCCGTGATGCTGCGACATATAGGAAACAGACGGGCGGCCAGGGTGTGAATGGAAAGGCCGATGTCTGTCGTTGTTCCAACGGAGGACTTTGTCCGGTCGGGCGCATTTACCATGTTGTTAACAACTGGCGCGGGATGATCATATGACGGCATCGGACAGCGCTGGATGGCGCTCCACTGCTGAAATACGGCGCAGGCTGGAGGTGAGTTTCCGATCATCGAGCAACTGACGGATATGGCTGATCCGCTGATAGCGGGGGCCTTCGAATTCCGCCAGTGTCAAATTCGCGGTTACATAGGCCGCATGCAATTGCTCGGCCCCGGCTTTTGCATCCCAGCGTGGCTTGAAATCGGGAAGAACCCGCCTGATCTTGTCGAAGCTGACCCGATACGAACGTGTATCGGGGCCGGCGCCGGGTGCAAATTCCAGCCGGCAGCCCGGAACGATATCCGCGACGATTTCAGCGATATCGCGGATACGGTAATTGTGTTCGGACTGCCCGACATTGAATGCTTCGTTGTGTACGGCATGCCGGGGTGCCTGCAACACCGCCAGGAAAGCCCGTGAGATATCCTCGATGTGGACGATTGGCCTCCACGGGGTTCCGTCGGATTTCAAAAGGATGACACCTTCCGTCACGGCCCATGCCACGAGATTATTCAAGACGATATCGAAACGCAGCATGGGTGAAAGACCATAGGCCGTTGCCGGTCGCAAATAGGTTGGGCTGAACGTCTCGTCGGCGAGTTCCGCGATGTCGCGTTCGGCCAATACTTTCGAACAACCATAGGCAGTGACCGGGTTCAATGCTCCGGTTTCATCGATTATGTCGCTGCCGGATTGACCGTAATTGCTGCACGAAGAAGCGTAAAGGAAACGCGGAACGCCGGCCTTCTTCGCGGTTGTCGCAAAATGAACGCTTGCGCGATGATTGATGTCGTAGGTGACCTCCGGGTTGAGGTTCCCCAGCGGATCGTTGGAGAGTGCTGCGAGATGAACAATAGCATCATAGCCTGCCAGTTCGTCCGCGGTGACATCGCGTATGTCTTTGCATAATCCCGGTATGTCAGGCAGGGCTCCACCGGGCGCATAATGGCAATTCCGGTAGAGTTCGCTGTCGAAGCCGTGAATCTCATGGCCTGCCTTTTGCAAGAAGGGAACCATGACTGAACCGATATAGCCGCGATGTCCTGTCACAAGTACCTTCATTGTTCCAACCCTTTCAAAGAAACCGTCTTTGATGCCACGGTACTTCCAGTGGGCGGGCTGGGACGAGAGAGGAGTTTGGAGGATCGCAAATGCAATTGGCTGAACCTTCGGCGAAGCGCCTACTTCTTTTGCCTGATCTGTGTTAATCGCGCTGTTTCACAACGAGAAGCCAGTCCCGGTAACCCGACGCATTCCGGGTTGCAGGAACACGGTATTCCAATGCGCCGGCGACGCTCACTATTGGCTCTTTGGCAGCCATATATTGTCCGGAGGATGGATCGAACCAACGGATATCTCTGGTGGACTGCCAGTCTGCCTGTGCGTTGAGAACGACGTTGTTCATACCCGAGAGATAGACCACGACAAGTCTTTCGCCGGGCGAACGCGCGGCCACCGCGATGCCCGCTGCCGGCTGGCCTTGTGTCGTCAGCACTTTGCCCTGATCGGGTACAAGATCCCACCAGGGAATGGTTTCGAAGAATTGTTTGAGATAGGTCATGCTTTGGGCACCGCGGCTTGCGAGCGCTTTTTGCCAGGGCACCGTTTCCTTATGTATGCCGGGCCCGGAAAAATGCCATACGGGATTGTTGCCGAATACCTGGCCGCCGGCGCCGGACAGAAGGGCGGAATAAGCTGCTACCCGAACCGTTTCCTCCGTTGCACCGTTCTCCCCCTCATACATCCCCTCAATGAGAAAAAAGGGTCTTGCCGGTGAGACTAGATATTGAATGAGCGCAGCCTCTCCAACATTGCCATAGGTGTAGAGCGTATCGAGCTTTTTCCAGGGTGCTTTCCAGACAAGGTCTGTTCTTGCATCCCTCCCGCCATGCACACTTTGTAGTGCATCCGGGTCAGCGCGTGCAATCGATCCGGCCAAAGCCTCGACCAGGCTCATATCCGGCGGATCGTAGTCGCCGCCCTGTATCCAGATTATATTGTTGAATTTTCCAAACCTTTTGCCGATGTAGGTTCCATAGGCCTTCATTGCTTCGACACCGGCATCGCGCATCTCGCCATACCATCCCTGATCTCCGCCATTCACACCGAGATAGGCCGGGACGAGCAGTACAAGAAATCCCCGCTCCTGCGCCCGGCGCAGAATCCACTCGGCATCGTCAAAATAGGCATCGTTGGGGGCGACAAAGCCGCCTGCCGCAAATGGCTTTCGCTTGTAGAAATTGCCCGGTGCGTTGCGGCTGAAGCGGTGCTCGATAAGCGAAACCAAGATGGTGTTGAAACCGCGTTTCTTGCGATCCTCCAGGTAGTGATCGGCTTCTTCGCGGGACAGATCCCCTATGAGGGACCATGCCGTGTCCGCTGTCATCAGGAATGGCCGCCCTGCAGCATCTTCCAAATAGCGTTGGTTGGTTGAGATGCGCAGGGGAAACGCAGCTTCTTTTGCATTAACCGATGTGCACAATCCAAGGAGTAACAAAAACGCCCATAGCAGAACCCGCCTCGGAAATGCGTCAAGCATTGCTGGCGCGTTTTAAAACGGGAGCGGGCGTGTCGGGACTGTTGAAGCGGCGGAAGACCGGCTGCGACGGGCGGCCGACGAGATACTTGTCCACCCCGTGCTGCAGCGCTTTCTTGTACACGCCGAGCGCTCCATCAATCGCGTCTATCGTGCGGTCAACATCTTCATCCGTATGCGCATAACTCACGACCAGCGATGGCATCAGAATGCCGCGGCGTATCGTTTCCTGTAAAAACAGCGTTCTGAAGGCTTGCGAAGGCAAGCGCTCCGTATCCAGCGTGGCGTAGGCAAGGCAGCAATTGGCGCCGGTGACGCTGACGTAACCGGTGAGGTCATGCCGGGCAATCGACTGTTGAACACCACTCCTCAGCCGCTGTCCTTGCGCGTAAAGATGTTCTATCACCGGTTCATTCTGATATATCCGCATGGTGGCAATCGCCGCGGCGAGGGCGTGGGTTTCCGCACCGTGTGTGGTCGACAGCAGGAAAACCCTCGGTCTGAACACTTGCGTAATGCCGCCGAGATTCATGAACTCGCGTTTGCCTGCGAGCGCCGAGACAGAGAAGCCATTGCCGAGCGCTTTGCCAAAGCACGACAGGTCGGGTTCTATACCAAAGAGCTTCTGTGCGCCTCCGGCATGCCAGCGGAAACCCGTAATCATTTCATCGAGAATGAGCAGAGCGCCATTTTCATGACACAGCTCCATCAGATCGTTCAGAAACGGTTGGGCCGGGCCATCACTGCGCGAGGGCTCAAGTATGAGCGCGGCGATCCTGTGGGGATATCGTTCAAAGAGTGCGCGCGCACTTTCGAGATCATTATACTTGAAGCCAACGGTCAGTGCCTGAATGGCGGTTGGAATGCCGGCGTTCATTTCCGTTGAACCAATGAACCAATCGTCTGTCGAGAAGAATGGATGATCCGCACAAATACCGATCATATCCCGCCCTGTGACGGCCCGGGCCAATCGAACGGCCGCAGATGTGGCATCGGAGCCGTCCTTGCAGAATTTGACCATTTCAGCTGACTGAACCGTCTCAAGGAAGGTCGCTGCACATTCGACCTCGATTTCGGCAGGGCGGGTGAAGTTGCAGCCGAGCTGGAGCTGGCGCATGACCGCCTCAAGGACGGGAGGATAAGCGTGTCCCAATCCGACGGCACGGTTGCCCATGCCGTACTCGATATACTCATTGCCATCGATATCCCATACATGACTGCCGTAGCCCCTGGCGATGAAGCCAGGCGACAGCAGGGGATATTGATCATCGCCTTTTGCATAGGTATGTGCGCCACCGGGAATCAGATCATGCGCGAGTTCGCGCAGGTGATCTGAATTTTCAAAATTGCGGATCGATGCAGTCATGTGCCAAACCCCTTTTACCTGATCTGCCGATATCTCTTCAAATGCGCTCCCGCATCATGCGCAGCCAATTCTTCACCGGGCGTGGTACAAATGTTCGCAAACCTGAGCGCAAGCCTTTCGGCATGGACCAATCCCGCATTTTGAGCGGTGGTGCGATGGCAGGTCTGTGCGTCGTGACCTGCTGGATCACGTCGTCATACCGTTCAGCCATATTCCCGATGGTGAATGTGCTATTGGCCTTGTGTCGTGCCGCGTCAGACATCCATTGCGCGGTTTCCCGGCTGGAATGGATCTGGCCGATGATCTGAGCTGCTTCCCTGACATTTCCAATGGTGAAGAGGAAACCGTTGGTGCCATCATCGACGATGGTGTCGGTAACTCCCCGGATACGCGAAACAACCGGTATGCAGCCGGCTGACATTGCTTCGGTGATGGTCAGCCCAAATCCTTCGAAACGCGAGGGCATGACGAGTACGTCATGCCGAAGCAGAAGATCGAAAACAGCTTCGGGATGAACCGCGCCGAGAAAGGTGGTCTGCTGTTGGCGGGTTGCCATCTTTGACTTCAAGCTTTCGAGATCCGGCCCATCGCCGGCAACAGTCAGATGAATGGACTGCGGCAAATGGGCGAAAATTTCCGGCAACCAGAACACCCCTTTCGACGCGTCCTCAATACGGCCAAGGAAAATAACCCGCAATGTATCGGCGGGGTTGGGTTCCCTTCGGAATTGCCGCAGGGTTGGCGCCGTCGCAGCATGAGGAATCGCGAAGGTTCGGTCTACGGGGAAGTCCAGTTTCCTGACCAGGTCACTGCGAATGCGATCGGAAACGCCGACGGTCGCATGCACGTGGTTCTTGATCGCGTTTGCCGCGCTGTAAGTCCCGGCAGTGATGTTGTGTACGATCATGATGCGCAGGAATTTGTCGGGCAGATAACGCGCAATATTCGTTTGAATTCGATCGCTGAGGACGTTGATGAATATTCCGTCAAATTCGCCCTCTTCCAGGGCTTCCGCAAGGGCCTCGGCCTGATCCCGTTCGCTTGCTCCGTTGGGCGTTTCCACCAGGGAACCGTAAGAGAACTCAGGACGCCATTGAGCATCGTAAGAAGTGCCGTAGGTGGCCATCCCCAGCCAATGGACGTCAATTCCCTTTTCAGCCAGCGCGGCGCGCAGCTGTCTGAACACCGTATATGTGCCGCCAATATGGGGGCGGACGAAATAAGCGAACTTCATGAAGTCCTGTCCTTGGGTTTTTCGGCTTCATCCGGAAAACAGCATGAACCGGGAGCCGCGGGAATTGAATGTGTCGCGGCGGGTGAGGCCTATAACCCTTTGGGGGAAGCCCCTTGCTCATTAGGCTGGGTGCGGTGTTCCAAAGACCATGTGTTTTTTGCCCGGCGGCGGCAGCAAACTTCCGTGGACAAAATATCCCATTGATCGCGCGCGACGCTGAGGATGCGTGGATGAAAATATGCTTACTGGGTCAATTTGGCAGCGGTAATACCGGGAACGACGGTTCACTCGAAGCTATGGTGAATTTCCTGCGTTCATTGCCGTCCGAAGCCGAGCTCATGTGCATCTGTTCCAACCCGGAACTGGTCGAAAAGGAATACAAGATCAAATCGATCGGGATCAGTGGTCTGGTTCTGCAAGACCAGTGGTTCATTCGAATGAACGCGTTTCTTGCTGACATCCCGCGCCGTATCGCCAGTATCTATATGCTGTTTGCAAGCCTGAGCGGGGTGGATCTGTTGATCATCCCCGGCACCGGTATCCTGGATGATTTTCAGGAGACGCCCTTTGGCTGGCCGTTTGTGCTCTTCCGCTGGTGCCTGGCAGCCCGCTTGCGTGGGGCGGACATCGCATTCGTCAGCATTGGTGCAGGTCCGATCGAGCATCCCCTCAGCCGCTGGTTCCTGCGGTCGGCGGCCAGAATGGCGCAGTACCGATCCTATCGCGACGCTTATTCCTTGGCCTATATGAAAAGGATGGGCCTTTCCGTCGAGCGTGATGGCCTATTCCCCGATATCGCGTTTCGGCTTCCGGTCCCATCTTCCTCGCCTCCCAAATACAACAGTCCCGTAACAGTCGGCGTAGGCGTTATGGATTACCGCGGATGGTCAAAGGATGCGGTGTTTGGTGAAGCAATCTACCGCTCATACATCGGCAAATTGGCTTCCTTTATCCAATGGCTGCTCGATGAGGGGCACAATGTCCGCTTGTTGACCGGCGACGAGCGGGACTGGCGGGCGGTGGGTGACATTGTCGAAAGAGTCTCGGTTCCTGCCCATGACAAGCCCGAAGAACGCGTAACCGTGGAGCATGGTGCCACTCTCCACGATCTGATGCGGGAGATAGGCAAGACCGATATTGTGGTCGTGACGCGTTATCACAACGTTGTCTGCGCCTTGAAGCTCGCTCGCCCCACGATCTCGCTCGGATATGCCCAAAAGAATGATGAACTGCTGGCACAATATGATCAGCACGCATGCCAGCATATTGAAACCTTCGATGTCGAGATCCTGAAAGACCAGACGCGGCGCATGCTTGCGAACCTCAATGAGGTGCATCTGGAACTGGCCAGAGTGAATGCGCGCGTTCAACGGCAGCTTTCCATTCAGGAAAAACTGCTGGAAGAGAGGGTCATTGGCCCGCTTTTCACTGCGCAGCCTGTCATGTCATCATAGCCGGCCGTCTGGTGTCGTGGATGTACCAAGTCGCTGCCCAAGAGCCTTGACGCTGCGGCCAATCAATGCCGAGGCATCTGATCTGCGCAAGAGGTAGCGGAGAGGCGGCAGCCAGGCTGCGGACGGCCGGAGCTTGATGGCATGACGCATCAATGCCATAGCCTCCGGTTCACCCCGGCACAATTGCGCGACTGCCGACCAGTAGGCCCTTTCACTCAGTGCATTGCGCGCTTGCCGTAGAAGGACGTCAGCATCCGTCAGGATTGCCCCGTCATTCTCGAAGAATGACTGGAACGCCGCTTCGAATTCAATGCTCCACTGCTCCAGGGTGCGAACAGTCGCGGATTGATTGAAATCATGAACCCTTGCGACCGCCTGGATATTGTCCGTTCGGCCCACTGCACCGTGAAGGGCAAAACGCAGCCACATCTCAAGATCATCCGTGTGGATCAGGGCGGGCTTGTAATACCCGACTTTCTTCTGAATTGCCGTGCGGACGATCGCCGTGGGGCCGCTCACAAAATTCCTTCCGCTTTGACAGAGGGATTTCAGAAAGGACATGCCGTCCTGCTTTGACCAGTCCGAAGGCAATGGATTGTCCGGCAGTCCATCGCCTTCCGTGTTGTTTGCGCGAAAATGGGTCTTGCCATGCGCCAGGTGAACATCCCGATTGTCCTCCATGAAGGCCATCGCCCGGGCAAGAGCTCCCGGTGCCAGGTAATCGTCGGAACAAAGGATCAGAAAATAGTCCGATTGTGCCCAATCGATACCGTCATTGAATGACGCATGCGCACCGAGGTTTTTGGGGCGCAGCATCAGTTCTATTCTGGGATCGACACTGGCCAGCATCCTGGCAACAGCCGCGCTGTCGTCGGTAGAGGCATTGTCGATGATCAGAATGCGCAGTCTCTCAGCAGACTGGTTGCGCACGCTATCGACACAGTTTTTCAGATAGTGAGCGTAATTGTAGTTCGGTATGACCACGTCAATGGATTTCATCGTCGAAAATCCAATTCTTGAGCCGAAGCACGGGGCCGCTCATTTGACAGCCGCGGCGTTTATCCTTGCCAGCAGTGTCGGCATTGCGATTCTTGCAATGTTTTCCACTTCGTCGAGGAAAGGATGCCTGAAGTAAGCCAAGGCTGCCAACCATCCTATCGCCGAGAACAGACCCGCAATGCAGGCTTGCGCAATCGACAGGTCAAACTGAAAGCGGTTCGCCGCAAGAACGAGCAGCGGACCTGCAATGGCCCATATCGTCGCCAGACCGCTTCGGTATAAAACGTGAAACAGTTCGTCCCACGCAAAGGGAACCTGCCGGCGGACATAGACCAGCGAAAGGTACATCTGAAAGGGCAGGACAATGAACTGGCTTAGTGCCAGAGCATAGAGCCCGAAAAAGCTGGCGGCGCAGATCACGAGCATCGACAATCCCCGGCCGATGAAATTGGCTTCAAATGCCTGTCTGTTTGCGCCCATTGCGACGAGAACGGGAAAGGTCAGGATATTGGGAAACCAGAAGAGCGCGGCAAGCGCAAAAATCTGGACAAGAGGCGCTGTCTCCGACCATTGGGGACCCAGTGCGATGCGAACAATGGGATAGGCCAGAATGGCCATTGCCAGAGTTGCTGGCCAGTACAGGGCCGTGATGTAGCTTATGATGCGCAGATAAGCGGCTTTGACGTCGCGTTCCGCTCTGACTTCCGATGCAAATGCGGGAAAGGCGACGGAAAATATCGCCGAGAGCAGGATCTTGTCCGGCAACCCGCAAACGAGGTTTGCACGATTGTAGAGACCGACCGCCGTGAGCGGCATGATCCGGCCCAGGACAAGCTGGGGAAGTGCTTCATAGGACCGATCCAGCAGGGTTGAGGCGCCTTTGTATGTGCCGAAGGCGAAAGCGGCCCGCCAGCTCTTCAGGCAAGGGTTCAGCATCCAGAAGATTGGTCTGGTATGAAAAGCGAGAAGCGTCCGCACGATAGCCGAGGCCAGCGTTCCCCAGGCAAAGCTCATGAAGCCGAAATGCAAGGCAACAAATGCGATCGTCACAACGGCATTGGTTATGCCGCCGATGGCGTTGATGCGGGTTACCGCACCAAAGGTAAGATCCCGGCGCAACAGCGCAATGATCGGACAGACAGCAGAGTCTATCACGCCCGCGAATGCCAGTATTTTGATGAATGCGAGTAGCTCAGGCGCGGCGTAAAATCGGGAAAGGAACGGGGCCGAGAAAAACAGGCCGCAGCCTGTGGCCATCGAGAACCCAAAGGTCAGCGTGAAACTGGTTCTTATGTCTTCGCGTATGAGTGTGTCGCGCTGAATGAGGTATTCTGACGTGACGAACTCCCTGACGGTGAGCGCAATCGTGCCAATTCCCAAGCCGATGACGGCTATCCCGATCTCGCTGCTGCTCAACATGCGCGACAGGATCGTGATCATCGCCACGCTGACGATCACTTGCGAATACTGTTCCAGTATCGCCATGAAAAATGCCCGGCGTACAGCGCTCACCCTCTGACCTCTCTTATGATTGTCGACCGTTTTTCGAGCGCTTGTTTGCCAGCCGGATTTTTGCGTCTCGGCGGCACGCAGGCAGCATTAACTCTAGCGCTTTGCAGAAGCCGGTTTAAGCTGTCTATTCAGTTGAAAGGCGGCTAAGCCGTTCGACGTACCTGCGTCCTCAATACGACGCGGGCAAGAATCGAATGGTGATAATTGGCCCTACCGTGTCCATTGAAAGATATCGGCAGATCATCGATTTTATTGTCTTCACAGTTCGGCCGAACGCTTAAGGATGTACCTGATATCCGTCAGACCAATTACCAATCCGGCTCACAAAAGTGGTAAAGAAATGGTTCTGAGGGCGTTGCGTGTGAGCCAGGATTTCCATGATCGAGGACGAGCAGATACGGACAGAAATGATGGCGATCCAGTTCTGGCTTCGTGCCCTTTTTCTGTATGCGGCGACGGGAACCCCGCCAACGGCGCGCTCGGTTCAGGAGTTTCTCAATGAGCTGAAGAATTTTGCGCCGCAGGATGGGGCCAATGATCTCTCGCCGGCTGACTGGGACAAAGAACACCTTTTGCACTATCCCAGCTATGAGCGGGTCGGCAGCAAGATTATAGAGACGCTGCAGAGTCTGGAGAAAAAACTGACATCATGAATCTACTATGGGGTGAAGAGTGGATCGCATAGGCTGCGTTGTTGCGGGCGGTGGCGTTATCGGGATTGCCATAGCGCGGGAATTTGCAAGACGAGGCATTGAAACGCTCATCGCCGAAGAGAGCGGTGCGGTGGGGAGTGGAATAAGTTCCCGCAATTCCGGTGTCATTCACGCCGGCCTCTATTACCCCGAAGCCAGTTTGAAGGCGCAGTTCTGTGTGGAAGGTAACGCCGCGCTCTACCGGTTTGCGAATGCATACGGCGTGGCGCATAAGCGCTGCGGCAAACTGATCGTTGCGACTGATAACCGGCAGGTTGAGACCCTGACCGAAATTGCCGGGCGCGCCCGTAGGTGCGGTGCGAGTGATCTGCAATTCCTTTCCGGAGCGCAAGCCCGTCTTCTTGAGCCCGAATTGGATTGCACGGCCGCGATTATGTCTCCGTCTACCGGAATCGTTGATTGCCATGATCTGATGCTGGCGCTGCTTGGAGATGCGCAGGCGCACGATGCAATGATCGCATTCCACACCAAGGTGGTGTCCGTGGACGCTGACAGCGATGGATTTGTCGTGCACACCATCGAGACGGAAACTGACCGGCCGTATGAATTTCGTACGGACGTGTTCATCAATGCCTGCGGGCTCAACGCGCCTGAACTGGCGACGAAAATTGCGGCATTGCCGAAGCATCATGTGCCGGAGCGCCGATATGCAAAGGGAAACTATTTCTCGGTGCCGGGTGCCGCGCCGTTTCAACATCTGATTTATCCCGTGCCCGAGCCCGGAGGCCTGGGTATCCACCTGACGCTCGATCTGGGAGGCACCATGCGGTTTGGTCCGGATGTCGAGTGGGTGGACACCATTGACTATTCGGTCGATCCGGCGCGGGCCGAGCGTTTCTACCAGGCAATACGGACATATTGGCCCGCGTTGCCCGATGGAGTTCTCCAGCCCGCCTATTGCGGCATCAGGCCAAAACTGAGTGTTGCAGGCGAAACAGTGACAGATTTCCTTATCGAGGGTCCGTCGTCGCACGGCGTAAAAGGACTGGTCAATCTGTTCGGTATTGAAAGCCCGGGGCTGACGTCCTGCCTGCCCATTGCGCAATATGTGGCGGCGATGGTTTGAAGCGGAGGTCGATTGGCACGAGCTTCGAGTGCTGATTCCTAGTCTCCAAGCCGCTTCAGTATATCGGTCGCAACTGTTTCGATGGCCATGCCGAATGTGAACCTGTTTGCTCGATCGGGGTCTTGCGTAAAAAGCGGCTCGGCTGGCCGTGGCGCCTTGAAATCAATTTTCCGTTCTTCATCGGGAAGATAAGCCGAACCGACGACGCGTACATTTCGCCGATCATTCTCCTGGGTGGGTTCTGCCAAGACGGTGCCAAAGGGGTTTCCGCTGCCTTTGGATGCGGCGTCCGTGTCCGCTGCTGTCTCTCCATCGGAGGGTTGTTGCGCGATTGGCAATTCAGGACCAAGGGCTGTTGAAGCTCCTTGACCTGCGGGGGCCACCGCGCTGACCGATGTTTTTAGCGATTGCTGCGCATTGTGACACGTGCAATTGGCCACTGGCGGAGCGCCGGTAAGACGATAGTTGAACGCGGTGGGCAGGTCCTTGTAGGGAATCTTGGTTTCGACGGAGATCATATCCTCGGAAGACTGCTCCGGTATGGCATGGGAGTATAATTTTACCGGCGACGCGGGGCACATTTCACTGCAGGTGTTCTGGTCGCGATCGAAATATTTGGTCTGGACGGCGAAAGAGATCGGAAAATAATACCCATCGCACGTTCGCACACAGAGTGTTCGATAGAGTTTCGTACTGGACGCATCAGGGTTTTGCGTCGGTTGCCGCGGCCGTTTCCGTTCGATCGCCTGCCTGGGAAGCGTTGCGACTTTCGTTACTTCCGGCCCGGACGCTGAACTGCCGAAAAGCGCCTCAAGCAGCCCCTGCCGCCGCTCTTCAGCGCACCCATTTGCTTTCAGTGCCGCAAGAATGCGCGCTTTGGAGGAAGGGGCGCTTTTGGAACGGGTTTCCGCACGCTTGCGCCTCTCAAGCTCTGCCGCAATGCTTTCAATATTCTGTTCAAAACGCGCGCATTGCTTCGGGTCTCCCCTGGAAAAGAGCGTGTTGCCGCAACCCGCCTGATTGGCGCGTGCGCGTGCTTGCTGCAGCTTCATCGCCTGCTCTTGGACAGCTCTATTGACCTGCGGATCGTCCCGGATTGGCAGTTTGAGCTGCTGGCGAAGCCGGATGCAAATGCCTGGTTCAGCCATGGCATTTACATGAAGAAAGAGGCTGGAAAATAAGAGCAGAGCTAGTCCGAGAATATTCCGGCTAATGAATTTCATCGACGCATACCTACTCGTAACAACACTCAGGGGGGAGGATCAGTTGTATTCAAGTTGAGATGGGTATTGATAGATGCGAAATCTCAGAAATAAGAATGCGTTTCTACACTCTAATCTGCGGAATGAAAATGATTTATTTCAATGTTACTGATCCGCAAGGCGATTTACGGTTAATGGCATTTGGATGATTCTAGACGGATTGGCAGGTATTGCCGCACAACCCGCACACGGACACCGGTCCGTCGGGAGCATCGCAAATGCGGACACTGACCAGATCAGGGCAAATTAAAGTATGGCGCCGTTCCTCCAACCGTGCGGTTGAAGGAACAATGGCGAGATTTCACCGGCAAGAGAATCCTGGCGCGATCTTGCAATTCGGGCGAGGGCGGTGGGGCCGCGGCGGCGGGCGGTGGCCATGATAATAGGGAGGCCGCACAACAATAGTCGGCCGAACCACAATGGCAGGCCTGTGAACGGCCACGCGATCGAGATAGTTGGCTGACACCCATCCCCGGATGCCCTGCCGTCCGATCCGGCACCAGTTTGACTGGCAAGCCAGAACATTCACGCGTATTCCCGCAGCCAGAGTACCAACACGGGTGTAATGTGTTGCCGGACCGGTGCGAAGATTAACATTCCCGGTTGTATAGGCGACATCAGCAAGAGCAGAACCTGCCGAGAATATTATCGTGGAACAAAAAACAAGTAGTGTGAGAAAGCTTCTCATGTTCATTGCTCAATCCCCCTGCAATAACACTGATTCAATTTGGATCTTCAGTCTAATAGATTGAAATTATCGCGATTTGTCCAGTTGCTTTACAGAATAAGCCGATGATCATCGGCATGATGAGAAAGTTGCCGCCGCAAGAAGTTATTCTGAGGCGCTGGCATTCTGGTTTCAATTGTCCCATCAATTTGCCTGATCCTTCAAGGCCAACGGATGTGAACGCTGGATATGGCCGGTTCGAACCTGATCTGGATAAGTGTTGGCATGCCGCAATAGGTCGAGTCTTAATGCGATGACCGATGCACGTATTCGCCTCGTCCTGAACCTCACCGGCAGCCAAGGAGCAGTTGTCATGACGGAGACAAACCTCGCGGAAATCTATAACGCCTATATTTCCTGCTTGAATAGGCAGGATTGGCCGAACCTCGGAACGTTCGTTCAGGAGGACGTGCGCTACAACGGAAAGCTGATTGGGTTGACCGGGTATCGAGGGCTGCTGGAGAACGACTTTGTGGAAATTCCGGATCTGTATTTCAATATTGAGCTGCTGATTTCCGACCAATCCTATGTTGCTGCCCGCCTCCTGTTTAACGTGACACCAAAAGGGAACTTCTTTGGTCTCCCCATCAATGGGAGGAAAGTGTCCTTCAGCGAAAACGTGTTCTACCAGTTTCGAGACGGAAAGATCAGTCGGGTATGGTCAGTGATAGACAAGGCCGCCATCGAAGCGCAGATCTAGCACGTATCCCGAGCCCATTCCCTAAAACCCGAGATTTCCGGTAATCCAGGATTGAAGATTGGCACAATGGTCTGTCCACCAACTGCAACTTGGCGGAGACACGCATGACGATCCTTTTTTAACAGTGGCCGCTGCCTGATGGTCGCGGACCAGCAAGTTTAAGCGCCAGTTCGATATCCGAACCTTGCGCAACCGGTGGCGGCATCAGGACTGCGCAGCGGCAGCGGTGACTGCGCGCCGACGTTTCAACATCGAGAGAATGGCGATCGAAAGTGTTGAAGCGAGGCACAGCCATGCGAAGAGATCGCCGATCCGCGTGTAAAGCGTCGGCCCGGGGCCAAGCGGAAGGTCCGTGACCACCATGGTGAGGCCCGTCGGCGCATCCTCCTTCATGGCGACAACACGGCCTTGCGCATCGCTGGCGATCACCAGACCATGGTGCGCGGGACGCATCATTGAAAATCCGTTTTCGACGCCGCGCATGATGGCCATTCGCGCATGCTGCCAGCCGTCGATGCCGAAGTCGCCCGCCGGCACACCTGCCAGCCGGGCTCCGTTCACGGCATCGGAGCGAATGGTGCTGGGGAAATCCATGTCTTTGCAGATCTCCATTGCGAATCCGTCGGCCAGGGACCCGGAGGCGTGACCGGGCACGTAGCGCTCTTCAAGCCCCGGCACGGGATGCCGCTTGTCATAGCGCTGCGTCGGTCCCGTGGGGTCGAATGCAAGCGCGAAGTCGGCTGGCGGGTGGTCGGAATGGAAGCCGGTAATGATCCGTGCTCCTGTTTCCCTGGAAGCGGACGCAAGCGGCGCGATGATGGCCGACTGCGCCTCAGGGATCGACGCCATGCCGCCTTCCGACGTCACGATGAAACGGGCGCCCTGGCGAGCCGCTTCACGGATTTCCTGTGCGTAGGCTGTCGTCACCGCAAGATCCTCCGGCAAAGCATGCGCGCGCCAGGCGTTCGCTACAATGGATTCATCCACGATGCCTGCCACCCGGACGGTGGACGGCTGTGGCTGGGCCAGACGCACGAACCCGAACGCCAAGTTCGCCGCGCAGATCGCAATGCCCAGAGTGATGGCGGCGATGGTCTCCCGTCTGGCGCGCAGCGCCAAGGCGATGGTGTTGGCGAAGAGGCAAATGAGGAACGTGACGGCATACATTCCCAAGAGCGAAGCGCTCTGGATCAGGATGGGCGCTGACATCGTGCTGTAGGCAAACGAGCCGTAGGTGCCGTTGGGCGATGGAAGGTGGCTCAGGAGTTCGAACGCCGTCCACCATGCTGGAAACGCGAAGAGTGTGGCGAACGGATGCGCCCAGAGGTGTACAAAGCGCGCGAACCAGACGGCGGCGCAAAACATGCCAACGTAAAGCAGCAGCACCGGCACGATTATGAAGAGCGGCGGTATGTAAGGCAGTTGCAGTATGTAGCCGCCGCTTGCCAGGATCGCGGCCGCGCACGCCGCCATCACCTGCCACATCGGCTGCTTTCCGTAGGCCAGCCACAGGAGCGGCACCGGTGCGAACCAAGCCAGCATCCATACGTCGTCGAGGCCTTGTGACAGGTAGAACATCGCGCCGCTCAGCAGCGCAGCGAGGACGGCGATCATCTTGTTCTCCGAGCAGATTCGAATGAAGCGAGACATTGGTGAAGGGCCGTGTGGTAGAGCGCTTTGAACTGCGTCTCGCTCGAAAAGCGGTTGGCGCGATGCATCGAGACGAGGCCTTGACCGAGCGCCGCGAGCGCCAAGGCGATTTCGAGCGCGGACGTGTCCCCGATGCGTCCCTCTGCCTGCGCCTCTTCGATGCGCTTCATGGCCATGGTCAGTACGGGCGAGCGGCCGGCCGCAAAATCGTCTGGAAAGCGGCGCGCCTCGGGCGCGGGCAGGAAGAACGCCGCGTCGAACCGGTGGGGTTCCGTGATGGCGAAGTCCAAGTAAGCTTCGCCGAGCTCCTCCAGCCATTCCATCGGATCGGATGTGCCAATGGCGCGCGCGCGCTCTTCCCAGGCCCGAAGTCCGTCCGCCATCAAAGCGTTCAGCAGAGCGTTCTTGTCGGCGAAGTGGCGGTACATCGCCATCGTCGACATCTGCGCGCTCTGCGCCACCTTGCGGATGGTGAGTCCCGCGATTCCGTCTTGTTCGAGTACGGCTTTGGCCGCCGCAAAGATCCGGTCCATGGTCATGTGTGCTTTGTACACGTATCTGTGTGCAATGTACACTGGGCTGAAGTCATGCCGAAGATCTTGGGCTTTAGGGAATGGGTTCGGCAAAGTATCGGGCTCGGCATAAAGGGATGAAAATCGTCCGCAGCGCCAGCCACCGCATCCCTCAAGCCGCTGATGTACCATGTCCTTGCCGCCCGGTAACGAAATACCAAGGAAGCCCTGTCAGGCTGGGTGACATCGCGATTCGACGCTCAGGAACGTTGTCAAACCCGATGTTGATCTGGCCCAACCGCGACTGGGCCGAAGAGGGCAGGATTCATATGGCCAAGAGAAAGCGCAGCACCCGTTCACCGTCACGTTCGCCGAAGCGGTTATCGTCGCGCTCCGCAGCGCGCGGGTCCTCGACGGGTATATTCCTGGCCCTTGCCGTGATTGTCGGCGTTGGCGCATTGAGCGTATGGTCGGCAACGCAGCACAAAGGCCCGCTTAAAGCCTTCGCTGGATGGTTCGAGCGTCCAGCGGCACAGACCAGTCGATCAGCCGCTGCAAAGCCAGACGCAGATGTGAAACCGACTGCAAAAGCCGCGCCGCGCCAGGAGAACATTCCGGCTACCGCTTTCAATGCTCCGATACCACGACCCTCCATTCCCGTCGGCGCACAGCCGAATCCCGTGGTGCCCACGCCGCTGCAGCGGGCAGCATTGCTGCAGCCGCAACCATTGCAACGGCCGGCCTTGGCCGTTGGTCCTGCTGAGCGGACGGGCATTCACCTGCCACGCGGGATCAACATGCCCAACATGACGCCATCGGTGGTGTATGCGCGCGAAAGGCTGACCTTGCGGCGCAATGCGTGGGATAAATCCGAACCGGCGGGTACCGTGGAAAAGGGACGCGAAATGCGCTCCTATGGCAAAACCGGCAAATGGCATCATATCGTGATTCCCGCTACCGACATGATCGGCTGGGTGCACGAAGATATGCTGATTGCCGGAAAAACCCACCCCGGCACGTCGGGTATGACGACAGGTGCGATATCTGGCACGCCCAGGTCCACGCAGGTGCAGGCCATCTATCCGCCACGCCCGGTCGGCGCCCAGTGATGGCCTGAACAAAAGCGGGGCTGTTACTTATTGAAGCGATGACACCAAGCGGGCATGGTTCGCAGTTGGTTGCCACTGCATCCGGTGATGGATAAGCCTTGCAAATTCGTATCAGTTTTTTGAAAATTTGCTGCTATCGAAGCTCTCTTTCCTCTGCCACTTTTCTTACCGGATTGAGCAGGAAAGAGGAGAAACGCCTGCCATATCCTGGGAAAAAGGAATTTGGGAGGATAACCAATGCTACGAACGTCTTATAACATTGCCCTTTTGGGCGGTGCCAGCCTGCTTATTTTTGCAAATGTGGCGAATGCGCAGATGTGTACCAGCACTGTGCGGGTTCTGGCCCAGCCGCGCGACAGTCTTACCCTGCTTGAAAGCTACAAAGATGAATTCAAGAAATTGTCGGGCGCATCGTTTGAATTCGACTACCTGAACGAAAATGACCGCCGTGCCAAATCAAGGGCGGAGGCGGCAACAACAGGCAAGTACAATGTTTACTACATTGACGAAGCCAATGTTGCGCTGTTTGCCGAGTCAAAATGGATTGTGCCGCTGCTCGATTATTACCCGGCAGATGCCAGTTACGATGATTTCGATGCGGGCCGCAAAAAGGTTGCCAGTTACAATGGCGTGGCTTATTTCGCGCCCATTCAGGGCGGTGGCGATCTGCTCTACTATCGCAAGGACGTTCTGGAAAAGGCTGGAATAGCACCGCCCAAGACACTTGAAGAATACGAGGCGGCGCTGGCCAAATTGAACGATCCGGCCAAGGGATTTTACGGAACAGCCCTGCGCGGTGGCCGTGGCTCCGGAGCCAATGTCTGGCGCTGGATGACGTATTTCAAGGCATTCGGCGGCCAGTGGTTTGTTGATGGCAGGCCGGCATTCAACTCGGATGCTGCGGTAAAAGCGACCGAGACCTATCTTCGACTGTTCCAGTATTCCGCACCCGGCACCCAGACCGGCAGTTGGACTGAGGTCACCGAGGCGTTCAACTCCGGCAACGTTGCCATGATCATCGAGTCTAGTCCGCTTGCCGGGCAGACGGAAGATCCAAAGCAATCATCTGTTGCCGGCAAGGTTGGCTATACCGTTCCGCCGCGCCCATTGGTTGGCGGCGGCTACGGGCATGGCCTCGCTATCGGGGCAAAGGCTAACGTCGACGATGCGGCGAGGAAATGCGCGGGCGCGTTTATTGCCTGGGCGACGTCCAAACAGAATGAAGAGCGGCGGCTGGAGCAGGGTATTTTTGGCGACATCAACCGCACCAGTGTCATCAACAGCGATGCTTTCAAAAAGAAGTACGGTGCTGAAATTGGTAATGCCCTGAACAAGACGGCGCAGTACACGGATGTCAATTTCTGGGTCAATGCGGATTGGCCGGACCTGGGTGACCGGTGGGGCATTATTCTTGAGGAATTGATCACCGGTACCCGCACGGACATCAAGGGCGGGCTCGATGAACTTGAAGCTTACGCCAACAAGCTGATCGCGCGCCGCTAACCCACGGCGATATCCTCCCGTCACGCTGTCTGGGGCTTCGCACCATCGCCACGCGGAGCCTCCAGGCCAGCCAGTCAATCGTTCGACAGGATTGCCGGAATGAAACGAAAAACAACTCTTCCTGCGGTTTTTCTGATACCGCCGCTGATCATTCTGGCCATCCTGGCATTCGTGCCGACGGTCGCTGCAGTCAATATTGCGCTGCAAAATCGGGAATTGAGCTTTCCCAACAGCAGCTACGTCTGGTTTGCCAACTTCGTCGATCTGTTCGGTGACCGGCGTTTCATCAATGCGATATGGATATCGCTGATCTGGGAAGTGGTGACGGTGACAGCAACCATGGTGGTGGCAGTGCTGCTGGCGATCTTCCTCTTCGAAACCGCTTCACCGCGCATGCGAAGCCTGGTTTCGATCCTCTTCATTATTCCGGTGATGCTGCCCCGCGTCTCCGCTGCCTTCGTCTGGAAGTTCATGTTCAATCCGCTGTTTGGTTTGATCAACTATCCAGTCAAGCTGCTGACCGGCGCGCCGATTGATTTCCTGTCGTTGCCAGCAACGGCACTCGCATCGGTCGCAGTTGTCGACGTCTGGCAATGGGGACTTTTCTTCTCGGTCATTGTCCTGAAACTACTTGAGACATTGCCGCCGCAACCGTTTGAAGCGGCACGACTCGACAATGCGAAGACCTGGGAAGTGCATTTCTATATTGGCATTCCCATGCTTGCCGCACCTTTGATCAGTCTTGTCTTCGTCAAGATGGTCGAGTCGTTGCGTGCATTCGACCTCATCTATGTCATGACCCGCGGCGGTCCCGGTATCGCAACGGAAACACTTGATATGTATGCCTTTTCACAGGGTTTCGTTGAGGCGGGCAAGATTTCCTACGCCTCCAGCATGGCGGTTCTGATGATGCTCGCCACCATTATTACCTTCACGGTTCTTTGGAAATGGGTGCGCAAATGGCAGTGAAATCAAAATCTCCAACGGCGAAGTTGGCACTTGCGATCTTCGTTGCCATCGCTATTTTCCCGATTTTCTGGGTGTTCCTGAACTCGTTCAAGCAACTCGTCGATATTGTCTCGACGACCCCGAAACTGTTCTTCACGCCAACGCTCGACAATTACATCTATGTATTCGGACGCGACAACGTTCAGCATGGATTGATCAACTCGGTTGTCATCGCGGGCGCGTCGGTGCTGATCGGAGCGGTGCTTGGCATACCAGCGGCCTATGCGGTCGCGCGGTATCCCAATCGCTTTTCCGATGACATTCAGTTTTTTGTTTTGTCACTGCGTTTTTTGCCGCCCGTTGCCGTGGCCATACCTCTCATCGCCATCTGGCTGGATCTCGGTCTGTACGACAGCAGGACGGCGCTGATCATCACCTATACGCTGTTGACCATGTCAACGATCATCTGGCTTGCTATCCCGGCGTTCACGCGCGTGCCGCGCGAGGTTGAGGAAGCGGCCATTGTCGACGGTTACAGCTCCTACGCCGTGTTCTTCAAAGTGGCTCTGCCGATCGCAGCGAAGTCATTGACCGGTGCGGTGATCTTCAGCTTCATTCTCGTCTGGAACGAATTCCTGATTGCGCTGATGCTCACGACATCAGATGCCAAGACGCTTCCGATCATTGCCTCAGAGTTCACCCTGCTCGGCCGCAACGTGCCGTGGGGCATCTTGAACGCATCGGTCATCGTTCTGTCCCTGCCGCCGCTGATTTTCGTTGGCGTCATGAGCGGTTTCATCAATTCAGCACTCAAGAAAAAGGACTAGTGGGCATGAAGGCTCTTGTTCTGGAAAAAACCCGTCACCTGTCACTGCGCGACATGGAACAACCGCTTGTTCTCGGTCTTGACGATGTAAAAATCGCCATTGAAACCGTCGGGATCTGCGGCAGCGATGTGCATTATTACACCCATGGCCGTATCGGACCCTATGTCGTCGAAAAACCCATGGTGCTGGGGCACGAGGCCTCCGGGGTGGTGGTTGAGGTTGGCGCAAATGTTCATGCTCTCAAGCCGGGCGACAGGGTGTGCATGGAACCGGGAATAGCCAACGACAAATCGCGTGCCACCCGGCTCGGCCTTTACAATCTCGACCCGGATGTCGTCTTCTGGGCGACACCGCCGGTTCACGGCTGCCTGACGCCTCATGTCGTTCACCCCGCCAACCTGACCTTCAAGCTGCCGGATAATGTTTCTTTTGCCGAAGGCGCCATGATTGAGCCTCTTGCTGTCGGCATGCAGGCTGTCACCAAGGCACGTGTCACGCCGGGTGACGTGGCGCTGGTAATCGGCGCTGGACCCATCGGGATCATGGTGGCGCTTGCGGCTCTCGCCGGGGGATGTAGTACGGTTATCATCTCGGATATCCAGAATCCCAAGCTTGAAATAGCCGGGTGTTACGACGGCATTGTTGCTGTCAATAGCCGCGAGCGTGACCTAGCCGGCTTCATACGGGAGTTTACCAGCAATTGGGGTGTTGACGTCGTCTTTGAAGCAAGCGGGCATCCGAGTGCATTCAAGGGGATTTTTGAATTCATTCGCCCTGGCGGAACCGCAGTGTTTGTCGGCATGCCGGTTGAGCCGGTTCAACTGGATATCGTCTCCGCCCAATCGAAGGAGGTGCGGATCGAAACGGTGTTCCGCTATGCCAACGTCTATGATCGAGCATTGGCGCTCATTGCCTCGGGAAAGGTCGATCTCAAACCGCTGATCACCGAAACATATCCGTTTGAAGATAGCGTGCAGGCATTTGAACGGGCGGCCGAAGGGCGGCCGCGCGACATAAAACTGCAGATACATCTCGGGAAGGACACTCAGTGATGGCCGCTATCGTTTGCAATGAAATCACCAAGCGTTATGGCAATCATCAGGTTGTGCACGCATTCAATCTGGCTGTCAGGGAAAACGAATTCGTGGTTTTCCTCGGCCCTTCCGGCTGCGGTAAATCCACCATCCTGCGGATGCTGGCAGGTCTGGAGGAAATCTCCGACGGCGAGTTGAGCATCGCGGGCAAGGTCGTCAATGATCTGCCGCCGCGCGACCGCGACATCGCCATGGTGTTTCAGAATTATGCGCTTTATCCGCATATGAGTGTTTTCGATAATATTGCCTTTGGTCTAAAGCGCCTGAAGGTCGCAAAATCCGAGATTGAACAGCGGGTGAAGGATGTGGCCTCAATGCTTGGCCTTGAGCCTTATCTCGGGCGTAAGCCAGCGGCACTGTCCGGCGGGCAGCAGCAACGGGTGGCCATTGCCCGCGCCATGATCAAGACACCCGCCGTGTTTCTTTTTGACGAGCCCCTGTCCAATCTCGATGCGAAGCTGCGCAACCATATGCGGGTTGAAATCGCCCGGTTGCATCAATCGCTCAAGACCACCACTGTCTACGTAACCCATGATCAACTGGAAGCGATGACGCTGGCCGACCGGATCGTCCTTCTGAAAGACGGTCGTATCGAGCAACTGGGAACACCGAAGGAAATCTACGAGAATCCCCGCAGCAAATTTGTTGCAAGCTTCATCGGGACACCGTCAATGAATTTCATCGATATGGTGGTTTCGTCGAATGGAGCGAGCTTCGTGCTCACCAATGCTGCAACCAGATTGAGAGTGAGCAAGGAGCGCTACCGTCTCCAAGACGGACAGACGGTCATTGTCGGTATCCGGCCTGCCCATCTGGTCCCCGCTTCTGACGGCAATGATGGCAACATTATTGCGGGCGTCGTTGACCTCATCGAGTATCTTGGCAATGAAGTACTGGTGAATTTTGAGCTTGGCGGTGTTGAAATTGGCGCGCTGCTCGATTCCAACGCATGCCCGCAACGCAAACAACCCTGTCGGTTGACGGTCGATGAAAGACATATTCATATATTCGACCGGGAGAGTGAACTGACATTGATCCGCAGTTTGTCATGACGAACAAGGCAAGAGGATAATGGTCGTATTGGGAGCTTCGAAGAGCGCGGAACTCGAACACATTCTGTGTGATCCGGGTCACTCCTTCCGCTGGTTTACGCACGACTATCCCTACCGGCTTGCCTGTTGGAACTATCACCCGGAATATGAGATTCACTTGATTACCCAATCAAGCGGCACCGCTTTTGTCGGTGATTATATCGGAGATTTCCAGCCGGGAAATCTCTGCCTCGTCGGCTCCAATCTGCCGCACGAATGGGTGAGCACAAATTTCGGCAATGAGACCTTATCAGGCCGCGACATGGTCCTGCAGTTTGATCCACAGATCTTTGCACGCGCTGCAAATATCATGCCCGAGATGGCCGCGCCCCGGGCGCTCTTGGAGCAGGCTCTGCGCGGCTTGCAGTTTCATGGCCGCGCTGAGAAGCAGGGCATTGACCTGATGCGCAGGATCGGGGCAGCGCAGGGATTGCAGCGGTTTGCGCTGTTCCTCGAACTGATCGCCTTGATGAGTGAAACGGACGAGAAGACCGTTCTTTCAAGCCATGACTACGCGCCCAATCTCGACTCTGGCAGCGCGGCCGTTATGCAGCGGGTTACCGCCTATATTCTCGGGAATATCACCGACGAGGTCCGGATGTCGGTTGCCGCGGAACTAGCGGAAATGACACCCTCGACCTTTTCGCGCTATTTCAAGCGAACGACGGGCAAGAACTTCGTCGATTATGTTCACAAGCTACGGATTGGCCGGGCGTGCAATATGATCAATGAATTGGATGAGCCGATTACGTCGGTTTGTTTCAATGTGGGATACAAGAACATCTCCAATTTCAATCGCCACTTCAAACGGGAGTGCGGTTTGACGCCATCCGGTTACAGAAAGCTGGCGGGGGTGCCGCGCTCGAACAGGGTATAGCGCAGGCACGTGTCCGTGACGTTCGATGCCGGAGCTGAAGTCTGCGGCAAAGCTGCTGCCGCTACCTCAATACTGCAGAATCTTGTTAAGAAACTCGCGCGTGCGCGGCTGGCGGTCCTCGATCTTGCCGAAGAACTCATCCTTGGTCGTATCCTCGAGAATGCGCCCGCCGACATCCATGAAAATGACGCGGTTGGAGACTTTCCGGGCAAAGCCCATTTCGTGGGTCACGACCATCATGGTCATGCCTTCCGAGGCGAGACCGACCATGACGTCCAGCACTTCGCCCACCATCTCCGGATCAAGCGCCGATGTCGGCTCGTCGAAAAGCATGATGATCGGATCCATGGAGAGCGCGCGGGCGATAGCCACACGCTGCTGCTGGCCGCCGGAGAGCTGGCCGGGGAATTTGTGCTGATGATCAATGAGCCCGACGCGCTCCAGCATTTGCAGGCCGCGTTTCTTGGCCTCGTCGCGCCGGCGGCCAAGCACCTTTATCTGGGCTATGATGAGATTGTCGGTGACCGACAGATGCGGAAACAGTTCGAAGTGCTGGAAGACCATCCCGACGCGGCTTCTCAATTTCGGCAGGTCGGTGGCCTTGTCGTGAACGGCGACGCCGTCGATCCAGATTTCGCCCTTCTGGATTGGTTCAAGCGCGTTGATGGTCTTGATCAGTGTGGATTTGCCTGAGCCGGACGGCCCGCAAACGACGACAACTTCTCCCTTGTTGATCTTGACCGAGCAGTCGTTGAGGACCTGAGTCGTGCCATACCATTTGGAAACGCTTTTCATTTCGATCATTGTGATTGCGTCCTTCAGTTCAGCGCACGATGCGGATTTTCTGGTTCAGTTTCTTGACGAGCATGGACAAGAAAAAGGAGATGACAAAATAGACCACGGCAGCGAGGAGATAGGTTTCGATCCGCCGGCCAAACGTATTGCCCATGATTTCGAAACCCTTGAGGATGTCGTAGGCGCCGATGGCATAGACCAGCGAGGTATCCTGGAACAGCACGATGGTCTGGGTCAGGAAGACCGGCAGCATGTTGCGGATCGCCTGGGGCAGGATGATGTAGCGCATGTTCTGCGCATAGGTCATGCCGAGAGCCTGCCCCGCATTCGTCTGGCCGCGCGGCAGGGATTGGATGCCGGCGCGCACGATCTCGCTGAAGAAGGCGGCTTCAAAGACAATGAAGGTTATCAGGGCGCAAATCTCGGCCCGGTATTTCTGGCCGCTTCCACCGGGGAAGAGGTCGTAAAAACCGGATGGTACCAGCAGGAAAAACCAGAGGATCACCATCACCAGCGGCACGCTGCGAAACACATTGACATACCAGGTCGCGATATATTCCAGCGGCTTGACGTTGGACAGGCGCATCAGGGCAATGACGGTGCCGAGGGCAATGCCGCCAATGGTGGCGGCGATCGTGAGCGAGACGCTGAAATAGAGGCCGCTGAGCAGATAGTTACTGATATTGGCCCATGTATAGAACGAAAAGTCGAGCGTAGCCATCAGTGCGCTCCCTGCGTCTGGACCGTCAGGCCGGGTATGCGCATCCGCCGTTCCATGAAGGCCATGACCCGGTTGACCACCAGCGCGGTCACCGCATAGAGCACCGTGGCCGCCAGATAGACCTCGACCCCGCGCGACGTCTCTTCCTGTGTCTGCATGGCGAAGCTGATCAGTTCGGGAATCGATACCGCAAAGGCGACTGACGAGTTCTTGACGATATTCATCGCTTCGCTGGTCAGCGGCGGGATGATGATGCGGAAGGTCTGCGGCAGGATCACATAGCGGTAGGTCTGGAACTGGGTGAAGCCGACAGCATAGGCGGCGTTGCGCTGGCCTGTCGGCAAAGCCTGGATACCGGCGCGTATCTGTTCGGCGATACGGGCGGAGGTGAAGAAGCCGAGCGCACAGCAGGCCAAAACGAAGCCCGGCACGTTCCGCATGCCCGGAACGAGTTCGGAAATCACGAAGAACCAGATGAAGAGCTGGACGAGGATGGGAATATTGCGGAAAAGCTCAACCCATCCCGCCGCGAAGGCGGAGATGACCCGGTGTCCGGACAGCGTGCGCAACGTGCCGATGACGATGCCGAACACCAGAGCGATCACGAGCGAGGTGGCGGCCACGGCAACCGTATAGCCCCAAGCCGACAGCATCCATTGAAAGTAGGTGACGCCGTCACCCCGGTCATCCCAAAGAAACTGCCAGCGATCCCATACGTTCTGCCAATACGCCATCATCTCTCGCCCACCCGCACGTGTTGCATCAACAGGGCCGGTACTGCGCGTTTCCCGGCCCTGGTAAGCTCAAACCTATTGACCGGGTTGCTTGTAGTCCTCGGTCGGCTTGTCGTTCGGATTGGCCCATGCCTCCTTGGTGGCTTCCGAGGCCGGCATGTTCAGCGAAACATTGTTCGGCGGAATGGGCTGCATGAACCACTTGTCGTAGAGCTTGGCGATGGTGCCCGCCTTGATCTGTTCCACGATGCTTTCATCGACCGCCTTCTTGAACTCGGGGTCGTCCTTGCGGATCATGATGGCGATCGGTTCAACGGACAGGACTTCCGGCAGAACCTTGAAATCGCTTGGCTTTTGTGCCCGGGCAATATTGGCTGCGAGGATCGAGGCGTCCATCACGAAGGCATCGGCGCGGCCGCTCTGCAGGAGCAGGAAGCTGTCGGCGTGATCCTTGCCATAGACCTCGTTGAAGGTAATGTCTTTGCCGCGCTTGTTTTTGCGCAGGGTCTGCACGGAGGTGGTGCCGGTCGTGGTCGCCACGTTCTTGCCGTTCAGATCTTCCAGCTTGCTGATGTTGGAGTTGGCACGGACCGCAATTTTCACTTCCTCGACATACACGGTATCGGCAAATGCAACGTCCTTTGCGCGTGCGGTGTTGTTCGTTGTTGAGCCGCATTCGAGATCGACGGTGCCGTTCTGGACCAGAGGCACACGGTTCTGCGATGTGACGGGCTGATACCGGATGTCCAGCTTTTCAAGCCCAAGCTTCTTCTTGATGTCCGCAATGATATTCTGGCAGACATCGTAGTGATAGCCGGTGTAGACGCCATTGCCGAGCGTATAGGCCAATCCGGATGACTCTCGTACACCCTGCGTGATGGTGCCAGAGGACTTGATCTTGTCCAGAGTTCCGTCAGCCTGTGCCGCTGACCCAAGAGCAGCAAAGAGTATTGTTGCCGTGATCAGAATTTTTTTCATTTAATCCTCCAATTCGAACGCCGCAACTATGGCCGCATTCGGCGAAATTGAAAAGCGCTTAGGCTTCCAATTTGCGAATCCGGGTCGCTTGGCTGTGGAACACCCACTGTTGTGAAAGGCCTCTGCTGCCCGCGGGCGGCGATGGAACGGGAACGCCGCCAGCTCTTGCAATGTCCGGATATTCAGTCTCTCGGAGCCGCATAGACGAGCAATTGCCAGACGATTGGCAGGTTATTCGAGTGCCGGTGTTGAGCCGGCAGCGGTACGCCTTCTGTTGCAGCTATTTCCTCACCGCAGTTTTTGCAGCGGTATATTCCGGAATTGTAGGGGATCGATCCGGGTTCGAATTCTTTGTCAAACTGATCGCTCTCGTATCTCAG
This sequence comes from Phyllobacterium sp. T2-21, assembly GCF_055378485.1. Lineage (NCBI taxonomy): Bacteria > Pseudomonadati > Pseudomonadota > Alphaproteobacteria > Hyphomicrobiales > Phyllobacteriaceae > Phyllobacterium > Phyllobacterium sp. T2-21. Next base: position 275,867 of record NZ_AP027914.1, on the reverse strand, counting down.
CAGGTACTTTCCATATTTATAAGAGGCCATGCTTTTCTCCCGCGATGTCAATATACGGGTCAGCGGCGTCCGGTGCGAAGCAGGAAAACGACCTGATTCAACCATTGGCCACCCCAAGGTAATCCAGCGCGATGTTAATGGAGACTCCGGCCGATTGTCACTACGGCTGTTGGCTCTCGCGTGCAGCAGGTCGAATTCTTATGCGTTTGGTAACCGGGATGGAAAGGGCCGGTGGCCATTGCCCCTGTTCCTCTGCTAGATCAGTTCCTTCAGCATCGGGGGCGAGGCGGACCATGAACAAGGAAATCCATATCCAGTCCGGGGAACTTGCGGACGCAATAAGGATAGGGGGGCGGGCGGCAGCGCAGCCTGTTGTTTTCAATCGGACGATTGGACTTTTTCAAAGGGCTGATTCGGATCATCCGGGCAGTACGGCGGTGCTTTTCGCCAGTCCGTGGGGGCTGGAAGAACTGTGCACCCGCAAATTCTGGCGCATCATTGCGGAGAAACTGGCTGAGAAGGGCATCCCGTCCTTCCGCTTCGATTGGCCAGGAACCGGTGACGCGCTGGATGATGGCGACTTTTCCAGGGGACTGGCGGTCTGGAGTGACGCGCTTGTGGCCGGGGCGGGGCTGTTGAAGGACCTCTCGGGCTGCCAGCGTATCATCGTTCTGAGCCAGGGATTGGGTTGTGTTGTCGCCGCCGATGCAGCGGCTCGGATGGACGGGCTCGAAGCCATTGCGTTCATGGCGCCGGTTGTTTCAGGCCGGCACTATACGCGTGAACTATCGATCTGGTCCGGCATGGTTGACGCTGACCTTGGCTTGCCGGAAGCCCAGCGCGACAAAACTGGCGTGTCGATTGCCTCGTTGAAACTGCCTGCGGAAGTGGCGGAAGGATTGCGCCGGGCAAACCTGATGACGCTTGGCAGCAAGATTGCAGCGGAGTGTCTGGTCCTGGCGCGGGTGGACCGACCGTCCGACCGGGAGTTCGCGGCGCATCTCAGCCAGCTCGGCATGGATACGGTGACCGAGGACTACACCAGCTATGACAAACTGGTTTCCAATCCTGTCATCTCGCAGCTGCCGCTCGCCGTTGCCGACCGCATCGTCGACTGGGCCGCGGGTGTTACCGGACGCTTCCCGCCCATCGAAGCCCGTGCACCTGTCGTTCAGGACCTGAAAGCCGGGCCGTTGCAGGGCGACGGTTTTGCGGAAACGCCGCTGCGTTTCGGTCGTGGTGACCGGCTCTATGGCGTGTTGTGCGAGCCGCAAGGCACACGGCGCGGGGCGACGGTCTTGTTCCTGACCTCTGCCTATGACCGGCATGCGGGATGGGGACGAACGATTGTCACCATAGCGCGCGCGCTGGCACGGCGCGGCGTCGCCTCGCTCCGGTTTGATACGGCCAATGCGTCCGATAGTCCGCCGGTGCCGGGTATTCCGGATCAGGTACTTTATCATGATGCGCAGAATGCTGACGTTGCCGAAGCGCTGTCTTTCCTAGGTGGTCTTGGCACGCCGGCAATCATCGCTGCGGGCCGCTGCAGCGGCGCCTATCTCGGGTTTCAGAACATCGTTGCCGATCCGCGGCTGTCCGGCGCGGTCCTCGTCAATCCCATTACCTTTTACTGGGAACCGGGACGTTCGGTCGATGAGGCCGTGCGTGAAGGCAGCCGAACCCTGGAAGAATATGGCAGCCGGCTGTTGCGCGCCTCGACATTCAAACGTCTCGTCCGCGGCGAACTGGATTTTGTCGGCATTGCCCGAAACGTTGCCGGAGGAATGGGCCGGCGCATTGCCAAACGGGCGCGGCATCTGCTTCGCGGCCGGACGACAGAAGGCCGGGCCGTCTACAAGGCATTCGGCGTGTTGAGGGACAGGCAGAGTCCCGTTGAACTGCTCTACAGCTACCGGGATCCCGGACTTGAATATTTCGGCTACTATTTCGATGCGCGGGAAGGCAGGATTGCCGGGTATCCCAATGTGTCGGTCAAGAAGATCGCCGATGCGGATCACAATCTCACACCGCAACACGCCCGCGATATCTATATTGACGCGCTCGAACGGATGGCGGTGCGTTTTCCGGGCTAACGATCACTCAAACCAGACGGTGCGAGGACTTCCGGCAATGCGGATTTCGCCGGCTGGGCGGGTTGAAAGCGCAGTGCCGTCCCGCGGGATCAATTCGAGCCGCCTGGTCTCGCCAGGCGCCAGATGAAACCAGTTGTCATCGGGCCGGTAGCCCTCGATATCCACATGGACTGACTGGGCGAGCACGGGTGTGGTCAGCTCAAGGAACCAGACATTCCCCTCCAGGGTAAGGGCGGTTTCGACTGCCGCGTCATGGAAGGCTTTCGTCCGGCCTTGCGGAAAATGGAAAGCTTCGGCGAGAACCCTGCCGGACTGCGGGTCTTTCAGGCGGGCCACGGTCACGTCATGGGAAACCGGGCCAAAGCGATAGGCATAGGTTGTGTCAAAGAAGGCACCGAACAGATCCGTCGCTGCCAGCGTCAATGATTGGCCGGGTTCGAGCGTCAGATCACGGTGGTCTGATACAACCGGCTGTTTCCCGGCGCGCAGGGATGTGACCTCCACGCTGGCTTCCAGCCCGTGCGGCCGTTCATTGACGATGTGAAGCGCAAGACCATTAACGCCCTCATCGGTGAGGGTGAGATTGACGGGGCGCGAGGCACGTTTCAAGCCGTACCATGCCGCCTTCGGCTCACCCGTGCTGTCGATGACGCCCCAGCCTGCCCCCGGCAAGAGATCCTGCAGCATCCAGACCAGGCCGCCCCAACAGCTGCTTCCCGGCCGCCGCCATTCGGCAAAGGTGGCTTCCATCACTTCGGCCGTTACCGCCCGGGACAGGTGCAGGTAGGACCGCATGTCTTCGCGGCGCAGCGTCGTCGGGTCGAAGCCGTACAGCATGGCGAGATAGGCCTCCCGCACATCTTCGAAGTCCCAGGATACACCGTTGTCGCGGGGTACCCTTGCCTTCCAGCGGGGATGGTGGACCGCAGGCACGTTCAGGTGCGCCGTCAATGTGCGGGCTTCCGGAACGTTGGAAAACGCCAGGCATTCCGTGGCGAAGCGGACATTGGCGCGGCGGGCGTCCTCCAGCGGCCGGCAATAGGCACTGACGCCGTAATAGTGGCTGACGCCGGCATTGGCGATAAAGGGCAGCGCACCATCGCATGGCGAATTGGCGACGTAGGGCACGTCGGGACGCAGACTGCGTGACAGGGACGGCAGGATTTCCTCGGTCAGCGGCCCTTTCCAAACGGTTTCCGGCAAGCCCAGCATGGAGCCCTGCTGGTAGATTTCGCTGCCACCGCACAGGACCGCCAGGGATGGGGCTGCGCGTGTTCTCTTGAGCAATTGCCGGGCTTCCGCGTCGACTTGCGCTGAAAACTCCGCATCCTTCACGGGATAATCGAAATTGGCGAACATGAAATCCTGCCAGACCAGGATGCCGAGCTCGTCGCACAGATCGAAGAAATCATTGCTTTCGTAGACCGTAATGCCGCTGATACGGATCATGTTCATTCCGGCTTCGGCGGCAAGGCGCAGCCAGACTGCGTAATCCTCGCGCTTGCCCGGCAGGCGGACAATATCGGCGGAGCTCCAGACCGCGCCCCGGCAGAAAATGCGCTTGCCGTTGACGATCAAGGCAAAGCCTTGACTATCATCGCCACGGTCGATCTCCAGGCTCCTGAACCCCGTGCGCCCCAGCCGATATGTTTCATCCCCGGCACGGAGCACGACGTCATGCAGGACCGGCGAACCGTGCGTGTGAGGCCACCACTGGGTCACACCGGGCAAATCAAGACGCGCATGCCAGCGGCCGTCATCGTTCAGAACGGCTTCGATGCTGCAGCCGGCACATTCCACCACGGGGTGTTTGAACGGGCCCGACCAGGCAAAGCTTACGCGGAGGACGCCGTCGCCACCGCCGGTCAATTCGCTGTGGATGTCAATATCCGCTATCGGCTCGGAGCCCGGCCGCAACAGCCGTACCGGGCGCCATGGACCTGCCGGATGAATTTCGGGACACCAGCCGGGCATGTAGCCGAGAGGCGTGGTCCGCAGCAGACGCAGGCCCTGTTCGTTCATCAGTTGCGTGCGCCAGCGTGCGCGGGCCCCCTTCCGGTTGAGAAGAGGCGCCAATGCGCGAAAACATATGGCGAGCTCGTCCCTGCCGGTCAATTCGACTGCAACGTCCGACGACAGGAACATATTGCCGGACTGCAGAATGCGGCTGCCGTTCCAATAGACTTCAGCGATTGTCGCCAGCCCTTCGAAACGGAGAACGGCCGTTCCCGCCGGTTCGTTGCCGAATGCCCTGATATACCAGGCGTCCTGTTGATTGAGTGGAAAGGGAGCGTCACGTTCAAACCGGCCGGCCTGTTCCAGGGCTTCTGCCACTGTGCCGGGTACCGGGACATTGGGCAAAGCGCCTTCGCGGCGCACCTGATCCGGTCCGGATGCCTCGCCCGATGCCGTCAGGATGAGGTGCCACGCCTCATCGAGGCGTTGGCCGTCTCCGGTGCTGATCGGCAGCGGCACGCTCTCCATCCGCGTCAAGCGTCCACGCGGCTTTCGGCAGCGGTGTGCACTTTGGGATGGCCGAGTTCCGAAGCCAGAATATCCATCATGCTGTCCCATGCATCTGCGGCTGGAAGGAGTGCATCCGCCAGCGGGGCAAATTTCTTGCGCGTGACGGCACGGGCAAGCTGGAACTGCGCCGCCTTGGCGACCTCGGCAATACGGATCGCATCGTTTGCCGCCGCCGCAAAGACCCCATCCGGGCACAACCATGTGAGATGGCTGGCGGCAAGCTCGAAGTTGGCGCCCAGTTGGCGCATCGTGTTGAAGGCGTATTTATGGAAGAACGCAAAGGGCCGTTCCGCCACGACCTCGGCCTGCAGCGGAAACACATCCATGAACGCGCGAATGGGATTTGCTGCAGGCCGGCGGGCGAAATGGCCGGGCAGCAGACGTGCGGATTTCGCGCGTATGGACGCGGCATCGGCTGGCTGGTCCGGGAATTTTGCAAATTCCGTATAGGGCAGGAACGGCATGTCCTCATCAGTCAGATGACGCTGGAACAGGCCGTCAAAATCGTCACCGTCCAGGCGGAAGAAGCCGCCATTGTGGAAATAATCGAGGCTGCGGTTTTGCGTATCCATGCGGTTGATGGCAACCGTCGTCTTGCCGTGCTCACTGCGGTAGCCCACCCCATGGGTGTCCGGCATGAAATAGCTGTCCATCTCCACGAGGGTGAGGCGGCCCCGTGCCATCTGTGCGGCCACGTGGCTTTCCACCGTGTCAAAGATGGCAAGCTCGCCGACGCGAATGCCGTAGAGCGTCTCCAGATCCTCCAGCGGTACCTTGAAAAAGGTAAACTGATCGCCTTCAAAGTCCTGGTTCAGGGTGAAGCCCAGCATTGCTTCCGGCGGCAGGTTCTGTGCGGCAAGAACCTCGATCCACAGATCAACGTAGCAGTTGGTCTCCGGCCAAATCCGGTCCTGCGCATGCAGGGCATGCGGCCGGTAGGTCTGCGGATCGATGTGGGGGAAAACAGCTTGCATGCCGCCGGTCAGCCCCACAATTCCTGACGAACCTGTTCCGGCCAGGCTTCGATGTCGAGGCCATGATGGTGGAACAGGGCAAGCGCAATCCGCTCCAGGCCAAATCCGACACAGGCAGTATGGGCGGTCGTGCCATCAGCGAATTGAATGCCCCATTTCGTACCGAAATGATCCTGATGATAGTTGAAGCTCATGCAGGCGGTCGGATTCTCGGTCGATGTGATCGGGATAAGCAGTTCGAATTTCAGGTTCTGATCGCGCTGATTGTTGACCAGCATGCGTCCGGCGCGGCCAAAGAACGGATCGTTGGCAACGTCGATGTGAACGGGAAGGCCCACCCGCTGCATGATGTCCGTGCCGCGCTCGATCCAGAGCTGGCGGAATTCCGTCACGTCGTCGGCCTTGCCCATGCGGACATATTCACGCATGCGGAACATCTGCTGGCGCGCCGGGTCTTTCGACGGTTCGTGCCGGAAGCAATAGGACTGCAGGTCGAACAGTCCGCCATCTGCCGGCAGGTCGCCGCGCTGGGCGACGACGGGATAGAGCGGATAGCAGGCGGCCGGCGTCAGCACGATATCGGTCGCTTGCTGTTCCTTCGTCCAGTCCTTGCCGGCATCCATGCATTGGATGAGGTTGACATGATCAAGCTCACATCCGCAGAAACTGTGGATGGTTCCGGCCAATTGCGGGAAACTCTTCATGTAGCCGCTTTTTTCGAAGATGGCGCGGTTCATTCCGGGCGGGAAGCGGATGGCTTCGGCACCATCGCTGCCGCCGGTGCGGTCAATCAGCCGCTCGAACGCGGCAATGACGTCCTCGAAACGGCCGCTGCGTCCATAAAGACCGTCAACGCCGGTATCGAGCAGGAGACCAGCCGAAAACAGGCGGTCGAGAAAAGATATTTGAGCGTCCATGCCGTGTTACCCCAAGAGACTGGTGTTCTGTTTATGGATGAGCAGCATTGTGGCCGTGTTGCCAAGAATGCGCTCATTGGAAACCATGAGCTGAGCCGAATTGGCATCGCGCAAATGCCGGCCGAGGCTGTAGGGTGTTCCGTTCTTGTAACCCATGATGCCGCAGACGAGCATGGCATGATTGATGATCTGCAGAATGGATTGCGATGCGCCAACCTTGAGGTTGTTCATCGTAATGGCAAAGCCCATCGAGGCGAGCTTGTCGCTGTCGTCCTTGGCATGCCGGTAGGTATTGAGGCAGGCCACGATTTCGGACTTCAGCATCTGCAGCATGTTCGACGCTTCGGCGACGCGCAATGCTCCCGGCTGCTGAACACCGGGCGCACGCTTGGCTGCTGCCCTGACGAAGGACTGGGCCCGGGTTACGGCATCGACTGCAATGCCGTACCAGAGCGCGCTCCAGAGGAGGTGTGCCATGGCCAGCATGGACTGCGCCGCTATTTCCGCGAAAGGGTGGGGCAGGATCTGTTCCGTGCTGCCGGCTCCCCGGAAAACAAAGCCTTCCGAGCAGGTGCCGCGCATGCCGAGGGTATCCCAGCCGTTTGTCTTCTCCAGCGTATACTGGTCCCTGACAAAAACGGTCATGACCTGGTCGGAAGATGCGGCCTCCGCGCCCGAGCGGGAGGTGATCAGGATCGCATCGGCTTCGGTGCCGTAGGAAATGACTGTCGCATTCTTTTCGAGGCGGCAGGTATCGCCGTCAATTTCGATGGCGCATAGGCTGTTGCGCAAATCCCCGCCAATGCCGCCTTCGGTGGTAGCGGATGCCAGCAGCAGCTGTTCGGCCGCAACCCGGTGCATGAAGGCCCGGTGCCATTCTGCGGATTGGCCATGTTCGACCAGGCTCGACAGCTTGATGTGGTGCATCGCGAAAATCATCGCGCTGGCAGCACAGGACTGTCCGATAATGGAACATATTTCCGCAATCTGCTCGACCTGCGCCGCTTCGCCGCCAAGATCGGCGGGAACTTGGATACCAAGCAGATGCTCGGCCTTCATCGCATTGATGGCTTCGCGCGGAAAGCGTGCTTCGGTATCAACATTGTCGGCGAACTGGGCGGCGATGGCAGCAACGCGCGACGCGCGCTGCTGCAGACTGTTACCGGCGCCGGCGTTCATCAGGCGTCCTCATTGTTCTTGAGGATCGCTTCCACTGTCCGTTCGATAGCCTTGATGCTGGCAAAGGATTTGCGGTTGAGGAACTGGTCCGAAAACTCAATATCGAATGTGTCCTCGATGCCCAGCATCAGCTGGACGGAGGCGAACGAGGACAACCCCGCATTGTATAGGTCTTCTTCATCGCTGATCTGATCGACCGCGACCGGCAAACCGCCTACCTTAGCCAAAAGTTCCCGAATGGCTTCATTCATTGGATGCACCCCCGCACATATTTATCGCTGTCTGCAATACGCGAATATGTCGGCAGTTTCTATCGTCTGAAGTCTTTATTTCTAGTTATGGTTGTTTTTTTGGGAATCACGGCAGGAACGGGTTTGATTATGACCCGAGACTAGTAAGTCCAGCATCCGGTCATTCCACCTCATAGCGGCTTGCGCCTTCGATGTGACGGCGCAAAAGGGCCTCGGCAAAGATCACGTCGTTCTCGGACAGGGCGTCGAGAATGGCAATGTGTTCGATGCAGACCTGACGGATGCGTTCGTGCGGGAGCCTTTCGAAATAGGCGTACTCGGTAATGCGCCGCAGGCTGTTTTGCTGGCGAACGGCCTGAACGAGAAAGCGATTGCCCGACCAGACCGCCAGGGCTTCGTGGAACGACGCATTGACGTTGAACCACTGATCGCGCTGAACCGATGCGGGCGGAATGCGCATGATATCCGCCTGCGCGGCGCGGATGGAAGTAAGATGGTCCTTGTCCACCCTGAAGCCCGGATGCCGCAGGGCGCCGCATTCCAGGATCATGCGGAACTGATAGCTTTCCTCCTCCACCTGGTCGGTATCGAGGCTTTCGGCAAAGGCCCAGCCATGGCCCCTCTGGCGCTGGACCAGGCCTTCGGCGGCAAACCGCAGCAGGACTTTGCGAATGGTTCCCCGTGTGGAGCTGTAACGCTCCGCCAGCAGCGTCTCTGATACCTCCATCGGTATTGCGCCCGTCGCCCGGTCAGCCATCAGCCGTTTGTGGATGTCTTCGAGCTCCGATGGGGGCGCGATACCATCGATATCGCCGTTGCCATCAGGCAGGAGAGCCAGGACATAGCCCCGGCCGGGCGCATGGGCCAGAACGCCGCGGCTCGCCAGCAGAGCAAGAGCCGAGCGGATCGGTGATCGTGAGACCCCCAGCCTTCTGGCCAAAGCAAAATCCGACACGCGCTCGCCGACAGGCCAGCGCTCCGACGAGGCCAAGGAAACGATCTGGCGGGCGATTTCTATCTGCAGGTCACTGACGGTCAATCCTGGCTCCATATCCTATGCGGCTTATTTTTGCATAAAAGCCAATTGACACGCAATCATTACGTATTAAAGTGTACGTAAATTAAACAAAATACACTATAAGGCACAGCGATGAGTTCATATCCGACATCCTTTCCCTTCGTAACCGTCTCCGGGACGCCGTTTGAGCGTGGACGCCAATACGGTGCGGCGGTGCCCGAGCGCGTGAAAAAAAGCGTTGCGCTGTATGGCGACCAGCTTGCCAAACTGGGCTACAGCGCATCCGAAAAGACGCGGCTTATCGAGGAGTTTGCCGGGGAAATCGCGAATTTCGGTGCGCACTACATCGAGGAGATGCGCGGCATCGCCGAGGGCGCTGGCGTTGCTTTCGACGATATCGTCATGATCAATGCGCGCACCGAAGTCATCGCCAAGGCGCGTCTGGAAAAGAACGCTCCGCTGGATGAGGAAGATGAGATCGATGATGGATGCACCGGAGCGGTCATTCTTCCCGAGAGAAGCCTGGACGGCACTCTTATTCACGGCCAGAACTGGGACTGGAAGACCGAGTGCGCCGAGACGGCCATCGTGTTGCGGGTTCTGCAGGAGGACGGCCCGAATTTCCTGACATTCGTCGAAGCGGGTGGTCTTGCGCGGAACGGCATGAACAGCGCCGGCGTCTGCATCACCGCAAACTATCTTGAATCCGATCGCGACTACCGGCAGCAGGGCGTCCCCCTGGCGCTGATCCGGCGCAAGGCATTGGAGCAGGAGCATTTCGCCCTTGCGATGCGGGCGGTGGCGGGAACGCCGAAGGCCTGCTCCAACAACATGATCCTTTCGACCGGTGCGGGTTTTGCAATCGACCTTGAGTGCGCACCGGACGAGGTATTCCATATATTGCCGGCCAATGGGTTGATTGTTCACGCCAACCATTGGGTGAGCCCCGTGGCACTTTCAAAACTCCGGGACACAGGGCTGCCGCATGTGCCGGAAAGCCCGTACCGTGACTGGCGCGTGCGCAAGATACTGGAGGAAGCCGGGGAAAAACTCGGCATTGCCGATATGAAGCGCGCGTTCTTCGATGACTTCCTGACGCCCTATGCCGTTTGCAGGCCGCCGAGATTGAACACCGAAGGGAACCTTTCGGCCACGGTTGCCATGGTCATCATGCATCCCGCCAGTGGCACCATGGAGGTTGCCTGCCTGCCGGCCATCAACCGCAACTTCACCCGTTACAGCCTTCGGTCGGACCCGGTTCAAGTCGCGGCCGCTTAAAGGGCGGAAATCTTTCCTTCTTCAACCAACGGGCACCTAAGCCCGAATGAATAATGGGGTTCAGAATATGAAGAATGCTATTTTGATGTCATTGGCATTGGGGCTGATCGCGGCGCCTGCCGCCGCCCAGTCGATTACCGCGGCAATTCCGGCTGACATTCGCAGCTCCAATCCCGGCGTCAACCGCGACGACTATACGGATGCTGTGGTCCTGCACACCGTGGAGGGTCTCGTCGGCTATAAAGAAGACGGCTCCGTTGGGCCGCTGCTTGCACAGAGCTTCGAGCTTTCGCCGGATGGGCTGACCTACACGTTCAAGCTCAGGTCCGGTGTTACCTTTCACAACGGAGAGCCGTTGACCGCTGCCGACGTGCTGTGGAGCTGGACCCGTTACATGGACCCCAAGACCGAGTGGCGCTGCCTGCCGGAATTCGACGGCCGCAATGGCCTCAAGGTGGACGCCGTCACGACACCCGATCCGCAAACCGTGGTCATGAAGATCAATCACCCGAGCGCGATTTTTCTCGATACGCTGGCGCGCACGGATTGCGGGATGACCGCGGTCCTGCAGAAGGCGTCGGTCAAGGCCGATGGCAGCTGGGACAAGCCCATCGGTACCGGGCCATACAAGTTCGGCAACTGGAAGCGCGGAGAGTACATCACCCTCGACGCCTTTGAAAACTATGTTTCGCCGGGCGGAGACAAGGCCGATGGCTATGTCGGCTCCAAGCGCCCGCTGATCAAGGAAATCAAATTCCTTGTCGTACCCGATCCGGCGACGGTAAAAGCCGGTCTATTGTCCGGCGCGCTGGATGTCGCATCGGTTCTGAGCACCGACATTCCGGAGTTTTCAGCCAATGCGAATTTCACCGTAACGACGGGAGCGGAAGCCTCCAAGCATACATTCCTGATGCAGACCAGGGATCCGCTCCTTTCCAAGGTGGAGATGCGGCAAGCCATCGCCGCGGCGCTCGATCTTCCCACCCTCGTCGCACAGGCGACCAACGGTACCGGTCGTCCCAACAATTCCGCCATCTTTCCCGGCTCGCGCTACTACAGCGAGATCCAGAAAGAAGCCTTTGCCCCTGATCCGGCAAAGGTGGCGGACCTGCTTGCCAAGGCCGGCTACAAGGGCGAGGAAATCAACATCATCGCCAACAAGCGTCCCACTGCACCGAGTTTCGATGCGGCGGTGGTGGCACAGGCCATGCTTCAGGCCGTCGGCATCAACGCCCGCATTGAGGTCCTCGACTGGTCAACCCAGCTCGACCGTTACAATTCCGGCAAATACCAGATGATGTCCTTCTCCTATTCCGCGCGTCTCGATCCGGCTCTGAGTTTCGAGCAGTTCTCCGGGCCCAAGGACAAACAGCCGCGGAAGGTCTGGGACAATCCGGAGGCGCTGGGGCTGATTGCCAAAGCCATGGAGGTGTCGGATCAGACGCAGCGGCAGGCCATCTTCGACGAGCTTCACAAAAAGCTGCTGCATGATGTTCCCTTGATCATTTATTGCAATGGCACGGGTGAAACCGTCAACAGCAAGCGCTTGAAGGGCACGCCTGTCTGGCAGGCAAAACTCCGGCTTTGGGAGCTCGGTCTCGAGCAGTAGACGCTGTGTTCCCATAAGCCCGAGAGGTCAGCATGCTGAAGTTCGCCATTACCCGCGTTGGCACTGCGATCCCGACATTGTTCATCGTGGCGGTGTCCGTGTTCTTTCTCATCCGCCTCATTCCCGGTGATCCGGCATCGCTGATGCTGGGTGACCTGGCGGATCCGGCGAGCCTTGCGGATCTGCGCGCCAGGCTGGGGCTCGACCAAAGCATTCCGGCCCAGTTCGCAATCTGGCTCGGCAATATAATGCACGGCGACTTTGGCCGGTCGATCACCAACCAGCAGGAGGTTCTGCCGCTGATACTGGCGCGCTTGCGCATCAGTGCGGAAATCGTCCTGATCGCAGTTTTCCTGGCGAGTATCGTTGCCGTGCCGGCGGGGATGATCGCCGCCTGGCGGCAAAACAGCATGACGGACATGGCGCTGGTCGGCGGTGCAACCATCCTGCTCTCCATCCCGGCGTTCTGGATGGGGCTGCTCCTGCTGTTGTTCTTTGGGCTGAAGCTGGGCTGGCTTCCGGTGCTGGGTTATGTCTCCATGTCCCAGAACCTTCCGCAGGGATTGCTCTATATCATCCTGCCGGTGGTGACGCTCTTCCTGCACGAGATCGGCGTGATCCTGCGCATGGCGCGCGCCTCGACGCTGGAAGTCATGCAGCTGGATTACATCACCCACGCCCGGGCCAAGGGCCTGTCGGAATCCGCGGTCCTCTGGCGGCACGCGTTCAAGAATGCCTTTGGCCCAACCTGGACCCTGATCGGCATCGTCCTCGGCAATCTGCTCGGCGGTATTGCGGTGGTTGAAACGGTGTTCACCATACCCGGTCTCGGACGTTTGCTTGTCGATGCCATTTTCGCCAGGGACTATCCGGTGATCCAGGGCTGCCTTCTGCTCATTGCAACGGTGTACGTGCTGGTGAACCTCATTGTCGATCTGCTCTATCCCCTATTTGATCCGAGGGTGACTGCCGAATGAGAAATCTCGCTCCCAATGCGCTCCTCGGTAGCGCGCTGATTGGAACATTGCTGGCCGGGGCATTCATGGGGGCGGTATGGACGCCCTATGATCCGCTCGGCCTCGACTTCAAGCTCAAACTTGCCGGGCCAAGCACCGCCCACTGGCTGGGGACGGATGAGTTCGGCCGCGATGTGCTCAGCCGGCTGCTGGCAGGTGCTGCGACCAGTTTCTGGATAAGCCTGCTCACCGTGGCGCTCGCCGTCACCGCCGGCACCCTGATCGGGATACTGACGGGCTATTTCCGCGGCTGGGTCGATCGCATCGTCATGACCTTCAATGACGCGCTGCTCGCCTTCCCGGGCATCCTCTTGGCGCTCGGGCTGCTAGCGATTGTCGGGGCGAACAAGTATGGCATCATTCTGGCGCTTGGCCTCGCCTATACCCCGACTGTCGTGCGGATTGTCCGCGGCAACGTCCTGTCACTGCGCGAGCGGGAGTTCATCGAAGCCTCGCGTGTCATGGGCAACTCGAACGCCTATACGATGGGCCGCCACATCCTGCCCAACTGTGTCGCACCGCTTACGGTCCTCGCCACGTCGATGTTCGGCTGGGTGCTGCTTGCCGAAAGCGCGCTCAGTTTCCTCGGCCTCGGCGTGCCGCCGCCCGCGCCGACCTGGGGCAACATGCTTGCGAGCGGACGCCCCTTCATATCCCAGGCGGTGTGGCTGGCCATATTTCCGGGTCTCTGCATCTCGCTGACTTTGCTCGGGATCAATCTGCTTGGTGACGCTCTGCGTGACAAACTCGATCCAAGGATGAGGGGCTGACGATGCGGGAGAACACACCACTGCTCGATGTGCACGGCCTTTCCCTTGAGGTAGCACGAACGGGAATTCAGATACTCAAGACCATCAGCTTCAATGTCAAAGCGGGTGAAATCGTCGGAATTGTCGGCGAGTCCGGTTCCGGAAAGTCGATGGCAGCCCGCGCCGTCATTGCGCTCAATCCCCCAGCGGTACAGCGTGCCGCCGGAACGATATGTTTCGAAGGACGGGAAATCGGCAGCATGCACAAGCGCGATCTGCAGGCGTTGCGTGGCGCCCGGATCGGCATGGTTTTCCAGGAGCCGATGACATCGCTCAATCCATCGATGACGATCGGCCGCCAGCTGGAAGAGGGGCTGCGGCTGCACCGGCGGCTGACGGGACGACAACGCCATAGGCTGATTGTCGACATGCTGGCCCGGGTTGGCTTGAATGACCCGCAGACGGCACTCGCAGCCATGCCGCATCATTTTTCCGGCGGCATGCGCCAGCGTATCATGCTGGCTGCGGTGATGCTGCTCAAACCGGCCTTGCTGATTGCCGACGAGCCAACCACGGCATTGGATGCGGTGGTCCAGCGCGATGTGCTCGAACTGATGGTTGATCTCACGCGCGAGAACAACACGGCGGTTCTCATGATCAGCCACGATCTGGCGATGGTGGCAAAATATTCGGACCGTGCCGTGGTCATGTCGCAAGGCGAAATCGTCGAGCAGGGGGATACCCGGGATCTGCTGCGTGCGCCGAAGCATCCCTATACGCGCAAACTGCTTTCCGCCCTGCCGCACCGTATGCCTGCAAGGGCTGTGGAGATCTCGCCGGTGGCGCGGATCACTGTCGATCGCCTCATCGTCGACTTTGCCGCGCGCCGCAGCCTGTTGCGCAAGGGGCAGCCCAAGCGTGCCCTGAGCGGCGTCAGCCTGAGCGTTATGCCCGGAGAGGTCGTTGCGGTGGTCGGCGGATCTGGATCGGGCAAGACCACTTTGGGGCGCACCATCGCCGGATTGATCGAACCGACGGATGGCAAAATCCTTTTCAACGGCAAGTCGGTCCAGACATCGGCGGCCGATTACACGGAGTATCGGCTCAATTGTCAGATGGTGTTTCAGGACCCTTATTCGTCGCTTGATCCGCGCATGACGATCGGCAGCCTGATCGGGGAGGCACTTCGCCATTCGACGGAACTGACGAGCAAAGAAAAGAGCGCGCGTGTCGCGGAAGTTCTTGACGAAGTGGGCCTGTCTTCGGCGTTTGCTGCGCGTTTCCCGCACCAGCTGTCCGGCGGCCAGCGACAACGCGTGGCCATTGCCCGCGCCGTTGTCAGGCGGCCGCAATTCGTCATCGCCGACGAGCCGGTTTCGGCACTGGATGTGACAGTCCGCGCGCAGGTGCTCAAGCTGTTCGCCGAGCTGCAGCGAAAGCACGGCTTCTCGTGCCTGTTCATCAGCCATGATCTGGCTGTGGTCGAGCAGATCGCCGACCGGGTCATCGTCATGAACAACGGTGTCATTGTCGAAGAGGGCAGCCGTGATGCGATCTTCGACAATCCGCAACAGGACTATACCCGCAAACTGCTCCAGGCCATTCCCGCTCTGTTCAGCACCGACAATGGTGGCGTCGAACTGGGATGGCGTTTTGACGAAGTTGGCAGGAAATCAGCCGGTGGCCGGTCTTGAATCATTGTAGCGAGGAATAGCATGTCACCATCATCTGAAAACCGGGCGCAAGCGATCTATGATCTTGGCCGCACGGCCATTTTTGCCTGCAAATCCGATCCCCGGTTTCATTATTGCCTTTACGTGCCTCCCATCGTCGGCAAGGGCGGGAAGGTCGATCTTCTGGTGGCTGTGCACGGTACGGGACGCACATCGTTTCTCGATTTCCGCGATGGCTTTGCCGAATTCGGCCGGTGGAACGACTGCGCCATTCTTTGCCCCGTTTTCCCCGTCGGCGTCCGGGGCGATGACGCGCGCAGCGGCTACAAGTTCATGATCGAGGGCGATATCCGCTACGATCTGCTTCTTCTGGACATGGTTGCGGAGGTTGCCACAAAGTACCAGCAGAATTGGGATATGTTCGCCATGTTCGGGTTCTCCGGCGGCGGTCACTTCACCCACCGCTTTGCCATATTGCATCCGCAAAAACTTTGGGCCGCCTCAATCGGCGCGCCCGGTTCCGTGACCCTGCTTGATCCGGACAAGGACTGGTGGGTGGGTATCCGCAATCTGCAGGAACGGTTTGGCATCACCTTCGACCGGGATGCGCTGGCTCGTATCCCCATGCATATGGTCGTCGGCGATGCCGATCTGGAAACATGGGAAATCACCATTCCGGAGGGCAGTACAAACTGGATGCCAGGGGCAAACGATGCGGGGCGCACGCGGCCGGAACGGCTGTCGGCTCTTCGGCGCTCCTTTGAAGGTGCCGGTGTCTCCGTGAAATTCGATCTTGTTCCCGGTATTTCGCACGATCGCATGCAGGTGCTCGGCCATGTTCAGAATTTCCTTGCGGACATTTTGGCGGGCCGGCGTGCGGGATAGGTCGGGAGTATCCCGGCAGCGGCGCAGCACTGTGACTTATAGTTGCATTGAGTTGTGAAGTCCCTGCGCATTTACAATTAGTCCAACTCGTGCAGACTGGTCTGGCTGAAGAAGGGAGAGCGGTGCGCTGGGAGGCGCATGGCAAAATCTCATGTCGCTGCATTCGGATCATATTCGCGAAATCGAGACGGTGAGTCTGGGAGGCTCGACCAACCGTGATGAAACCGTGGTTGAATCCTGGTTGCGCTGCATCAAGCAGCACAGGCTGGACCCGGCACAGGCATGCGAGGCCTACATCGTTCCCGAAACCCAGTTGCGCGAGCATCGGCAGCAATCGGAGCAGTTGATTTCAATCGCGCGGTCGGGACTCGAAAACCTGTTTCGTCATGTTGCCGGTCAGAACTACGTGCTGCTTCTTTCCGATCGCGACGGGATCACCGTTGAATTCCTCGGCGATCCGCTGTTCGACAACAATCTGCGCAAGGCGGGTCTTTATCTCGGCTCGGAATGGTCGGAGGCGCGGGCAGGCACCTGTGCCGTTGGCTCCTGCCTGGAGACAGGCGAGCCGTTGACGATTCATCAGACCGATCATTTTGACAACACCCATACACCGCTGACCTGCACCGCCGCACCCATCTATGACGCGCAAGGGCAGTTTTCGGCCGTGCTTGATATTTCGCTGCTGCGTTCGCCGCAAATCAAGACGAGCCAGAACTTGGCGCTGCACCTGGTAACGGCTACGGCGCGGCGGATCGAGCTTGCCAATCTCATGGCCCAGACGCGCAATGAGTGGGTGTTGCGTTTTTCGCGCTCTCCTGAATTTCTCGACGTCGATCCGGAAGCGGCGATCTCGATCGACGGTGCGGGGCGAATTATCGGCATGACCCACGACGGCGCAAAGATCATGGCACGCGCGTCCGGGCTGGATTGGCGGCAGCCGGCGAATCTGATCGGGCAGTCCATATCGCGGTTTTTCGATATGGATGTCGACGATCTCGGCAATCTTACCCGCACGAGGCCGTCCGAAGACCGGCTGGTGTTCGCGCGGGACGGCAATGTTCTGTTTGCGCATGCGATAGAACCGCACTACCCATCGCGCGGTGCACCGATTGTTCAGGAGCGCATCCCCGCCTCGCTGCGCCGGTTGAGCGGCGGCGATCCGCATCTGGCTGGGCTGCAGACAAAGGCGGCAAAGCTTGCCGGCAAGTCATTGCCGATTCTGATCCAGGGCGAAACCGGTACAGGCAAGGAATATCTGGCGCGCGCCATCCATGACAGTAGTGGTGCCAGCGGACGCTTTATTGCCGTCAATTGTGCCGCCATGCCGGAGCAGCTTATCGAGAGCGAGCTGTTCGGTTATGCGCCGGGTGCCTTCACAGGAGCCTTGGCGAAGGGGCGCAAGGGGCTTGTCGAGGAAGCCGATGGCGGCACGTTGTTTCTCGATGAAATCGGTGACATGCCTTTGGCGCTGCAAAGCCGACTTCTGCGGGTACTGGCCGAAGGCGAGGTTTTGCCTCTCGGCGCATCGCGGGCCAAACCGGTCAATGTACGCATTCTCTCCGCATCCCACCGCGACCTTGCCGAACTCGTGCGCAACGGCACGTTCCGCCAGGACCTGTTCTATCGGCTGAACGCCGCCACCCTGTCACTGCCGGCACTGCGGGACCGCAGCGATTTTGATTGGCTGCTCGCGGAAATCCTGAAGAAATGCACGGCGGATACGGGTTCGGCTCCGGTCGTTTCCGCCGAAGCGAAGTTGGCGTTGCGGCGGCACAATTGGCCCGGCAATATCCGCGAACTTTTCAATGTTCTTGATGTTGCGGCGGCACTCTGTGAAAACGGGTGTGTAGACCTGACGGATCTTCCCGAGCACGTCCAGCGACAGGCCCAAAATCATCCGGTCAGCGCAGGCCGTGAACAGCATGATGAACACTCCCGGTTGACGGAAGCTCTGGCGGCAACGGACGGGAACATTTCCGCTGCGGCGCGCCTGCTTGGTGTCGACCGTTCAACCGTACACAGGCAGCTGCGCCGCGTCCGCCAAAAGGCAGCGCATTGATGTCAGGCCTGCCCTGGTGTTGCAACTGTTGCAGGGCGTCGCGCCACAGCTGTGGCGAATTGCAACAACCGCGCTGTCGCCAATTCTTCCTTCGTCATAAAAACGTTTGAAAGTCAGTCAGATAGAGGACGCTCCGGCTGCTGGCACGTTCCTTGCAATGCTTTCGCACACCAGCTGCGTGCGTTGATCGCACTGCTGGAAGCTTGATGCGAACAACAGACAGGCCTTGTCGCGAAACGGGGCCGGGAGGAATGAATGAAAGCACTGCGTTTCCATGCGGCGAAAGACCTTCGTCTTGAAAATATCGACGCGCCTTCGTCGGCGCCGCAGGCCGGGCAGGTATTGATCCGCAACCGGTTTGTCGGCATTTGCGGAACGGACCTGCACGAATATGTGTCGGGGCCCATCTTTATTCCGGTAGAACCGCATCCGTTCACCAGGGCCAGCGGGCCGCAGATTTTGGGGCATGAATTCGGCGGTGTCGTTGAAGCGGTCGGCGCGGGGGTGACGTCGGTTAAACCGGGCGATCGCGTTTCCGTCCAGCCTTTGATCATGCCGCGCTCCGGCGATTATTTTGCCGATCGCGGTCTTTTTCACCTGAGCACGGATCTGGCCTTGGCTGGGTTGAGCTGGCAGTCCGGCGGCATGGCGGAATATGCGCTCCTGAATGAATACAATGTGCAGCGCATCCCGGATGAAATGACCGACGAGGAAGCGGCGCTGGTCGAACCCACTGCCGTGGCGGTCTATGCCTGTGATCGCGGGGAGGTGACAGCCGGAAGCAGTGTTCTCGTGACCGGCGCGGGGCCGATTGGCGTGTTGACGCTGCTTGCGGCCCGAGCTGCCGGTGCCGCCCAACTGTTCCTCTCCGATATCAACGATACGCGGCTGGAACTGGCGGTCGGCATCCTGCCGGATTTGATCACCATCAACCCGAAGCGTGAGCTTGTCGGCGACATCGTCCGGTCGAGAACCGAAGGCGGTGTCGGTTGCGACGTTGCCATTGAATGCGTGGGCAACGAACACGCTTTGAAAGCCTGTACCGATGCCGTCCGCAAGCAGGGCGTGGTGGTGCAAACGGGCCTTCATCCGCACGAAAATCCGCTCGACTGGTTCCAGGTCACCTTCAAGGATATCGATATCCGCGGATCATGGGCCTACCCGACGCATTATTGGCCGCGGGTCATCAGACTGATCAGTTCTGGTCTCTTGCCTGCACATAAGGTCGTTACCAAGCGGATCACCCTGGATGAAGCGGTGACAGAGGGTTTCGATACCCTGCTTGATCCTGCGGGAAAGCATCTCAAAATATTGATCGATTTGACGTCATAGGTCAGGCGGGCTGGAGGAGCCCGCATCCGATCTAACAGAGTTCATACAATTGGCAGGCAGAATGGAGGAGATTTCATGCTTGACGACAGCCCCCACCAGAAGATTGAAACGGTACTCGGGAAGCTCGAAAAGGCTTTCGCGAACGGCGATATTGAAGCGGCAGTCAACCTGTTTCAGGAGGACTGCTACTGGCGTGATCTTGTCACGTTCACATGGAACCTGAAGACCCTTGAAGGCCATGATCAGATCCGTGCGATGCTGACCGAACAGCTGGCGCGCATCAAACCGCATGACCTGCGGCAGGATCTGAACGAAGTTGCCACCGAGGATGATGGTGTCACCCAGGGCTGGATCGAATTTGATACCGGCGCGGCGCGGGGATACGGGCACATCCGCCTCAAGAACGGCCGCATATGGTCGCTGCTGACGACCATGTCCGAATTGAAGGGACATGAGGAACCAAAGGGTTTTCTGCGGCCCATGGGTGCGCAGCATGGCAGCGAACCTGGACGGAAGAGCTGGAAGGAAAAGCGCGAGACGGAAGCGGCTGAGCTTGGCTACTCCGTCCAGCCCTATTGCCTCATCATTGGTGGCGGACAGGGCGGGATCGCCCTTGGGGCCCGGTTGCGGCAGCTTGGCGTACCAACCATCATCATCGAAAAGAACGAGCGGCCGGGGGACAGCTGGCGCAAGCGCTACAAGTCTTTGTGCCTGCACGATCCGGTCTGGTACGACCATCTGCCCTACATCCCGTTCCCCGATAACTGGCCGGTTTTTGCTCCCAAGGACAAGATCGGCGACTGGCTCGAGATGTACACGAAAGTGATGGAGCTGAATTACTGGAGCTCGACGGTTTGCAAGTCGGCACAGTTCGACGAAGCACGCAATGAATGGACCGTCATCGTCGAGCGGGATGGGAAGGAGATCACGCTGCGGCCGAAACAGCTTGTCCTGGCAACCGGCATGTCCGGCAAAGCCAACTGGCCGAAATTCAAGGGAATGGATGTGTTCAAGGGCGAGCAGCAGCATTCGTCCCAGCATCCCGGCCCTGAAGCCTATGCGGGCAAGAAAGTCGTGGTCGTGGGGTCCAACAATTCCGCCCACGATATCTGCGCAGCGCTGTGGGAAGCGGGCGCTGATGTCACCATGCTGCAGCGCTCCTCGACCCACATTGTCAAATCCGATTCCCTGATGGAAATCGGCCTGGGCGATCTTTATTCCGAGCGCGCCGTCGCCAACGGCATGACCACACGCAAGGCTGATCTGATCTTTGCCTCGCTGCCCTATCGCATCATGCATGAGTTCCAGAAGCCGGTTTACGACAAGATCCGTCAGAAGGATGCGGCCTTCTACGAGCGGCTGGAAAAGGCTGGCTTCATGCTGGACTTCGGTGACGATGAGTCCGGACTGTTCATGAAGTATCTGCGCCGCGGTTCCGGCTATTACATCGATGTCGGTGCTTGCGACCTTATCGCCGACGGCAAGATCAAGCTGATCAGCGGCGTGAATATCCGCGAACTGAATGAAGGCGGTATCGTGTTGGACGATGGGCGGGAACTCCCGGCCGATCTGATTGTCTATGCCACCGGTTACGGCTCGATGAACGGCTGGGCGGCGGACCTGATCTCGCGCGAAGTTGCCGACAAGGTCGGAAAGTGCTGGGGGCTCGGTTCGGACACCACGAAGGACCCTGGACCGTGGGAAGGCGAACAGCGCAATATGTGGAAGCCGACGCAGCAGCAGGCCCTGTGGTTCCATGGCGGAAATCTGCACCAGTCACGCCATTACTCACAGTACCTGTCGCTCCAGCTGAAGGCCCGCATGGAAGGTATTCCGACACCGGTCTATGGTCTTCAAACGGTGCATCACCTGTCCTAGCGTGAAAACAACGCAGCATGCGGCCGTGTGGCCGCGTGCTGCTTCACCCGCCATGGCGCACCCTTGACCGAAAAGCAAACTAGCTTACCCTAGGGTCAGGACGCCTGGACTTTGGGAGGAGACCGATGGCTTCGCGGTACGATGGACAGCATGCGGAACACATCCAGTCCGCCCTTCTGGGAAGCGCCGCTGCGCAATCTGCGCTCGTTGCCTCCTGGGGGCGCTCCATGCGTCTCTACGGGCTTAATCCTGAAGAGGGGACGCCGCCGGATTTTTTGAGCGAACGGGAACTGACGGACGCCCGCGAACGGCTGGGATCATTGATCACCACCGCGCAGGCGACGCTGGACCGTCTCTATTCCGCCGTTGGCGGTGCCGGATGCTGCGTGCTCCTGGCGGATAAGGACGGCGTGCCGGTTGACCGCCGCGGCAGCGTTTCGGACGATGCAACCTTCTGCAAGATCGGTCTGTGGACCGGAGCGGTGTGGAGCGAAGAACGCGAAGGCACGAACGGCATTGGAACCGCCCTGGCCGAACAGCGGGCTTTAACAATTCATCGGGATCAGCATTTCCGCAGCCGCAATACGGCCTTGTCCTGCACCGTTGCCCCCATATTCGATCATTGCGGGCGCCTGATGGCGGCCATTGACGTATCATCCGCGCGTCACGACCTCACGGAAGATTTCGTCAAACTGATCGCCATGGCTGTCGTTGATGCCGCGCGCCGCGTGGAAGCGGAAAATTTTCGTCTGGCCTTCCCCAAGGCGCGGATCATGCTCGCCAAGCTCGGGCCGGATGTGAGCTATGAGCGCAGTGCCAGCGCGCTGATTGCCGTCGATGAAGACGACCTTGTCATCGGGGCTTCCCGCACTGTCCGGCATGTTCTGGGTCTCACCGATGAATCCTTGAGCAAGCCGCTGCCGGCGGCCAGTCTCCTGGGGCAAAGCATGGATGTCGAGCAGGAATTTGCTGCCGCCGAGCGCAGCGTCATCCAGCGCGTGCTTGCCAAAGCCGACGGCAATATCTCGGTTGCCGCCACGATGATGGGTATGGGGCGTGCCACCCTGCATCGCAAGTTGAAGAAACTCGGTATTCACTGACGCTGCGGCGTATTCGCTGATTGCCACCGGCAATTGTCTCAAAAGTGAGACAATGCGCTCGCCCGCATGGACCATGCGGGATGACACCCGCACCTCCGCGCGCGATCCTCTCCGGGCCGCAGGAGGCGGTATCAATCAGCGTGCAGATGGCCTTCCCGAAGTTTTCACGGCGCGGAGGGCCCTGCAACAGGGAGGAACACCATGAACAAGGTAGAATTCAACCGCACCATTCGACCCAATTTCAAGAAGCGCTACGGCAATTTCATCGGCGGCAAGTTTGTCGAGCCGAAGTCGGGACGGTATTTCGATAATACCTCGCCGGTGAACGGCCAGGTCCTGTGCGAAATTGCCCGGTCCGACGCCAGCGATGTCGAGGCAGCCCTCGATGCGGCCCATGCGGCCAAGGATGCGTGGGGCCGCACGAGCGTTGCCGAACGCAGCGTCATCCTCAACAAGATCGCGCAGGTCATGGAGGACAATCTGACACTGCTGGCGCAGGCCGAGACCTGGGACAACGGCAAGCCGATCCGCGAGACGACCGCCGCAGACCTGCCACTCGCGATTGATCACCTGCGTTACTTCGCTGGCGTGATCCGGGCGCAGGAGGGCAGCATTTCCGAGATTGACCATGATACCGTCGCCTATCACTTCCACGAGCCGCTGGGCGTTGTCGGCCAGATCATCCCGTGGAATTTCCCGCTCCTGATGGCGATCTGGAAACTCGCGCCGGCACTGGCCGCCGGCAATTGCGTGGTGCTGAAACCGGCGGAACAGACACCGGCTTCCATTCTGGTGCTGGCCGAACTGATCGGTGATCTCCTGCCGCCGGGCGTTCTGAACATCGTCAACGGCTTTGGCCTCGAGGCAGGCAAGCCCCTTGCATCCAGTCCGCGCATCGCCAAGATTGCCTTTACCGGCGAGACGACAACCGGCCGCCTGATCATGCAGTATGCCAGCCAGAACCTCATTCCGGTGACCTTGGAGCTGGGCGGCAAGTCACCCAACATTTTCTTCAAGGATGTGACGTCCGACGATGACGATTTCTTCGACAAGGCGATTGAAGGCTTCGTCATGTTTGCCCTCAATCAGGGCGAGGTCTGCACCTGCCCGAGCCGCGCCCTCATTCATGAATCCATTTACGACAAGTTCATGGAACGCGCGCTGAAGCGTGTCGAGGCGATCGTTCAGGGTGACCCGCTTGATCCCGCGACGATGATCGGTGCCCAGGCGTCCGGCGAGCAGCTGGAGAAAATCCTGTCCTACATCGATATCGGCAAGCAGGAAGGCGCTGAAGTGCTGACCGGCGGTGAGCGCAACGCGTTGGCCGGCGATCTCGCCGGCGGTTTCTATGTGAAGCCGACGGTGTTCAGGGGCCATAACCGGATGCGTATTTTCCAGGAGGAAATCTTTGGTCCGGTCGTTTCGGTCACCACCTTCAAGGACAATGACGAAGCGCTGTCGATTGCCAACGATACGCTTTATGGCCTGGGTGCCGGCATATGGGGCCGGGATGCAAACACCTGCTACCGCTTCGGTCGGGCCATTCAGGCCGGGCGCGTCTGGACCAACTGCTACCATGCCTATCCGGCCCATGCGGCATTCGGCGGATACAAGCAGTCGGGCATCGGCCGGGAAAACCACCTGAAGATGCTGGATCATTATCAGCAGACCAAGAACATGCTGGTCAGCTACAGCCCGAAGAAGCTCGGATTCTTCTGAGCACTCTGACGTTGCAAAGCTGGCGGCGCCTGCGCGGCGCTGCCAGCGTCACCATTGGGGAAGCATCATGCAAAATCAGGTCAGTGCCACGACCGCTGCTCTCGATCTCATTCGGACGCTGCAGGCGGAATACGGGCCGATCATGTTTCACCAGTCGGGCGGCTGTTGCGACGGCTCGTCGCCGATGTGCTACGCGCAAGGGGACTTCATCGTCGGCGACCAGGACGTCTGTCTGGGTGAAATCGGCGGCGCACCGGTCTATATCAGCGCCTCCCAATATGGCGTGTGGAAACATACCGAACTGATCATCGATGTCGTGCCGGGCCGCGGCGGCATGTTCTCGCTCGACAATGGCCGCGAAGTGCGGTTCCTGACGCGCTCGAAAGTGTGCGTCGTGTCTCCGCTTGAGACGAGATAGTGAGCCGTCGGTTGATTAAAACTGACTGGTACGGCCCGTCGGGTTTGGTTGCCGAACCCGATCTCGCCTATGCCCGGATATCGCCGCAACGCCCGGCAACCGGCTCGGCGCCATAGACAGTCCTTGTCGCCGGCTCCATGCCCCTGAATTGCACCCGGTCGACATTCTTCATCCTGCCACAGCAATAGTTCGATTTTTGGCGTTGCACGCTTGACAAGTTTGACAAGACGTTATTAGTTCGGTGATAGAACGAACTAAATATGTGAGGCTGTGTTGAACGAAGCTGTGCGCCTGTCCCGTAAGTTCTCCCAGCGGGCTGTAATCGAAGCTATCGTGCAGGGTAGTCCGATTTCGCGGGCCTCGATCTCCAAGCAGACAGGCCTGTCGAAACAGACGATTTCGGAGATTGTCCGCCAGCTGGAAGCGGAAGGCTGGGTTCAGGAAACCGGACGTACGAGCGGTCACGTCGGGCGCACCGCGGTTACCTATGAGCTCATTCCAAGCGCAGCCTACATCGCCGCCGTTGATCTGGGCGGCACGAAGGTACGTGTGGCCATCGTCGATCTGGCCTGCCAGGTCTTTGCCGAGGATACGGCACCGACGGATCCGAGGGGCGGGCAGGCGGTTATCGACCAGATCGCAAACATGTGTTTTCACGCGGCCGCTCGTCAGGCTATCCCGCGCGAGAAGATCAGGCTTGCCGTCGTCGGTGCGCCGGGTGCGCCGGACAGCGATACCGGCCGTATCCTGCTTGCGCCCAATATTGCCGGCTTCGACACCATGGATGTGGCAACAGCATTTGAACGCGCGTTCGGCGTTGACGTCATGCTGGAGAACGATGTCAATCTCGCCGTCATCGGTGAGAACTGGCTGGGCCAGGGCCAAGGCATCGACAATCTTGCCTATATTGCGCTGGGAACCGGTATCGGCGGCGGCCTCATGGTGGGCGGGCAACTGGTGCGCGGCAATATTCATGCGGCGGGCGAACTCGGCTTTCTGCCCTTCGGTTCCGATCCGTTCGATCCGGAATCCCTGAGCGCAGGCGCCTTCGAGCGCGCGGTCGCCTCGATGAGCATCATCGAGCGTTACAGGGCCCTGTCGGGGATATCATTGGGTGTACCCGCTATTTTTGAGGCCGCAACGGCAGGCGATGCCAATGCCAACAGGGTTCTCGATGACACTGCCCGCCTTCTTGCGCGCGGAATCGGCGCCATTGCCGCCATTGCCAATCCGGAAAAAGTCATCCTCGGCGGTTCAATCGGCCTGCGGCCGGAGATGCTGTCGCGGGTAAAAGACCTGCTGCCACGCTGTTTTCCCTATCCGATCGATGTCGAGGCCAGTGTGCTTGGGTCGCGTGCCGCCATTATCGGCGCTGCCGCCATAGGGTTGGGGCACCTGCACAATACGCTCTTCGGTGCCGATGCGCCCGATAGCCGTATCTCGCTTCCACCCGCCAGCACAGTCACATTGCGGGAGGTCGTATGATGAAGGATGCAAGCAATCTCGCCTCGCGGTTACGCGAGGTTCTCGATGCCGATGACGCCGTGGCACTGCTGCGGGGTGCAATCGGGCGCAACAGCATCACCGGAAATGAAGCAAATTTTGTTGCCTATCTGAACGAACAGATGCGCGCCCGTGCGCTCACCGCCATTGAAACCGCTGATTTTCTGCCGGGGCGCCCGAATATCTGGGGCGAGCGCCGGGGCAATGGCGGTGGAAAGCGGCTCCTGTTCATCGGCCATACGGATACAGTCCATGTCGATGGCTGGGCCGAACATTGGGCGGGAGCCGCGCATGCGGACCCGTTCGCCGCTCCCGTCATCGACGGCCAAATCTGGGGCAGGGGTGCCGGAGACCTGAAAGCGGGCATATGCACCGCGCTTGCCGCACTATCGCTGCTGGACAAGGCCGGTATCCGGCTAGCCGGGGATGTCGCCTTCGCCTTTGTCGGGGACGAGGAGAGCGGGCAGCCGGGAACGGGCGTCTCGGCGGGCATCAAGGATTATGTCGCGCGCATCGAGGCAGGCGCCATCCCGAAGCCGGACTTTACCGTCTATGTCGAGCCGACCCAGCTGTCAGTCTATTCGGCACAGATCGGCTTTTTCATCGCCGACATCACGGTAACCGGAAAGTCGGCTTATTTCGGTGTGCCGGAGCTCGGAAGGGATGCGTTGAAGGCGAGTCATGCCATCATGTCGGCCCTGTGGAACCATTCTGACGCGGTGGCGGCGCGCGCGGAGCATGACCTCATCGGCCGCGGCTTCCTGTTGATTACCGGGCTGAAGGGCGGCGGCTTCATTGCTGTTCCAGAGGAGTGCACGCTTTCGCTGATCCGCAAGCTTTTACCGGGTGAATCCCTCGATACGGCTGCAGCGGAGATGGAAGCTGTCATTCGCGGCGCGGTGACCGATCCGGATATCAGGATCGACATCTCCTATCCGGCGGGCCGCGACCATCCGCTGGGCGGCACCGCCGCCGAGATCGACCGGCATGCGCCGGAGGTTGCAATGCTGTCAAAGGCCGTTGCCGATGCAATGCAAGGGCGCGGCGTGATCGAGGGCGCGCCTTTCTGGTCCGAGTCACCATTCTTCGTCAATCAACTGGGAACGCCGGCGGTGTACTGCGCCCCGGGCGATATCCGCAACTGCCACACCTATGAGGAACGCGTCGACGTGGAGGAATACCTGGCCGGAATCGTCGCGTTTGCCAGCTTTATCGCCAAATACTGCGGCGTTATTGAATGACCAACGACACCACAATAATAAAAAGGGAACATTCCAATGCTTGTGAAAAGATTTCTGAATGCAACGGCTCTGACCTGTTTCTTGCTGTCGGCTTCTGCGTCATTTGCGCAGACAGTCGGACCGTCGGGAGAAGCGGCAACGCCAAGCTCCGCCATTACCCTGTCTGATGCCGATTTCGCCTCGCTGAAAGACAAGGGCTACAAGGCGGCCCTGCTCTGGCATACATCATCGGATTTCGTGAATGCTGTTTCAGCTGGCGCAAAGGATGAGTTTGCCCGCGCCGGTGTGAAAGTCGTTGTCACGACAGATGCCGGTTTTGATGCCGCGCGCCAGCGCAGCGATATCGAAACGGCGCTTGCCGCCAAGCCCGATGTTGTCCTGGCTCTGCCGCTTGATCCGGTGACCTCGGCCGAGGCCTTCAAGCAGGCGATTGCCGATCATACCAAGCTTGTGTTCCTGTCGAATGTACCGGCGGGTTACAAGCAAGGCTCCGATTATGCGGCCATTGTGACGGATGACCTCTTCCAGATGGGCAAGCAGGCGGCCGATGCCCTGGCGAAATCCATCGGCGGCAAAGGCAGGGTTGGCTGGATTTTCCACGATGCTACCTATTATGTCACCAACCAGCGCGACAATGCGTTCAAATCGACAATCGAGAAAGACTATCCGGACATCAAGATCGTTGCCCAAAAGGGTATTTCGGATCCATCACGCGCCGAGGAACTGGCAAGTGCGATGCTGCTGCAGAACCCTGATCTTGACGGCATCTATGTGACCTGGGCGGAGCCCGCCGACGGCGTGCTTGCTGCCTTGCGCGCTGCCGGAAACACCAAGACGAAGATCGTCACGCTCGATCTTGCCGAGCCCGTGGGTCTCGATATGGCCAAGGGCGGCAATGTGACGGCGCTGGTTGCCGACAAAGCCTACGAGCTTGGCCGCACAATGGCGGCGACAGGCCTGAAATCCCTGCTCAATCAGGCAACACCGCCTTTTATCGTCGCTCCGGCATTGACCGTAACCAAAGAGACCATCGCTTCAGGCTGGAAGGAATCGCTCAACCGCGATGCACCGCAATCCATCCTCGACGCCGTGAAATAGCGCGAAGCAGTACGGTTCAACTTTCGACAAACCAATCAAGGGGGCAGTCATGTCCAGATTTCTCACATTGTCGGCAGCGCTTGCTGTCAGCATCTTCGCAACGCAGGCCTTCGCGGCTGAAGGGGTAACCGTCGGACCGCATGGCGAAAAGCCGACGCCCGCCGCCAGCGTGACCCTCACCGCTGACGAGGTCCAGAAGATCAAGGACGGCAACTATACCGCCGCGCTGGTCTGGCACGAGATGAGCGAATACACCAATGCGGTCAATCGCGGGGCGGAAGCAGAATTCGCCGCGCTCGGCATCACGATCGTAGCGGAGACCAATGCCAGCTTTGACAGTGCCCGCCAACAGTCCGACGTGGAAACGGTCCTGGCGAAGAAGCCGACGATCATCGTGTCGCTGCCTGTCGATCCGACTACCGCGGCAGCGGTCTATGATCCCGCGCGCAAGGCCGGGGTCAAGCTTGCCTTCATCGACAATTCGCCGGCGGGATACGAGCATGGCAAGGACTATGTGACCATTGTCTCCGATGACCTGTTCCAGATGGGCAGCAAGGCGGCCGACGCCATGGCTGCCTCCCTCGGCAAGAAGGGGAAGCTCGGCTACATCTATCACGATGCCGATTTCTATGTGACCAATCAGCGGGATCGGGCATTCAAAACAACCATCGAGACAAAATATCCCGATATGAAGATCGTTGCCGAAGCCGGCATGGCCGATCCCGCGCGCAGTGAGGAAATCGCCCAGGGGCTTTTGATCAAGCATCCCGATCTTGACGGTATCTATGTCACCTGGGCCGAACCGGCGCTCAATGTTCTGGCGGCGCTCAAGGCTGCTGGCAATACCAGCACCCGGATTGTCGCCCTCGACCTGAATGAACCGGCAGCGCTTGACATGGTCAAGGGCGGCAGCTTCACCGCGCTCGTTGCCGACGAGGCTTACAATATTGGCCGCACCGCCGCGCGCGCTGCGGCGGGGTCGCTGATCGGGAAGAAAGCCGAACCCTTTCTGGTCGTCGACTCATTGGCTGTGACGAAAGAAAACGTCCTTGCGGGATGGAAGACCTCGCTCAACAAGGACGCCCCCGAGAGCATCGTCGAAGCATTGAAATGACTGTGCGGGCGGCCGTCCCGGCAGGGATCGGCCGCTCCCGTTTCACCTTTCCTTTGAGGAAGATACCATGTCAAAAACCAACCCAAGCCTGGTGCCGTCCGGACGGTCGCTGTCCCTTCTGGGCAAGGCGAATCTACAGCAATATGTCGTCTATCTCGGGTTTCTCGCCATCTTTCTGTTCTTTGCGATCGTGCTGAGAGACAGCGGCTTCCTGACGGTCCGCAACCTGTCGAATATTGTGCTCCAGACAGCGCCGGTGACCATCATGGCAATCGGCTTGGTGTTTGTCCTTTCCGCCGGGGAAATCGATCTTTCGATCGGGTCCATCGTGGCTGTCTCCGCGCTTGCGGGCGCAGTTGCCATGAACGGCTACGGCATGACGGCCGGTATTGCCGCCGGTCTGTGTGCAGGTCTGCTGATCGGTCTGGTCAATGGCGTTCTCGTTGCTTACGTAAGACTTCCGTCCTTTCTGGTGACGCTTGCCACCATGGGATTGTTTGCCGGTGTCGCCCGGTCGCTGACCGATCTTCGCTCGATCCCGGTGACAAACAGCGCCTTCACCGGCTTTTTCGGCTCCGGAACACTGCTCGGCGTCCCCTCGCTGGTGTGGTGGACGGTGGGGGCCATATGCATCGGCCACATCGTCTACCGCCATACCCGCTTTGGGGCGCATGTGCTTGCCACGGGAGACAACAACCGGGCTGCGAGCGTATCCGGTATCAGCGTTCCACGCATCCGCCTGACGGTCCTGATGATGAGCGGCGTGCTGGCATCACTGGCTGGCCTCCTCTATGCCGGCCGCCTGCAGGCCGCCAAATACACGCTGGGTGAAACCGATCTGATGACAGTCATTGCCGCGGTCATCGTCGGCGGAACGCTGCTCAACGGCGGCAAAGGCTCCATCGTCGGTGCGCTGGTCGGTTCGCTGATGATGGGCATGCTGAACAACGGTCTGATCCTGATGGGCCTGTCCGTCTCTGACCAGATGATCGTCCGCGGTCTGATCATTCTTGCTGCCGTGGCGGTTTCGCTACGCGAAAAGTCGCGCTGAGGGAGTTTTCCATGTTTCTCGATATTCTACGCCGCCGCAACCCAGCCTTTGTGGAAAGCGCAATCCAGCTGCATCAGGCCGGCCGCATTCCGGCCAATGCCTATGTGCTTGATCTCGACGCGGTTGAAGCCAATGCGCGTGTCCTCAAGTCGGAAGCGGACAAACAGGGCCTGAAAATCTTCGGCATGACAAAGCAGGTCGGCCGGTCCAGTTCATTCTGCCGTGCCATCAAGCGCGGCGGTATCGATGCCGCCGTTGCCGTCGATATGGCCTGTGCCCGGGCCGTGCACAATGCAGGCCTCAAGCTCGGGCATCTCGGCCATTTGCAGCAGGTCGCGCGTCATGAAGCCGCCGCCGCAGCTGCCCGTTTTCGCCCGGACTACTGGACGGTGTTCAACACGGAAAAGGCGGCGGAGGCCGGCAAGGGCGCCAGCGCTGCCGGTTACACGCAGAACCTGCTTGCCCGCATCAAGGCTGAAGGCGACACCTTCTATCGCGGGCATGAGGGCGGATTTGATGCGGACGATATTGCCGGTGTTGCCGACCGTCTCGACGATGTGGAGGGCGGCCGCTTCGCCGGTATCACGACATTCCCGGCACTCCTGTTCGATCATGCCGCGCGCAAGGTGAAACCTACGCCCAATCTGGCAACGCTCACCAAGGCTGCCGAGGCCCTGCAGAAGGCCGGCCGGACCAATGTCGAGGTGAATGCGCCGGGAACGACATCGTCAGTGTTGCTGGCCGCATTGGCCGAAGCGGGGGCCACCCAATGCGAACCGGGCAATGGTCTGCACGGAACCACGGCGCTTCACGTCATGGAGGATTTGCCGGAACTTCCGGCCGTACTGTATGTGACCGAGGTATCGCATCTTGCCGGAGGCAAGGCCTATTGCTTCGGTGGCGGTTTCTACATCGACCCGATCTTCCCGGATTATGACGTGAAGGCGATTGTCACCCGCGAACCGACGGTGAGTGCCGCGGCGCTGCGCAGTGTTGAAGTGCCGCCGCCCGCGGCCATTGATTACTACGCCATGATCGACGCGACTTCCCCCGGCTCACCCCACCCTGGCGATACGGCCGTTTTCGGTTTCCGCGGCCAGGCTTTCGTAACGCGCGCCTATATTGTCGGCGTGTCCGGTATTTCAAAAGGTGCGCCCAAGGTCGAGACAATCGAAAACGGTTTCGGTGAAACCGCCGCCTGGCCTGTATAGGAGAAATCGAATGACTGTCACCGACGTGTCACCTGTTCTCAAACTGACCGACATCCGCAAGAATTTCGATGCCGTGACGGCCATTGAAAATTTCTCGCTGGATATCTTTCCCGGTGAAATCGTTGCTCTTGTCGGCGACAACGGGGCGGGAAAATCCACGCTGATCAAGATCATCTCGGGCGTATACGCCCCATCTGCCGGCACGATCACCATCGAGGGTGAAACAGTGACGATGGCAAGTGCCAGCATGGCGCGCGCCCATGGCATTGAAGTCGTGTACCAGGATCTGGCGCTCGCCGACCAGCAGACCGTTTACATGAACATGTTCCTCGGCCGCGAGCCGGTCAACCGCTTCGGTCTGCTCGATCGCGGTAAGATGATCAGCGATACTGAAAAGCTGGTCCAGGAGCTGGATGTGCGGATACCTTCGGCCCATGCCACGATCCGGGATTTGTCCGGCGGGCAGCGTCAGGGGGTGGCGATCGCGCGGGCAACCCATTGGGCGAGCAAGCTGATCTTGCTGGATGAGCCGACGGCGGCGCTGGGCGTGGCCGAAACGGCCAAGGTCGAAGCCATCGTGCAATCCTTGAAAACCCGCAACATCGGTGTGCTGATCATCAGCCATAGTCTGGACCAGGTCTTCAAGCTCTCCGACCGCATCTGTGTTTTGCGGCGCGGGAAGCAGATCGGTATCCGCAAGACGTCCGAGACGGACAAGAACGAAATCGTATCGATGATCACCGGCGTCAATTGACGGGCTGGTGCCTGTCGCTCTCGCCGGGGATCAGTTGCAGCGGCCAGACGAGCTGCACCCTTTCCTGCGGATAATGGTCTTCATAAGCAGGCATGGTTGAAAGCAGGGATTCCGCCAGCTTGATGCCAAGATCGCGCAGGGAAATCCTGAAACAGGTCAGCGTGGGCGACAGAAACCGACTCTGGGTGCTCTCGCGGAAACCGATGACGGCGATGTCGCGGCCCGGGTGAATATCGGACTCGTAGAAGCGCCGGTACAGTCCGAGGGCCATGTTTTCATTGACGAGGATGATGGCTGTCGGCATTCGCCCCTGGGCAAGGACGGCACTTGCAATCTGGTAGCCACCTTCCTCGTTGGCATGGGACCGGAACACATAGTCCGGATCAAACGCCATGCCGCTGGCGGCGAGGGCCTGTTTGTAGGCATCGAGAAAGATGTAGCCGAGGTTGATGTCGCTGGCCGGTACGGCAATGGCAATGCGGCTGTGACCCAGCCCGGCAAGCCGCCTGACCGCTGCCGTTGCAACGCCTTCGAAATCGAGGTCGATCCATGGGTAATTGCCCGCTGTTTCGCTGCGGCCCAGCGTGATGAAAGGAATTTTTCGCTCCAGCAGGAAATCAATGCGGGGATCGTGACGTGTGGTTGCCGATATGATCAGCCCGTCGACAAAGCGACGCGCGACCACGCGGTTGAGATAGGCGGCAGGCTCTTCGTCGGTACCGCACAGAAGTGCGACGAGGTCGAGGTGATGGCGCCGGAACACTGACTGAACGCCTTCGAAGACAGGCATGAAGAAGCTGCCGCCGGTGTCGACCGTCTCGATGGTTGATTCAATCATGAAGCCGATCGTGTTGGTGGTGCCCTGTCGCAGACTGCGGCCGGACTGGTTCGGCACATAGCCAAGTTGCTTCGCCGCCTCAAGCACACGCTCGCGCGTCTCCTGATTGACGTCAGCCTTCCCGTTGAGGGCACGGGAAACTGTTCCGATCGAAATATCGAGATGGCGGGCAAGGTCCCGGATGCTCACGCTTTTTCTCCCTGTGCGACTCGGCGCTGATGCCCTTTCATTCTTAAAACACCGAAAGGGGGATTGACAAAAATAATTCGCCGATATGAAATCGTAAACGTTTACGGAAGACATTTGCAACCGATTTAGCCGGTTTCTGGTGAATTTCGTTGGGAGGAGAGACAATGCAGCGTGCCGTTTTAGTCGGTTGCGGAGCCATGAGCAAAGCATGGTTCGAGGCAGCCCGGAGCATTGGCGATATCGACATCGTCGGTGTTGTCGACCTGGCGAGGGAGCGCGCGGAGGCGCGCATCGCAGAATTTGGCCTCGGCGCGGCAATCGCCTCAGATAGTCTTTCCGCTGTTCTGGCAAAGACCAGCCCTGATCTCCTGTTCGACGTCGTCGTTCCGGCCGCCCGCCATGCGACCGTGGCCGCCGGGCTTGACGCGGGTTGTCATGTGCTATCGGAGAAGCCGATGGCCGAAACCATGGACGAGGCGCGGGACCTCGTCGGGCGTGCCCGCGGGGCCGGACGCATTCATGCGGTTGTGCAGAACAGGCGTTATCTCGCCCAGATCCGCCGCATCCGTCAGCTCGTTGCCTCTGGAGCCATTGGCGACATAACCGGCCTGCATTGTGATTTCTTTCTCGGGCCGCATTTCGGCGGATTTCGCGAGGAGATGCGCCATGTGCTGTTTCTGGACATGGCGATCCACACGTTCGATGCGGCGCGCTTTCTCGCCGGGGACGCTGCCAGCGCGGTTTATGCCCGGGAGTGGGAGCCAAGCAATTCCTGGTACAGTCAGGGTTCTTCCGCCGCCGCGATCTTCGAATTCAGCAATGGTGCCGTCTTCACCTATCGCGGCAGCTGGTGCGCCGACGGTCTGCGGACCAGCTGGGAAAGCAGCTGGCGCATCGTCGGCAGCAAGGGAACGATTGTCTGGGACGGGCATGACGACATACGGGCCGAAGCCGTCGCCTCCGGCAAGGATGGCCTGTTCTCCGGGGTGACCGCCGTCGAGATACCTCCCCTTGATGCGTCCCACCGCATCGGCGGTCACCTCGGAGTCATGCAGGATTTCATCGCGGCAACCCGGGGCGGCTCCGCGCCGGAAACGGCCGGGACTGAAAATATCAAAAGCCTCGCCATGGTGTTCGGTGCGATCCAAAGCGCCGAAACCGGACGGCGTATTGAAATCACGATCTGAAGGAATTCGGAATGAGCAACCCGGCACAATCGATCCGCATCGGCACCATGATCAGAGGCAATGCACCCGATCCCGCCGCCTATGTCAAAACCATCCTGCCGCATGGCTTCGAGAGCATCGAGCCATTCTTCTGGCAGGTGATGAACAAGGACCTGCCGACCCTCGCGGCGCAGTTGAAGGACGCCATTGGCGACGCCGATGTGATGATCTCGACCCTCGGCATGTTCGGCAATCCGCTTGAGGACACGGACATCGATCGTGAGACGCTGAAAGGCTGGGAGGCATTGATCGACAATGCCCATCTCTTCGGCGCCAACACCATTGCCGGGTTCACCGGCCGCGTGCGCGGCAAGCGGATTGAAGACAGTCTGCCCCAGTTCAAGAAGGTCTGGGGCGAACTTTCGCGGCGAGCCGCCGACAAGGGCGTCAGGCTTGCCTTTGAGAACTGTGCCATGGACGGCAACTGGGCAACCGGCGACTGGAATATCGCCCATACGCCGGATGCCTGGGAAATGATCTTCAACGAAGTGCCGGCCGACAATCTCGGGCTCGAATGGGAGCCCTGTCACCAGATGGTCTATCTCATCGACCCCCTGCCGCAGATCCGCAAATGGGCAACCAAGATTTTCCATGTTCATGGCAAAGACGCCACGATCCGCTGGGAGGTTATCCGCGAGCACGGGATTTTCGGCAAGGAGAAGTTCGTGTTCATGCGTTCGCCGGGATTTGGCGATACCAACTGGACTGATGTCATATCGGAACTGCGCCTCGCCGGCTGGTCGGGATCAATCGATATCGAGGGCTGGCACGATCCGGTCTATCGCAATGATCTGGAAATGACCGGGCAGGTGCATTCCCTGAATTATCTGAAACACAGCCGTGGCGGTGATTTCGTCGCCAATCCCTGATTTCCCCCGAGTGGGCCCGCTGCCGGACGGGAGTTCCGGTGATGATGGAGATTAAATCCGACCAGGAAAGACGCGCCGCCAAGAAGCGCAATGCCGGTGTCGAGCAACACGAGGAGGAAACCTATGAAGAGTATTTCGCATTGGATTGCCGCTGCCGCACTGATGCTGTCGGGCACGGCTGCGCATGCCGAGCCGGTGACGCTTGATATCTGGACCATCGACCGGCCGGATCAGTATATCTATCTCCTGAAAGACGAGTTCGAGCAGGCGCACTCGGACATCAAGCTGAATGTCAAAACCGTGCAATTCCGCGATATGGTCAATGATCTGGCGCGCGCCACCGCAACCGGTGAAT
Source organism: Phyllobacterium sp. T2-21 (assembly GCF_055378485.1). Lineage (NCBI taxonomy): Bacteria > Pseudomonadati > Pseudomonadota > Alphaproteobacteria > Hyphomicrobiales > Phyllobacteriaceae > Phyllobacterium > Phyllobacterium sp. T2-21. The sequence goes on along the minus strand of NZ_AP027914.1, from coordinate 239,744 downwards.
CGCCCGATGTCACCTATATCGACAATCCCGAAGTGGCGCTCTTCGCCTCGCGCGGACTGCTTCTTGATCTCTCGCCGATGCTGGCGGAATCGAAGGTGATCAGGAAGGACGATATTTTTCCGGGCCCGCTGTCGTCGGTGACATGGGATGGCAAGATCTATGGTGTTCCGCGCGGCGCCAACACGCTGGCGCTCTACTACAATGCCGACATGTTCAAGGCAAAGGGGCTCGATCCCGACAAGCCGCCCAGGACCTGGGATGAGCTTTATGTCGCTGCCAAGACCCTGAATGATCCGCCAAAGAACATTTATGGAATGGCCTTTTCCGCCGTGGCAACGGAAGAGGGAACGTTCCAGTTTCTCCCGTGGCTGCAGATGGCGGGTGGCGATTACAACAAGGTGGATACGGATGGCGGTGTGAAAGTGCTGCAGTTCTGGAGCAAGCTGCTCGATGAGAAGCTGGCCTCGCCCGATACGCTCATCCGCGGGCAATATGACTCGACCGGCACCTTCAATGCCGGAAATGCGGCCATGGCGATCTCCGGACCATGGGAACTGCCGCGCATGAGCAAGGAAGCGAAGTTCGATTTCCGCGCCGCGCTGCTGCCGGTTCCGCATGAGGGCGCCACCCGGGCTTCGGCCCTGGGCGAGGGCGACAATGTCATTCTCGCCAACAGCAAGCACCCGAAGGAAGCCTTCATCCTGCTGGAATTTCTCTACGGTAAGATGCCGGATGTCTGGAACCGTTTCGGCTTTCTGCCAGCGGCGAGGATTCAGTCCAACAATCCTAAAACACCGGCCATCTACGCTGTCTTCGAGGAAAGCATGAAATATGCGCGCAACCGCGGTCCGCATCCGGAATGGCCGAAGATCTCCAAGGCCATCTACACGGCCATACAGTCGTCGCTCACCCGCAAGAGCGACCCGAAAACGGCCTTGGCAGCGGCGCAGAAGCAGATCGACGTGGTTCTGAAAAAGTAGATCAAATCCTGTCCTCGCACTCGTTATGCGGGGACAGGCCAACAATCCACATGGGGCGGGAGGGCACTATGCAGGGCATTATCAGGACCATCAGGGACGGGAGCGGCTTTGATATCCTGCTGCTCGGTCTGGCATTGGCTTATCTGATCGCGTTTTCGGCATTTCCCATTCTCTACAACATCATCATGTCGCTGCAGACGGTGGACATGTTCACGATCACCTCGTTCAACCGCCCCTTCGTCGGCCTGCAGAACTACTATGACGTGATATCGCAACCCATTGCGATGGCAGTGCTGTGGAACACCGTCAAGTTCGTTGTCCTGTCGATCGTCTTCCAGCTGTCGATCGGTTTCGGTCTTGCGCTGTTTTTCCAGCAGGATTTCCCGGGAGCCACCTATCTGCGCGGGTTGTTCCTGGCCGGCTGGATCATGCCGGCTTTGGTGGTCGGGGCGATCTGGAAATGGCTGTTCGCCGGGGATTTCGGTGTCATCAATTATGTGCTGATGTCGCTTGGCATTGCCGGTGAGCGTGTCTTCTGGCTGTCCGACCCGGATGTCGCGCTTTACGCGGTCATCATTGCCAATGTGTGGCTCGGCATCCCCTTCAACATGATCCTGCTCTCCGTTGGTCTTGCCGCCATTCCGCGCGATGTCTACGAGGCTGCCGAACTCGACGGCGCGGGACCCTTCGAACGCTTCCGGTCGATCACGCTGCCACTGATGCGGGCGCAGCTCGGCGCGGTCATTTCGCTCGGTGTGATCTTCACCCTGCAGCAGTTCGATCTCATTGCGGCCCTGACGCAGGGCGGTCCGGCCGACAGTTCCAACGTCGCGCAATACTGGTCGTGGCAATTGTCCTTCCAGACCTATGAAATATCGCTGGGCAGCGCGGTCTCGGTCATGATGATCCTTTTCGTCATTGTCGTTGCCGCCGTCTATGTCCGCTCCACCCGCCACGAACACAGTTACTGAGGAGAGCGCCGGTGAAACGTTATATTCTCCTCGCCATCGGTCTGGTGATGACGGCGATCTACCTGTTCCCGTTGTACTGGATGTATCTCACCGCCTTCAAAGGCAGCTCCGAGATATTTCAATATCCGCCAACTTTCTGGCCGACAAATCCCCAGTGGAGTTTTGCCGAGGTGTGGCAGAGCCGGGGCATGGGGCGGTATATCTGGAATTCGCTGCTGATCGCGGTTGGAGTCACCATTCTCGTCACGTTCATGGGGACGGGATGTGCCTATGTTCTCTCGCGTGTCCGCAATATCTGGATGGACATGGCCCTCTTCGCCATCCTGATGATGCAGGTGCTGCCGTCCTCGCTGATGGTGACGCCGATCTTCGTCATGTTCAATCAGATTGGCCTTCTGGCCAGCCCGCGCGTGGCGGTCATCCTGGCGCAGACGGCCAAGATGCTGCCGCTCTATATCGTGCTGTGCCGGGCCACATTTGTGCAGGTGCCGCGCGAGCTGGAGGATGCCGCCCTTGTTGACGGCTCTTCGCGCATCGGCGCGTTCTTCAACATCATGCTGCCTTTGGCGCGCAACGGCATTCTCGTCACGTCTGTGCTGATCTTCCTGCAATCCTTCGGTGAATATGTTTACGCCCGGTCCCTGATTGCCAAGAACGAGCTGCAGGTGGCGACGGTTGGCCTGCAGACCTTCATGGGTCCCGATGCCAGCGACTGGAACGGGATCATGACCTATGCCGCCATCTACGTCACGCCCATCCTTTTCGTATTCATGCTGCTGCAACGGCGCATCGTCAGCGGTCTCACCGCCGGCGCGCTGAAATGAGGTGAACCATGTTTCAGATCGAAATCGACCACCTGAACAAGCATTATGGCGGGTTTCACGCGCTGAAGGACATCAATATTGCCATCGAGCAGGGCGCCTTCGTTGCGCTGGTGGGGCCTTCGGGCTGCGGCAAGTCGACATTGCTGCGCACCCTCGCTGGCCTCGAGAAGACAAGTTCCGGCGATCTGCGCATCGCCGGGGAAAGTGTCGTCCACAAGCCGCCGCGCGAACGGGACGTGGCGATGGTGTTCCAGTCCTATGCGCTCTATCCGCATATGGATGTCGAGCACAACATGAACTATTCGATGCGCCTGAAGCGGCGCCCGAAGCAGGAGATTGCCGAGCGCACCCGTGCCGCCGCGCAAACGCTGGGTCTTGGCACGCTGCTTGACCGGCTGCCGAAAGCCCTGTCCGGCGGCCAGCGCCAGCGCGTCGCCATGGGGCGCGCCATCGTGCGCAATCCCAAGGTGTTTCTCTTCGACGAACCTCTCTCCAATCTCGATGCGGCACTGCGGGTGCACATGCGCAGCGAGATCCGCAAGCTGCATGAACGCTTGCAGGCGACATCGGTCTACGTGACGCATGATCAGGTCGAGGCCATGACCATGGCGGACCATATCGTTGTCATGCGCGCCGGAGTGGTTGAGCAGCAGGGCAGCCCGCTCGACCTTTACGACCGGCCTGCCAACAGGTTCGTTGCGGGATTTATCGGGTCGCCCGCCATGAATTTCATTCCGGTCACGGTCGGGCCCGATGGCAACAGGCTGATGCTGGAGAAGGATCAGGCTCAATCGCTCATGCTCGGTCGCGCGCTGGCCCCCGGCCGGCGTTTGCTGGCCGGCCTGCGTCCGGAGCATCTTGCCTTCACCCGCGAAGCCGGTGATCTGGCGATCAAGGTTGTCGTGGAAGCGGTGGAGTCGACGGGGAGCATGACATTCGTGACGGCATCCATCGCCTCCCAGCAGGTGGTGGCCGCCCATAGCGGCAGGCCGGGGGTGAGCCGGGGCCGCGAGACAGAGCTCTTTATCGCGCCGGGGAATGTGCACCTGTTCGATCCGGAAACGGAGCTTGCCGTCTTCTGACCCTTTCCGCTTTGCCCGCTCAAATGCTATAGGGCGACACCCGCCTCTCACATTCGCTTTGCGAACGTGAGGGGATGGCATGTATGGTAAAGGATGCACTTTGGAGACTGCGCTCTATCTCCCGATCAAAGGCTTTCTTGAGGAGGCCGGCTATAGCGTCAAAGGTGAGATCGTCGGTTGTGATATCGTCGCGCTGAGCGATGGTGAGCCGCCTTTGGTGGTCATTTGCGAACTTAAGCTCAGTTTCAATCTTGAGCTCCTCCTACAGGCGGTCGACCGGGCGGCTCTCAGCGATGAAGTCTGGCTTGCGGCGCGCATTTCGGCGCGGGGCAAGGGACGCGAAAGCGACCGCCGGTTCCGCGACCTCTGCCGCCGGCTGGGTTTCGGCATGCTGGGTGTGTCGGATGGCGGTGTGGTCAGTATCATTGTCAGCCCGGCCGCGCCGATGCCGCGAAACAATGCGCGCAAGCGTTCGCGACTGGTTGCGGAGCACCGGCGCCGCAAGGGCGATCCAACATCGGGCGGCGGTTCCCGCACGCCGATCATGACGGCATACCGCCAGCAGGCGCTTGCCTGTGCCGAGGCGCTGCAGCGTGGTCATTTGCGGCCGCGCGATCTGCGCGCCGTTGCCCCCAATGCTCCGCAGATATTGCGCGGCAATGTCTACGGATGGTTCGAGCGTGTCGACAGGGGCGTCTATGCCCTGACGCAGGCAGGAATGGATGCGTTGAAACGCTGGCCTCCATCCCCGGCAAGCGACCCCGTCTAAGCCGTAAATTCATGCTTGTTGTCGATTTTGCGCAGGCGGGTTTCGGAGTCAGTCATGCGGCGCTTGAGAGCCGGGACAGCATTGATGATGCGCAATGCGCCGCGGATGACCGCCAGCTGGATGCGGCCGAGCACCGGCCTGTGGCTGAGGCCGTTTGCGTCCATCTGCTTGCGTGACTCGAGCACTGCCCGCGCGCTGTATTCCAGCATTTCGGCTTCGTAGGCGTGCAGGGCTTCCACCAGCGGCATGACACCGTCCGCACCTCGGTGAGCCGCCCGCACAGCAAGGAAGCATCCCGCATGGCGGTATTGGCGCCAACGCCGCGTCCGGGCGTCATGGTGTGTATGGCATCGCCGAGCAGCGTCACGTTCGACGATTGCCACGGGGAAACCGGAACCGACGTGCGGATATTGACGCGAAAGATGGTGGTTGGATCGGAAAGCGCGATCAGGCGGCGCAGGTCGGGATGCCAGTCCCGGGTCATCTTCGCGGCGATCCTGGCAAGGTCGGGGCCGGGAAGGGACGCGGGATCCTCCGGCAGGTTCTTGCGCGCACCCCAGACACCCCACATGATGTAATCGCGGGTGTTGTCGAAAAGCAGTCCGGGCCATTCTGCAATCAGGTCGGCATCATTGCCGCCGACGCCGTGCTTCACGCCGTCATTGTCCCATTTGAACTCCATGACGTGAAGAATGGCGCCATAGCCCTTCGGTGCCATGATCATCGATATGCCGTGAAAAACCTTGTCCGGAAGAAGCGCTCTGGTTTCGGGTGTGAGCGCAACCTTGCCGCCGATGGATGCGATGCCCGTATCCTCCATGCGCGCCTCGGGCAGCCGTTGCAGGCGAACGCGCGAGTTGGCGCCGTCGGCACCGACCAGCACATCGCCCGTATCCGTTGAACCGTCATCGAAGACGATGGTGACCGTGCCGTCTTCATTGTTCCGGTAGCTTGAGAATGTCTTGTCGAACACGACACAATCCTCGAGCCCGGTGAGCAGGACTTGGCGCAGTGTCATGCGGCTGACCGATTTTTCGCTGTCGACCGGATCATCGCTGCCGGGTACCGGCATGGATATCAGCTCGGACATGTTTTCCGTCAACATGTTGAAATGGCGGGGTGCCCGCGCGCAGGTGGCAACAAAGAGATCAAAAAGCTCTGGCGGCAGGCAGCTCTTGAGCGCCTGGCTTCCCGCAGGGCTGATGCCGACGCGATAGCCATGCAGGCCATCGCGCCGCGTGCGGTCGCGTTCATACACCCGGACACCGATGCCGGCCCGCTTGAGACCATGCGCAAGGCAAAGTCCTCCGGTCCCCGCGCCGATGATGATCACCTGCAAGGTATTCGTTTTCATGGTCTTGGCCTTTCGCTAGGAAGACGTGTGTTCGCTGGGCTGGGAAAGTTCCATTGCAATCTGGCGAAGCCAGGCTTCGCTCCAGGTCAGTTTGCCGGACTGAAGGTCGGCGGTGACAGCACGCACCCACGCAAGCTGCGTGCCATAGGTTGCGCTCAGATATTCCATTTCCAGGAGAAAGAGACGGGGCACCGGCATCGCGATTGCGTGGCGCAAATTTTGTTCGATCCGGTCGATTTCCGCCTGCAGCGCGACGGCGCGCTGCTCGAGCTGCAGCCGGGCATCGTCGGGCGTCAGGAGCGGCAGAAACGAGATTGCCGCGGGAAAATCCGGGAATTCCTGTGATGGCGTGGAAAGGATTTCCCGCATCCATTGCAGCATGATTGCGCGCCCGGTCGGGCTGAGCTCATAGACCGTGCGTTCGGGCCGGTTCTCGTCGCGGGAGGTGCCCTGCGAGGCAATCAATCCTTCCCGTTCCAGCCGGTTGACCGTCTGATAGAGACTTGCACGCTGGGTGACATTGATGACCTCATCCTTGCCGCGTTCCTTGATGAGCTGTTGCATGCGGTAGGGATGCATGGGTGCCTCATACAGCATGGCGAGGATTGCAAGGGCGATCGGGGAGCGTTTGATTGTTTTCATAGTCATATATATACTAGTAATAAAAATACTATGTCAAGCCTATTGCGAAGCGCTGCCCGAACGGCAGGTCTCGATATTTGTTCTCCTGCCCCGGCAGGTGCTTCCCACATTCAGCGACACGCTATATTCTCCGCCGACGTCGGATGGATTTCTTGCCAGAGCCAGGAACCGGGAAAATGAAGACCATGTCTGAAACGCGTCGCAAGCTCACCACGATTTTCTCTGCGGATGTTCAAGACTACACCCGTCTCATGCAGGTGGACGAAGAGCGGACGCTCGATACGCTCAACCAGTACCGCGATGCGATGCGACGTTTGATCGAAGCGCATGCCGGCCGGGTCATCAACACTTGGGGCGATGGGCTCATTGCTGAGTTTTCCAGCGTCGTCGAGGCGGTGCGCGCGGCAATCGATGTGCAGAACGAGCTCGCCGGTTATAACGCCAAACGTTTGAACGATGCCCGCATGCTTTTCCGCATCGGTATCAATCTCGGGGATGTCATTGCCGAAGGCGACGATATCTATGGCGACGGGGTGAATGTCGCCGCGCGGTTGCAGGCCTCTGCCCCTCCCGGCGGCATCGTGATTTCAAGCACGGTTTTCGATCAGGTCCGCAACAAGCTGACCGTCGGGTTTGACTATCTCGGCGAGCTTTCGCTCAAGAACATTGAAGGCGGTATAGCCAGCTATGCCGTGCGTATCGGAGAAGACAGAGGATCCGGTCCGCAGAGGCCTTCCCTGCAATCCGGGCCGCCGCCGCATCATGACCATTTACGGCGAACCCAAACGCAAGCACACCCGGAGCCTTTGCCGTTCAGGAGAGGGCGGTTCGGTGTGCTGGCAACCATCGCCACCGGGATTACCGCCATCAATTTTCTCACATGGAGTGGCTATTTCTGGGCTGCGTGGCCTCTCCTGGCCTTTGCTGCTCTTGCTTTCGGTCTGTGGGTGCGGACCACCCGCCTTGACCGGTTCGTCGCCATGCTGGCAATGGTCGGGTTCGTCCTCCTCGGCATCAACCTTATCACCTGGAGCGGGACGTTCTGGGCCGCATGGCCGCTGCTTGCCTTTGCGGTTGCCGGCAGCATCCGCTGGTTCACGCGCCAGAGGAGCGGTGTCCGGAGCTGAGCCGCCAATGAATTTACTATTCGCCGCATCATATTTTGGCCGATAGTTGGAGATATCATTGGCCGATATTGGGGAGTATACAGACGGGAACAGGTTTTTTCTCAAGGCGATGACGTCGCAGGGATCAGCCTCAAAGACAGGCATACCATTCGCAAGCGGGAACGGGACAGACATATAGCATTTTAACAGCAAACAAAAAGGGTGACTGCAATGCCCCATATCGTGCTGATTAATCCGCGTTTTGAAGCTTCTTACTGGGGGCTGGAACATGCCCTGCCCATATTCGACGCAAAAGCCAACCTTCCTGTGGCCTGCCTGCCTTTGCTGGCGGCCCTGACCCCTGCCGAACACACGGTCACGCTCATCGATGAGAACGTGGAAGACATCGACTATGATCTGTGTGCCAGCGCCGACATTGTCGGGGTTACCGGTATGATCGTGCAGCGCTTCCGCATGAAGGAAATCATCACGGAATTGAAGCGACGGGGCTGTTTTGTCGTGGTCGGAGGCCCATGGATCACTGTCCAGGAGAACTATTTCGCCGATCTCGCTGATGTGGCGTTCATTGGTGAAGCCGAAGAAACCTGGCCGCAATTCCTGACCGAATGGGCTGAACACCGGCATTCACGCCGGTACGAGCAGGCTGACAAGACAGATATGAGCACGGTTCCGGTGCCGCGCTTTGATCTCCTGAAAATGGACGATTATGCGGTGGGAAGCATCCAGTTCTCCCGGGGCTGTCCGTTTACTTGCGAGTTCTGCGACATCATCGTTGTCTTTGGCCGTAAGCCCCGCATCAAGACGGGTCAACAGATTCTGGCCGAAGTGGAGGCATTGCTGGCGACAGGCATGGATACGGCCTTCATTGTCGATGACAACCTCATCGGCAACAAGAAGGCGATAAAGGAAGTGTTGCGCGAGGTCATCGCCTGGCAGGTCGCGCACAATTATCCCATGACCTTCGTGACCGAAGCCTCCATTGATCTGGCGGATGATCCGGAACTGATGCAATTGATGGTCGATACCAACATTCGCGTGGTCTTCATCGGCATTGAAACCCCGAACGAGGCAGCACTGCGGGAGACGAAAAAGCTGCAGAATCTGCGCAAGGGCGCCACCATGCTGGAAAAGGTGCACACCATCCAGCGCTCAGGCATGGAAGTGTGGTGCGGCATGATCCTCGGCTTCGACAGCGACGATGCCTCGATTTTCGACGCGCAGCGCGCCTTTATCAAGGAAGCGCGGATCGTCAACGCCATGGTTGGCATGCTGGCGGCCATACCGAAGACCCCGCTCTACACGCGGTTGCTCAAGGAGGGGCGGCTTGATCCGGAGGATCAGCAGCCCTTTGGCACCAATGTCATTCCGCTCAACCTCAGCCGCGAGGCACTGCGCGACGGCTATCTCGCGGTCATGCAGGATCTTCACAATCCCCAAGCCTATTTCGACCGGCTCGATGCGCTTTATCTGGATGAGCGCATCGAACCGGAGCAGACGCGGCTGCGCCATTTGCGCCGCCATCCCTTGCAGTTTGTAAAGCTCAATGCGGAATGGATGCTCGAAGCCGTCGGCATCTTTCTGCGCCTGATGCGGCAGGTCCCCGACAAGGAACTGCGCCGCACCTACCGCCGGCGGATATGGGCCATGTTGAAGCGCCGCCGCTCGCCGGTGGTAATGCAGATTTATGCGATAAAATGCGCGATGCACTATCATGCCCATACGATGATCGCGCGGATGCAGACTGGCCCGATTGTGAACTCGTTCTAGGGAGTAAAACGCCGGGTGACGTGACCGGGAGTGCTTCGGCTTTTCCGGCGCCCGCAGCCATTTATGCGGCTAAAAACATTGGCGGGAAGGCCGCTGCGGCTGCAAAATTACATTTTGTTAAGGCCATCTAAATGCCATGAATCTGGATCGAGATCACATTTCCCCTAAAGGAGGTGAGTGAAAATGAATGCCGATGAACAGAAACTTCTCAGTGGCCTCTTTGACCGAACAAGGCAGGCGGCCGATACGCCCCGGGACCCCGAAGCCGAGCGCTTCATTCTGGACCAGATCAAGAGCCAGCCTTCGGCCCCCTATCTCCTGGCTCAGGCCGTCATCGTCCAGGAACATGGCCTGAACGCATGTAACGAGCGCATCCAGGCACTGGAAGCGCAGGTGAAGGATTTGCAGAATGCGCCGCCCCCGCAACAACAGTCGGGCGGCTTGCTGGGTTCGATCTTCGGCAGTTCCCAAAGTGCGCAGCCGTCCCAGCCTTCTCCCGGCCGGTTCAGCGGACCGTGGGGCGGTGGCGGGGCAGCACCCCAAGACGCGTATGCAGCACAGGGACAGCCGCCTCAGGCCGGGCGCTGGGCAGCCCCGCCGCAGGCCCAAGGCGGCGGCTTTCTGCAAGGTGCATTGACCACGGCAGCCGGTGTGGCCGGCGGCGCGCTCATGTTCGAGGGCATCAAGAACATGATGGGCGGCAATTCGTTGTTTGGGGGCTCGGGCGGCGGAACCGGCACTGTGCCGCAAGCTGGCGAGACGGTCATCAACAACTACTACAACGATGACAAGAGCACCGGCACGCAGAACGATTACGCCGAAATGGACCGTCTCGACGACGCCTATGACGATGCGCAGGACAGCGATACCGACGACGACAATGTAGCGTGACACACCGGGCGATAAACAGGACAGCGCCCTGTTTATCGCCTGTCTTCCCGGTCTTTCGCCGAAGGTCTGTCAGGCGTATGAAATCCACAGGATCACCAGGCCGAGCAGAATCCGGTAGCAGATGAAGGGCAGCGTTGAAAAACGCTCCAGAATGCGCATCAAGCCCCACAGGGCTGCGAAGGATGACAGCGATCCGATGACAAGTCCGACGAGCAGGATCATCCAGCCTTCAAAGGGAAGATGAGCGCGGGCCAGGACAACAAGTTCATGCAGGCCTGCCAGCGCGATAGCCGGAATGCCGAGCAGAAAGGAAAAGCGTGCGGCGTCCTGCCGCGTGAAATCGCGAAACAATGCGGCCGTCAGGGTCGAGCCGGAGCGTGAAACGCCGGGGATCAGGGCACCGACCTGCGCGACGCCGACGATAAGCGCATCGCGCAGCCGCATGCTGTCTGCTGGACGTTTATGCTGGCATACCCATTCGGCAACCGCGAGCAGAACACCCATGACGAGGCAGGAAAAGCCGATGACCGGCAAGGTCCGCAACGGACTGTCGCAGGCATTGAGAACCGGCGCCAGAAGCAGGCCGGCGATGACGATCGGCACGGTGCCGAGCACGATGCCGATAGCCATGCGCAGCTTGGGCGACATCCAGTCGCCTGTCCTGATCGCGCTGAGCGATCCGCCGGTTATGGCGTAGATATCGCGCCGGAAATAGCAGATGACCGCCGTCAACGCGGCCAGCTGCATCGCCGCCGAAAAAGCCGATCCGGGATCCTGCCAGCCGAGAAGTGCCGGAACCAGCCGCATATGCGCGGTTGATGATATCGGCAGCAATTCCGTAATGCCCTGAACCACGCCCAGCACGGCGACCTTGGCGGTGCCCAAAGCCACAAAGCCGGTATCTACCCCTTGCGTGCATACGCCACTCATAAAGTGTTTCCCTCGATCTGGGTGATGGATGTCGATCGATTGCTTCGACCGTTGCGGAGGCTACATGCAAATGCGCTGCAAGTGTAGACGCCACGCACGTCTGGAGCCGCTGAAACAACAGAAAACAGCAGCGCCAAATGTCACGGTTGCCCGGTACTGTCCGCCACGCAATTGACGCGGCTGCGACTTTAATAAGCCGCAACTTGCGATGTAGTGTATAGCATCAGAAGCGCGTGAAATTTAAAGCGCACCATCGGCAACCGGCAGGATCGCAGTGGCAGAGTTTTCGGAAGTCTTGAGCTCAATGATTATCGGCGTGCTGGCGCTTGCCGTCGGCATGGGAGTCCTCTGGGGCGCATGCCGGTATCAATGGCGGGCCGAGCGGACCGCCGGTCTGGCTTTGCTGGGACTCTTGCTGCTTTTTGGTGTTGCGTCCCTGTTTGGCATTGAAGCACCGAGTGCGATTTTGCTCGGCGTCGTGGCGTGCGGGTTCATTGCCATACTGATCTTGAAGCGTGCGAAGGCCGCTTCGCCGCCAAATCGGCCCCAACTCCCATAAATGCCGATCTACCGCGGATTAACCGCTACTGGGGGTTTTCCAGGCTGAAAAGCTCGGCCTGCTCGTCATAGGCAAACAGCTCGGCATAGCGCGCCCAGGACACCACTGTCTTCAATGTTTCATCCGCATAATCTTCGCTCATGAAGTCTTCCAGCTCGTTGCGGAAGCGGGCTGCCGGAGCCGCATGCGTTGGCCGCTCGTCAAGCACGCGTCTGATAAGGCCGACGAGCGGAACATAGGTGACGAGGTGTTCCGCGAAAACCTTCTTGCGTGCATCGGTATCGAGATGGGCGAACCGCATGCCGGCGTCGGTCAGGACGAGGTCGCCCTCGTTCAGATGGGCAAAGCGCAGGAGCTGCAGGGCTTCGCCGAGATGAAACAGCTCGTCGGCCTCCATCTGCAGCGTACCGGCAAGAACAGGCAGGTCGGCGCGCCCATTATACGGTTCGCCCGCCAGAGACTCGATCAGGCCAGCCAGGATATTGGTCGAAACCGGGTTCAAAATCATGCCCATTCCCGTACCCGGAATACCTTCCACGGATGGCAGGCGAGGCTCGGTACGCTGGGTCATGCGGGCATAGATATTGTCGACCAGCTGCCGGAAGACCGGATCGAGGCGATTGCGCGGATGGGGAAGATCGACCCTGAGTTCCTGCGCAACCCGGCCGGGATTGGACGAGAAGATGAGGATACGGTCACACATCAGCACCGCTTCTTCGATGTTGTGGGTGACGATCAGCACCGATTTTATTGGCAGGCGCCCTTCGATCCACAGATCGATCATGTCGGTGCGCAGGGTCTCCGCGGTGAGGACATCAAGGGCCGAGAAGGGTTCGTCCATCAGCAGCAGGTCGGGATGCACCACCAGTGCCCGGGCAAAACCGACGCGCTGGCGCATGCCGCCGGACAGTTCCTTGGGATAGGCGTTTTCGAAACCGTCCAGACCGATGAGATCGATGGCCGCAAGCGCACGCTTGCGCCGCTCCGACCGATCGACATCCTGCGCTTCAAGACCAAGTTCCACGTTCTGCAGGACTGTCAGCCAGGGAAAAAGCGCAAAGGACTGAAACACCATGGAAATGCCGAGGGGCGGGCCCTGGATGACGGAACCGCGGCACTTTGCTTCGCCTGAGGACGGCGCGATCAGGCCGGCGATGATCCGCAGCAGCGTCGACTTTCCCGAGCCGGAGCGGCCGAGCAACCCGACGATCTCGCCCTCCCTGATGTTCAGGTCGACATCGTCGAGCACCATGACATCGTTGCCGCTGCCCTTCTTGAAGGACCGGGAAACATTGCGGATGTCGACGAGCAGGTTTCTGTCAGCTTGATCAAGCATTGAACATTCCTTTGATCCGATAATCCGGCACTAACCGAGACGAAGGCGCCGCTCGCCAAAGGCGTAGAGCGGGCGCCAGAACAGGCGATTGAACAGCGTTACAAAGATGCACATGACGGCGATGCCAAGCACGACACGCGGGAAATCGCCCGCCGTGGTAGCATTGGCGATGTACGATCCAAGCCCCGGTGTCGTCAGCTGCGTATCACCCCAGCTGGCCACTTCGGCAACGATGCTGGCGTTCCATGCACCGCCGGATGCCGTGATCGCGCCGGTGATGTAATAGGGGAAAATGCCGGGGAGAATGACTTTGAACCACCAGCGCCAGCCACGGAGATGAAAGCTGTTCGCCGCTTCCTTGAGATCGCTGGGAAAGGCGCTGGCCCCGGCAATGACATTGAAGAGAATGTACCACTGCGTGCCGAGGATCATCAGCGGGCTGAGCCAGATATTGGCGTTGAGCCCGAAATGCACGATCAGCACGACAAAGGCCGGGAATGCGATATTGGCGGGAAACGCCGCCAGAAACTGGGCCAGCGGCTGGACTTTCTGCGCCAGTTTCGGCCGCAGTCCGATCCACACCCCGACTGGCACCCAGACAAGTGTCGCGAGTATCATCAGAACGGTCACCCGCAACAGGGTGATGAACCCGTTTCCGACGGCGGTCGCCACATCGGACCAGGCAATATTGGCCTTGAGATAGATGATGCTGATATAGGCCGCATAGCCAGCGGCAAGAACAATGAAGGCAAGCCAGAGCCGGTCCAGGACGCGCGACGTTGCGGGCTTTGCCTCACCCGAGCCGAATGTCGGCAGCGCCGGCAAACGCAGGTTCCAGACCAGACGGGAAAGAAAGGCGACCGGGGCGGCGAGCAGGCGTGTGATCCGGGCCCGGCGAAACAGGTCCAGCATCCAGGAGCTTGGAACCGTTTCCGACGAGGTCGTTTCAAAGCGGAACTTGTCGGCCCAGGCCACGAGCGGCCGGAACAGGAACTGATCGTAGAGCAGGATGACGGCAAGCATCGCCATCGTGGCATAGAAGATTGCCATGATGTTCTGCTCTTTGATGGCCAGCGCAACGTAGGAGCCGACACCCGGCAGGGTAACGGTGGTGTCGCCGACGGTGATCGCCTCCGACGCCACGACGAAGAACCAGCCTCCCGACATCGACATCATGGTGTTCCAGACAAGACCGGGCATCGCAAACGGAACGTCCAGCCGCCAGAACCGCTGCCAGCCCGTCAGGTGGAAGCTCTGCGTTGCCTCCTCCAGGTCTTTCGGCTCGTTGCGCATGGATTGATACATGCTGAACGTCATGTTCCAGGCCTGGCTGGTGAAGATGGCAAACACGGATGCCAGTTCGGCGCCAAGGACGCTGCCCGGAAACAGGTTGAGGAAGAAGGTGACGGTGAAGGTCAGGAAGCCGAGGATCGGCACGGACTGGAGAATATCGAGAATGGGAACCAGCACCATCTCGGCACGCCGACTCTTGGCGGCGGCTGCGGCATAGATGAAGGTGAAGACGAGCGACAGGGCAATGGCCAGGAGCATGCGCAGCATGGTGCGGAGCGCGTAAACCGGCAGATTGGATGGATCAAGGGAAAGCGGGGCGGCTTCAAGCGTCGACAGTGGAACCGTGGTCACGCGGGCACCATAGGCAATCAGCACGATGGCGCCGATCACCAAAAGCAAAGCCATCAGGTCCCACATGCTCAGCCACATCGAGCGGCCGATGGCAGGCGGTGTATATTTATGAAACGCCATGAACCGGGCCCCTAATGGCTTGAATGCAATGAATAAAGGACGCTATTCGCGGTACTCTGCCATCGTTGCCGAAGCATTTGCAAGGGACTTAAGAAGGACGATCATGACAGTGTCATGACGGAAAATGGGCAGCGGAAAAAATTGCGCGGATCGCCGGATTGGCTGCGGCTGTTTCACCCGTGGCGGCGCAGTTGCCAGCGCACAATTCCCATGCCAATCCGATTGAGTTTCCCGATAACCCGCCACAGGGATCGGGCACGCCGCTTTGCCAGGCGGCCGGTGGCCAGCCGGGGCAGCGCGAACCAGATGAGGCGCAGGGAACACCAGTTCAATATGGCAACCAGATGCGCGCAGACCCTGACCTCCATGGAGCGCAGGCGCGCCTGCAGCCACCGCTGAAGGTGAAGACCGGACGGCGCATGCGGGTTGCGGATTTGGCGATGCGCCTTCTGGATTCGCGCGAGCTCCTGCGCTGTGTTCAGGCGCAGTTGGCGGCGCTTTGCCAGGATATGGTCCAATTCACTGCTGCTGTTCTGCATCGCGCACCGCTCTGCAACCGGAATTTGCATGCCGCTCGTCGTTCGAGGGCGTCAATGCGTGGCTGCCGTTTGACAATCGGGTGTCAATCTGCATCCTCGAGTGGCTATAGGAGCAAGCGAAATATGTTGCGCTCGGGCCAAAAAGCCATGCGAACGGCTCTTGTGTAATTTACCGGAAGCGGCAGTGTAGCATTATGGATCACAGTATGTGTCGGTCATATTCTGGTCGTGTTAATCCTGCCTTGGTTGGCATATAATTATCCTGTTACCACGTTTTGGGGTAGGCAGATTTTCTGGAAGGAATGCAAATGGTACGCAGGTTAACGCTTCTCATGGCCGGAGCCCTGATGGGTGCAACGGCAATGGTGGCTGTGCAGGGCGGGCTGCATATAACCGCCGCGGAAGCTGCGGGCACTGACACTTACAAGCAGTTGTCGCTTTTCGGCGAAGTCTTCGAGCGGGTGCGCAACCAGTATGTGACGCCGCCGGATGACCAGAAGCTGATCGAAAGCGCCATCAACGGCATGCTGACGTCGCTCGACCCCCATTCGTCCTACATGAACGCCGAACAGGCGAAGGAAATGTCGGTGCAGACCAAGGGTGAGTTTGGCGGCCTTGGCATTGAAGTCACCATGGAAAACCAGCTGTTGAAGGTGATCACGCCAACGGAAGATGGCCCCGCGTTCAAGGCGGGTGTTCTTGCCGGCGATTATATCTCGCAGATCGACGGAACCGATGTCCGCGGCCTGTCGCTGAATGACGCGGTCGACAAGATGCGCGGTGATGTCAACACGCCCATCGAGCTGACCCTGATCCGTCAGGGCGCCGACAAGCCGATCAAGCTGACCGTCGTGCGCGACGTGGTCAAGGTGAAGGCCGTCAAATACCGCGTCGAGAACGATGTCGGCTATGTCAGGGTCATTTCCTTCACCGAACAGACCTTTGAAGATTTGCAGAAGGCGATCAAGGACATCCAGAGCAAGATTCCCGCCGACAAGCTCAAGGGCTTCGTGCTGGATCTTCGCCTCAATCCGGGTGGCCTGCTCGACCAGGCGGTTGCCGTCTCCGATGCCTTCCTCGACAAGGGTGAAATCGTCTCGACCCGCGCCCGAGACCCGCAGGACATCACCCGCTTCGATGCCCGTCCGGGCGATCTGATCAACGGCAAGCCGATGATCGTCATGATCAATGGCGGTTCTGCCAGTGCGGCTGAAATCGTCGCCGGTGCGCTGCAGGATCAACGCCGGGCGACGGTGCTGGGCACGCGGTCCTTCGGCAAGGGCTCGGTGCAGACGATCATCCCGCTGGGCGAGAATGGCGCGCTGCGGCTGACGACGGCGCTGTATTACACGCCGGCCGGCAAATCGATCCAGGGCAAGGGCATCGTGCCGGATATCGCGGTCGAACAGCCGCTGCCGGACGATCTGAAGGGCCGGGCCGAGCCGATGAGCGAATCCAGCCTGAAGGGCCATATCAAGGGCGTTCAGGAGGATGCGGAAGGATCGGGCTCGATTGCCTATGTCCCGCCGGATCCGAAGGATGACCTGCAGCTGATCGAAGCCCTGAAGCTGCTGCGCGGCGAACAGGCCAATGCGGCATTCCCCGCAGATCCGACGAAAGGCTTTTCCAAGTAACCGGAAAGCCGGAGACCATCATGAAAGGGACGGGCCCGTCCGGTCTGTCCCTTTCGGTTGCCGGCCATTCTGCAACCACCACGATTTCTCATTCTCATCAGGCACAATGGATCTTTCCAATATTATCGAAGCCACGATTTCCTTCACGCGGGAGCATGAAAAATGGGCGCCGGTCATCGTCTTTGCGCTCGGCTTGGTTGAATCTCTGGCCTTGCTCTCCCTGCTTGTTCCCTCCACGATCATCCTTCTGGGCATCGGCGGCCTGTTTGGGGCGAGCGGGCTTCCCTTCTGGCCGCTGCTTGTTTCCGGCGGCATCGGCGCATGCGTGGGCTATACGCTTTCCTATTGGGTGGGGCGGCACTTTCACGAACCCATCTTGAGAAACTGGCCATTTTCCCGTTATCCGGCCATGGTCGAGCGGTCCGAGCGGTTTTTCGAGCGATATGGTGTCTTCAGCGTTTTTCTCGGCCATTTCTTCGGTCCGGTTCGTGCTGTCATTCCGGTTGTCGCCGGGGTGGCCGGCATGACGGAATTCCGGTTTCAGCTGGCCAATATTCCGTCGGGCTTCCTGTGGGCGTTTCTCGTCATCGCTCCGGGCTATTTCTCCACCCAGTCCGACCAGATGAAACCATTCTGGGACTCATTCAAAAGCCTGGCCGGAAGCTGAGTCTACGCAGACATCAGCATCGGCGGTCCGTTTCCCGCGCTTTCATATCAAGGCAAGGTCACGCGGCTGCACGGCGGCAAAGACGCGGTGCAGTCCGGTCTGGTCCAGGCCATACATGCGCTGGAACAGTCCGCCGAGCACGGAGCGGTAATCGGTCAGAACGGGATAGTCGCGGTTCTGGAAAAGATGGGCCTGGTCGACGGCGATCTGTTCACCGACGATGCGGCCACCCTTGATGCCGCCACCCAGAACCCAGTAGACGCTGCCATGGCCGTGATCCGTGCCGCGATTGCCGTTCTCGCGAAACGTGCGGCCGAATTCGGACAGGACCACCACGACGGTGTCCTGCCATTGCGGGCCGATCTCTTCGGCGAACCCGGCAATTCCCCGGCCGAGCTCGCTCAGCCTGTCGGCGAGATAGCCGTTCGCCGCCCCCTGGTTGACATGGGTGTCCCAGCCGCCGACATCGACGAAACCCAGGTTGAACTGCTCGCGCATGAGACGGCCGATCCGACGTGCGGACAGCTCGAACCCCTTGGCGGAGACGGCGCCGCGGCTGGCTTCCATCATGTGATCGGTGATCGCATGGTAGACATCGTCGCGGACGCGAAAGCCTTCCCGCACGGACCCCTCCAATGATTTCCCGTCATACATGGCGCTGATGAGACTCGCCTGGCGGCTGTCGATGCCCGGCTTGCCCACGCTGTTGATCGCGATGTTGGGGACCGGCTCTCCGCCCTGGAACGTGAGCGGCATCTGGTCGGTGAAGGAGATCGGCCGCACGCGTGTCAGGGCGCCGGCGAGGCGCGCCATGAAGCCGGACCGGTAATCCCGCGTGCCGTTGACGTCCTGTCCGAGCTCGATGGTGTCCTGGGTTTCAAAGTGGCTGCGGGTGAGGTCGTCCGTACCGGCGAATGGAATGAAGGCGGCCTGCCCTTTCTGATAGAAGGGGAGGATCGTGTCCTTCAGTGCCGGGTGCAGGCCCCAATTGACGTCGAGGGAAAGCGCCGAGGCGGCATTGGCCGCGTCTGGACGGGCGATAGCGAGGTTCGGCCGCGATGCATAGTAGAAATCACTGCTGACCGGGATCACCACATTGGCGGCATCATAGGCGCCGCGCAGGAACACCACGAGCAGGCGTGCGTCGGTTTTGGGCGCCGCCCAGACGCGCCCGGCAACCGTCATGGAGGTCAGGGCTGCCAGTCCACCAATGAGATCACGGCGATTGATATACATGATCGTCTCCTCGTCGGGTTGCCGTTACTGCATGAATTCGGGTGAGGACAGGAACAGCGTGTTCCAGTCCTGCGGTGAAATCGCCTTGTCGAGGGCGGTCTGCGTGGGCGCTGAAAGCTTCAGATGCAGGCTTGAGAAATACAGCCCGTTCTCGATGAGCGGGAATGCCGGCTGATCCACCGCATCGGGCGTTGCCGCCTTGAAAAGCCCGGCGGAATTGGACCCGATCTGGTGGGCAATCTCAAAGCGCGTCATCATCGCCCCCGATCCGTTCCACGCCGTCGACATCATGGAGTAACCATCGGGGGTCTGGTGGTTATAGAGGCCTTCCGCCAGGCGGTTCAGCCAGTTCTGGACGGGCGCGCTGTTGACGATGACTTTCGTGTCATAGGCAAGACGGATGGCGGAAAGAACATACCGGACAGGATCCTTGAAATGCCCGCCAAGCGAGGCTGTAAATTCGGGGGAATGGAACAGCGTGTCGAGGACGCTCGCGATATTGCCATCCGTCCGCATGAAGGTCTGCGCCATCCGGTCAACCAGGGCTGGCGGCGGGACATCGGCGACAAAATAGGTGGCGAGCTGCCGGGACACATGCTGGGCCGTTGCCGGCTGTTTGCATAGAATATCGAGCGCTTCTTCAACTTCGGCAAAGCCGCGCCCTTTGATCGTTCGCCCCAGGAAAACCTTGTCGCCGAAATCATGGCGTGCCGGATTGAATTCAAACAAACCATCGCGCACGAGCAGCGGCTGCAGGTCCGGTTTCAGCTTGGGATTGTCCGGTTTGAGATCGATCCCGACACCCGTGAGGATGCGCGCCAGTTCCTCGACATCCTTCTGCGTATAGCCGGAGCCGACGCCCATGGTGTGCAGCTCCATGATCTCCCGGGCGTAATTTTCGTTGATGTGGCCAACGGCGTTGTCGGCATTGTCGAGGTAGCGGATCATGGCGGGGTGACGCAGCGTTGCGTCCAGCAGATCGTGAAACCGGCCGAGCGCGTGCGCGCGGATGGCCTTGTTCTCGTAGTCGCCGAGAAGGATGCGCAGATTGGCCTTGTATTGATGAACGTTGAAATGATTGAACCAGAACCACGTCATCCGTTCGCGCAGCTGATCGGGTGAATAGAGCGCCCGCAACAGGCTGGCGGTTGCTGCCTGCCGGGCCATGTCGCTCATGCCATCCTGAAAAGCCTTTTGCGCAATGGCTTTCTGGTCGGGATCGGCCGTCTGGTTGGCGGTGCGCCCCTGCGCGTCGAAGTCCGTGGCAAGATCGAAGGCGGATTTCTGGCTGACCGGCAAGGCCTCGATCTGTGCCCGGACCGCTGCCGGTAGTGCATCGGACGCGGGATGGAGTTGCGTTTGCAGCCATTTTTCCCGGCCAAGCGTGTGATAGGCCGCCATCGTCGATGGATTGACACCCCACGTTATTGCATCGACCAGCGCAAGATCGCGCACGATCTGCGCTGCAGGGTTGTCAGCGGCCGGCGCTGCCGCCGCGTGGAGCGGGCTGAGCAGGATCAGCCCGCAGATTGAAAATCTTGCTATTCGACCCCTGTGCATGCTCTCACTCCGCCGAATAAAGGTTGGGTGCATCGCAACGGCGTTTCCCGTTGCCGATGCCGATTCTTATTTGGGGCAGGCGGGCTGATCCTGGCCGCCGCACTCTTTCTTCATGCCGGGCTTTTGCGGCACATGTGGCTGGGGCCTTCCGGCTGGCGGCCTTACCTCGACCTGCCGTCGCGGCTGCACTTGCACTGGCGTATGGGCTTGCGGCACGGGACTGGACGGCCTGTTCACCTGCGCATTGACCCGTGCCTGGTTCTGCGGTTGAGCCCTTTGAACCGGCGGTCGGGGAGCGGCCTGATCGCGCGGACGCGGGCTGGCATTCAGTTTTGCAACCGCCGGTGGAATGGTCCGGGGTTGAGGATTGGGCGCAGCCTTGTGCCTGGCCTGTGCGGCAATAGTGGGCTGGCGGTTGACAGCAGCCGGCAAGGCATTTTTCCCGGCTTTGTTCCGGCCGGTCGACACCGCAGCTTTCCCGGGGGCAAGCGGTGCGGCACTGCTTGGGGCAGCCGGGAGGGCGTGCCCCGGCAATGGCGGCTTGACCACTGCGGCGTTGGCTTTTCCGGGTGTTTTCGTCACAGCCTGCGGGGCTGGTGTCTGCACCGGTGCCGGGTTTTGCAGTGCGGGTTTGCCGTTGACGAGGGGCAGGCGGCTGCCGTTGGTTCCGGGGAGCGAATGGCTGTCCTGCGGTTTGATGGCCGCGGGTACCGGGCCCGGCGCGGCGGGTTTGGCGGGTGCGACGGGATTTTGATTTGGCATGACTGCCGCCTTCTTCTGTACCGATGGCGGCAGGGCAACGTGCAGGGCGGCCGCCGCGGCTCCCACCGCAACAGCGGCACCGGCAACTTTCGCGCCGGTGCTCAGGCCAGGGCTGGGGGCAGCCGCAGGTTCTTGCACGATCGTCGTGGTGTTGTTGATCACCGTGTTATGAATATTGTTGAAGATGACATTGTTTTCAGGCGGTGCAATGTCACGTGCCGGGCGGACCCACTCGGCCACGGGCACGAATACAGGCACCGGCAGAACATAGAGATCGACAGGTGGGGGCGGGGGTGCCAGCACGATGAAATCGGGCGGCGGTGGCGGCAGGAAGATCACCGGCGGCGGTGGCGGCGGCGCAAGGTCGAATTCGGGATCATCGAAATACAGGACCGGGCGGTCGACATAGATGATTTCCGTTTCAGGCGGCGGCGGCACGTCGTAAGCAATCACCGTGAAGGATGCGGGCGGCTCCAGCGCGGCCTCGAAATGGTCAAGTCGCCGGCGGGCATCCCAGCCGTGCGGACCATGCGGATAGCGGCGCAGATATGACCAATAGGCTTCCGGCGTGTCTGCGACCCAGGTTTGGCGCCATGTGATCGCCTCACGCCGGGCAGCGACAATGGCCCGCACACGCTTGGCCATCGGGTCGCTGGGATAAGCGGCAAGAAAATCCTCGTACCCGCGCAGCGTATCGCGATCGAGCGCAGCGAGATAGGCATCGCGAGCATCGAAATCGCGAATGGCCTTGGCCCGCATCGCACCGCCCTGCAGCGCGGAGACTTGCTGTGCCGGCGCATCGGGGCCTTTGTCGAAGAAAAGGAACGGCGTGCGGAATTTCGAGGCATTCCAAGGCAGTTCCCCGCCCTTGGTCGCATCGCTCACCCGCAGGCGCGTGCGATCGAAGACGTCATCAAGCCCCAGCCCGCCGACACGGATCATCTCGGCAAGGGCGTGCGCATAGGCGCCGTAAGGCCCGGGCTCTGGCGGAGCGACGGTTCCGGGCGCTGCATTGAAGCCGATCAGGACATTGGGATCGGGATCGACAATGGCCAATCCCCCTGCCAGCGGCTGATCCGATCGGACGAATGGGTTGGTTCGGGCCGCGTCGAGCACCATGATGGTGCCCTTGTTTTGCAAAGCGGCAAGCGATTTGGTGAAATCGGAGACCCGTATGGCTTCAACGGGAACATCGGTTGCGCGCGTCATTTTCGCATCGACACCGGCGAAATAGTTTTCGCCTTCATACTGCAGGCCGTACCCGGCGAGATAAACGAAGACGACGGTGTCGGGCCCGGAGGCCGTCGCCTTGTCGAGAAAATCCCGGAAGGTATGGCGCAACGAATCCTGATCAAGATCCCTCGCTCCGACCACATCAAATCCTGCGGCCTGTAATGTTTGTGCAATCAGGCCGGCATCGTTGGCGGGTGTCGGCAGCGGACCGGTTTGATAGGCCGAATTGCCGATGACGAGAGCGATTCTTTTCTCCAACGGCGCCTGGGCCTGGGCCAGGCCGGGAATGGCTAGGGAGCCGAGCACCAGAAGTACGGCAAGACATGTCCGGATTATTCGCATCTCGATCACCTCATTGCAAAGCACGCACGTGCAGCAGGATTATGGTGTGCTTTGAAAGCGGCACGCAAAAATCGTGCTCCATGATTCCGGCAAAATCGTGGGATCGGCGCTTTAAATCTGCTTTGATCAATGCTTTCGAAATTGCTGAGTATAATCAATGTGGCATGGTTGACGGGACGTCCTGCACCGGGAATTGCCGCGGCGGAATACGCAATAAAACACCGGTCTGTTGCCAGACCGGTGCCTTTGATCGTTGAAAAAGATCTTGGTCATTGGAAAAGAGTGCATCTGAAGACCAAAGCCCTCGAAAGATACTCTAGCCATTTAAATCGATTTGAAAATTGGTAGTTCCACCTAGAGAGCGGAGCCACCGATGGGATTGCGGCTCAGGCAGATTGCTCTGCCTTTCCTTGCCACCGGAGCGGTGGCGGCTTGCTGATTGCATTTCTGATCACCTGTTTCACATGGACTTGGCTGGCATAGACTCATAAAGTCGGTTGCAGAGCCATTCAGATGGGGAGCAGTGTTGGCTATCGACCGCGTTGCACGCAAACTGGTTGCCATTCTGGCAATCGATATGGTCAGTTATTCGCGCCATATGGAAACCGATGAGGCCGCCACGATAGCGCGCATGCGCGTTCATCGTCAGCAGCTGATCGATCCGGTTCTGCGGGAACACAATGGACGCATCGTCAAGACGACGGGCGACGGGCTGCTTGTCGAATTCGGCAGCGTTGTCGACGCGGTCGAAAGTGCGGTTCTGATCCAGCGCGGCGTGGCGGACGCCGAAGCGGACATGCCGCGCGAACACCGCATTCAATATCGTGCAGGCATCAACATAGGCGATATCGTCATTGACGGTGATGATATCTTTGGTGACGGCGTCAATATCGCCGCAAGGATGGAAGCCTTGGCTGAACCGGGTGGTATCTCGATCACCGCGAATGTGTTCGAGCAGGTCGCGGGCAAGGTGGCCTTTACCTTTGAAGATCTTGGCGAGCGGCAGGTCAAGAACATCAGGAAGCGCATACGCGTCTACCGGGTTGTGCTGGAGATCATGGCGGGTGCCAAACGCCCCCGATCCGATGCGCCATCGGCCGACGGTGTCGCCAAGCCGGCCATAGCCGTCCTGCCGTTCCAGGATATGAGTGCCGACAAGGACCAGGAGTATTTTGCCGACGGTATCGCCGAAGACATCATTACCGGGCTGGCGCGCAACCAGGCATTCTTTGTCATCGCCCGCAATTCATCCTTTACCTACAGGGGCGGCGCCGTCGACATAAAGCAGGTCGCCGGGGAACTCGGCGTGCGCTATGTGCTGGAAGGCAGCGTGCGGCGCAGCGGTCCCCGGGTGCGGATCACCGCGCAGCTGATCGATGCGGCGACCGGCAATCACATCTGGGCCGAGCAGTTCGACCGGCAGATGGATGACATCTTCGCTGTCCAGGACGACATCACGGCGAGCATAGTCGGCGTGGTGACGCCCGAACTCATCGGCGCGGAGATGAAGCGGGCTCGCCGGAAAGATCCCGCCAACCTCAGCGCGTGGGATTATGTCATGCGAGCGAACTGGCATGCCTGGCGCTGGACAAGGGAAGACAGCGCGGCAGCCAAGGACTTTGCCCTGAAGGCAATAGCCCTTGATCCGAACCTGGCGCGTGCACGGGTGGTGCATGCCATGTGCGATATCATCGATGTGCTGTACGCCTGGAGCCCCAATCCGCCGCAGGCCATGAACGAAGCCCACGAGATGGCGCGCGTCGCGGTTGAACTGGATGAACGGGATGCCGAAGCGCATACGATCCTCGGTTCGGTCGCCCTGTTCATGCGGCGGTTCGACGATGCGCGCCGATGCCTGGAAACGGCCATCGATATCAATCCCAATCTGGCGTTCGCACGCATGTGGGGCGGCGGATATTATGCGCTGGCGGGTGAAAGCGGCAATGCACGCGAAACCCTGAAGATGGCCATACGGCTCAGCCCGCGCGACCCGGCCAATTACTGGACCTTCGCATTTTTCGGCATGGCCGAGTTTGCCGACGGGCTTTATGACGCTGCGGCGGAATGGGCGCGCAAGGCGCTGCATCTCAATCCCAATTTTCCGACCGGTCACAGGGTTCTTCTGGCGGCACTCGGCGAGATGGACAATGCAGACGCGACGCGTGCCGCGCTTGACCGCCTTCTCCATGTCGCCCCGGGGACCAGCATTGCCACGACACGTGCCGGTGTTCCCTGGCGAAACCCCGAGCATTTGCAGCGCTATCTCGATGCGCTGCGCAAGGCGGGGCTGCCGGAGTGATGCGGCAGCCCTGGCATTGCCGTCAGGACGACAGTGCCTCCTGCATCTCGGTTTGTGTCGGCGGCTTGCGGCCCGCCTCGCGTGAAACCGGGATCAGCCAGGTCGTGGCAAAGGTGAGGATGGCAACGGTGAACACCCCCCAGAAACTCCAGTGCAAGGCGGAGTGAAACACCAGGCGGATGGCGGGGTTCGTCGCCAGGCTGGACAGGCCTGACGGCTGGTTGATCACCTCGTGCAGTTTGTTGGCGAGATCACCGCTGCCGAAATGCGCAATCCCGATATTGAGTATGGCACCGAGGGTTGTTGCGCCGAGGGTGTTGCCGAGGCTGCGCGAGAAGATGATCGATGCCGTGGCACTGCCGCGCATCGACCATTCGACACTTTCCTGTACGAGAACGACGCTGGTGACGCTGATCAGTCCCATGCCGAAACCCATGAGGAAGGAACCGACGCCGGCAGGGACGGGGCTGCTTTCGGGTGTGAGGAAGAGCAGAAAGGACGCGCCGATCGGAAACATCAGGCTGCCGGCGCGCAGGGTCCTGCGGATTCCAAACGCGCGAAACAGCCGGATGGACAGCATGACGGCGAGCGGCCAGCCGACGATGAGCATGGTTAGCGTGAAGCCGGCAACGAGCGGCGAGCGTCCCAGGACGCCCTGGACATAAATCGGCAGGACGGTGGTCAACCCGATCAGCGCCATGCCGGCGAGAAGCGTCGCTATGTTGCTGGTGGCGACAAGCCGGCGGCTCCACAGGGCAAGCGAAATGATGGGCTCCGGCGCCCGGCGCTCCTGCATGAAGAACAGGATGGCAGTCACGATGAACACGGCAGCCAGCGCGGCGAGGATCGACAGATCGGCGTCCGTTTCGGTCAGGATGACCATCAGCGAGACGATGGCGATCGAAAACAGGATGGTGCCGAGATAGTCGATCCGGGCTTTGCGCGGCTCGATTTTTTCATGCAGGAACAGCGTAAAGCCGATGATCGTCAGCAGGCCGATCGGCAGGTTGATCCAGAAGATCCACGCCCAGGAAAAATGATCCACGATCAGGCCGCCGGCGAGGGGGCCGGTTACGGCGGAAATTGCCCAGACGCTGGCCAGAATGCCCTGCACCTTGGCGCGTTCCTCAAGCCTGTAGAGATCGCCGACGATGGTCATCGTCACGGGCTGGATGGCTCCGGCACCCAGCCCCTGCAGCAGGCGGAATGCGATCAATGACGTCATCGACCAGGCAAAACCGGCCAGTGCCGAGCCGGCAAGGAAAATAACAATGCCACCGATGAGCATGGGTTTGCGGCCGAAAATATCGGACAGCTTGCCGTAGATCACCGTTGTCGTCGACTGTGCCAGCAGGAAGGCCGAGAAGACCCAGCTGTAATAGGTGAAACCGCCGAGCTGCCCGACAATGCGCGGCATTGCCGTGGCAACGATGGTGGCTTCAATGGCGACCATGAATGTTGCCAGCATGATGGAGGCAACAATCAACGGACGTTTTGAACGTTCAACCGATTGAGACATGTGTTGTTCTGGCTTTCCACTCGCCGGGATAGTGGTTGACGGGTCACGGAAGACCTCAGGCGAGCTGTATATGTGCGGGATCGGGATCGGGTTGGCGGCAAGGGGCTCAAAATCGCGGCTTGCACGCCATACTTCAACGCCTCGAAACGCCGGTTGTCAATCTCCCCGATGCACACTCCTGACATCCCGGCGCGTGATTCAATCTTGCACTCGCCGGAAAATTGAAGTCCTCTCGGGCCCTGTTTTGAATCAGGATTCGCCCAAGGGGAACAGAATGTCCTTCCAGAAACTCGATGAACTCGGCCACAGGCTTGAAGCCCTTGAACACGCGCTTGCCATTCTCGGCGCCGACGAGGCCACCCATATGGCCGTCGGCGGCGGTGAAAAGCGGGCGGAAGCCATGGGCACGCTGGCGGGGATGTATCATCGCCAGGCATCTGCGCCCGAAATCGCCGACTGGATCGATGCGGCGGAGCGCGAGGACCTGGACGAGGAACAGGTCGCGGCTGTCAGGGAGTTCAAGCGGCACTATGTCAATCTGACCTGCCTGCCCGCTGAATTCGTCGAGCGCCAGACGAACACACGTATGCGCTGCGAGCAGTTATGGCGCGACCTGCGTGCCAAGAATGACTGGGCCGGATTCCTGCCGGCGCTCGAAGGTGTCATTGCACTGGCGCGCGAAGAAGCAGCCATGCGCTCGCAGGTTCTCGGCCTTGGTCTTTATGATTCGATGATCGAGCAATATGACCCCGGCAATCGCACGGCGGATATCGCGCCGGTATTCGACACGTTGAAAACCTTCCTCAAGGACTTCGTGCCGGAGGCGCTGGCCGTGCAGGCGGAAAGGCTGGCAAAACGCCCGCTGAAACCCTTGTCCGGTGTTTATCCAATCGACAGGCAGCGCGAGCTTGGTCTTGCCATGATGGCGGCAGTTGGCTTCGACCTTTCCCATGGCAGCCTTTCCGTATCGCACCATCCGTTCTGTGGGGGCGTGCCGAGCGACGTGCGCATAACGACACGCTACCGGACGACGGAGTTTCTCTCCTCGCTGATGGGCGTGCTGCACGAAACCGGTCACGCGCTTTATGAACAGAACCTGCCGAAAAAGTGGTCGCATTGGCCGCTGGGGAAGGCGCGGGGAATGGCGGTGCACGAAAGCCAGAGCCTGTTTGTCGAAAAGCAGCTCGGCCGCAACCCCGCATTCTGGCAATGGGCTCTGCCGGTTGTCGACAAATATCTGGGTGAATCCTGGTCTATGGATGACATCATTCCGCATGTTCACCGCGTCGAACGCGGACTGATCCGGGTCGATGCCGATGAGGTGACCTATCCGCTGCATGTCATCTTGCGTTTCGAACTCGAACAGGACCTGATCCAAGGCAGATTGCAGCCGGTTGACCTGCCCGAGGCATGGGATGCGAAGATGCGCGACTACCTCGGATTGTCAACGATTGATAACCCGGCGGACGGGCCCATGCAGGATGTGCACTGGGCAAGCGGCGCCTTTGGCTATTTCCCGTCCTATACCCTCGGGGCGATGATGGCTGCGCAACAATGGGCGGCGCTGACAAAGGAATATCCGGCTGCCGACAGGGATGTCGCAAGGGGAGAGTTTGCGGCCATCAACGGCTGGCGGCGTGACAAGATCTGGTCTCAGGCATCGCGCTGGTCGACGCCGGAACTGCTTGAACGCGCCACCGGCGAAAAGCTCAACGCGGACCACTTCATCGGCCATATCCGTGCG
This sequence comes from Phyllobacterium sp. T2-21, assembly GCF_055378485.1. Taxonomy (NCBI): domain Bacteria; kingdom Pseudomonadati; phylum Pseudomonadota; class Alphaproteobacteria; order Hyphomicrobiales; family Phyllobacteriaceae; genus Phyllobacterium; species Phyllobacterium sp. T2-21. The sequence continues at coordinate 211,213 of NZ_AP027914.1, read as the reverse complement.
CGCTATGGTGCGGTGTAAACGCTTGCAGCGGATGATGTTTGCGCCGCGCCGGGCTTGATAACCGGGGCGGGCGGACACAAATATGCACCAACACACTTGATGGTTGGCCGGACATGCCGCAATCACGCTGACCCCTGATGGAAGGGAAACATATGCGCAAATATGAGAAGAACTCTGACGTGATCTCGAAACTCTCTCCGGAGCAGTTTCGTGTCACCCAGCAGAACGGGACCGAACGTCCCGGAACGGGCGAATATCTGGACAACAAGGAACCGGGCATTTACGTTGATATCGTTTCCGGCGAGCCCCTGTTTGCCTCATCCGACAAGTTTGAATCGGGATGCGGCTGGCCCAGTTTCACCAAGCCCATCGAGCCTGCCCATGTGAACGAGCTGCGCGACGACAGTTACGGCATGGTGCGCATTGAAGTGCGCTCCAGCCATGGCGACAGCCATCTCGGGCATGTTTTCCCCGATGGTCCGCAGGATCGCGGCGGGCTGCGCTACTGCATAAACTCGGCCTCGCTCCGGTTCGTCCATCGGGATGACATGGAGGCGGAGGGCTATGGAGCCTATCTCAATCAGGTGGAGGAAATCGGATGACAAGCGAACGCGCAGTCCTTGCCGGCGGTTGTTTCTGGGGCATGCAGGATTTGATCCGTCGTTATGACGGCGTCCTGTCGACCCGCGTCGGCTATTCCGGCGGTGATGTCGAGAACGCAACCTACCGCAACCATGGCACCCATGCGGAAGCCATCGAAATCATTTTCGATCCCGCACGGATCAGCTACCGGAACATTCTGGAATTCTTTTTCCAGATTCACGATCCCACAACGCTCAACCGCCAGGGCAACGATCTGGGATTGAGTTACCGCTCGGCGATTTTCTATGCGAATGAAGAGCAGAAGCGGATTGCCGAGGACACGATTGCCGATGTCGATGCGTCCGGTCTGTGGCCGGGAAAGGTCGTGACCGAGCTCGCACCGGTCGGCGATTTCTGGGAGGCGGAGCCGGAACACCAGGATTATCTGGAACGGTATCCCAACGGATATACCTGTCATTTCGTCCGGCCCGGCTGGAAGCTTCCTGTGCGGGACAAGGCGGCAGCATCGGGAGCCTGATGCTGCCGCCCGGATGTGACGGGAAGGGGCCACATGATAAAAACTGCAGGGTACTGCCTGGTTGCCGTCTGCCTTGTCGGCATGCCTGCGGTGGCACAGGCGGCGTGGAAAGCTGTCGAACAGGTGGAAACCTACGCGATTGCCGGAAAATCCGGTGCGGCGCTCTATGCGTCGATCGGCGAGCGGGGGCCCATCATCGCCGGTGCCACCCGGACAATCGCGCACACCAATTTCAAACTGACGTGGCAAAGAAAGTATGAGCGGCAGGGCAATGCCTGCGCCCTGGTTGCCGCAACGCCGAAACTCATCATCACCTATACGCTGCCTAAGCCCGCCGAACGGCTGCCGGCTGCGGTACAGGCGAACTGGGATACGTTCATTGCCGGTGTGCGCACCCATGAAGCCGTGCACGGCGAGACAATCAAGGACATGGTCAAGGGGATCGAGGCCGCGACCATCGGCCTGTCGGTGCCGGGTGATCCCGGCTGCCGGAAAATCCGGGTCGAGATGACGAAGCGCCTTTCCGAGCTTTCCCTTGCCCAGCGGCAGAAGGGGCGGGATTTCGACCGGGTCGAGATGGGCGAGGGCGGCAACATCCAGCAGCTTGTGCTTCGCCTGGTCAATGGCGGGTGACGCCGCCTATGCGAACGGCTCGGCGAGCGTGAAGCGCTTTGGCAGCAGCCGTTCGAAATAGGCCCGGCACGGCGCAGAAATCCGGTTGCGCTCAGGCTCGAGAAAATCGTCCGGGAGGTGGCGTGTTTTGCCGGCAACGCTGGCAAGCGGAACGATCTGCGGACGGGTGCTGCCATTGGCATATTGCAGCGCCACCGACCCGCCGCCGCGCGCCGCCGTTTCGACGGCGAAGACTCCCGCCTCGAAAGCCTCTTGTGCGTCGGTCGCATTGGTTGTGGCGATGTTACCACGCGGCAGGTAGCCGAACGTATCCACTCGTGCACGGGCCCCGGGCAGGCCATCCCTGAGAAGCTGTTCGATGGCCATTCCCAATTCTCCGCCGGACAGGCGGATATTGCCGTGGGCGTCGCGTTCAAGGCGATCGGCGGGAACAAGGTTTTCAACCACGGTCCGCCCGTCCTCGCCGGTCACGCCTTCTGACATGGCAATGATGCAGCGGCCGTGACGGCTCTGCGCTTCGCGCACGTCATCGATGAACCGTTTTGCCGAAAAGGCCCGCTCCGGCACATAGACAAGATGAGGCGCGCTCGCGTCGTCGTGCTGCCATGCAGCCGCCGCGGTGGTCAGGAATCCCGCATGGCGGCCCATGACGATCCCGACATAGATGCCGGGCAGCGCACGGAAGTCGAGATCGATACTGAGGAAAGCGCCCGCGATGAACTCGGCAGCGGAAATGAAACCGGGCGTGTGATCGCTCTCGACCAGATCATTGTCGATCGTCTTGGGGGCATGAACGAAGGCAATATCCTTGCCCGCCGCTTCGACAAGGATCTGCTGGGTTCCGGCGGTATCGTTCCCGCCGATATTGATGAAGGCCGTTGCCCCGACCTGACGCAGGCTTTTCAGGATCGCCTCGCAATAGGCCGCATCGGGTTTGTCGCGCGTGCTCCCCAGCGCAGCACTGGGTGTTGCCGCGATCAGGCGCAGTTGTTGTTCCGGCAGAGCCGAGAGATCGACGAAGTTGCCGGCGCGAATACCGCGCACGCCGTGCTTTGCACCGAGCACACGGGCACCGGGATAACGCTTGCGCACCTCCAGCGTGGCGCCCGCAAGGGTCTGGTTGATGACTGCCGTCGGTCCGCCGCCCTGCGCAATTACGAATGTCTCGGTCATATCCGTCCCTCTCGTTTTTCTTGTTTGTCAGATCAAGTCAGGAAACCTTCGCTTTCACCCGGTGCTGCACATCGGGCTGGTGCCATTTGCGGCCATCGCGCTCGATCAGTACATCGGCGCATTGCGGCCCCATGCTGCCCGCCGGATAGGGATCAGGGCGTTCTGCCAACGTCGCCCACAGATCGAGAAAGGGTTGCACGGCCGCCCATCCCGCTTCGATGCTGTCGGCACGCTGAAACAGGGTCTGGTCGCCGACGAACAGATCGTAGAGCAGGGATTCATACCCGGTCAGTTTGCCGATATCAAAGAAATCCGCATAGTTGAAATCGAGGGATACCGGCACCGTCTCTACGGAAAGACCGGGCGACTTGATCGATATTTCGATGTGCAGGCCCTCGTCCGGCTGCACCTGGATGATCAGCCGGTTCGGTGTCAGGCGGCGCTGCGGCCCCATCCCCTTGAACTGGGCGAAGGGAACCTGGCGGAAGGTGACGACGATCTCGGTATCGCGGGCCGTCATGGCCTTGCCGGTGCGCAGATAGAAGGGGACACCCGCCCACCGCCATGTATCGACAAAAAGCTTCAGGGCAACGTAGGTCTCCGTTGCGCTGTCGCGCGCCACATCCGGGATATCCGTATAGTTCGGTATGGTTTTTCCGCCGGAAACCCCTGTTGTATAGGTGCCGCGCGCCGAGTTCTGCTCGGCTTCTTCGCCGGAGTAGATCCGCAGGGCTTTCAGGACCTTGCCCTTCTCGTCGCGGATTGCCTCGGCGTCAAAGCTGTTCGGCGGCTCCATGGCAACCATGGCAAGAAGCTGAAACAGATGGTTGGGCACCATGTCCCTGAGCGCGCCCGTTGCGTCGTAGAATTTGCCGCGGGTGCCGACATCGACGAGTTCGGCCGCGGTGATCTGGACATGATCGATGAAATTGTTGCTCCACAGGGATTCGATCATCATGTTGGCAAACCGCGCCGTCATGATGTTCTGCACGGTTTCCTTGCCGAGGAAGTGGTCGACGCGATAGACCTGCGTTTCCGGGACGCGGTTCAATATCCTGGCATTGAGCGCCTTGGCCGAGGCGAGGTCGGTTCCGAACGGCTTTTCGATCACAAGGCGGCGGAAGGCACCACCCGTTTCTTTCAGCAGGTCGTGATCGGCGAGCTTGTCGACGATATCGCCGAAGAACAGCGGCGGCACCGCAAGATAATAGGCGGCGTTCCGCCCGGCCTGTGCTCCGAGCTGGCCGGCAATCTCGGCATAGATGGCATCCTGCGTGAAATCGCCCTGCCGATAGAAGATGCGCGAGCGCAGCCCCTGCCATGTCTCGGCGCTGTAGTTGGCCTTGATGTTGGACGTCGTGAGAAAATCCTCAAGCTTGGCGCGCAGCATTTCGTCATCGCCGGGTTCAATACCGATGCCAAGGATCTGCAGGCTGTCGCTCACGAGACCGCTCTGCGTCATGTTGAGGACGGTGGGAACGAGCAGCCGCCGCGTCAGATCGCCCGTTGCACCGAAGATGACCAGAGTGACGGGCGGAGCGGGCGCGATGGTCGGTTCAGTCACGGGAGCTCCTTTGGTTCAACACTGGGCACATGGTGGGTAGCGCGTGGGGGTCTTGGCCGGTTCGTTCCGAGAATGAACGGAATAACGCGCGGCGTGGCAAGCATTATCTTGCTGGCTTGCCACGATTTCATCCGCCAGGGGAAGCTGTTTCGTGATGCGCGCGGAGGCCTATTTGACCTTGCCGAATTTGATGGGCTTGCCGTCAGGGTCCGAAAGCGCCGTCTTGATCGCATTGAGGAATGCTTCGGGATTGTCGATGGAAATGTTGACGCTCTTGGCTTCCTTGAACGGGTTGAGGCCCGAAAGCTTGAGGTTGGCGGTTTCCTCTTCGTACCTGATTTCCTGAAGTTCTCTAAGGCGCATCCTGACGTCCAATCGCGGTTTGCAGTGAATGGTCCTGTCACATATTCGAAAAATGATTGTCATAATCAACAGCTGAAAGTTGAAATGACCGCCTCAGTGCTGCAATTTTGGCGCATGAACGCCCGTGGAATCGGGGTTTGGGCGAATGGCCTCACCCGTGGCCGATTGTCCTCGGTGTCACAAACCGTTCCAGTTCCCCGGATTGATCAGCAAGATCGGACCAGCGCCTGGCGGTGAAATCGATGACGGCTAGTCCCGCCGTGGGGTATTTCTGCCGGAGGCGGGTGAGATCGGACTCCCGTCCCTTACCGGCGACCCGAAGGGCTGCATCGTGCAACCCCGGATTATGGCCGACAACCAGCAATGTCCCGATCCCTGGCTCCACCGCTCTGACGACATCCAGAATCACCCGCGCGGGCGCCTCGTAGATACGCGGCTCCTCCAGCCAGCCTATACCGTCTCCGATGACGGGACGCAGCAGTTCCCATGTCTCCTGTGTCCGCCGTGCCGTGGAGATAAGGGCGAGATCCGGTATGAGCCCTTCCCCGGCCATATATCGGGCCATCAGGGAGCCGGCCCGGCGGCCGCGTTCAGCAAGCGGGCGGTCGTGGTCGTCAACACCATCCGGCCAGTCCGATTTGGCGTGGCGAAGCAGGAGAAGTCGCAGCATCTGTTTTGCTCCATGGGCACTCAGCTCACCCGATCATATAACATGAACGGGAATGCATGGAGGCTGGTATCATCGGAGAGAGCAATCCTCTCCGATGACAAGTCGAACGGATTACTTATGCAGTCCGGGAATGGTGACCTGAAACACCTGGAACATGGTGTCGACATCGGCACCGCCCTCGGCCTTGTAGCTCGCGCCGACCTGAAAGCCGTCCTGGGTCAGGAAGTCATTGTCGTTGCCGACGAAAAGGAAATAGTCGTCCGGCAGCTTGGGATCGAGGACGCTGACAAGTGCCATAGCTTCCCATTTTTCCGACAGGTTGTTGCGGTCATTGGGCGCACCGTTGTGCAGGCCGAAGCGCGACAGGTTCGCATTGTCATTGATATCAATGAAGGGGGTCAGTGTTGCCGGTGTAACAGAGGGGTCGACAATGCCCTTGGGTGCAACGGCCTTGTCGGCATCGAAGGCACTTCCGGCGATATCGGTGGCCGCCGAGGTGTCGACGACGGCGATGTTGCGGTAGAGCGACGTGTCGCCGTCAAGGCCATAACCATTGCCGCTGTCGCGTGCCAGCATCAGGAATGCCTTGTCGGACAAAGCCACGATCTCGCTCTGCGCTGCTACAGCCTTCTTGCCCTTGGCATTGGTGAAGACGGGAAGCGGCACGACATATTCATGCACCAGCTTCAGATGGGCCGGATCGGCCGCGTCATAGACGAGGGCGCGGGTGTTCTGGCGGGTCGAACTGGAATCGCCGCCATCCTGCCGCGCGGCCGACTGGAGAACGGCGATCAGGAACTTGCCGTCGGGCGTCAGTGCCATGCCTTCCAGGCCCTGATTGTTCTGGCGGCCGGTATCGGGATCCTTCGGATCGGGCGCCTGTGCGCCGGGCCCCGGATTGTTGGATGAGAAATTCGCCTTGCCATGGCGCATGGGAACCAGCGCTGCCGGAGGCTGGGTTGCCGACATCATGCGGCCCTCGGCGGAAAAGCGGTAAATATTCGGTCCATACTCGTCGCTGATGAGCATCGTGCCATCGGCGAGGCGGACGATTGCCTCATTGTCCAGGGATATCTTGCCATTGACGGCCTGCGGCAGCATGGGAAAATCCCCGGCAGCGGCGCGAACATCGGACTGCGGGTCGAGGCCGGTTGTATCGGTGCCCTTGTCGTCCACCAGCAGCAACGTGTCGGTGAGTGCGGCCTCGACGCCGCTCTGCTGCTTGTCGGCGGACGGTGTTGCGCCGGGCGCCACCGGCGTGAACCGGATCGACAGCATGTTGAGGCGGGGGCGGTAGTCGGTTGTACCCGCCACATTGTAACCGCGGTCGGGCAGGAGCAGCATCGTGCCCTTGTAGCTGTCGCCATCGCGGCTCCACTCGGCCGGGTTCATCGCCATGCCCGAGCCGGAACCGAAGGTTTCGCCGAATTTGTCGCGCTGATTGGCCGGAATCCGTCCAACGCCGACCAGCCCCTTATTGACGAGCGTTGCACCGCTGATCGCAACCGAATTATCGGCAAAGGCTGCGGCCGGAAGTATGGCCATGGAGGTTGCAAGCAAACGCAACAGGATTGACGGCAGATGGCGCATGGAAAAATCCTTTGACAAGACAGTGTGGCGGGTGGTCTCGGGGTCGATCTTGGGAAGAGACCATCCCCCGGAATCGCGCAAGGAGACCTTTCCGGTAGGGTCTAGAACCGGAATGTAATACGCACATGACAGCGGCGACGGCCCTGGGTCCCGCTGGCCATCAGCCGGCAACCCGGCTCAACAATATTTGCGCTACCAAGACGGCGCACACGCGATAGTATAGTCCGTGCAACGGGATGATCGACGGGAGCGGACGGAATGGCTGGAGTTTCGGTTCACGGAACGGAGGACGGTGCGGGCGCCGGGACTGCTGCCGTTCCGCCGCGTGCCCCTGTCGAGATCGAGTTGAAGCTGCGGGCACCCGTGGGCATGCTCGATGAAATTCGCGCCTCCGCAGCGGTTCAGCAGGCTGCCCGCAACAAGGGCTTGATCCGGCGGCTTGATGCCACCTATTACGACACCTCCGATCACCGGCTGTTTGCGGCGGGATTGTCGCTGCGTGTCCGGCGTGAGGGCCGTCAACATGTGCAGACGGTCAAGCGGGCAGCGGATCACGGTTCTCTGCAACGCAACGAGTGGGAGACGGTGGTGAGCGGCATGGCGCCCGACCTTGCTCTGCTGCCGCTTGCCGACATCGGCGCGCCTTTGGACGGAATGACGGCGGATGAGTTGGCACCGGTTTTTGCGACCAGAGTCCGGCGGCATCTGCTGATGCTCGACCATCAGGACGCCCGGATCGAACTTGCGCTTGATGACGGCGTCATTGAATTCGGCGCAACGCGCGTGCCGCTGTCGGAAGTCGAACTTGAGCTGAAGCAGGGGAAAGTCGCGGCGCTCTATCAGTTCGGTCTCAATTTGATGGATGTTGCGCCGCTTTGCCTGGAAACGCAGAGCAAATCGGCGCGGGGCTATGCGCTGGCGCTTGGCGATGAACCATCGGCCGTCAAGGCGGCACCGTCCGGCTTCGTCAGGTCTGATACGGTCGATGAGGCGATTGCCAAGCTTCTGACCAATTGCCAGCAGCAGATCGTGGCCAATCTTAGCGCCAGTCAAACCGGGCAAGAGCCGGAAGGCGTCCACCAGTTGCGCGTCGCGCTCCGGCGATTGCGCGTGGCGCTGCATTTTCTCTGCCGCGAGTTGCAGGCGCCGTCGCTGGACAACCTCAACGCCGAGGCAAAACTGTTCGGGCAGGCGCTGGGTCCCGCCCGAAACTGGGACGTTTTCCTGCATTCGACCCTGACAGAGATTGAGGAAGCCGCTCTGCCGCATGTCAATATATCCGCCTTCCGTGCGGCATGCATGTCCTCCCACGATCAGGCCTACCAGGCCGTCCGGCGTATCATCGGCGATCCCAGGACCAACCGGTTCCTGTTGTCCCTGGGGCTGGTGATCGAACAGAGGAGCTGGCGCAACGATATTGCCAGCGAGGATTTGCGCATCCTGACCGAGCCGCTGGGGCAGTTTGCGGCGCGGGTGCTGGATCGGATAGAACGGCAGGTCCGCAGGCGGGGGCACGGCTTTCGCCACCTGCATGCCGATGCGCGCCATCGGCTGCGCCTTGGGCTGAAGCGCTTGCGCTATGCCGCGGAGTTTTTTCTGCCGCTCTATTCCAGCCGGCCGGTGACCGCAAAATACCTGAAGCGCCTGTCGCGGCTGCAGGATCTTCTGGGTGAGGCGAACGACATCAAGAGCGCGCATGAGCTCATGGATACGCTCGACCATGATTCCCTCGGCGCGGAGGCTAACCGGGCCGTCGGGGCCGTCATCGGCTGGCAGGGGCACCGCCAGGCGGCGGGTGGCAAACAGCTGATCGGCAGATGGCGGGCGTTCAAGGACACCGCGCCGTTCTGGGCACCGCGGCCCTAGAATTTTTCCTGCACCAGTTCCTGCAGCGCTGCGGCACTGACTGGCTTGCCGTAAAACCATCCCTGACCGTCGATCGGCGTTTGCAGCCCGGCAAAGTAGTCGCGCTGCGTGGCTGTCTCGATGCCTTCGACAACGATTCCGAGGTTGAGGACACGGGCCATGTCGATGATCTGCGGGACAATCGAGACCGTCACCGAGCCGGTTCCGATCGTCTGGGTGAATGATTTATCGATCTTGATGCCATCGACATTGAGGTTGCCGAGATAGGCGAGGCTGGAATAGCCGGTGCCGAAATCATCGATGTAGATTCGGTGGCCGCGCGCGCGAAGTGTCCGGATGGCGTCGACCGCAGCGTCGGCATTGGCCGTTGATCGCTCGGTAATTTCAAGGCCGAGCTGTTCGCTTCCGACATTGGCCTGCCGCAGGCGCTGTTCCAGCGCCGAAGCAAATGCCGGATCGACAAGGTCGGCAGCGGATATGTTGACGTTGATGCGGAAGGTCCGGTCCGCTTGCAGGAAGGCATCCATATCGGCCAGAACGCGCTCGAGGACATAGAGCGTGACGCGTTTGATCAGCCCTTCGTCTTCGGCTACCGGAATGAAGATGTCCGGCGAGATGGTGTCCTTGCCATCCGTCCAGCGCACCAGTGCCTCGGCACTGCGCGGCGTGTTCGTCCCGATATCGAAAATGGGCTGGTACACGACGGTAAGACGCCGCTTGTCGAGGGCCTGGGCCAGCCTGGCACCGAGCGATAGCCGCTTGCGCTGCAGAAGGAGGATGATCAGGGCGAGCGCCCCGCCCAGGGTGCCGCCAAGCCCGGTGATGCTGGCCTCGATGGGGAACGCGTCCTCCTCCAGGTCCTTGACATGGGCCTGCAGGGAAACGCATGCTCGTTCGCCGCAGAGATTACGAAAGACGATATCGCCATCCCGCCCGGCACCCTCCGGCAGCTTTTCTCGCCGCTTTCCCGCATTCAGCCCGCCGAACATCGCGACGGGGTTTTGCGCGCCGGGCGGCTTGAACAGGATGCCGAAACTATAGTTCGGGTCGGCCATGGCGTCGAAAGCGGTGGGGTCGAGCACGACATTCGCATTCCCCCGGCCGATGATGGGCGCCGTGGTGTTGGAAATGGCCAGGGGCGTATTGGCGTAGACAAGCGTGCCGTCATTCGTTGCAAGATCCGGCTTGGCGAGTGGGGTGGGCCTGGCTGAACCGAAGACGGCGGAACAATGAAATGCGCCATCCCGCACGCGTCCAATGTCCTTGAGATACTTCGTATCGAAAAGCGCATCGCGCAGGTGGTTGATCTCATCGTTCGAACAGAATGGAAAACCGGTTTCATTTGCCATGGACAGGATCGTATCCGCCTCGGCGAAAACGAAGTCGGCGCGTTTCAGCAGCTGGTTCGACAGGGACAGCATGTGCCCGCGGTCGCTGCGGATGATGACAAGCCTGCCGATCCACGATCCGGCGAGGCTTCCCAGCACAATGAGAGCGATGGCCAGAGTAATTTGCGGCACAATCCGCCATCTAAAGGATCGTATTACTGGCATTCGCGTGATCTCATCCGCACTATATTTGGGCGACTGTATCGCAGGCGGGATAACAAGTGGTAATGAACCGGAAATTCTCCGCTCGGATTTTGGATGTATCAAACGCTACTGTTGCCGGGAGCCCGACTGCGCTACAGCATGTCCCGCAGCAGCTTTGCAGTGTGTGCCGCTCCGTTCAGGTCGAGACTATGGCTGCCCGGTTTGGGCTGTGCGAGCGACGCCTCGATGGTCTCGCCGAGCAGGCGCCCGGTCAAGCCGTTTTCAGGCAGGGCCACGGCCAGGCCAAGCGCTGCGAGGCGGTTTGCCCGCACTGTCTGTTCGGTTTCGCCGCCCGCGGTGAATGGCACGAGGATCGAACGGCATTGCGCGCGCAGCACATCGCAGACCGTATTGTACCCGGCTTGCGATATGGAAAGCGCCGCGCCGCGCAACAGGGAAGGGAAGTCCTTGCGGAAACGCACCACACTGACATTGTCGGGCACGGCGTGTGAAAGTGCCGCAAAATCGGCGTCCGGCAGATTGGGCCCGGTTATCAGGCACCAGCGGCCGCGATGGCTTGAGGTCCTCGCCGCTTCGAGGGCCGCGCGGATCAGATCAAGGCCGACGGCGCCGCCACCGGCGGAAACGACGATGTCGAAGCTTTCCAACGGGAGCGCGGCAACAGGTGCAGCCACGAGGCCGGTATAGATGATCTTGCCGGCAATCTCGGTGGCCAGCGGAAATGTCTCGGGCAGGGTGACGAAATCCGGGTCGCCATGGACGAGCACATGATCGAAATGCGCCTTGATCAGCGCAACGGTTTCCTCGTCCCGTCCGGGTTTGGACCGTTCCTGCAATATGTCCCGCACGGAGGTCAGGAGTTTGGGCCGGGGAGACGTGGCTGCTATGGCGTCGAGCAGCGGCAGCAGTTCGAAGCGCATTTGCCTGCGGCCAAAGGGAAAGGCCTCGATGATGACGATGTCGGGCCGGACGGCATGAAATGTCTCGAGCAGCAGATCCCGGCGGCGGTGGAGAAAGTCCTCGTCAACCGGATTGCCGTGCTCGTCGGCCAAGCCGGAAAAACCGGCATTGCTGGCGACAACGGCGGGCAGGGCCACGGATTTGACGTCGGGGCCCGGAAATCCAGGAACAGGCAATCCGCCGGTGATGACCGTCACATCGAATGCATCGCGGGCCAGCGCTGCGGCAATGCGGCTGACGCGGGCAAGGTGGCCGATGCCGAGAAGATGCTGGACATAGAAGAGCACACGGGGAGCGGTCATTCCGTCCTTTGCCATTCGGTTTCAAACAGGTTGGTCAATTGCCGGATACTGGAATTATGGTCGAAGTGTTCGCGCACGCGCGCTTCGGCCGCCCGGCCGAGACGGTGGCGCAGGTCCGGCGCGCGGATTGCCTCCTCCAGCGCCCGGGCCAAGGATTCCGGATCTTCCGGCGGCACGACAAAACCGTTTTCCCCGTCAGTCAGCAGTTCCGGAACGCCGGAAATATTGGTGGAGATGCAGACAAGATTCTGGCTTGAGGCTTCCACGAGAACATTGGGCAGGCCGTCGCGGTCACCATCCGCCGCAATCCGGCAGGCCAGAGCGAAAATATCGGCGCGGCGATAATGCTCCAGCACCTCTTCCTGTGCGAGCGCGCCCTTCCAGGTGATGCGATCGGCAATGCCAAGTTTCTGCGCCAGCGGTTTGAGCCTGGCCAGCTGGTCGCCGCCCCCGATATGGACGAACGTCCAGTTGAGATCGCCGGGCAAGGCCGCCAGCGCGCGCATGAGGACGTCATAGCCCTTCTTTTCCACCGCGCGTCCGACGCTCAGGATCTGCACCGGATCTGCCGGGCTCGAACCGTTGCGGCCGGATCGCGCCCCGGTGAAATGGCCGAACCGCGCCAGATCGAGACCGTGATAGCTCAGGTGCACCTGTTCCCGGCGATCGGTCAGCCCACGCATGTGTTCATAGCCGCTGCGGGTGCAGGTGACGCTCCAGCGGGCCTCCGCCAGCTTTTCCGTCAGTTCCCAGTCCGGCGAGGTCCAGATGTCCTTGGCGTGGGCCGAGCAGGTCCACGGCACGCCGGTCATGATGCTGGCATAGGCGGTCACCGAGGCGGGCGTGTGGATGAAGTGCGCATGCAGCCATTCGCCAGCATCTGGCCATTCATGGGCTAGCACAAGGGCCTGGCCCAGGCGGCGGAACCGGTTGCGGGTGACATCGCGGCGCAGATCGTTCCAGAAGCGCCGCAGCAGGGGTTTGAAGCCCGGCTTCGACCAGCCGGCAAACAGTGCCCGCAGCACCCGCAGAGGCTCCTCGTGCAGATATTCCGGCAGATAGACGACCCGCGCCCTGATCTCGTCATGGATCGGATGGCGCTTCCTGTCCGTCGGCTTGCGCATCGAAATGAGCGTCAGGTCGAAGCCGGCGCGTTCCAGCCCGAGCAATTCCTGGGCGATAAAGGTTTCCGACAGGCGCGGATAACCCTTCAGCACCACCAGTGTTTTACGGCGTATGGGCAAAATCGGCTCTTTACTCGGCAACGGCCAAAGGTTGTTCTTGCTGACGCTCATCCAGCCAATCGCCGACAATCGTCGAGATATGGACAAGCCCTTCCAAGCGCATGCCTTCGCCCTTGCCGCTTTTCGACGGCGGTGCCCGGTCAGGCAGACGCTTGAGCGCTTCGGCGAGCAACTGGGGGTTTTCGGCCTCTTCCGGCAGAAGCATGTCGACAAGGCCGAGTTCCGAGGCGCGCTGGGCCCGGATCAGCTGTTCCTCGCGCGGTTGGATGCGTGGGACAATCAATGCCGGCTTGTCGAACGACAGAATCTCGCAATAGGTGTTGTAGCCGCCCATGGCCACGACCGCCTTCGCACCGGCAATCAGCTCTTCCATGCGGTTGTCGAACTCGATGACCTCGATATAGGGGATCTTGCCGCCTTTTTTCACCAGCTTGGCCCGTTGCTTGGCGGGCATGTAGGGCCCGAGCACGATGAAGGCCTTGTGCGTCAGTGTCGGGTCCTGCTGGTAAGCATGGATGACGTTGTGGACGAGGTCGGCGCCATCGCCGCCGCCGCCGGTCGTCACCAGGATGTAATCGCCCTCCGGCACATGCACCGAGGCGTTGTCGTGCGACAGGCTGCGCTGCAGGAAGCCGACAAACTCCATCTTGTTGCGCACGCCGGCCGGCACGTCGAGATCAACCAGCGGATCGTAGAAATCCGGCGGGCCATAGACCCACACATTGTCGTAATACTGGTCGATCTTCTGCATCACATTGGCTTTTTTCCATTCGGCCTCGAGCAGATGCGGTGCGTCCATGACTTCACGCAGGCCCAACACAAGCGTCGTGCCGCGCGACTTGAGATAGGCCAGGGTTTCCTCGACCTCGCCTTTCAGGCCCATGGGTTCCTTGTCGACGATGAAAATATCCGGCTGAAACGTTTCAGCGGTGTGCCGGATGATCGACTGGCGCATTTTCAGGGTTTCATGCAGATCGATGTGCCGGGCAAGCGAGGTGTACTCGCCGTTGCGCAGCTTGATCACGCTTGGAACCTTCACGAAGTCAACGCGGGCGCGATAATCGAATGCCCCGGCGATGGTCGCGCCGGAAATGATGAGTATATTGAGCCCGCGATAGTCCTCGACAAGCGAGTGGGCGATGGTCCTGCAGCGCCTGAGATGGCCGAGGCCAAACGTATCATGGCTGTACATGAGGATCCGAGCATCTTCAAAACGCCGCATCATGGTCAAAACCTCTTTGAGACGAATAGCTTTGGCAGGTTTCGCTGCGCAGCACATTCGGGACGGCTGGGAGAATGCAAATCCATTGGTATGTCAACTTTCCACTTATCTGTAGGGGTCTGCGGCGTCGCGCAACCCATCTCCCAGAAAATTGAATGCCAAAATAACTAGAATGACCGGAATCATTGGGAAAAGCAGCCAGGGATAAAAAGCGATTACACTGACGCTGCGGGCTTCGGTCAGGAGAATACCCCAGCTGGTGATGGGCGGACGAAGGCCGAGACCGAGAAAACTCAGCGCCGTCTCGCCCAGAATCATGCCCGGGATGGATATGGTTGCCGTTGCAATCAGGTGTGACATGAATCCCGGAACGAGGTGACGCCCGATGATACGTCCGCTTTTTGCTCCCATCAACTGGGCCGCCAGAACATAATCCTCTTCGCGCAACGCCAGAATTTTGGAGCGCACCGCACGGGCAAGGCCCGTCCAGTCGAGCAGACCAAGAATGAGCGTGATACCGAAGTAGATGATGATCGGGCTCCATGTCACCGGCATGATGGCGGCCAGCGCCATCCATAGGGGCAGACTAGGCAATGATTGCAATACCTCGATGACGCGCTGAACGAGCAGGTCGAACCAGCCGCCATGGTATCCCGCGAGCCCGCCGATGATGATGCCGAGGACGAAGCTGATGGTGATGCCGATAAGACCGATGGTCAGGGAAATGCGCGCGCCGTAGATAATCCGGGAAAGCACGTCGCGACCCAGCCGGTCGGTTCCCAGAAGGAACAGCTGCCCGCCCTTGGCCGGGCAGACCAGATGGACATTGGTCGCAATCTGACCCCAGAAGCGGTAATCGTCGCCGCGGCAGAAGAAGCGCAGCGGCTGCACGTCGCTCTTGTTGTCCGTGTATACGCGTTTCAGCGATTCCATGTTCAGGGTCATTTCACGGCCATAGACATACGGTCCGATCAGCTTTCCGTCATGGAAGAGGCGGACCCGCTGCGGCGGGGCATGGATGAAATCAACATTGCGTGTGTGCAGGTTATAGGGCGCCAGAAACTCGGCAATGATGATCATGCCGTAGAGTGCGATCAGGAAAATGCCGGACGCCAGTGCAAGGCGGTGGCGTCTGAATTTCCACCACATCAGCCGCAATTGCGATGCGAGATGAACCTTGGCCTGAGCCTCGGTCATCGTCTCGATCGACATCGGATCGAATGGTGCGCTTGAGACGTAGTGCTGCAGGGGCGCGCCGGGGAGCGGGAGTTGTGCTGTCACTTCGTGCTCCTGCCCTGCAACCGGATGCGTGGATCGAGAAAGGCCAGGGCAATGTCGGAGATGAGCACACCGATCACCGTGAGAAACGCCAGGAACATGAGGAACGAACCGGCAAGATACATGTCCTGGCTCTGCAATGCCTTGATCAGCATGGGCCCGGTCGTTTCGAGCGACAGGACAATGGCGGTAATTTCCGCACCGGAAATGATATGCGGCAGGATCGAGCCGATATCGGCCACGAAGAAATTCAGCGCCATGCGCAAGGGATATTTGACCAGGGTGCGGAAGGGATGCAGCCCCTTGGCCCGTGCCGTCATCACATATTGCTTCTGCAGCTCGTCGAGCAGGTTGGCGCGCAGGCGTCTGATCATGCCGGCCGTCCCGGCCGTTCCAACGATAATGACGGGAATCCACAGATGGGCGAGGATTGATCGCGCCTTTTCCCAGCTCATCGGCTCACTGAGATATTTCTGATCCATGAGATGGCCGATCGATGTGCCAAACCAGATATTGGCGAAATACATCAGGATCAGGGCCAGCATGAAGTTGGGGATGGCGATACCGAGCAAGCCGAAAAGCGTCAGCCCGTAATCGCTCCAGCTGTACTGATGCGTTGCCGAATACATGCCGATGGGGAAGGCAAGCAGCCAGGTCACCAGAATTGTGACGAATGAAACGAGAACAGTTAGCCACAACCGGTCGCCCACGACAGCGGTAACCGGCAACTGATACTCGAAGGAGTAGCCGAAGTCCCCCTGCAGCATGCCGCCCAGCCAGTGGAAATAGCGCAGAACCGGCGGCTGGTCGAAGCCATATTGGTGGCGAAGCTGTTCCAGATCCTGCAGGTTGACGGTTTCGCCCTGCGCCTGCATTTCGGCGATCTGGCTTTCAAAGAAGTTGCCGGGCGGCAAATCGATGATGACGAAAACCAGCGCCGAAATAATCAGCAGCGTAGGCACCATCGCGGCAATGCGCCATAGGATATATCGCAGCACGTCTACTTCCCCCCGCTCATCCAGAAAGTATCGGGCATGTAAACCCCGAGCCAACAGGTCGGATCAAAGCCGTAGAGACCTTTTTCGGGAACATTCTGCAAGTGGGAGGAGCGCAGAATGGGTTGCAACGTGCCGTTGACCAACCCTATCGAAAACACCTGATCGGTGTAGATGGCCAGCATCTTGTGCCATATGTCCGCGCGCTCGGCCGAATGGGCCGATTTCCGCCACTGGTTTTGCAGGGCGACGAGTTCCTGTGCTTCCGGCAGGTCGGGCGCCTGGCCGCTCTGCCCGAGCGACAGGTAATGCATGCCCCAAAGCGGCCATTGCCATTGATCGTCGGTGGTCGGTGCCAGCTGTCCCGGATTCATGTCCGGTGTTGCCACGCCATTGGCGATGCCAAACCAGATGGACATCATGATCCGGCCTGACTTGGCGCGGCTGCGGAAGATATCGCGTTGGGAGGTTCTGGTGAACAGCGCCAGACCGATCTTGCGCCAATGATCCACTATGAGCTCGAGCACATCGGAATCCAGCGTGCTCTCGCCGGGCGTTTCGATGGTGATTTCCGCAAGGCGGCCATCAGGGAGGAGGCGGATACCATCATCGTTGCGCCTGTGCATGCCCACTTCGTCCAGGAGCGCATTGGCCTTGTCCGGATCGAATGCAATCCATGCCTTGGCATAGTCCGGTCTGAACAGCGGGCTTTCCGGCAGCACCGTGTCGGCGCTTGGTGTTCCCAGGCCGTAAAACACCGCCATGTTGATTTCATGCCTGTCGATGGCAAGCGACAGCGCGCGCCGGAAGCGCACATCGCGAAAAAGCGATCGCCATCCCTCATCCGCGCAATTGAGATTGGGCAGGATTGCGACCCGTGAACCCCGGGTCAGTTTCCACAGGTCGACCTTCACCGGATAGCGCTTTTCGGCATCCTTGAGGAAGGTGTAGTCGGCAAAATCGATGCCGGTGGCCTGCAGTTCGCTTTCGCCCGCACCCGCCTTTGCCGGAATGATCGGCGATGAGCTGATGTTCAGGATGAATCGGTCGATATAGGGAAGCTGCCGTCCGTTCTCGTCGACGCGATGAAAGAACGGGTTGCGCTCGAACACGAACTGTTCGGCCGGAGGGGCTGTCATGTTGCGCCAGGGATCGAGCACCGGCAGTTCAGGGTTTTCCGGACGGTACTGGCGCGCCATTTTGATGTGAAGATCGGCCCACTTCTTGACCCGGTTTTCTTTCATCAGGGCGGCAAGGCGGAACTTGTCCTGATAATCCTTGTGGAATTGCTTCAGATAGAGCGACGGGCCAACCACAACCAGGGCTTGCGGGGCTGCCAGGCTGGGCAGGAAATCAGGATTCGGCGACTCCCAGGAATAGCGCACGGTCAGCGGATCGAGGACCTCGAACTTAGGCAACTTCCCGTCGATGCGCAGCTCCAGCGCGCCGCCGGCGGGCGTCAGGTCCGAATTCAGAAGAACATCGTTCCACCAGTAACTGAAATCATCGGTTGTCAGCAGCGAACCGTCGGACCATTTGTGCCCCTCGCGCAGTCTGAAGGTGAAAACGGTGTCGTTTTCCGATTCGAACGATTCGAGCACATCAGGCCGCAGAACGAGATGTTCGTCATATCCCACCAGACGGGCATAGCCGTAGATGGTCATGAACCGGATATCTTTCTGGCTGCCGATGATGGTGCGCAGCGTTCCGCCGTACTGTCCGGGGACGCGGCCCATTTCCTTCAGGTTGATAATCCGCGGCCGTTTGGGAATACGCTGGGCGAGCGGCGGCAGGCTGGTGGCACGCAGCCGGTCCTCGAGAAACTCCGGTTCGCGTTCGCGATCGGCCGCTTTGACCGTGACCGGAACCACGGTGGCGGCAAGGGCGCCCAGGACTGTCCGCCGCGTCACCACGAGCGTAGTTCCCGTGTATCGACATTGCGCCGCGCCAGCACCACGTGACCATTGCCGAGATCGGCGGGCGAGAGCGGATCATCGCTGTCGCCGCTGGAGAATTTTGGTCCCCAGGCTCGTTCATCCGAGGCACCGCTGGCCTTGAGCGTCTTGAAATCCAGCGGCCGGTCGAGGTCCGGAAACGGGACGGCAGCCAGGAGCGCTTTCGTGTAGGGATGGACGGGATCGCGCAGGATAATTTCGCGGGGCGCAATCTCGACAATGCGCCCGGCACACATCACGGCGATACGATCGGCCATGTAATCAACCACCGCAAGATTATGGGAAATGAACAGATAGGTCAGGCCCAGCTCCTTCTGCAGGTCCTTCAGGAGGTTGAGGATCTGCGCCTGAACCGAAACGTCGAGCGCCGAAACCGGCTCATCGCAGATCAGCAACTGCGGTCCGAGCGCCAGTGCCCGTGCAATGCCGATGCGCTGGCGCTGGCCGCCGGAAAAGCTGTGCGGGTAACGGTTGAGATACCGCTGGTCAAGACCGATCGCCTGCATCAGTGCGCACACCGTTTCAAGACGATAGGCCCGATCCCCGCGCCCGTGAATTTCCAGGGGCTCGCTGAGGATGTTCTGTACGGTCATGCGCGGCGACAGCGACGAAACCGGATCCTGGAACACCATCTGGATTTTGGTGCGCAATTCCAGAAGCTTGGCGCCCTGCGCGGCAAGCACGTCGATTTTGCCCCGGCCGTCATCGAAGGTCACCGAGCCGCTATCCGGGGTCACCGCCCGCATCAGGATTTTGCTGACGGTGGTCTTGCCGCTGCCGCTCTCGCCGACGAGGCCAAGACATTCACCACGCCGGATATCGAAGCTGACACCGTCGACGGCGCGTATGCGGGTCTTGTCCTGCTTGCCGAAAAGACCGGATTTGCGGATGCCGTAGCTCTTGGTGAGGTTTCGCACGGATACAAGCACGTCAGGAGCCGTTTCCTCGTGTTTTCTCTTTCCCCACAACGCCCCGGAATTGACCGGTACTTCACGCAATGCCTTCAGGCGTTCACCGGGTTTCATGTCGAAATGCGGTATGGCAGCCATCAGCCCCTTCAGGTAACGATGCTGCGGGTTGCGGAAAATGGCATCGACCGGCCCGGCCTCCATGATTTCGCCGTGGTAGATCACCACCACCTCGTCGGCCATGTTGGCCACGACACCGAGGTCATGGGTGATCAGCAGCATGGCCATATTGAGCTTGTGCTGGAGATTGCGCAGCAGTTCCAGGATCTGCGCCTGGATGGTGACGTCGAGTGCCGTTGTCGGTTCGTCCGCAATGAGCAGGGCAGGGCGGCAGATCAGCGCCATGGCAATCATCGCCCGCTGCCGCATGCCGCCCGACAATTCAAACGGGTACATGTCATAGGTGCGTTTGGGATTGGAGAACCCGACCAGTCCCAGCATTTCCTCGGTCTGCGAACGGCGTTCGGATTTGGTCGCCTTGGTGTGGATGGCAAGGACTTCGCTGATCTGGTTGCCGACGGTGTGCAGCGGCGAGAGTGACGTCATGGGTTCCTGAAATATCTTGGCCATGCGGCTGCCGCGCAGGGCTCTTATTTCGGGTCCGTCCCGCTCCAATTGCAGAATATCGGTGGTTTTGCCGTCGATAGGGTCCGTAAACAGGATTTTGCCGGTTACGGCGGCCGTGTTGGGCAGAATGCCCATGACGGACTGGCTGATGACGGATTTTCCCGATCCGGATTCGCCCACCAATGCCGTTACTTTTCCCGGAAGGATGCGCAGATTCGCACCCTTGACGACATGCATACGCCCGCCCAGCATCGAAAACGAAATGCCGAGATTCTCGATACGCAACAGATCAGACCCCGACGTCATGCCAGTTTTTCATTCCCCCAGAGCGTTTTTATTATCGCCATTACGATGAAGACTATCGCACGATATACAGTGAGTCTAGCTAGGTCACACGCCGATGACATCACTCTGGCTTTTAACGGTTATTTTTAAATGGGAAAGCTTCAAAACACCGGGCAGAACTGCGCGTCCATGACGTCTTCACAGCGCGGCGAGCGGCGGAAATCGTCGTAATAAAGCGTCCATTCCTTGTCGTCGGCGGCACGGTACGGGCCAAATTTGAAATATTGATTCTTGCCCAGTCCCTTGTCGGCATGGCCGATATGGCCCTTGACCGTCACGATCCATTTGTTGTTGGCAAAAATCTCGACATGGCCCGAGCCGTCAGGTCCGGGCTTCGTGTAGATCGCAAAGTCGATCCAGCCCGAATCCGGCGTCGGCAGCCTGTTGCCGCGATCCGTCACCGTTATGGCGCTGGTGCAGGTGGAGAATTGCTTGCCGTTCTCGGCCGACCAGTTCGAATCGGTCGCCACGAGGGCGCGCATCTGGTTGGTTTCAGGGCGCAGCCACACCGGTGTCTGTCCGCCGGCGCACGCCGGATCCGCCGCGATCCCGTTCTTTTTGGCCGGCGCGATGTAATTGGTCTCGATGGTGGCGAACAGCTTTCCCTGGTTGAGCCGCAGCGCCAGAAAGGGGCTGAAATCGCCGACCGCCTTCGGCCCGATCTCGCGTTTCCACTGGGCAATCAGATAGCGGTGATCGTCGCTGGGAATGGGATCGGCAAATTTGACGGCAAACCCGTACCAGACCCCCTGGTTGTAGGGCACGCGCTTGTCCGTCTTTTCCCAGATTTCCGCCCGTTCACTGCAATTGTGCTTCGTGCCCGGACACAGCGGCTTGACGCTCAGCTTGAGGGCGCCGCTGCCGTTGCGCGTGACCTCGGATTGAAATTCAACCGTTCCGGCGCTCTGCTCGAAATTCTTGCGGTAGTAGAGGCCGCCGGCCGGCGAAAAGTCCTGACCATCAAAACGGTCGATGAGCACGTCGCTCCTTGGCTCTGCGCCGGCTTGGGATGAGAGAGTCAAACTTGCAGCCAGGGCAGCCATCAGAACGGTCTTTCGCTTCATTGCATGAACTTCTCCAGAAGGGGCCTCTGATCCTGTGTTTTCGCGTCGCGGTGCAGCAGCATGACCTGTTCCGCTTCCGACAGGCCGTCATAGGCCACTTCATCAAAGGCATCTTCCGCCACGACAGTAGCCGATTGTTTGGGCAGGAGAACAGTGACCTTTTGCCCGACGCCGCGCAATTTTTCTTCGCCGAGGGTTGTCCAGTCACCGCCGCAATAGTTGGCGAACGCCTGGCTGGCGACGATTTCGCGCGAATACTTCTTGGTCAGGCCCTGCAGCCGCTGCACCTCATTGACGGCGGAACCGAAGGCGGAAAAGGTCAGGCGGTCCTTCAGGCCGACATTGCCGAACATGACGTTGCCGACATGCAGGCCGATGCCGTAGCGGATGTCGCTGAGGCCGTCCTTGCGCCGGTCGCGATTGAGCTCCGCCACGCGGGCCTGTGCCTTGAAAACAGCCGAAAGAGCCGCCTGACAGGCAACCTTTGAAGCGTCCTTGTGCCGGCCGCAGGGGTAGACCGCAAGAAAACCGTCCCCCATGAAACTGAGGATTTCACCGCCGCCGCGGTTGAATGGCGCGGCGATTGCATCGAAGAAATGATTGAGTGTGTCGATATAGGCCTGACGGCCTTCCCGTTCGGCCAGCATGGTCGACTGGCGCATGTCGCCCATCACCAGAGCGGCGCGGATCGTTTCGCCGTCACCCCGGCGAATCTGGCCGTTGAGAACGCGCTTGCCGGCATTGCCGCCGAGATAGGTGGTCAGCATGTTGTCGGCGAGCTTGCCGAGAACCGCCATTTTGGCGGCAACGGCCAGATGGTTCTGCAGCTTCAGCAGTGCACCGATCATGCTTTCGCTGAAACCCGCGCTGCTGTCCGTTGACCAGGAGCCCATCATGCCCTGTGTCGACTCGCCGCTGAAGGGCTGCACGAAGGCCAGATAATCCGTCACGCCCTGCTTCTTCAACTCGTCAAAGATGGGGAATTCATGCGGCCCGTCCGCATCGATGCGCCGCCGCACATGTTCAAGGTTATTGCACAGCAGATAATAATAGGGGCTGAGCAGGAAACGTTCGGGTTTTTCGCCCGCATTGTGGCGATAGCCTTCCACCACGAGCCCGCTGGAGCGCTGCCAGGTGAAGCCAAGTGCATCGTAGAGCGGGTGCAGCATGGAGAACGTCAGATGGACGCGGGCAATCGGCAGGCCCGCCGCGGCAATGCGTTCACAAAAACCGCGTATGATTGTCTCAAGATTCTCGCCGGCGAGAGAAGAACGTGTGAGCCAGTCTGCGACCTTGTCGAGAAGTATGGTGGAAACATCCGTTTGCGTGCTCATCACTCGTCCTTGTCCTTGCGAACCGCGTCCAGCTTCGATGCGCTGTTCCGTGATCGGCCGGGCACATGAAAAATCATACCCAAAACAAGCAGATACGGAGACAAGATGAGCGAACCGGACAATGGTGTCAACGCTGGCAGCGGGGCCGCCGGCAACAATTGCACTGCCCGGTTCTGTTCAAATAGATGGCTGGCTGGCGGTTCTCTATCGATCCTGATTGCGTGCTGGCACTGAAATGGGCATGTCACCGATCTGAAACAATAGAGGCGCCGGGGTTAATTCACCGGACCGGCGCGCACTCCTGACAACCTCCTGTCAGCAGCCTGCTGGCGCGGGCTTGCCGTCGCATCAACTGTTTGTGACAGGCCGGACGCAGCCGGCCTTGCTTGACAGCGGTGGCCGGAGCAGCCATCTAAACCGGACGAATTCCGGGCCGCCACTGCGCCCTCAACCGCATCCGCTCACGCGGCGTGCTTCGCAAAGAAGAGATCGCCTTGGCCGTTTCCTCCTCCCCCTTCTCCGACCTTTCCGCCAAAATCGACGCGCGTACCGCCCAGGCTGGGGTGATCGGGCTTGGCTATGTCGGGCTGCCGCTCGCCATCACCCTTGCCCAGAGCGGGTTTTCGGTGACCGGCTTTGATATCGATCCGAAGAAGATTGTCGCCCTCGACGCCGGCCATTCCTATATCGAGGCGGTCACGGACGCGGCGCTCGGTGCGCAAACGGCGCAGAACCGGTTCCGGTCGACAAACGATTTTGCCCGGCTCGCCCAGTGCGACGTGATCGTCATCTGCGTGCCGACGCCGCTGACGAAACATCGCGATCCCGACCTGTCCTTCGTCGAGGCAACCTGCCGCTCGATTGCCGCGGCGCTCCGGCCCGGCCAGCTTGTCGTGCTTGAATCGACGACCTATCCCGGAACAACCGATGATGTGGTCAAAACCATTCTGGAAAAGACCGGTCTCAAATCCGGCGTGGACTTCTTCCTCGGCTTTTCCCCGGAGCGGGAAGATCCCGGCAATCGCGATTTCCAGACCTCGACCATACCGAAAATCGTTGCGGGCGATGGCGAGGAAGCCAGCCGGCTGATGCAGGCTTTCTACGGTGCGGCGGTCAAGACCGTTGTTCCCGTCTCGTCCAACGCCACGGCCGAGGCGGTCAAGCTGACCGAGAACATCTTCCGGGCGGTGAACATCGCGCTCGTCAACGAACTGAAAACCGTCTACGCCGCCATGGGCATCGACATCTGGGAAGTCATCGAGGCGGCCAAGACAAAGCCCTTCGGCTACATGCCGTTTTATCCCGGCCCCGGCCTCGGGGGCCACTGCATCCCGATCGATCCGTTCTATCTCACCTGGAAATCGCGCGAGTACGAGCTGCCGACCCGCTTCATCGAGCTGGCAGGCGAGATCAACTCGGCCATGCCGCGTTATGTGGTCGGCAAGCTGGCCGAAGCGCTGGATATCCGGGCGGGCAAGGCGCTCAGCCGCTCACGCGTGCTGGTTCTCGGGCTTGCCTACAAGAAGAACGTGCCTGATATCCGTGAAAGCCCCTCGCTGCGCCTCATCGAAATCATCGAGGAGCGCGGCGGCCACGCGGACTATCACGACCCGTTTGTCGGCGAGATACCGTCGACCCGCGAATATATGGCGCTGAAAGGCCGTGCATCCGTGCCTCTGGATGAGAAAACGGTGAAATCCTACGATGCCATTCTGGTTTCGACCGACCATGACGACGTGGATTATGCGGCGCTGGCCGAATGGTCGCCGCTGATCGTCGATACGCGCAACATTTTCACCAGGCGCGGGCTCGCCGCCGGGCATATCGTGAAATCCTAGAGCCTTTCCTGCTTAAATAGAATCGTTCTGCCGGAGGGAAGTTGGTTCAAGGTCGAGGGGTTTGGCTAGGCCGATGCCTTTCCATCGGGCGAAGCCGAAGCCCGATGGTATTGAGCCAAATTCACCCGGCCCTTCGGGTTTCCGGCTGGCGGACACCCACTTTGTCAGGCAGCGTCGTCCGATGGGTCAACATCGGCCTCGCTACCTTCCGCGTGGATTGTCTCGCCATCCGGGAAACAGAACTGGTTCTATTTAAACAGGAAAGGCTCTAGGGTCAGGACAGCTTGGCCTTGAGATTGCTGGCCGCCATGGCATAGCCGCCCGATGCCCCGTCGATGAAGTGCATGTGATTGCGCGATAGGGGGGTCGGAACAAGGCAGGTCATCAGGGCAGAATCCTGCCGGTGCAGGCCGAAGCGGGCGATGCCCGCCTTCGATGCCTTTTCCAGCAGCGCCTCAATGCGCTGCAACCGGGCCGGATCGATATCAATCGTCATTTTCAGACCATCGTCGAATTTGCGAAAATCCGAGTTCTGCGCCACGTCGCGCTTGTATTGTTTCGGATCAAATTTACCCCAATGCAGGCCAAGCCTGTCCATCGCAACGGTCAGCGCGATCTGGGCGAGTATCGCGATTTTGCGAAGAAGACGTTGCCCCCTGGGGGCCGTGGCGCGTGCCTCCGTCTCCACACCGCTGGTATTGAATGCAATGGGTGGGCCATCCGCCGGCAAGGGATGCGCGCCGCGATTCTGTTCGGCGGCAATGGCAACGATGTCGGCAACAAGCTGCTGGAACGCCGCCGTTGCGCCGGCGTCGCCGGGAATGGCGATGATGGACAGGATTTCGCCATTGCGTGCCACTATCGGATTCCACCGGCAGGAAAGGCCCGTCAGATCCGGGCGCGATCCGGAGAGACCGGCGGCGATGGCATATTTGCCGGCTTTCATCTGCGCTTCGGCCCAGCTGCTGCCGCCGCCCGTGAACATCGCGTAGAAGACTTCGGGACTGGCGCTGAACCGGGCAACGCGCACGTCAAGGCCTTGCGCCTTGATCTCGCTCATCGGCACGAGGGCGGCACGCAGGGTCAGTTGCAGGTCCTCACGCACCCAGGCCTGAACCGAGGCAAGCGCTTCACGCGCCTGCGCGGCGGCGGAGGCCGGAATGGCAACAAGCGCGCCATCGCCGCCGAAGACGAAGGGGTAGTTGTGCCTGCCCAGAGCATTGAGCAGGGCGGAGATGACGCTTGCGCCTGCCATGTTCACGGCCTTGTAGCGCCCAGCTTCGATCGCCCCGGTCGAGCCGACAATATCGGCCACTGCCAGTATCCAGTCGTTGGGGAGCGGCCGATAATTGCCCGCATCCGCCACGCCTTCGAAGTCAACGAAGACAGGAAGCGAGTCGAAGAAATCGTCGTTTGCAATGGCACCCATGCAAGGCAATTAGCACATTGTGCGGGAACAGGCGACGGGCTGGATGAATGTACGGCGATGAAGCGGGAATTAACGGGCCTTGCCGGCAACCGGTGCGGGGCCGCCTCCCGGCCAAGGGCAAGCGCGCCAACCCTGCGCGCAGCGGTTGTGGGTACAGTTAGCGCGATCGCAACAGCTTGGCGCTTATGCCCGAATTTTGCGGTAAAATGACCGAAAACACTGGGAAATGTGGGTTAAAGGAAACGCGCGTTTTCTGGTTTGTCAGGCTTGATACTGATCATCAAAGCTTGGCAGGTCGGGTTCAACCATAAATTGCCTTTTGCAGCATTTATGTGAAAAACTGCAAATACAATTGTTCATCGTCTTGTCTGCCTGCCTGTCTCGTGCGAGCATGAAGGGGCTTTTAATCCCATGCGATGAAAAGCCATCTGAAATCCAGAAGAATACCGTTGCGGAAGCCGGCACTTTGCGGGCCAAGAGGAATGACTTGTATCCAATGCTGCTTGAACTGGCTCATTTTCCCGATTTTCAAAAGGGCCTGTTCAAGGACGTGGTGGCTTCGGACACGCTTGCAATGCTGCACGAGGTCAAACAGCAGACTGGCTGCCGCCACATTGCCCATGTCGGGCACCCGGAGCCGCGGCCTGGCAGCGATGTGGTCGATGAAAATGTCCCGCTTCTGATGACCTATCCGGTCAGCTGGATGTTGCGGTATTTTGCCAAGGACTATCTCAAGATCGATCCGGTGATGCAGGGGATGACGCTGTTCCAGCCGCGTGCCGACGCGCCCGGCACGATCTGCAACCTGACTGGCGACGCCGTCCCTTCGCCAGCCGTAAAGCGCTATCTGATGGACGCCGAACGGCGCGGGCTTGGCAACCTGTATCTTGCGATTTGCGCGACGAATGCCTTCGGCTTCCGCGGGATCACGCTCTTCACCTTCGACGTCGAAAAGGCTGAACAGGGTGCCTTTGTCGAACGCAGGCGCAAACAGTTATCGGCCGCTTCGGCGCGTATCCACAACGCCCTGCACGGCACCCGCAATCCGGCCCTTGCCGCGATCATCTCCAATCTTTTGACCCGGCGCGAGATCGACTGCCTGTTCTGGGCAGCCAATGGCAAGACGGATGGCGAGATCGGCGAGATTCTCAATATCGCGCGCTGGACGGTGGTCACCTATCTGCAGAACGCCAAGAACAAGCTGGGCTGTTCCAACAGAACATCGACCGTGGCGACGGCGCTTGCTCTCGGTGTGATCGACATACCCACCGTTGCCAAGGCCTATCTGTAGGAAGGCGTTTATTGCGCCTTTGCCGATGCCGACAATTGCGGCAGGCGTGCATTCTCGAAGGCCTGAGCCAGCAATGCGGTGTTTTGCGCGGGACTATGCCCCGTTTCGGCAAACCGCAGATGGTGCAGATCGATCTCGGTGCTTTCGGATGACAGCGTCAGCCGGAAATAGGCATTGACCCCCATATTGCTGAACTCGAGATCGAGCATCACCTTCGGCGCGGTGTTCCAGTCCAGCGCATATTCGCCGCCAAGACCGAACGTCAACGTATCGGGATAGAATGTCAGTTCCGTCGCTGAATTGACGATATCGGCAATGTTGCCGAACAGTTCACAGCGTATGAAGGCAATATAGTCGGCAACATCCACAAGACGAAGATCATGGATGACCTCTGTCAGGTGGTTTGAAATGATATCAACCCGGGCAACCGAATACTGCGTTCTTTTCATCTGCTGTTTACCCGATTGGAAACGGTTTTATTATTTACGTCGTACATTAACGAATTGGATCAGTTCTGCCACGGCTTTATAGAATTCTGGTGCAATGGCATTGTTCACTTGCACTTGCTTGTACAACGCGCGCGCCAGTTGCACATTCTCGAAAACCGGTATGTCATTGGCCTCGGCAATCTCCCTGATTTTGAGAGCGATCAGATCCTGCCCCTTGGCAACCACGATAGGGGCCGGATCTTTCGCCGGGCTGTAGCGTAGAGCAACGGAGAAGTGTGTCGGATTTGCGACGATCAGCGTGGCCGTCGGAACCGAGGCAATCATGCGCTGGCGCGCCCGGTCACGGCCGAGCGAGCGCAACCGGGCCTTCAGCAGCGGATCGCCCTCTGCCTGCTTGTGCTCGTCCTTGATTTCCTGCTTGGTCATGCGCAGTTCGCTGCGCCAGTGAATGCGGGCCCAGGCAA
This sequence comes from Phyllobacterium sp. T2-21, assembly GCF_055378485.1. Lineage (NCBI taxonomy): Bacteria > Pseudomonadati > Pseudomonadota > Alphaproteobacteria > Hyphomicrobiales > Phyllobacteriaceae > Phyllobacterium > Phyllobacterium sp. T2-21. The sequence goes on along the minus strand of NZ_AP027914.1, from coordinate 182,976 downwards.
GGTCGAAGGCTGCGAGCGCGGTCACCGCAATCGTCACGGATGCCAGAAGCCGGGTGATGTTGCTGCGGATGAGTTCGGGCAGCTGGCTGGGTTCGGTGATGATCGTGTCGACGAAGAAATGGCTGCTGCGGAAGAACATCATGAAAACGATGATGCTGGCCGCCGCGAACTTGAACACCGACTTGAGGAATTCTATGCGGCCCGACGCGCCGAAGATGCGTGTCCAGCCCTTGGCAATGGATACGCGCGAAAACTGCGGCTGGATACGGTCAAAGACCATGCGCGGCGCATTCTGCAGCACCGATGCGAGGATGCCGGCGGTGGGAATGATGATGAAGACGGGAAGCAAGGCCGCACCCACGGCCAGGCCGACGATGCCGAACAATTGCCGGGCATCCTGCGCGCTGTTGAGCCGCCATTCCTCGGGCTTGTCGAGCAGGGCCGAGAGGAACGCCACCAGTTTCGAGCCGCTGGGCACGGCGACGAAAACCATGATGACGAGAAAGGCGGCGATGGAGGCGAGGATCGGCGCTTCGCGCGAGACGGGCAGATTGCCCTTCTCGACCGCATCACTGATTTTCTTCTCAGTTGCTTCCTCGGTTTTACTCTCTTTGTCGGGCCCGTCCGACATGCTCTAGCAGGCCCTGCCGATCATGTTTCGGATTCTTGCGGTTCGAGCTTGAGCTCGCCGCGTTCGGCCAGGGCAATGGCGGTGCGGGCAATGGCGCGGCGCGCTTCCGTGACCGTGTTGGCATTGATGTTGGTCTGGCTGGACAATTCGGTTTCAACCATGCGCCGTCCGCGTGTCGACAGGGACTGGAGGATGAGTTCCTGCAGGCGCGGTTCGCAGCCATGCAATGCTGAGGTGACCACATCCGTCTGGATTTCATCGAAGAGGATGAGGCGCGCGCGCTGCGATATGCGCACGATATCCTCGAAGGTGAAGAGCTTGGCCTTGATCTTGGCAAGGTCTTCCGCGCCCAGATCGGTGAGGCTCGCCAGCAGCTCGTCGATCTCCGATTTTTCCAGCTGGTTGATGATGTTGGCAACGGTGCCGTGATGGCTCTTCTCGGAACCCGAATTGTCTTTTCCGGTGACCTCGCGCTGCAGGATGCTTTCCAGCATCGCGATCGTCGATGGACCCACCTTGCGGATATGCAGCGTGCGCTGAATGATGGCACCGCGTTCCTGCGGCGCAAAGCCGATCAGCAGCCGGGCCGCGATATCGGAAGGCAGGCGCGAAATCACATAGGCCGTCACCTGGGGATGCTGCGTTGACAGATAGGCTTGCAGGACGTCGAGCGGCACGCGCGGCAGGATATCCCAGACGGATTCCTGCGTCAGCAGTTCGGGGCGGCGGTTCTCGATAACAGCGCTGGCCTCTTCCGCCGACAGCGTTTCGCGCAGCAGCCCTTCAAAGCGCATGCCGGCTTCCGAAACCGGCGCGCCGTCGGCAAAGGCGTTCTCGAATTCCTTGACCAGCTCTTCGAAGTCGCCGGGGGTGATCGGCTCGAGCTTGCGGGCATGGCCGGCAAGCGAGCGCAGATCGTCCGCATTGAAATGCTTGAGAAGCCGCGAGGCGGATGGCCGCCCGATCGCCACAAGCAATGCGGCCACCTTTTCCGGGCCGCTCAGGTCCTGGATGGTGCTTTCGCCCTGAGGTGTGTCTTGATCGCTCATGCGGTCTGGCTTCTCGTGCTTGTAGGGGGGAAGGCGGCGCGGCGGCGGATGACTTAGCTGCCGCTGCCGATGACTTCGGTGAGGCTGACGCCGAAGCGCGAGGAGTCGTCCTCGAGGACGATGACTTCACCGCGTGCGATCACCCGCCCGTTGACGACGATATCGACGGGATCGCCGATCTGCTTGTCGAGGGTCACGACGGCGCCGCGGCCGAGCTTCATCAGATTGGCCACCGGCATGGACGTGCTGCCGAGAACAACCTGGACGTCGACGGGAATGCCCATGATGAGATCGATGTTCGGCTTCGATCCCGCAGGTTTGCGGCTTGGTTGTGGTTCATCGCGCTTGAGATCTTCGATTGCCTCGTTGAGCTCGTCTTCGATGGAATTCTTGTCGGAAATGGCCATGATGGGAAATCCCGTTCACACTGGGTTAAAGGACGGCATTCGCCACGTCAGCACTGCGGACGATGCGATTGACGAACACGGGCAGGACTTTCGCCGGAGCCGCGGGCTGGTTATGGATAGGCGTGCCCTGACGAAGCTCCGCCGGGGCTGCCGGAACCGGCTGCTGCGCAAAGGCGGGTGCGGCAGCGCGCTGGGCGGCATCGACGGCCGGGAAGGGGCGCACATTGTCCTTGAACTCGTTCTTGGCGCGTTCAACCATGCGGATGGTGCGCGTCATCTCCGAACGGGCGCGGTCGGAATCCTTGAGCTTGGCCTCCAGACGCACGCTTTCGTCCCGGCAGGTTTCACGCTCGTTCTGCAGGAAGAGCAGCGCTTGCTCAAGGCTCCGGGCCGAACCGGCCACCTGTTGCGCCATGGCGCGGCTCATGGCCGTCAGCCGGTTGGCCTTGCGCAGGGCAACGAGGAAGACCGCAAGCCCGGTTGCGATCAGGGCGGCGGAAATGAGATTAGCCAGCAGCAAGCTCATCGAGCAGGTCCTCTTCTTCATTGATCGGATCGGTGATGCGCACGGTGAATGCCGTGCCGGTCTTGCCCAGACGGCATTTGTAAAGTGCCTGTTTGCCGCTGCGCAGGCGGACCTGATTGATCGCATCCTTGGGCAGCTGCAGGATCTGGCCGGGTTTCAAAAGGGTGATCTGTTCCAGCGTCATGGACCCCTGCTGGATGAAGGCCTCAATGTCGATATGGGCCCGGCTCACCTCGAGGCGCAGCTTCTTTGCCCAGGTCGGATCGGAATGGTGTGCCGGCTGTTGCAGCATCCGCGCGATGGCATCCTGCATGGGACGGAAGCTCGAACGCGGCATCATGATGATGATCTGGCCGCTGTGTCCGCCAACCTTGAGCAGCATCGTGCAGCATATCATGCGCGTATCGGTCACCGAGGCAACCGAGAAATGCGCGGCTTCCGTCAGTTCGGCGATCTGGAACAGCGTGTCGCTGCCGCCCGAGAACATGTGATCCAGCGATGCGGTGACGTCGGTGAAAATCTGGCGGGCGATGCCAAGGTCGACCGAGGTCATCGGGCGATGCGGCTGGTGGTCCTGGCTGGCGCCGGACCCGAACAGGGCATCGACCCCGCAATCGACAAAGGCGCGGTCGGCAGCCAGCAGCAGGCGCGATGCCCATTTGACGACCTGCACGGTTCCGATCAGTCCCGAGCGCATCAGGGTGCTGGCAATGGCATCCTTCTCGATTGATTCCATGCGCACGAATTCGGCCGCAATGGCGACGTCGGACTGGCTGGTTATTTTGCCGGCAAACGTCGTTGCAAGGTCGCGAAACACCGCCTCAAGCGATTTGAGATCGTCCACCGACATGCCGGCGGCGCGCAGGATGCTTTCCGCAAGCACGTCCGGTCTTTTCTGTTCTGTCTCGACATCCATTGTTCAGCCTATGCCGCTTGCTGCATCGGAACGGTGGAGATGGTTTCCTGCTCGACCACATCGATGGATGGACGATCATAGGCCGAAATCGTCTTGCGTCCATATTCGAGCGCGATCTGCGGCAGGGCGCCGTTCATGTAGGCGAGCAGTGTCTGCTTGACGATCATGTAAAGCCGGTTCTGCTTCTCGCGCGTCGTCTTGATCTTGGTGGCAATCGGGCCGACCACACCATAGGAAAGGAAGATACCGGCGAAGGTGCCGACCAGCGCCGCGCCGATCAGATGACCCAGCACTTCCGGCGATTCATTGAGAGCGCCCATGGCCTTGATCACGCCCAGCACCGCAGCAACGATGCCGAGTGCCGGCAAACCTTCCGAAATGGCCACCATGGCATGGTAGGGCTTGAGCTTGTCGCGGGAGATCGTGTGGATTTCTTCGTCCATCAGCGCCTCGATTTCATGCGAGCGCGCATTGCCGATGATGATCAGGCGGCAGTAGTCGCAGATGAACTGCGTCAGATCATGGTTCTTCAGAACGCTCGGAAATGCCTGGAAAATCAGTGATTCATTGGGGTTGTCGATGTGGACTTCCACCTCGTTGCGCGACTTGGCGCGCAGTTCCCGCATCAATGCGTAGAGGACGCCGAGCACATCGAGGTAGTCGCGCTGTTTGGGAACCTTGTTGGAGAAGGCCTCCATGCAGGCGCGTCCGGTATCCTTGACCGCCGAAAACGGATTGGCGACCAGGAACGTGCCAAGCGCGGAGCCGCCGATGATGACGAATTCCCACGGCTGCATGAGAACACTCACATGCCCGCCCATGGCAATGAAGCCGCCAAGGAGACATCCCATCGTTACCACAAGTCCAACAAGGATTCCCAAAGCGCTCTCCTGCAAATATTGCCAGCGGCCGAGCAGTAGCAAGTCCGGCTTGCGTGAACCTTGCATGGAGACGCAGGTTTGTGGCCGGGGTGAAATTGCGCGGACAGCTTCAGGCAAGCTTGCTTTGGCACAGATAGGCGAAAGCCGTGGGAGTGCCGTTGCCATGATCAATACGATGACCAGTTATAAATTGATCTCGTCGAACCTGACGCGTTCGCTGACGAGGGTGGCGGCCGAACCGGTCGTGCAGCGCGATACGGACTACTACCTGAAGAATATCGGCAAGGTCAAAACCATTGACGATTTCATGAAGGATGACCGGCTGTATAAATACGCCCTGAAGGCTATCGGGCTTGAGGACATGGCTTTCGCCAAGGCCTTTATCCGCAAAGTTCTCACCGAAGGTACCGGCAAGGACAGCTTTGCCAACAAACTGACGGACAAGCGCTACCTCGAGTTTGCCACGACGTTCGATTTCGCCAAACTGGGCGACAAGGCAACCAGCCAGCCCGCCGTGCTCAAGCCGGTGACGGACAAATATGCCCGCCAGACGCTGGAGCAGGAAGCCGGGCAGGACAATGAAGGCGTGCGGCTTGCCCTGTATTTTGCCCGCAAGGCGCCCACGATCACCAATGCCTATGAAATCCTCGGCGACAAGGCACTGCTCAAGGTCTTCCAGACAACCTTTTCCATCCCGGCGCAGGCGTCCAACATGGATATCGACCGGCAGGCCAAGATGGTCACCGACAAGCTCGATCTCGCATCTCTCAAGGATCCGGCGAAGCTTGAGAAATTCCTCACCCGGTTTACGGCTATGTATGAAATGAACAATCCCTCGACTGCCTCCACCATTCCCTCGCTGCTCTTCGGCGGGGACACCACCATCGGCATTTCGCAAAACATCCTGACGATCTTGCAGTCGTTCAAGCTGGGTGGCCGCTGATGGAAAACTCGATCTATGTCGGCCTGTCCTCGCAGATATCGCTGGAGCGCCGCCTGGATGCCCTGGCGCACAATGTGGCGAACATGTCGACGCCGGGTTTTCGCGCCACGGGCATGAAATTCGAAACCATGGTGTCGAAGGCTGCCGAGGACTCGAGCTTCGTTTCAGCCGGTCAGAGCTATATCAAGACGGATGCGGGCCCGATCACCCAGACCGGCAATCCCCTGGATATCGCCGCAAAGGGCGACGTATGGTTTTCGCTGCAGACACCGGCTGGGCAGGTTTTCACCCGCGACGGCCGCATGCAGATGACAACGACCGGCGAGTTGCGCTCCGTCAAAGGTTATCCCATCCTGGATGCGGGCGGCCAGCCCCTGGTCATTGACCCCAATGGCGGTCCGCCGCAGATTTCCGCCGATGGGGCGGTCTATCAGAACAAGCGCCAGCTGGGCTCCATTGGCCTGTTCACGATCAGCCCCAATGCCAAGCTGACCTATTTCGACAATTCGGCTGTTATTCCGAGCATTACCGCACAGCCGACCATCGACAATCCGCATGCGGGGGTTGTTCAGGGCGCCATCGAAGGATCAAATGTCGATGCGATCGGCGAAATGACCCGGCTCATGAGCGTTACCCGGGCTTTCGAGCGGGTCGATGCCTTGCTGCGCGGCAATGAAGGCACCTTCTCCGAAGCCATCAAGACGCTTGGATCGAAGACCTGATGCACCGTCTCCTTGAACCGGCGGGATAAGCATGCAGGATCTTGAAGCAGCCCTGCCGACGATGAGCACCGGGACGGGCAGTCTCGAGGCGCTGGCCCGGCTTGTCTCGCAGGTCGTGACGGCTCCGGCTCCCGTGGCCGTCGGCGGCTATGTGAACGAGGTGTCACGCTCCGCCATCGGCGTGCGCGGCATTTCGGAACAGGCGCAGCTCGGCGACATGGTGACCATCCGCAGCGACAACCGGCTGCACCCGGCCGAAGTCGTGCGGATCGAGCAGTCGCGCGTCCTGGTCAAGCCGTTCGATGACCGGATCGTGCCATCGCTCGGAACGCCCGTCTTCCCCGAGGGGCCGTTTCGCATTGCCCCGGCGCCCGACTGGAAGGGGCGGGTCATCAACGCCCTCGGTCTACCGCTCGACGGCAAGGGTTTGCTCACCGCAGGCAATGATCCCAAGCCCGTGGATTGTCCGGCTCCGCTCGCCATGAACCGCAGCCGCGTCGAAATCGGCCTGCGCACCGGCGTCAATGTCGTCGACGTCTTTGCGCCGATGTGTTTCGGCCAGCGCATGGGTGTCTTTGCCGGGTCCGGCGTCGGCAAATCCACGCTGCTGGCCATGATGACCAAGGCAACGGATTTCGACACGGTTGTCCTGGCGCTGACGGGCGAACGCGGCCGCGAAGTGCGCGACATGCTCGAAGACACCATGGCCGGGAAGCTTGGCAAGACGGTCACCGTTGTTTCGACCGGCGACGAAAGTCCGATGATGCGCCGGCTTGCCCCCAACACGGCAACGGCCATCGCCGAATATTTTCGCGATCTGGGCGACAATGTTCTGCTGATCGTGGATTCCGTGACGCGTTTCGCCCATGCGGCGCGCGAAATCGCCATTGCCGCGGGTGAACCGCCGGTTTCGCGCGGCTATCCGCCGAGCGTGTTCAGCCAGTTGCCGCGCCTGCTTGAGCGCGCCGGCCCCGGATTGTCGGACAGCGGTACGATTACCGGCATCTATGCCGTTCTGGTCGATGGCGACGATCACAATGATCCGGTGTCGGATGCGATCCGCGGCACGCTGGACGGGCACATCGTGCTCGACCGCGCTATCGCCGCGCAGGGCCGTTTCCCGGCCATGGATATTCTCGGTTCCATTTCGCGCCTGGCGCAGCACAACTGGTCGCCGGAACAGGCGAAGCTCGCCACCAGCATGCGCGGCCTCATTTCGCGGTTCGAAGAGACCCGCGACCTGCGGATGATCGGCGCCTATCAGGAGGGGGGGGATCCCCTGCTCGATCAGGCCGTGCATCTGGTTCCACGCATTTACGACGCTATGCAGCAGACACCGGCCACGCCGCTTTCGCTGGATCCCTACAGCGATCTGGCAGCGGCGCTTCGGCCAAAGGAGGGGGCATGACAAAACAGAAGACCACGGGCCTGGCGCCTGAAAGCGATCCCGCAACGGAAATTCCCGCACCCCGCCAGCGCGACAAGCGCTTTGACGGCTATATCAAGGGCGCGGGATTTGTCCTTGCAACCATCTGCGCCATCCTGCCCTTCGTGATGTATTACGACATCTGGGAAGCGCGGCCCAAGCCGGAAGCCACAGGCAAAACTGTTCGCGACCCCCTGGACCGGACAAACCAGAAGGTCGTGCGCAAGAACAACGGCACCGAAGTGTCATTGTCGAGAACGAAAACCGGCGAAGTGGACCTCATGACCACGGCAACCACGTCGGCACTCACCGGCGATCGTCTGGCCGGGATCAATGCCGCCAGCAAACAGCCGTTTCCCGACAAGCCGGTGTTCCTGGTGCGCGAAGTGGTCGGCGGTCTGGTGATGATCGAAGACAATACCGGCTACTGGTTTGTCGAGAAGGGATCGCCCTTGCCGGACGGAAGCACCCTGGTTGCGATCGAACGCGGCAATGGCAACGGTTCGTGGCAGATCAAGACATCCGACGGCGAAGTGATCAGCCGAACCAATTGATCAAATGCCTCTTTATCCATGCATAAGTTCCGTGGCTGTCGCCGCCGCAAGTCTCACGCAAGATTGACCGCATAGAGTGACCTCAATTGATTGGTCCGGGACGCGAGGCAGGCACATGCAGGGGATTCATCTGTTCGAATTGGCATCACGTCAGGCCGAGTGGCTGTCCGTCAGGCAGGCCGCGGTTTCCGGCAATGTCGCCAATGCCAATACGCCGGGTTTCAAGGCGCGGGACGTCGAGCCGTTCAAGGACGTGTTGCAGCAGACGCAGCTGACCATGGCGGCGACAAATGCGAAGCACCTTGAAATCAATGCATCCGGCATCGCCGCCACCGCGCTGCGCAAGAATGAAGTGACGGAACAGAACCATTCGAAGAACACGGTCAGCCTCGAAGGGGAAATGGTCAAGTCCGGCGAGATCAATCGCCAGTTCGCGCTCAACACCAGCATCGTGAAGGCGTTTCACCGCATGATGCTCTCCGCAGTAAAGGGCTGAAACAGATGTCAGATCCGCTCCAGGCCGCGCTCAAGGTTGCCGCTTCCGGCCTCAATGCCCAATCGACCCGTCTGCGCATCGTCTCCGAGAATCTGGCCAATGCCCAGTCGACCGGCAAGACGGCGGGCAGCGATCCATACCGCCGCAAGACCGTTTCCTTTGCCACCGAGCTCGACCGCAGCAGCGGCGTCGAGACCGTGCGCATCGCGGAAGTCGGGCATGACGTTTCCGCCTTTACCGAAGAATATGATCCAAGCCACCCGGCTGCCAACACCAAGGGCATGGTCAAATATCCAAACGTGAACATGGTCGTCGAAATGGCGGACATGCGCGAAGCCAACCGCTCCTACGAAGCCAATCTCCAGGTGGTCAAGCAAGCACGTGAACTGATTGCCATGACCGTCGATCTCTTAAGGAACTCCTGATGATAGACCAGCTTCTCAGTGTATCCACCCGCAACGCTCTTTCCAAACTATCGGAAACCGTCAATCAGACATCCATGCCCGGTGCCGCTTCGCCGGCGGCAGCCGCAACCGGTCAGCCTTCCTTTGACAACGTTCTGTCGCAGCTCACCGGAAAACTCCAGAATGCCGAAGCGGTTTCGCTCAAGAGCATGACCGGCGACGTGCCGACGCGTGATGTCGTCAACGCGGTTATGGATGCGGAAAAATCGCTCCAGACGGCCATCGCCATTCGCGACAAGATCGTCCAGGCCTATCTCGAAATCAGCCGTATGCCGATTTAAGGAATCAGAATGAAAGCGCTCACCATTGCTGCGACCGGCATGAATGCCCAGCAGCTCAATCTGGAAGTGATTGCCAACAACATCGCCAATATCAACACGACCGGGTTCAAGCGCGCAAAGGCCGAGTTCTCGGACTTGCTGTATCAGACGGAGCGCAGCGCCGGTGTGCCGAACATGGCAAACCAGAGCATCATTCCCGAGGGCGCGATGGTCGGGCTCGGCGTGCAGACATCGGCCGTCCGCAACCTGCATATTCAGGGCGGGCTCAATCAGACGGGCAATCCCTTCGACGTGGCGCTCAAGGGCCGCGGCTGGTTCCAGATTCAGAACACCGCCGGCGAAACGCTCTATACCCGCGCCGGGGCATTCAACACCAATGCAACGGGGCAGCTCGTGACGCTCAACGGTGATCTGGTCGAGCCAAACATTGTTGTTCCGCCCAACACCATTGAAGTGAAAATCACCGATTCCGGCCAGGTTTTTGCCAAGCAATCCGACCAGATTCCGATGATCAATCTGGGCCAGCTGACCATCGCCAATTTTGCCAATGAAGCCGGTCTCGAGCCGCTCGGCGACAATCTCTACAAGCAGACCGATGCGTCGGGTGCTCCGGTTGTCGGCGCTCCCGGTGATCCCGGTTTCGGTACGCTGAAGCAGGCCTATCTGGAAAATTCCAACGTCGACCCCGTCAAGGAAATCACCGATCTGATCACGGCCCAGCGGGCCTATGAAATGAATTCGAAAGTCATCCAGGCAGCCGATGAAATGGCATCGGTCGTGTCGAAGAACCTGCGCTGAGGACGATCATGACGGCGGCAAAGATCATCGGGAACTGGGCTCTTCGCGTGCTGGCATTCGGCCTGTGCGCGCTGGTCTTTTCCGTCGCCGCCCGCGCCGAGCGCATTGCATTCCTGGTGCCTTCCCAGATCATCTATCCCGGCCAGACCATCGGCAATGCGGGATTGACGGAAAAGTATTTTACGATCCGTGCCTCCGCCGCCGCCCAATATGTGCTGTCGCCGGACCAACTCGTCGGCAAGATATCGCGCCGGACACTGCTGCCGGGGCAGCCCATCCTCCTGTCTTCGGTCAATGAGCCTGACATGGTGCAGCGCGGGGTTCCGGCGGTACTGGTCTATGATACCGGTGCGCTCGTCATCACGGCGCGGGGCACGCCGCTGGAGCCGGGCCGCGTCGGTGATTTCATCAAGGTGCGCAATATCGACAGCGGCATCACCGTAACGGGCACCATCCTCGCCGATGGGCGCATACAGGTAGGCATGCAATGATGCGGCGTTTCGCGATTGTCCTGTTGGCCGTCCTTGCATCGACCGCACTGCATGCGGGCGAATCTTCGCCCAAGGAAAGGGGCTACAAGACGCCGGCCCAGGCCCAGGCCGCCTGGCAGAAGGACGTCGACGACGGGCGCTGGGGCGGACCGGCTTCTCAGTTCGGCGACGGCGGAGTCATCGCACGGCTCAAGGATATCGCCGCCATTCAGGGCGTGCGCGAAAACCAGCTCGTCGGCTATGGTCTCGTTGTCGGATTGAGCGGAACCGGCGACAGCCTGCGCAATGCGCCGTTCACCGAGCAATCCATGCGCGCCATGCTCGATAATCTCGGCATCAGCCCGCCGGCCGGTGTGTCGCGTTCGAAGAATATCGCGGCCGTCATCGTCACCGCCAATCTGCCGCCCTTTGCCGGGCGCGGCTCGCGGATCGACATCACCGTTTCCTCGCTGGGTGACGCCACGTCGCTGTCCGGCGGCACGCTGGTCATGACGCCGCTGGCCGCGGCCGATGGACAGGTCTATGCGGCGGCGCAAGGCAACCTGATCGTGTCCGGCTTTACGGCATCCGGTAATGCCGCCACCGTTACGCAGGGTACGCCGACCAGCGGACGTATTCCCAACGGCGCCCTGGTTGAAAGGGAGGTTTCCGGAAATTTCGGCCAGGACGGCGAACTTCTCGTCGAGCTGCGGCAGCCGGATTTCACCACGGTCGTGCGCATCACCGATACGATCAATGCCTTTGCCAAACGGCGGTACAATCAGCCTGTTGCCAAGGAGCGCGATGCCAAATCAATCCGCCTGCGCAAACCCAAGGATATCACGGCGGCCCGCTTCCTCGCGGAGATCGAAGGTCTGCCGGTGCCGACTGATGAGGTGGCGCGGGTCGTCGTCGACGAGCGCACCGGTACCGTGGTCATCGGCGAGAAGGTGCGGATATCGCGGGTCGCCATCAGTCATGGCACGCTTTCCGTCAAGGTCACCGAGACGCCGACGATCATTCAGCCGGAACCGTTCAGTGACGGCGTGACGGCGGTCGAACCGAACACCAACATCCAGGTTCGGCAAACATCCAAAATCGGTGTTCTCGGCGGAACCGATCTTGAAAGCCTGGTGAAGGGTCTCAATCAGATCGGCGTGAAGCCGCAGGGCATCATCGCCATCCTGCAGGGCATCAAGACGGCCGGCGCATTGCATGCGGAGCTGGTGGTCCAATGAGTGTTGCCATGAACGCGCGACGGAAAATCACGGCATCCTCCAAGGCCGCTGCACTCTTGCTGGCAATGTCCCTGCTGCCATCCGCCACGATGGCGCAGGATGCGGCCCCCAAGGATGAAACCGGGCAGGAAATCGGCCGCTATTGCACCAACATCACCGACAAGGCGGCCGATGCGCGCTATGCCATGCAGACGCGCGAACTGGAGCAGCTGCGGGCGGATATCGACAGCCGCATCCAGGAGCTGGAGGCCAAGCGCAAGGAATATGAAGTCTGGCTGAAACGGCGTGACGAGTTCATCGACAAGGCCGAGGATTCGCTGGTGGGCATCATTTCCAAGATGCGGCCGGATGCAGCTGCCGCCCAGATGGCGCTGATGGGCGACGAGCCGGCAGCCGCGCTGCTGCTGAAGCTCAATCCCCGTGTCTCCAGCGTTATCCTGAATGAAATGCCCGCGGAAAAATCCTCGCGTCTAGCCCGCGTGATTGTCGGATCCCGTGTGGTCACAAACAAAGAAAGAACCGCACAATGAAGAAAGCGGCATCCCTGCTTGCCATCGCCAGTGCCGTTGCCCTTTCGGGATGCGCCGACAATTTTCGTGATCTGAACCGCACACCACAGATGTCGCCGGTGGGCGCGGGTGTCGGGCAAAGCTTCAGCGTCTCGGATCCGTCCTATTATCCGTCCCAGCCGCAGCCGAAACGCTATTCGCTCTGGCAGGACCGCGCGGCCGGCTTCTTCCGCGATCCGCGCGCCACCAATCCGGGCGACGTTTTGACCGTCAACATTCTGATCGACGAAAAGGCGACGTTCGACAACAAGAACAGCCGTTCGCGCGTCGCCTCATCCGATGTCGGCGGCAAGGCGGATATCAGCGGCAGCGGCTTCTCCGCCGGCAATATCGGCGGCAATCTCGATTTGAAATCCGATAGCCGCACCAAGGGCGAGGGCAAGATCGAGCGGTCGGAAAAGATCGTGCTGAGGGTTGCGGCCATCGTCACCAATATTCTGCCCAACGGCAATCTGGTCATCCGCGGCTCGCAGGAGGTGCGCGTCAACTATGAATTGCGGGTGCTGAATGTCGCCGGCGTCGTACGGCCGCGTGACATTTCCGGCGACAATGTCATTTCCTATGAGAAGATCGCCGAAGCGCGCATTTCCTATGGCGGCCGCGGGCGCCAGAGCGAAACGCAGCAGCCGGCTTGGGGTCAGCAGATCCTCGATCAAGTATCGCCGATCTGACCGATATGAGCACGCTCGCCGAAGACACGACACCCGCCCCGAAAGCACCATCCAGCGTGGCGGTCATTGCTGCGGTGGCGGTCCTCACGCTCGTCGCTGCGGCGGGCGGCTGGTTTCTTGGAACACAGCTCGGCCTGAGCGTGCCGGCCGGTCAGGCCGCCGGGGCGGGCGAGAAGACGCGCCCCGCCGGTACCGACCTGCCATCCGGCAATGTCGTGGCGCTCAAACCGATCCTGACCAACGTGAAAATCCCGCAGGATGTCTGGATCAGGCTGGAAGCGGGCATCGTGGCCAAGCCCGGCGAGAAAATATCCGATGAAATGGCTGCAACCGTTGCCGGCGACTTCATGGCCTTCCTGCGCACCGTCAATCTCATGCAGCTGCGCGGGGCGGCGGGGCTGGAATATCTGCGCATGGATCTGCAGGAGAGGGCGCGGATGCGCTCCGAGGGCAAGATCGAGAAAGTGTACATCTGGGCATTGGTGATGGAATGAAACGGCGTCTTCTGACACCCCTGCTGCTGCTTGTACTCGGCGGAACCGCCATGGCCCAGACGCCCTCGCTCCTGGACGGGCTGATCCCGCAGGGCAGCGCGTCGACCAGCGGCCAGATCATCCAGATGCTGGCGGTGCTGACGGTGCTTTCCATCGCGCCGGGCATCCTGATCATGGCGACGAGTTTTACCCGCTTCGCCATTGCCTTCTCCATGCTGCGCTCGGGCCTCGGCCTGCAGACAACGCCGGCCAATCTCGTGATGATCAGCCTTGCGCTGTTCATGACCTTCTATGTCATGGCGCCGGTCTTCGACCGGGCATGGCAGAATGGCGTGCAGCCGCTGGTGAACAACCAGATCACCCAGGATGTGGCGATCCGCGAGATCATGTCGCCGTTCCGTGAATTCATGCTGCGGCAGGTGCGCGACAAGGATTTGCGGCTGTTCGAGGATCTGGCGGACGAATCCTTCCGCACCAAGGCCAACGAGGCCATTGATATGCGTATCCTCGTGCCCGCCTTCATGATTTCCGAGCTGCGCCGCGGTTTCGAGATCGGCTTTCTCATCGTCCTGCCGTTCCTGGTCATCGACCTGATCGTCGCGACGCTCACCATGTCCATGGGCATGATGATGCTGCCGCCGACCGTGTTGTCGCTGCCGTTCAAGATCCTGTTCTTCGTGCTGATCGACGGCTGGAATATTCTGGTCGGCAGTTTGATACGATCGTTTTCGTAACCATGATGAAAATTAATCCTGGCCGTTATTGAAACCGTAACAATTCTGGCGTACTCCTGCTCGTCATAACAGGTGACCGCTTCGGTTACAGGCATCATGCCGCTCTGTTAGGTCGGTTCTGATCCGACATGTCCCCATCACATGTATCTTTTATAGGGGCTTTTTCCATGGCCAGCATTCTTACCAACGCGTCAGCAATGACCGCGCTTCAGACACTTACTGCAACCGGCAAAAACCTTGCCACCACTCAGAACCGCATTGCAACGGGCCTGAAGATCTCCGAAGCTTCCGACAACGCCGCTTACTGGTCGATCGCTACCACGATGCGTTCGGACAATGGTGCCAACTCGGTTATCCAGGACGCTCTCGGTCTCGGCAGCTCCAAGATCGATACTGCCTATTCCGCAATGAACAAGGCCATTGATTCGGTAAACACCATCAAGAACCTGGTTCTGGCTTCCAAGAATGCCAGCGCTGAAGACCGCGCCAAGAACCAGCTGCTGATCAACTCGGCTATCGGCGCCCTGAAGGAAAACGCAGGCGCTTCCTACGCCGGTTCCAACCTGCTCACCACCGACCAGGCTGTCGACGCTGCTCCTGCAACGGCAAACTTCAGCACGATCGCTTCCTACAGCCGCAGCTCGACCGGCGTCGTAACGACCGGCTCGATCGACGTTGCGCTTGCCAATACCCGTCTTATCGACACGGGCGGCACCGCTGCAACGAAGACCGGCATTCTCGACAAGCAGTTTGCTGTTACCAACGCCGCAGCCGCACCTGTCACAACGCAGACCTCGATCCTGACGATCGACGTTTCGGCTGCAGGCGTCGACAACACGGCGATTGACGGCATGCTGACCGGTATCGAAGCTGCTGCCAAGGGCCTGGCTTCCGGTGCTTCGCAGCTCGGTGCTGCCAAGACCCGTATCGACAGCCAGAAGTCGTTCATCAGCGCGCTTTCGGATGCCGTTGATCGTGGTATCGGCACGCTGGTCGACGCTGACATGAACAAGGAATCGGCTCGTCTGTCGGCTCTGCAGGTTCAGCAGCAGCTCGGCGTTCAGGCGCTGTCGATTGCCAATGCAAGCAACCAGACCATCCAGCAGCTGTTCCGCTAAGGATGACGATCCCTCGGGATCGATACTGAATTGGGCCACGCCTCGTGCGTGGCCTTTTTCTTTTCCACTTCGCAGCACGCTCTAACTTCGCGCAAGCTTCGGCCTCTATGGTCGGACGACGCAAGCGTGGTGGGCATTGATGGAAAAGAATATCAGACAGTCTCTGGAGCAGTTTCTGGGTGCCATGAAAAAGCTTGGCGCGCGGCGGCTCATCGGGCTCGCCCTCGTCGGCGTCACCCTGTTCGCCACCATCCTTGTCTCCAGCATTTATCTCAACCGCCCGCAATATGAGACGCTGTATGTCGGTCTCAGCCGCGACGACGTCAACCGCATGGGCATGGCCCTCGGCGAAGCGGGCATACCGTTCGATGTGAAGGCCGACGGCACCTCCGTGCTCGTCCCGTTCGGCAAGGCGGACCAGGCCCGCATGTATCTGGCCGAGAAGGGGCTGCCGACCAGCAACAATGCCGGTTACGAGCTCTTCGACAATATGGGCTCGCTGGGCCTTACCTCGTTCATGCAGGAAATCACCCGGGTACGGGCGCTGGAAGGCGAAATCTCCCGGACAATCCAGGCGATCCGCGGCATCAAGGCCGCCCGCGTGCATATTGTTCTGCCGGAAAAGGGCAGTTTCCGCCGCGGCGATCAGGCACCTTCCGCTTCCGTGGTGATCCGCACCGAAGGCGGGTTCTCGATGGAGTCGGCGCAGTCGATCCGCCAGCTTGTCGCAGCCGCCGTGCCGCAGCTGACTGCCTCCGAAGTCACCGTGCTCGATACGAACGGGCGGCTCCTGGCATCCAAGGATGATGGCTCGAATGCCGGTGCCGTCATGTCGGCGACGCTGGAGCAGAATGTTTCGGCCTCGGTCGATGACAACATCCGCAAGGCGCTTGCACCCTATCTCGGCATCGGCCATTTCCAGACAAGCGTCCAGGTGGCGCTCGATACGGACAAGCGCCAGACCAACGAGACCGTGTTCGACCCGGAATCAAAGGTTGAGCGGTCCGTGCGTGTCGTGCGCGAAAGCGGCGATTCGAAGAACTCGAAGAGCGACAACGCGACCGGTGTGGAACAGAACATCCCGCAGGAAGAAATTCAGAGCAAGAACGGCGACAGCTCGACCGAAAAGACCGACAAGCGCGAAGAGCTGACCAATTACGAGGTCAATTCCAAGACGATCTCGACGGTCAGCGACAGCTATCAGATCAAGCGCCTGTCGATCGCCGTCGTCATCGACCAGGCGCGGTTGCTGGCAACCGCAGGCGTCACGCCGGTTCCGGACAAATTCGTCGAACAGCAGATCGCCAAGATCACCCAATTGGTGGCAACCGCGGCCGGCCTCGACCAGAAACGTGGGGACGTCATCAACGTGACCGCGCTGAACTTCATGGAAGCAACCGACGATCAGCTGCAGCCGGCCGCCACGCCGCTGTCGGAAACGATGTCGCGGCAGGCGGGCAGCTTCGTCAATGCCGCTGCACTGATCGTCGCCGTGGGTCTGATCCTGTGGTTCGGCGTTCGCCCGCTGATGCGCGAAATGACCAAGCCGCAGGATGCGCTGCAGCTGGCGGCCGGTACGGACGTGGCTGTTCCCGATTTCACCGCCGCATCGCGGCCGCAACCGGCGCTGGCCGCCAATGCCGACCAGAGCCTGCCCTATGACGACCTGAGCGAGCTGCGGCGGCGCATGCGCGTTCCCGCGCAGAACCGGCTGGAACAGATGATCGATATGGATGAAGAGCGCGTGGCGGCGATCCTGAAACAATGGGTTCACGAGGCAGCTTGATATGGCCCGATCGATTGCCAGTATGCTCACCGACTTCACGCCGAAACATGTGCCCGATAACCGGGTGACGGTTTTTGCCGCCGCGACGCGTGAGCGCGTTGAAACATTGGTGGATGATGCGGTTCCCGAAGATGTTGTCGATCTCATCGATATCGAGCTGAAGATCAAGGAAACCTTCGAGCTCGGCCGCGCCGAGGGGCAGGCGGAGGCCTCCGTGCTTTTCGATGCGGAAAAACTGCGGCTGGAGCGGGATTTTCAGGAACAACTGGCGGCGGCGGAAGCGGATTTCATGGATCGGATCGGAACCCGCCTGTACGATCAGGTTGAAGCGGGGCTGGCGGTCATATCGGCGGGACTGTCGAGCAGTCTTGCAACCGTTCTTTCCCCCTTGGTTGAAAAGAATCTGCGTGAGCGCGCTGTTACCGGCTTTGTCGGGGAAATCGAGCGGCTGACACAGGGCCTGGAGGGCGTGATGATCGACATTTCCGGGCCGCCGCACCTCATCGATGCTTTGCGCAATCGCCCGGGGATTGATCTCATGCGCTTCACGTTCACCCGGTCCGATCAACCGGAACTGTCGATGAAACTCGACGACGTGGTTGTCGAAACGCGGCTTGGTCACCTGATTGATGCGGTGAAGGATACGACCCGATGAATATCGACCCGGAAACCCGCCGCGAAATCGTCATTGTCCGGCGCGGCCGCAATGACGGCGAAGACAGCCACCATGGCGGCGTCTGGAAGATCGCCTATGCGGATTTCATGACCGCGATGATGGCTTTCTTCCTGGTCATGTGGCTGATCAATGCCGCCAATGAGGAAACCAAGGCGGCCGTTGCCAGCTATTTCAATCCGGTCAAGCTGATGGACCGGCAGGCGCGGCCGAAGGGCATTGAAGCCACGGACAATCAGGAAGGCAAGGTTCGCTTCGAGCGCCCCAATTCGACCGATGCGGAAACCAAGAGCGCGCGCAACGAAAAGGAACTGCAAGCCAAGCCGGAGACGGAAGAGCGGCAGATGTTCAAGGACCCCTATGCGGTGCTTGCGGAAATCGCTACGGATTCCGGCGTGTTGCAGAACCGGTCTGCCAAGGGTGACGGCGGGTCCAACAATGCCGGCCCATCCACGGGCGCGCAGGGCGGCGACGCCTATCGTGATCCCTTCAATCCCAATTATTGGTCGACCCACGTGGAGGATGATCTCTTTCCGCTGACCGACAGTCCCGCCGTGCCGCCGCCCTCGCAGGAACAGCTGGAAAAGCGGGCCGCGGGCGTTGAAGACAAGGCCGGTGCGCAGGCGCAGACGCCCGATGCAAAGCCGATGGATACGGCCAGTGCCGCCCAGCAGGCGAACCAGCAGAAGCTGGAAAAGGCGGCAGTCAAGCCCGCCGACGCCAGCGTAACCGTTGATCCGGCGAAGGGCGACAAGCAGCCGGATTCGGCGCAGCTTGCTTCGGCGCGCGAGCTTGCCTCGGAAATTTCCAAGAAGACCAGCACTGCCGCCGATGAAAAGGCGCCTGACATCACCGTGGTGCCCACCGACGAGGGTGTCCTGATCCAGCTGACCGACAAGGTCGACTACGGCATGTTCGCCATCGGATCGGCAAAGCCGGACAAGCGGGTGGTGCAGGTTCTCGAGCAGATCGCCAAGATCATCGCGACGCGCAAGGGCGACGTCATCATCAGCGG
Organism: Phyllobacterium sp. T2-21; assembly: GCF_055378485.1. Lineage (NCBI taxonomy): Bacteria > Pseudomonadati > Pseudomonadota > Alphaproteobacteria > Hyphomicrobiales > Phyllobacteriaceae > Phyllobacterium > Phyllobacterium sp. T2-21. The sequence goes on along the minus strand of NZ_AP027914.1, from coordinate 164,114 downwards.
CCACACCGACGCACGCCCCTTCAAGAGCGATACCTATGACAACTGGCGGTTGTCGTCGGCGCGCGCGCACATGGCCTATTACATGCTGACGCGCGGCGGCCTCGATGCCAAGCGCATCCTGCGCGTGGAAGGCTATGCCGACCGCGATCCCAAGGTGCCGGCCGATCCCTACGCGGCTCAGAACCGGCGTATCGACATCTTTTTGAAAACGGCCAAGAGATGATGTGGGGCTCCCGTCTGCGATGGCTGCTGATCGGTTTTATGAGCCTGCCTCTTGGCATGGCCCGGGCCGACATGCTGTCGCCGGAACCCTATCTGCTGGTGCGCTCCATGCGCATGCTGCAGGATCAGGTGGCCTCCGGCAAGCCGGAAGCCCTGCCCATGCTCAACCGGGTGCTGGGCCATATTGCAGCGCAGCTCCAGGCGGCCAATCCGGACGTCTGGCAAAAGCCGGCCAACGCCTACGCCATTCTCATCTATCTCCTGAATGGCGGCAATCCGCAGGTCGTGCGCACCATCCTCACCACGACGAAACTGGATGGCATCAGTCCCAAGCTGGTCGCCGGTTCGCTGGCCTATGCGGACGGCAATCCGCTTGGCATTGTTGAAAACTTCAGCGAGGAGCTGCCGCCGGATGTGCCGAGCGAACTGATCGCTTCCATCTCGCTGGTGACGGCAGCACAGCTCGCCGCCATCGATGTACCGACAGCGCTGAAGCGCCTGGATTATATCCGCTTGACGGCGCCGGGAACCCTGCTGGAAGAGGCTGCCCTGCGGCGCGGCCTGATGATGGCCGCCAATCTGGGCGACAAGGACAAGGTCAGGCTGCTGGCCCGCAATTATCTGCAGCGCTTTGCCCTTTCACCCTATTCGGAGGACTTCTTCCGCCAGCTGGTCGATGCGGTCATGGTCCTCAAGGCCAAGATCAGCAATGACGAGATCGAGGAAATGGCGTCGCTGGCCTGGACCGGAGCCCGCATGCCCTTTTACCTGCGCATAGCCCGCGGTGCGATCGTTGGCGGCGACATGCAGCGCGCCCGATTCATGTCGGAAAAAGCCGAAGCGCTGGCCCAGTCGCTCAAGGCGGATGACACGCAGGCACGGCTCTATCTCGGGATCAGCAATGTCGGTACGGAAAAGACCGACGATGCGATGAAAATGCTCTCGGAATTGCCGCGCGACCGCCTGCATGAACGCGATGTCAAACTGCTGGAAGCAGCGGCGGCGATGGGGGGTAAAATCCTCGAGCAGCCATCCGCGGATGTTGCGGAAACGCCGCAGCGATCCGTCGTGAGAGCTGGTGCCGCACCAACGGACGCCAGGGCAAAGACCGGTGCACCCAAACCGGCCATCGCGGTTGATCCGATGATCGATGAAACACGCAAGAAGCTTGACGCAATCGATGCGCTTCTAGGGAAGGCCAGGAAATGACCATCGGACCGGATATGCCGCTCAGATCACTCAAGGACGCCATTGTCGGGGAGACAGGCAAGGGAAACCGCCTGCCCGACAGGAAAGCCGCCAAGGGCAAGGACGACGCGGTTGACTTCAAGTCCATGCTGGAGGCAAAGCCGCTGCGCCTGCCGTCAGAGGCGGGCGACGGGATCGCGCCGGATGACGTCGCCGCGATGGATGACGAACCGGCGGTTGAAGCGGACGATGAGCAGGCAAGCACGGGCCCGTCCGTGCAGGCCATGTTCGGCCAGTCCATCCTCGCGCTGGAACAGCTGCTTGACCGGCAGGCATCGGCCGGTGGCGGTCAGCCGGGACGCGAGAACAAGCCGCTGCGGGCGCTGGACGCCAATGCCCTGACCGACGGGGAGACGGCGCTCGATACCGGCGGAAATGGTCAGGACGAACCGCCTGCGCCTGCGTCTCTGGCCGACAGGAAATCCGCTGCCGATGGGGCTGACAAGCCGGCTGTGAAGACCGCTGCCAATCCTGATACCAAGGCTCAGCCGGACAGGGCCGATGGCCCGCAGCCGCAGCCTGCCGAAGCAGCGGCGGCCGATGCGCCCAAGGCCCGCGTCAGTGCAAAGCAGGCGCCAGAACAGGCGCCGCCGCCCGCCATCAGCACCCCGGCTCCGGTTGCCCAGCCGGCCCCCGCCGCCGAGCCGCGCGTCACCCTGACAACACTTGCCGAGGCGGCGCCGGCAGCGCCGCAGAGCCGCCCCGCCATCGCGGATGTCCAGATCATCTCGGATCACAGCACCAGTGCGGCCCGAACGCTGGTGATCCAGTTGCAGCCGGTCGAACTCGGTACGGTCACGGCCCGCCTGCGTCTGACCGGCGAAGGCATGCATATCCAGCTCATGGCGGAAAGCAGGGCAGCAGCCGAGCACCTCGCGCGCGACCACGAAGCCTTGGGCAAGGCCCTGCAGCGCGCCGGTGTTGCCGATGATGCATCCGCCGTCACCATTTCCGTGATCGATCGCAGTGGGGCCGTGGCAAGCACGCAACCCGGCCAGCAGGCCATGACCGGCCAGGACCAGCCGGCCGGGAGCCGGGGACAGGCCAACACCGGCTCGCAGGGAACGCAGGGCGACCGCTCGTCCGGGCAGCAGCATTTTGGAGACAGCAGACGCGATGAAAGCGATGACAAGACTGCCAAAGCCATGGCTGATCGCACTGTGTCTCGCGGTCTGGTCGTGTAGCAGTCTGCTGACCGCGCACGCTGCGCGCGCCGACAATCTCTGCGAGCGCGAAATGCACCGGGCGTCGAGCAAGTACGACATCCCGATCGGCATTCTCTATGCGGTTGGGCTGACCGAAACCGGGCGCAAGGACTCGCTGCAGCCCTACGCCATGAACATCGAAGGCAAAGCGGTTTTCATGCCGTCAGCTGCGGCGGCCGTGATGAAATTCAACGAAGCGCATGGCCAGGGAGCCAAGCTCATCGATCTCGGTTGCATGCAGATCAATCACTATTTTCACGCCAGCGCCTTTCCCTCCGTGGGGGCAATGCTGGACCCGGCAACCAATGTCGATTACGCCGCGCGCTTTCTCAAACAGCTCCGGGCACGCGAAGGCAACTGGACCATGGCCGTGGCACGCTACCATGCGGGTCCCAACAACAATCCGGCACAGAAGCAGTATGTCTGCCGGGTCATGGAAAACATGGTGGCTTCGGGCTTCGGAAACTGGACGCAAAAGGCGCGAATGTTCTGCGATAAGTGAGGGTGTTAATGATCGGTAATAAAACGTGAATTTGTTGACGCGGTCATCTTTCGTTAAGGTATGACCAGTAGACATTCAGCCATGCGAGTCGCATCGCGTTTCCCTCCCGTTTCCCCTTCGGACTCCCCATTTCAGACTCCCAATTAATTGCGGTCAATTAGTTGGGGATTGTCGGCGAGTCATCGACCCCGCTAGGTGTGTGTTGTGTGGGGTTTTTACTGATTCGGAAGGTGGGGCCGTGATTGTAGTCGTCGACGAACGAAGTCTGGTGACGAGTGGGTATTCGGCGTGGTTCGCCCGCGAGGGCATTACAACAACAGGGTTCGCTCCCGATGATTTCGGTGACTGGGTTTCGACCGTCCAGCAGAGCGACATTATGGCGGTTGAGGCGTTTCTGATAGGGGAATGTGCGAACCGCAGCCAGTTTCCCCACAAGATTCGTGAGCGCTGCTCGGCGCCGGTCATTGCGGTCAACGAAACGCAGTCGCTCGAACACACGCTTGAACTCTTCCAGGCCGGTGTTGACGACGTGGTGCGCAAGCCGATGCATGTGCGGGAAATTCTCGCCCGCATCAACGCGATCCGCCGGCGCTACGGCAACGGCGATACGGGCACGCAGGTCGGTCCGATCCGCGTCTTCTCGGACGGCCGCGATCCGCAGGTCAACGGCGTCGAGTTTTCGCTGCCGCGGCGTGAACGCCGCATCCTGGAATATCTGATCGCCAACCGCGGGCGGCGCCTGAACAAGGCGCAGATATTCAGCGCGATCTACGGCATTTTCGACAGTGAGGTCGAGGAAAGCGTGGTCGAGAGCCACATCAGCAAGCTGCGCAAGAAGCTGCGTGAGCAGCTCGGCCACGATCCGATCGATTCCAAGCGGTTCCTCGGTTACTGCATCAATCTCGATTGAGCCTTCACCGCTCCGCCGCCGGCGGGGCGTTCAGCAAGTTCTCGAAACATTCAAGGCGTCAGGTTCACGCAAGCATCGTCAGGTTACGATTCGCAACGGAATCATCGCGCAAGGAGACGGAAATGAGCCTCTATGGAATGATGCGGACGGGTGTATCGGGCATGAACGCCCAGTCAAATCGCCTGTCGACCGTGTCCGACAACATCGCCAATTCCAGCACCACCGGCTACAAGCGCGCCAGCACCCAGTTTGCCTCGCTGGTTCTGCCAAGCTCGGGCGGCTCCTACAATTCCGGCGGCGTCGAAACGGTTGTGCGTCACCATATTTCCGACGATGGTTCGCTGCGCTTCACCACCTCATCGACAGACCTTGCGCTCAAGGGCAACGGGTTCTTCGTGGTCAATGACAGCAGCGGCACGCCATACCTGACACGCGCCGGTTCGTTCGTGCCGGATGCGCAGGGCAATCTGGTCAATGCGGCCGGCTACTATCTCATGGGCAATCCGATCGTGAACGGCCAGACCAATTCGGTCATCAATGGCTACCAGGGGCTCGAGAAGATCAACGTCAAGCAGAACGATCTTGTCGCCGATCCAAGCCGCAAGGGCACGTTCACGGCCAACCTGCCGGCGGGCTCCGCCGTTGTCGCTGCCGCCGACCTTCCGTCCAATGCGGCCGCCAATGCCGCCGGGACGGCAAAATACACCGCCAAGACATCGCTGCAGAGTTTTGACAATCTCGGCAATCTGGTGGTTCTCGATGTTTACTTCACCAAGACAGGTGAAGATCCGGTCACCAAGAACGCCACGTGGGAGGCCACGGTTTACAACAAGGCCGATGCGGCGGCCAGCGGCGGCTTCCCCTATTCGAAGGCGCCCCTGGCCAGCGAAAGCTTCAATTTCGATGGCGCAACCGGCAAGATGACGTCGGCCGACAAATCCCTTTCGGTGCAGATCCCCAACGGCCAGATGCTCGAGATCGACATGTCGGCCACCAAGCAGCTGGCAGGCGATTACACGCCGATCGAGGCGAAGATCGACGGCAGCACCCCGAGCCCGATCGAGAACGTCGATATCGCGGCAGACGGCACCGTCGTTGCCCGCTACAAGAATGGCGCGCAGCGCGCCATCTACCAGATCGCTCTGGCTGACGTTCCCAGCCCCGACAACCTGCTTGTCCTGTCCGGCAATGTGTTTGCGACCAGCGCCAACTCCGGCGATGTGCAGTTCGGCCGGCCCGGCAAGGGCAGCTTCGGAACACTGACATCCGGCGCGTTGGAAGAATCGAACGCGGATATCGCGCAGGAACTGACTGAGATGATTGAGGCGCAGAGAAGCTACACGGCCAATTCCAAGGTCTTCCAGACCGGTGCGGATTTGATGGACGTGCTGGTCAATCTGAAGAGGTAGCATCGCAAATGTTGATTGGACCTAAGGCATGTCACTAAGCTCGGCGCTCCTTACCGCTCAGAGTGCTCTGACGACGACGTCGAAACAGACAGCGTTGGTATCCCGCAATCTTGCGGGTGCCAACGATCCCAATTTTACGCGCCGCATCGGCTCCGTTGTCAGCGGCCCCAACGGATCGACCTATCTGTCCGTCAGCCGCTCGGCCGACGATGCGCTCCTGTCCAAATACATCGAGACGAACAGCCAGTACGGCTCGTCCTCGACGCTGAAGAGCGGCCTTGACAGGCTTTCCGGCATTTACTCCGCCAACAACGCATCCGGTTCGCCGAGCGCTCTTCTGGGCGACCTGCGCGATTCCCTGCAGCTCTACGCATCGCAGCCGGGCAATAACTCCGTTGGTGAAGCGGCGGTGTCCAAGGCCGTCAACCTGGCCAATGCCCTGAACAAGGGAACAAGCGACATCCAGAAGCTGCGCCAGGATGCCGACAACGACATCAAGGATTCCGTCAGCAATCTGAACGCGCTGCTGGCAAAGTTCGAAACCATCAACAACCGGGTGGTCAACGGAACCCGCTCGGGCGCCGATGTGTCGGATTTCCTCGATCAGCGCGATGGCCTGCTGAAGGAAATTTCCGGTGAGATCGGCATCACGACGATGGTGCGCGGCGACAATGATGTCGTGATTTTCGCCGAGTCCGGGGTCACCCTGTTCGAAGGATCGCCCCGCAAGGTCAGCTTCACGCCGACCGCTGCATTTGCTGCGGGAACCACCGGCAACCAGGTCTATGTGGACGGCGTGCCGCTGTCGCACGATACGTTCCAGCAGCCCTACGGGACGGGACGGCTGAGCGGCCTGCTGCAGCTGCGCGACCAGACCGCGCCTGCCTACCAGAACCAGCTCGACGAGATCGCGCGCAGTCTTGTCAGCATGTTTGCCGAAAAAGACCAGAAGACGCCGCCGACCCTGCCGGACGTTCCGGGTCTTTTCACCTATTCCGGCGCGCCGGCCATGCCTGCGGACGGAACGATATCGCCCGGCATTGCCGGGACCATCAAGGTTTCCTCGGCCTATATCCAGTCGGAAGGCGGCAGCCCGACGCTCCTGCGTGACGGCGGCACCAACCCGGCCAATCCGGATTATGTGCAGAACACTTCGGGGTCGGCTGGCTTTTCATCCCGCCTGCAGGGGCTGATCGGCGCCATCAATGCGCCGCGCAGCTACGATGCGAATGCCGGCATCACCGGCCAGAAGAACCTCCTGGACTATTCCGCCGCCTCGATCAGTTCGCTTGAAACCAAGCGCAAGGCTGCCACGGAGACCAATACCTATAACGGCGTGCTGGCATCGCGGGCCGAAGACGCGATCTCCAATGCGTCGGGTGTGAACATCGATGTCGAGATGCAGTCGATGCTGCAGCTTGAACACTCCTATCAGGCGTCGGCCCGGATTCTCTCCGCCGTGGATGCCATGTTGAACGAACTCATGAACGCGGTGAAATAACGATGAAAACCCAATCGATTTCATCTTACATGCTGGCCAATTCCACCCGGAATATCCTGGCCAAGGCGCAGGCCGACCTGATCAAGGCAAAGGAAGAGTCGACCACCGGATTCGTGTCCGATACCGGTCTCGCGCTCGGCAGCCGGACAGGCCAGTCCATCTCCCTGCGCAAGGAGTTCGACCGGTTGACGGTTCTGACCGAAACGAACAATCTGATCGGCCAGCGCATGACGACATCGCAGAATGCGCTTGGCAATATGGTCAAGGGCGCGACGGATTTTCTCGGCACCGTGACCGCGCTGCGCGGTTCGTCCGACGGTCATTCGGTTGCCCTGGACAAGGCGAAAAGCGGTCTGCAGACCATGACGGGCCTCGCCAACACCAACTACAATGGCGAGTATGTCTTTGCCGGCGTGAACACGGACGTGCAGCCGATGGACGACTACTACGCCGCCGGCAGTCCGGCGCGCGCAGCCATCCAGACGGCTTTCCAGACGCAGTTCGGCTTTCCCATGACCGATCCGCAGGTGAAGAACATCACCGCCGATCAGATGAAGACCTTCCTCGACACCACGATGACCGCCCAGTTCAGCGCCGGCTCGTGGTCCAGCAACTGGTCGTCCGCGTCAGACACCGTCGTCAAAAGCCGGATCGCGCCGACGGAGCTGGCCGAGACCTCGGTCAGTGCCAACAATGCCGGGTTCCGGCAGATGGCGTTGAGCTACACCATGGTTGCCGAACTGAGCAATATCGGCTTGAACCAGGGCGCTTTCGATGCGGTCATGGACAAGGCGATCTCCACGACAACCCAGGCCGTCACCTCGCTGACCGGCGCACAGGCGTTTCTGGGTGATGCCCAGGCGCGGACCAAGGATGCGACCGATCGCCTGACCGTGCAGATCAAGGTGCTCAACAGCTCCGTTCTCGATCTGGAGGCTGTCGATCCCTATGAAGCGGCGAACCGCGTGAATGCCCTCTCAAACCAGATCCAGGCTTCCTACGCCCTGACCGTCAAGCTGCAGAGCCTGAGCCTGCTCAACTACCTGAAATAGCTGTAGCGGGCGCGGTTGCCACGCCCGTCTGCGCCGATACCGGAAAAACATATGTACCAGGCCCGATACAACGACATCATGGATGACGGCGCTGCCAGCGCCAAGGAGCGCGAACGCTCGCTGTTCGACCAGTCGATCATGATGCTGGAGGAAGCGCGCGACGAGGGCGCCTATTCCTTCAAGGGCATCGAAGCGGTGCATTTCACCTCGCGCCTGTGGGTGATCGTGATCGAAGATCTCGGCAGCCCGGAAAACGGCCTGCCGCCGCAATTGCGGGCGTCGCTGATCTCGATCGGCATCTATATCCTCAAGGAGCTTGAAGAGATCCGCCAGGGCCGGTCGACCGACTATGACGGCATTATCGAGATCACCAGAACCATTCGGGACGGGATCTGAACACCATGAAAATAACCCTGCGCGCCGGCGAGAAAGTCTATATCAACGGTGCTATCCTTTGTGCTGACCGCAAGGTTTCCCTCGAGTTTCTCAACGATGTGACGTTCCTGCTCGAGAGCCACGTCCTGCAGGCGGACGAGACGACGACACCGCTGCGCCAGCTCTATTACGCCGCACAGATCATGCTGATCAATCCGCTGATCAGGCATGAAGCCAGCATCACCTTCAAGCGCATGCTGGCAAACCTTTTGGCCACCTTCGAAAATCCGCTGATGCTCAAGGAGCTGAAGCTGATCGACGAGATCGTTTGCAACGACCGGGTGTTCGAGGCGCTCAAGGCCATACGGCTGCTCTATCCGCTGGAGGCGCAAATCCTCTCCGGCGAGCTTGAAACCATTCATCCCACCCATTCGGATCAGCCAAACCGGCCGGAGGCAATCGCATGACCACCACACCTCCCATAGGATCATCAACCGGCAATACACCGGACACGTCCAAGACCGGCGGACCGAGCGTCGACTACCAGTCCTTCCTGAAGCTGCTCGTCGCGCAGATGAAGAACCAGGACCCGACACAGCCGATGGACGGCACGCAATACGTCGCGCAGCTCGCGCAGTTCTCCAATGTCGAGCAGGCGACGCTGATGAACAAGAAGCTCGACCAGATTCTTGCCAGCGCCTCGCTTTCCCAGGCGGATGGCATTATCGGCAAGACCGTCACCAGCGCCGACGGCAAGGTCACCGGCGTGGTGGAATCGGTCAAGATCTACAGCGACGGCATGATCGCCACGCTCAAGGGCGGGGCCACACTGCCGATCACCGCCGGCATCGTCATCAGTTGACCGCCCGCCGCCGACCATGAATGAGGCCGATGCGCTCGACATCGTCAACCAGGCGATCTGGACGGTGATTGTCGCCGCCGGTCCGGCCGTGGGCGCCGCCATGCTGGCGGGCGTCATCATTGCCCTGTTTCAGGCCCTGACCCAAATCCAGGAAGTCACGCTGACCTTCGTGCCGAAGATCATCGTCATTCTTGCCGTACTTGCGCTGACCGCCCCCTTCGTCGGCTCGCAGATCAACACGCTGACCCTGCTCACCTATTCGCGGATCGAAAAGGGCTTTTGAGTCTTTGGTGCGTGGTTCGACAGGCTCACCATGAGGGAATCCAGCGCTCTGCAAAAATGCAACCTCCCTCATCCTGAGCTTGTCGAAGGGCGCGCGACAGCTATGCAACGCATCCCTCATCACAAAAAATCACGCCAACTTATCCACCACATCCCGACCCGCATTATTCTCATCCCTGTCCTTTCCGGCGGGAATGCTTCCGGAAACTTTCGAAAGTCGGGAAAGGACCGGCGCTTCGGCCTCGCAGGGAAGAAAACCTGTGCGGCCGGAGAGGGAGCGTTCAATGATGCCGCATTGAGCGAAACCGGTTGCCGGGGCGGGTGGTCCCCAGGATCGCAAGCATAGCATACCAGAATACCCAAGACCCGCGTTCCAGGGACCGCCCGTCTTTCCCACCTTCTCAATGGCCAGACGCAATTGCGGGCGTGGCAACCGGTCGACGTGGCCGCTTTGGCTTCGCGTAAGCTTCGCTCCCTATGCTTGCTGTGATCATAGGAGAATGCTGTGCAACAGGCTGCCGTAAAGAAACTGGGCGACAAGGGCTATCTGACCGGCAGCGATGTCGGGCTGGCGCTTGGCATCGTCATCATTCTGACCGTGCTCTTTCTGCCCGTCTCGCCGATGGTGCTCGATATCGGCCTGGCCTTTTCCATTGCGCTCTCGGTTCTCATTCTCATGGTGTCCCTGTGGATCCAGCGCCCGCTCGATTTCTCGGCGTTTCCGACGGTCCTGCTGATTGCCACCATGATGCGCCTGTCGCTCAACATCGCGACAACCCGCGTCATCCTCACCCACGGCGATGAAGGCTATGCCGCCGCCGGGCAGGTGATCCACGGTTTCTCCCAGTTCGTCATGGGCGGCGACTTCGTCATCGGCCTCGTGGTCTTTGCCATCCTGATCATCGTCAATTTCCTCGTCATCACCAAGGGCGCCACGCGCATCGCGGAAGTCGGCGCGCGGTTCACGCTCGATGCCATTCCCGGCAAGCAGATGGCAATCGATGCGGATCTTTCCTCCGGCCTGATCGACGAAAAGGAAGCGCAGCACCGCCGCCGCGAGCTGGAAGAGGAAAGCGCCTTTTTTGGCTCGATGGACGGTGCGTCGAAATTCGTGCGCGGCGATGCCATCGCCGGCCTCATCATCACCGCCGTGAATATTTTCGGCGGCATCATCATCGGCGTCACCCGCCACGGCATGGAAGTCAGCCAGGCGGCCGACGTCTTCACCAAGCTTTCCGTCGGTGACGGTCTGGTCACGCAGATTCCGGCGCTTATCGTCTCGCTGGCGGCGGGCCTGCTGGTGTCCAAGGGCGGCACGCGCGGCTCCACCGACAAGGCCGTCTTCGGCCAGCTCGGCGCCTATCCCAAGGCTCTGTTCGTTGCCGCCCTGCTGCTGTTCGTGCTGGGTGTGCTGCCGGGTCTGCCTTCCTTTCCCTTCTTCGTTCTCGCCCTTGGCCTTGTCGCCATCGGCATTGCCGTTCCGCGCAAGATCGCTCGGGTGGCAGCAGCAGCCGTGGCCGAGCAGAACCAGAGGAAGAAAGAGGCGGAGGACGAGGATCGCAATTCCGTCCGCGCCTCGCTCGAAACCGCGCAGATCGAGCTGTGCCTCGGCAAGCAGCTGTCGACCCGCCTGATGGCCTCGCAGCTGGAGCTGGCGCACCGCGTCAACAAGATGCGCAAGAAGTTCGCCACCGAATACGGCTTCGTGGTTCCCGAGATCAAGGTCACCGATGATTTCCTCATCCCGCCGAAGGTGTACCGCATCAAGATCCACGGCACTGTTGTGGTCTCGCAGGAGCTGCGCGTCGGTGAAATCCTGGTCATCCCGGGCGACCGGCCCATTCCCGAAATTCCGGGCGAAGAGGTGCGCGAACCCGCCTTTGGCATGAAGGCCTATTCGGTGCCGGAAACCTTTGCCGCCGATCTGAAGCGCGACAACTACATGACCGTCGACAATCTCTCGGTGCTGCTGACGCACCTGAGCGAGATCGTCCGCAACAATCTGGCGCAGCTTCTGTCCTACAAGGACATGCGCGCGCTGCTCGACCGGCTCGGCCCGGAATACCGCAAGCTGCTTGACGATATCTGCCCCGTGCACCTGTCCTATTCCGGCCTGCAGGCCGTGCTCAAGCTGCTGCTGTCGGAGCGTGTGTCGATCCGCAATCTCAACCTGATCCTGGAAGCCATCGCGGAAGTCGCGCCGCATATCCGCCGTGCGGAAATGATCGTCGAGCATGTGCGCATGCGCATGTCGCAGCAGATCTGCGGCGATCTGGCGGACAATGGCGTGCTCAGCGTGCTGCGCCTCGGCAACCGCTGGGACATGGTTTTCCACCAGAGCCTCAAGCGCGATGCCAAGGGCGAAATCGTCGAGTTCGACATCGACCCGCGCCTGCTCGAACAGTTCGGCACCGAAGCCAGCACCGCCATCCGCAAGCATCTGGACGCGGGCGAGCGCTTCGTGCTCGTCGCGTCGCCGGAAGCGCGCCCCTACATCCGCATGATCATCGAGCGGCTGTTCGCCACGCTGTCCGTGCTGTCCCATGTGGAGATTGCCCGTGGCGTCGAAGTGCGTTCGCTCGGCACGATCTCGTGAGGCCTTGATCGATGCTGCAGAACCTGGCGCTCAGCGACATGGTGATCGCCGCCTTTCTGGTGTTCGCCCGCGTCGGCTCGTGCCTTCTGATCATGCCGGGCATTTCCAGCCCGCGCATTCCCATGCAGATAAGGCTGTTTCTTGCCCTGACCTGTTCGCTGATGGTGGTGCCGCTGGTGTTCAAGCAGATGGCGCCCGTGGCCAATGCCGCGCCGCTGGTGCTGATGCGCATCATCCTTATCGAAGCCGTCGTGGGCGCGCTGATCGGCATCCTGGCGCGCATGTATTTCTGGGCCCTGCAGTTCATGGCCAACACCATCGCCATGGCGACGGGCTATTCCGGCGCGCCGGGGGCGGGCATCGAATCGGAGGAGCCGCAGGCGGCCATCGCCACCATCGTCACCCTGTCGGCGCTGCTCATGTTCTTCGTGATGGATCTGCATCTCGAGGTGCTGCGCGCCCTGCTTTCATCCTATTCGGCCATTCCGGTGGATGGGGTATTTCAGCCCGCGACCGCTATGGTCAACCTCACCGATACGCTGTCCAAGGCCTTCTTCAGCACCATCCGCATCGCCGCGCCGTTCATTGTCTTCGCCATTGTGGTGAATATTGCGGTCGGGCTGATCAACAAGCTGACGCCGACCATTCCCGTCTACTTCATCTCCATGCCGTTCGTTCTCGCCGGAGGCTTGATGCTTCTCTATTTCAGCATGCCGGATCTCCTGCGCTTCTTCACCAGCGAGGCCGGCACTTACCTACGGAACTTCTGACATGAGCACCAGGCCGGGTTCGCGCCAATCCCTGCGCGGAATGATCAAACTGCAGCGGCTGACCAAGGCCCGGCACGAGATGGCGCTGGCGCGCCTGAATGCGCAGTCCTCGGCCATCGCGGAAGAGAATACGGCATTGTTCAGGATGCAGAACGACCGCTTCGAGAATGGCGCGGGGATCGTCCCGCCCGATCTCGTCATGAAACGGCTGGAAACCAACAAGGCGAAGCAGGCGGGCCTGTCCGAACGGATGGTGCGGGAAAAGCGCGATCTTTTGGCGGTGTCGCGCACCATCGATATTCTGTGCGGCCGCCTGCGCCAGCTGGAGCAGGCGATGGAACGGGCTGCTGCTGCCGAGGAAATCGAGGAATATGTCATCCATACAATCGTTGGCGGCACAAGCCTCCCGTAAGTTTGGCGCGGTAAGGTACGAAGCATGAAACACGATGGGACAGTGACCGATGGCCATTAATCCACCTTCCGATCTGGTGCTGGATGTTGCCAATGCAGCCGATCCGGCAACCCTGCAGGCGTCGGTCGAGAAGCTTCGCAGCCTTGCTGCGGCGCGCGTCGAAGCCCAGACACGGCTGTCGCGCGAGACATTCGCGTCCATCCAGCAGGCCGGGACACCAACGGTTTCCATCGGCAGCACCAGCGCGCCGGGCGCGCCGAACCCCGCCTACAAGAAATTCGAGTCGTTCATGCTGCAGTCCTTTGTCGAATCCATGTTTACCGGCGACAACCAGGCCGTGTTCGGCAAGGGCATTGCCGGTGATTACTGGAAATCCATGATGGCGGAGGCGGTGGCCAAGAAGATGGCCGATGCCGGCGGCATCGGCGTGGCGCGGATGCTGGAACAGCAAAGCGCCAACAAGACGAAAAGCGCGGCGGCGAGCGCCGCGCCTGCGGTCTCCGGCGATCAGACCCCGGACCCGAATGTCATTTTGTACCAGATCGAACGGCAACTCATTCACAAGCAATTGAAGACGACGAAACCTCTTGACGCGATCAAACGGGGCTGATGCCGGCAAGATTGGAGGAAATGAATATGGATATAGTCAACGATAATGAAGAGAACGGCACCGTGATCGAACACGCTCCCCTTGTACCCGAGGTCGAACCGGCGCTTGAGCCAGTCCTCTTTGCCATCAAGCGCCTCGAAGAGGTCGTCGAGCGCGAAACCAAACTGCTGCTCGATGGCGAGACGATCGATCTTGCCGAAATCAACTCGCACAAGAGCCGTGGCCTGCGCGATTTCAACAAGGCGATGAACAAGGCCGCGAAAACCGCCGGGGTACCGGCGCTGAAATCGCTGCAGCCGGTGCTGGATGCCTTGAAGCAGAAGCTGGACCGCAATTGTGATGCCATCAAGCTGCATCTGCGTGCCGTGACCGAGCTGACCGGCCTCATCCGGGATGCGCTGGAAACGCAGGAAGCCGACGGCACCTACACCGCCCAGCAGATGAGGAACGGGCAAGGCGCATGATCCGTATTGTCCTGATCGGCCTCTGGATCTGCGGCGTGGCGCTGGGATCGCTGTATTTTGCCGTGTGGCAGAATTCGGCGACGGCGGCTGTGTCGTCGCAGAGCAAGGATGTGCTCGATTTCGGCAAGACCGACAGTTTCAGTGTCCCGATCATTCTGGACGGGGCAGTGGAAGGCTATATCGTGGTGCAGCTCGGCTACACGCTCGACAGCCGCGTCAAGGCCTCGGTCACCGTGCCCGTTGCGCCGTTCATCAATGATGAAATCTTCCGCCAGTTCTACGGCCGCTTTTCCGATGTGAAAGACGTGCAGAAGGTTGAATTTGCCAGCGTCAAGCAATCGGTCATCGACGGGGTCAACGCCAAATTCCCCGAACCGCTGGTGCGCGATCTTCTGGTCGAACAGTTCAACTACATCACCGCCAAGGAGATCCGCGACCAGAACACCAAGGGCCTGCAGCGGCAGGCACCCGCGGCACCCTGATCCGCCTCACAGGGAATAGTATTTTCCGGCTAGGGCGCTGAGGACGGCTTCGCTCAGCGGTGTCACATTCGCATCCTCGATGAAGCGCACGCCGAAGTCGCCATCCCGGTGCCAGACAATCTCGGTCATCAGCGCCCCGCGATACTGGTCGTCGAACAGCCAGAAGCGGTTGGGGATGGTGCAGGGCCCCACGGTGCGGATGCGGGCACCGCCGCCGGCAATGTTGTGAAAGTGGCACTCGGTCAGAAACTGGCCTTCAAGCGTTGCAAGCTTTCCTGAGCGCAGGCGTGTCCGCTTGCGTTCTTCAATACGCTTTTCCGTCTTGTGGCCGGATTCGGTTGGTGGCATCGATGGCTGGTCCAGCAAGGATTGATGGTCCGGCGCGAGTACGTATCCGGGATACATATTTCAAGCCGGTGGTTGTCCCTGATGGTCATAGTCTCAAACCATTGCAAAACCGTTATACCAAGTTGGCAAATGCGTGTGATGCGGACAGGCGCCTTGTCGCGGTGGGCAGGGCGACTGTCCTTGATTGAACCGGTGTCAGCGGCGTGGCAGAAGCTTCTGGACCTCGTCGGCCGCGTTGTTCAGGGCTTCCTGCGGTGTGGCCGACTGTTCGACGACACGCGAGAGGTTGTCGACGATGGTCTGGGTCACCTTGACGCCATTGGTGCCGGGGAAGGCATACCAGGGGATCATGCGGTTCATCTGGTTGAGACCAGCCTGGAACAGCGGGTTCTGCTTGTAGAAATCGGCGAGATAGTCCGGCGACTTCGCAGCAAGTTCGTTGTTCGGCACATAGCCGGTGCCGGGAACCACCACCGAAGCGCCGTAGGGACCGGCGGCGAACTTGGCGAATTTCCATGCGGCCTGCTGCTTGGCGGTATCCTTGGTCAGGATGACGACGGCATTGCCGCCCGTGGGCAGATGACCCTTTTCCGGATTGAGCAGCGGCAGCGAGCCGGTGCGCAGGTCGAACTTCGTGCCGACATTCTTGATCGTGTTGCGCAGCGCGCCCGTGGTCTGGAAGGCAAAGCCCACCTTGCCGGCAACGAAGGCCTGTTCACCCGCCTGCTTGGTCAGGACAGGCATGCCGCCCTCCTTGACCAGACGGCTGACGAGGTTGAAGGCGGCGATGCCTTCCGGGCCGTTGAAGGCGACTTTCTTTTCATCCGGCGAAAGCATGGTGCCGCCGGCGCCAAACAGCAGGGCGGAGAACATCCAGTCATCGCCCTGCCAGCGGAAATCGATGCCTTCATTGCCGTTGCCGAGCGCCTTGACCTTGGCACCGAGGGCAATGACCTCGTCCCAGGTCTTCGGCGGCTGGTCGGGATTGCCGCCCGCCTGCCGGATCAGGTCGGCGTTGTAGTACATGATCGGGTTGGAGGTGGCGAAGGCAAGGCCGACCTGCTGGTCGCCGACCTGGGCGAGACGAAGGATGTTGTCGCTGAAGCCCTGGGCCGCCATATCAGGCTCCTTGGCGATCAGCGGCTTCATGTCGACATTGACGCTGCGCTCGGCAATCATGCGCAGGCGGTTGAGGCCGATGAAGGTGATATCGGGCATTTCGGCGGTTCCCGCCTGCCGCAGGATCGTCTGGATGCCTTCCTCATAGGTGGCCGAGGGGCTGACGAAGCTGATCTTGATATCGGGGTTTTCCTCCATGAACTTCTTGGAGATGACATCCATCACATCCTTGAAGAAGCCGGGCATCGGGTAATGCACGTTCAGGGTGGTTTCCGCGAAAGCGGGAACACTGAACGCGGTAGCGATCGCGACTGCCGCAATCGTCTTTCGGAAGAAGCTCATTGTTATCTCCTGGTCTTGGGAACTGTCAGCCTTTGAGGCCGGTGAGGGTGATGCCTTCGATGAAACGCCGCTGCGCCAGCAGGAAGGCGGCAACGAGCGGCAGGGTGATGATGAGGGTTGCGGCCATCAGCGCGCCGTAATCGTCCCCGGCTTCGGCGGCGCGGAAGAACAGGAGGCCCAAAGGCGGTGTCGCCCGTTCGCTGCCGGTGATGACGATGAGCGGCCAGAACAGGTCGTTCCAGTGCGCGACCACCGAGAAGATGGCGAAGGCGGTGACGGCCGGCCAGGCATTGGGAACGATCACCCGGTTGACGATGGCAAGCTCCGACATGCCATCGAGCCGGGCGGCCGAGATCAGGTCGTCCGGCATGGCGCGGAAAAACTGCAGGAACAGGAAGATGCCGAAGACCGAGATGAAAAACGGCGCGGACAGGGCAAAATAGCTGTTGAGCATGCCAGCCTTGTTCAGGGCGACGTAGATGGGCAGGGCGGTGGCATGAATGGGGATGAGCAGCCCGAGCATGACAAGCGTCATCATCGTGCGGGCGGCGCGGAATTTCAGCTTGGCCATGGCATAGGCGCAGGGAATGGCGATGACCACCTGGAAGAAGAAGATCAGGCCGCAGACGACAAGCCCGTTCCACAGGAGCTGGCCCATCGGCACCCGGGTGAGCGCCTTGGCAAGGTTTTCCCACAGCGCCCAGTGCTGCGGCAAAAGGGTGAGCGAGGACGAAAAGATTTCCTCGCGGGATTTCGCCGCCGTGGAAATCATCCAGATATAGGGCGCCAGGAAGACGAGCGCTCCGGCCGAAAGCATGGCCAGACGCAGGTTGCGCATGGAGAAGAAGGCGGTGTTTTTCATGTGTAGTGCACCCGTCTGTCGAGAACCCGGTATTGGACGAGCATCAGCACGATGAGGAAAGCGAGGAAGATGACGGTCATGGCCGAGGCATAGCCGACGCGCAGATAGACGAAGCCCTCCTGATAGATGGTCCAGAGAAGCACTTCCGAAGCCTTGTTCGGGCCGCCCTCGGTCAGCGTCTTGACCGTCTCGAATACCTTCACCGCGTTGATCACGCTGATCGTGGCGACGAATAGGGTAGTCGGTCCGAGCATCGGCCAGGTGACGAGCCGGAAGCGCTCCCAGCTGCCCTTGGCGCCATCCACTTCCGCCGCGGCATAAAGTTCGCGCGGGATGGCGGTGAGGCCCGCGAGAAACAGCACCATGTTGAAACCGACCGACTGCCAGATGCCGACGATCGCCAGGCTGATCAGCACGGTGCTGCTGCTGCCGAGCCAGTTGGGACCGGCAATGCCAAGCATGGACAGCATGGCGTTGACCGGGCCGATGGTCGGATGCAGCAGGTACTGGAACACCGTTGCCATGGCCACCAGCAGCGAGGCGACGGGCAGGAAGTACACGGTGCGGAAGAAGGCGCGGCCGCGTGTCTCGCTCTCGATGAGGAGGGCGACGCCAAGGCCGATGAACACGGAAAAGGGCGTGACGATGGCGGTGTAGACGGCGGTGTTCTTCAGCGAGATGAGGAACGTCCGGTCGGCGAAGAGCTCGATATAATTGTCGAGGCCGATGAACTGGAAGTCGTCATAGCCGAGCTCATAATTGGTCAGGCTGAAGATAAAGACGGCGAGTGTCGGCAGCAATATCAGGACGATAATGAGCAGGATTGCCGGTGCAGCCAGCTGCCAGGCCACGCGCTCTTCGCGTTTGGCGGCGCGGATGGCTGCCTGCCGGGCGGTGGTCCGGCTGGCGGAAAGATGATTGGGTATCGCGGTCTCATGCATCGACGGCAACCCTTGCCGTTGCCCGCAGCGGCACGCGCAGCCCGTCCTGCCCGAAGACGAGGCAGGCATCCCTGTCGATCTCGAGCGTGACCGGCGATCCCATACCCAGATGGGTGACGTCGGCCGGGGCGGCCTTGATGACAATGCCGTCCCCGGCGCCATCGGCCTGCGTTGTCACCAGCACTTCCGAGCCGAGGAACTCCAGCCGGGTGACGGTGGCGGCAATGCCCTTGGCGCCCTGCGGCCTCAGCCTGATGCGCTCCGGCCGGATTGCGAGCTGGACCGGCGTGCCGACCGGACCGGTGACGCCGTCGACCACGGCCTTGCCGCTGAAAAACACTGTGCCATTGTCCGCGGTCACGGCATCGATGATGTTGATGCGCGGGCTGCCGACGAATTTTGCCACCTCGACATGGCGCGGATCGTCATAGATCTCGGCAGGCGAGGCGAACTGCAGCACCTTGCCGCCCATCATCACGGCAACCCGGTCGGCCATGCTGAGGGCTTCCGACTGGTCGTGCGTGACGTAGATGGTCGGCACGCCGGTGCGCCGGTGCAGGTCGACGATCTCCGCGCGGGTGTGCACGCGCAGATTGGCGTCGAGATTGGAAAGCGGCTCGTCCATCAGGAACACGCCGGGCTGGCGCACCAGCGCCCGGGCGAGCGCCACGCGCTGGCGCTGGCCGCCGGACATCTGCCCCGGCTTGCGGTCGAGCAGGTGGTCGATCTTCAGGCTGGTTGCCGTGGCCAGCACCTGCTGTTTGATTGCCGCCTGCGCGGCGCTTCGGCCCGCGGTGAAACGGCCAAGCAACGGCATGCGCTGCAGGGTGGAAAGCGTGCGCATGGCCAGCGGCACGGCAATGTTCTGCTCGGCGGTCAGGTGCGGATAGAGCGCATAGGACTGGAACACCATCGCCACATTGCGGTCGGCCGGGTGCTCCGCCGTGATTTCGCGGTCGCGCATCCAGATGCTGCCGGCATCGCCATGGTCAAGACCGGCGGCAATGCGCAGCAAGGTGCTCTTGCCGCAGCCCGATGGCCCGACGAGGGCGATGAACTCGCCGTCTTCCGCTTCGATGCTGACATCGTTCAGGATACTGTTCGTGCCATAGGATTTCGAGATGTTCCTGAGGGCGAACGCGCTCATGCGGCTGTCTCCGGTGCCTGCGCGATGCGTGCACGCGGATAGACCTCCTCGATGACGTCATCGAGGATGAAGCGTGAGAGGCTGCCGATCTCGACGATGTCTGTTTCAACCGTGTCGGTCAGCGTATGGATCGCCGCGCCGACAATGCGCTGGCCGGGCATGTCCCGCTCCATGTCCCCGACGACGAACGACGAAGCCGGGGCCCAGACGAGACTGGTGTCGTTGTGCATGCCCTGCCAGGCGCGGTGCAGGTGCCCGCTGGCATGCAGGGCCACATCATATTCCCCGATCAGGTCGAGCAGCCGTTTGCGCGGCGCAGGGCGAACGCTCCAGTAACCGGTTTCGCCTTCGTCGGCCGCGTCGACAAACAAGGGCTTGTGCGCGAAGAGGGCGATGCGGCGGGTCTCCGCTTCGGCAAGGGCGTCCTCAAGCCAGTCGAACTGTTCTTCCTCTTCGAGGCTGTCATTGCCGAGGATCAGGCTGTTGAGGCCGACCAGCCGCCAGCCGTCCATGTCGTGAATCCAGCGGTCCGGTCCGACCATTTCGCGCCAGCGGTCGATGCGCGTGGCATTGACAGGCTGCGGGCTGCCGGGCATGTGGCCGACGTCGTGGTTGCCGGGCAGGCTCAGGACCTTGACAGGAAGCGCGTTCAGCAAGCCGGCGGAGAAGGCCAGGTCATCCTCGATATCCGCGCCGTCGATGGACAGATCGCCCGTGTGCACCACCAGGTCCGGTTTCTGCTCCGCGACCCATTGGGCCAGGGGTGACCAGTTGGCGTTGAAATGGGCCTTGGAAGGGCTGAGGTGAGTGTCGGTGATCTGGATGATCCGCACAGGATATCTCTCTTCAAAATCGAACAATGGGGGCGCATGTGGTGCTGGGGGAAAGCCGTTTTCGACCCGACCCGGCGCGGGGTCTTCTTAGGCTTGGTCTGTGACAGCTGCGTTTCAAGCCAATGACAATTCAATGAACGTCGTTGCCCCATGCGGGGCGGACAGGGCGGATAGGCCGGCCGCAATTTCTGCTCAATCAGCGGTGAAGATCACGCCGTTCACCATGGTTGTTTACACCTTATCAACCTCGGCCTCAGTAGTCTCAACCGACGCCCAACCCGTTGAATTATGCCTTCGCCCCTTTCGCATGGAGATCCCGCAATGCTGCTTGGTTTCGCTCGTCAAAGCCTGTTGTACTGCGTCAGAACGCTTGCGCTGGCCTGTGCCCTTGCCACCGGTTTGGCGGGCGCGGCGCAGGCAGCGGACCAGCCTTGGCTGGTGCTCGACGTGCCGACCGGCAAGGTCCTAGGCGAGGGCAACGGCTATGCGCCGCACGGACCGGCCTCGCTGGCCAAGATGATGACGCTTTATCTAACCTTCGAGGCGATCCGGAAGGGCAAGCTGAAGTGGGATGATCGTATCGTCATGTCGGCCAACGCTGCCCGCAAGATTCCAGCGAAGCTGTGGATGCGCGGCGGCGATACGCTGAGCGTGCGCGAAGCCGTGGATGCCATGATCATCCTTTCGGCCAATGATGCGGCTTCCGCCATGGGTGAGCATCTGGCCGGATCGGAGGCGCGTTTTGCACAGCAGATGACCCAGCGTGCACGGCAGCTTGGTCTCAGAAACACGGTGTTCCGCAACGCATCCGGCCTGACGGAAAAGGGACAGACGACAACGGCGCGGGATATGGCTGTGCTGGGCGTGGCCGTGATGCGCGATTTCCCCAAGGAGTATGGTCTTTTCTCGCAGCGGTCCTTCGTCTTCCGCGGCAAGCAGATCAACGGTCACAACAATCTGATGTATCGCTATGCCGGCGTTGACGGGATCAAGACCGGCTATACCGACGCTTCAGGTTTCAATCTCGTATCCTCGTTCACTGACAACAACAGACATATTGTCGGCGTTGTCCTCGGCGGCAAGACCGGCCGGTCGCGTGATGACCGGATGGCGGAGCTTTTGACCCAGTACATGCCGCTTGCAAGCGATGCGGGCAAACGTGGCAATAATCTTGTTGCCAAAGCCGAACCGCAGCGCAAACCCGGCATTGCCGAACTTATCGATGAATCCGCCATCGAGCAGGGCGACGGTGGTCTTCAGCCTTTGAAAACAAGCGGCCAGTGGAATATCCAGATCGGTGCGGTGGATACGCGCGCCGATGCCAACCGGCTGCTGGGCAAGGCGGATCGGCTGGTCCGTTCGATTTTGCCCGAGGCCAAGGGTTATATTGAACCCGCAGCCAAGCGCTTTCGGGTGCGGTTTGGTGGTTTCACGGATCTACAGGCTGCAAGTGCCGCCTGTTCCGAACTGAAGCGCCGCTCGTTCGCCTGTATTGCATCGCGCATGTGATTAAAAATAGACGTCTATTCGCTTTAAATCAGACGGTAAATGATTTAGGAGTGGACGCATGAGTGATTCCCTGCCTGAAAAGCATGGCCTGATCGAAAGACGCGTCGGGCCGCACGTCGCAACCGCCCTGTCGGATACGCGGGTTGTGCTGATCGCCGGTCCGCGCCAGGCGGGCAAGACGACGCTGGCCCGCCAGTTCTCGGGTGCCGACAGGCCCTATTTGACATTGGACGATGCCGCGACCCTGCAGGCGGCCCGTACCGATCCCGTCGGCTTCATCCGCGGACTGAAACGGGCCGTCATCGACGAGGTGCAGCGCGCGCCGGAACTGATGCTGGCGATCAAGGAGAGCGTCGATACGGATCAGGAGCCGGGGCGGTTCCTGCTGACGGGATCGGCCAATCTCGCCACGGTTCCGGCCATCGCCGATTCCCTCGCGGGACGCATGGCGGTCATCCCGCTGCTGCCGTTTGCACAATGCGAACTGGCGGGAACACCGGGCAATTTTCTCGACCGGCTGTTTGCCGGGGACGATCTGCAGCTGGCAGCCCGGCCGGTCACCGGACAGGCCCTGAGCGATATCGTGCTGCGCGGCGGCTACCCGGAGGTCGTGCGCCGGTCGTCGCCAGCGCGCCGCAAGGCCTGGCTGGAAGACTACGTTGCCCTCATTCTCGACCGCGACGTGCGGGACATTGCCAATATCGATCAGCTGGACCGCCTGCCGCGGCTGCTCGATGTGCTGGCCGAACATGCGGGCCAACTGACCAACCATTCCAGTTTCGGTGCGGCGCTCGGCCTTTCCAGCGTGACGGCGCAGAAATATGTCGCCATTCTCGAACGGCTGTTCCTGGTGCGCACCTTGCCGCCCTGGTCCACCAACCGGCTGACCCGGCTGATCAAGACGCCCAAGCTGCATTTTCTCGATACGGGTCTGCTCGGTGCCCTGCGCGACACCGATGCCGACGATGTGCTGAGCGACCGCACGCGGTTCGGCGCCATCCTGGAAAGCTTTGTCGTGTCGGAAATCTTCAAGCTGGCGGCCTGGTCGGAGCGCCGCCTGACCTTTTCGCATTACCGCACCAAGGATCAGGACGAGGTCGATCTGGTCATCGAGGACAGGCGTGGCCGGGTCATCGGCATCGAGGTCAAGGCGGCGGCCACCGTGCGCCAGCAGGATCTGCGCGGGCTGCGCCAGCTGCAGGAGGCGGTCGGCGACCGCTTCGTCCATGGCATCGTGCTGCACGATCACGACCGGATAACGCCCTTCGGTGAAAAGCTGCATGCAATGCCGCTGTCCAGCCTGTGGTTGAGTTAAGTCAGGCAGGATGCTTGCGGGATGCGGCAAATGTTTCTATGAATGAGAGGGATAGCCGCAGCCGCTATCTGTCTCTTTTCCCATCCGAAACTTAGCTGGCATCAATAAAATATTGAAGCTGTTTCGCTCATGTCTGCGGAAATCATGGCCTAGCATCGCCGCGCCGGAAGACGCACTATCAGCCCCGCAGTGGAAGCACTGAGGAGAGGCTGGCTGTGGAGGAGCTGCGCCAGTTTTCTCTTGATTGAAGACGTTCGAAAACTCAAAACAGGCAGCCATGCGACTCGCCGATCCAAGGGGGTCACGCAGCAACCGGAGACTCGGCGAGAGCCAGGGGGAGGAATCATGCTCGAAAAGCTTTTCAAGCTACGAGAACACAACACATCCGCGCGCATTGAAATGCTCGCGGGACTGACGACATTCCTGACGATGTCGTACATCATCTTCGTCAATCCGGAGATTTTGTCGTCGACGGGAATGGACCGCAATGCCATCTTTGTCGCCACCTGTATCGCCGCGGCGGTCGGATCGCTGGTCATGGCGCTTGTCGCCAACTGGCCCATCGGCATGGCGCCGGGCATGGGCCTCAATGCCTTCTTCGCCTTCACGGTCGTGGCGGCGATGGGCTTCAGCTGGCAGCAGGCGCTGGGTGCCGTTTTCATTTCCGGATGTATTTTCATCCTGCTCACCGTTACGGGCGTGCGCAGCTGGCTTGTTGCCGGCATTCCCAAATCGCTGCGCAGTTCCATTGCGGCGGGCATCGGCCTCTTCCTTGCCTTCATCGCGCTGAAGAATTCCGGGATCATCGTCGCCAACCCCGCTACCTTCATCGGTCTGGGCCATCTCGGCAGCACGCCCGCCCTGTTCGCCATGCTGGGCTTCTTCATCATCGCGGCGCTCGATGCACTGAAGGTGCGCGGTGCGATCCTCATCGGCATTCTCGTGGTCACCGTCCTGTCGATGGCCGTGGGCGCCAGCGAGTTCAAGGGTGTGTTTTCCGCCCCGCCGAGCCTCGCGCCGACATTCCTGCAGCTCGATATCATGGGCGCCCTGCATACGGGCCTGCTGCAGGTGATCCTGGTGTTCGTGCTGGTCGAGGTGTTCGATGCCACGGGAACGCTGATCGGCGTGAGCAAGCGTGCCGGCCTGATCGAGGAGGGAAAACCCAACCGTCTCGGACGCGCCCTGTTTGCCGACAGCACCGCCATCGTGGCCGGTTCGCTGCTGGGCACCAGCAGCACCACCGCCTATGTCGAAAGCGCATCGGGCGTTCAGGCCGGCGGTCGGACCGGATTGACGGCACTCACCATTGCCGTCCTGTTCCTGGCGGCCCTGTTCATCTCGCCGCTGGCCGGTTCCGTTCCCGGTTATGCCACGGCACCAGCCTTGCTCTACGTCGCCGGCCTGATGATGCGTGAACTCACCGACATCGAATGGGGTGATGTCACCGAGGCAACCCCAGCGGCACTGACCGCGCTGATGATCCCGTTCACCTACTCGATCGCCAACGGTCTTGCCTTCGGTTTCATCAGCTACGTCGTGATCAAGACGTTCACGGGCCGGGTCAAGGACGTGCATCTGGCAACCTGGCTCGTGGCGATCCTGTTTGTCGTCCGGTACACCCTGTTCCCTGTGTGAAAAAGCGGCCCGGATGCATGCCGTATCCGGGCCAGACTGTTTGCAGGCTTAAGCGAAGGACACGTCAATGACTGTGGAAAGACCAACGACCGCGACGATCGATGCGCTGCTCGACGCGATGGAGCATCACATCATTCCGATGACGGAAAAGGGTGTGGCGGCAGGCAACAAGATTTTCGGCGCCGCCTTGCTGCGCAAGTCGGATCTGTCGCTTGTTCTGGCGGAGACGAACAACGAGACGGAAAACCCGCTCTGGCACGGCGAGGTGCATACGCTCAAGCGCTTCTACGAAGTGAACCCGGACAAGCGCCCGGACCCCAGGGATCTCATCTTCCTGTCGACTCACGAACCCTGCTCGATGTGCCTTTCGGCCATCACCTGGGCCGGCTTCGACAATTTCTACTATTTCTTCAGCCATGAGGATTCCCGCGATGCCTTCGCCATCCCGCATGACCTGAAGATTCTGAAGGAAGTCTTCACGCTGGAGCCCGGCGGTTACAACACTGAAAATGCGTTCTGGAAAAGCTATGCCATCCACGCGCTGATTGCGGCGCTGCCGGAGCCGGACCGGGGCAGGCTGCATGCCCGTGCCGCCCGGATCGCCAAGAAATATGCGGATCTGTCGAACCAGTATCAGGCGGGCAAGGATCAGAATTCGATCCCGCTGAACTAGGGCTGACCCATCGACACATGGACGAGACGGGGTTTGCGCCCCGTCTCGTCCGTTTTGGCTAGCTGCTGCCGAGAAGCGGCAGTGTCCGCAGCGATTTTGCCAGCCGGATCGCGCTCCACGGCATGTATTCGGCGATCGCCAGCCCGACGATATCGGCTTCGGCATTCACGGCCCGCAGAATTCCGGCCACTTCCTCGAAGCGCATCCGGCCTTTCGCGACGCCGTCAAAGGCATCCGGACCGGCAGCGGGGTCCTGCGAAAGAAGGAAATCGTAGAATGCGGGATCGAGCACATCGAGGTCGAAATGCACCGCCACCTTCCTGGCGCCGGACGCACGCAGCCAGGCGAGGACGGGCTCGGCCGACCCGGCCAGGTCTTCCGGGCTGAGCCGTGCCAGGCCGTGCTTCGGAATGAAATCGGTTTCGAACGGGGTGGTTTCGGTCAGGCCGACATAGAGGATCTGGCTGGCCTTCACCGGCTTCGGCACGGCGGCCACGAAATCCGGATCGCCCATGCCCATCAGCATGGCAAGGACATGCGCATGGGCGTTGCGGAACTGCTGCGGCCCCATCACGTCGGGGTGGGCATCCACCCAGAGAATCGCGAGATCGTCGCCGTATCTTGCATTGAGATGGGCAATCGGCGCGAGGTCGATGAGGCAATCGCCCCCCAGGGTGACAATGGCCTCGGGATCGTGCCGGGCGATGGATGCGCTGGTTGCGGCGATGAGATCGAGCAGCGGCTGGCGGGAGACGATGCCCCGCTCGACCGGCCGCACGGCGTTATCGGCTTCCGGCACGGCCACCGTCTCTTCCGGCCCCGGTGCCTGCGGCGCCAGGGCAGCGAGCACGCGGGCGCCGATTGCATAGTCGGGATGATCGCCGCCCTGCCATTGCGACAGGTTCAGGCGCAGAATTTTCATCGGATCGATGGTCATGGATTCACTCTTTCCTGTGGGAGACGTGCAGCCGGACGGGCTCCGGCCGCGCTGAAAGCAGGAAATAGGTGATTGAAATCTGAAACAAAATGCCGCATTCATGGCATCACTGTCCATAATCGTGGACAATCATTCGCACGTGGAGAAACGCGGTGAATCAGCTGCTTGCGATGCGCGCCTTCGTACGGGTCGTTGAATCCGGTTCCTTCCGGGGCGCTGCCAACCAGCTGCTGCTGCCGCGCTCGACGGTGAGCAAGCTCGTGACCGATCTGGAAAAGCATCTCGGAACCCGGCTGATGCACAGGACCACCCGCCACGTCGCGGTGACGCCGGAGGGCGAGGAATATTACCGCCATGCGGCCCGTCTGGTGGCGGAGATCGACGAGGCCGACGGTGCGGTGCGCGGCAGCAAGCTGACACCGCGAGGGCATCTGCGCATCGAATCCACCGCCACGTTCGCCCAGAATATCCTGATCCCGCACCTGCCGGATTTCCATGCGCGATACCCGCACATCACCATCGCCTTGGGCACCAGCAACCGAACGGCGAACATCGTCGGCGAGGGCGTGGACTGCGCGATCAGGGCCGGGGACATCGGCGACCAGTCCCTCGTGGCACGGCACCTGTTCGATGCCGGGTTCGTGACGTGCGCGTCGCCCGCCTATCTCGAACGCATGGGGACGCCTGCTGCCCCGCAGGAGCTCGCGGGCCGCCACTGCAAGGTTGGCTTCTTCTCGCATGCGGACGGCAAGGCCAAGCCGATGCTGTTCGTGAAACCCGGCGACAGGTACACCGTCAGCGAGCTGCAATTCTCCGCCAATGAGGACAATGGCCAGATCGCCATGATGCTGGCAGGGCTGGGTATCGGACAGAATCTCAAGCCGTTCGTCCAGCCTTACCTGGAGTCCGGGCAACTCGTTGAAATCCTCGGCGAATGGAGCCATCCGCCGCTGCCGTTCCATGTGGTGTATCCGCCCGGCAGGCATCAGAGCGCCCGCCTGAAGGCCTTGATCCAGTGGCTTGTCGAGCGCTTCGGGAAAGCCGGCATGCCGCCGGCTACGCTCAGCGGACGATGAACGGTTCGGGGTAAAAATGTTCTTCGAGATTGTTGCCGTCGCCGCCGCGATCCACGACGATAAAATCCGAGATGCCGCCGAGGGGCGTGAGGATGCCATGCCAGATATTGCGATGGATGTTCACACCCTGTCCCGGTCCCGTCAGGAAGGCGATGGGATCGCCCGCCCCGCCGGGCAGGTCATGGGCAACCACGACCAGCAGGGGATGGGCGGACAGCGGCATGAAGGCCTGGCTGCCGAGCGGATGCCGTTCCACCATCGTCAGCGTCAGCGGCAAATCATAGGGCTTGCCGCGCAGGAGGCTGATCAGCACGCGCGGGTTTTCCCCGGTTGTCTCGACCTTCGCCAGGTCGTGATAGCGCATGCACATGCCGTGATTGATGGGAAAGCTGGATGATCCCTCCACCTCGATCACGTCGCCGAAGGGCTGGAACGCTTCACGGGTAAGGGGCTGTATCCGAATCTCGCGCATAGCTGTTGAACCTGACATGGTCATCCCTCAGTTTGGCAGCATGCCCTGCAGGCGGAGAAACGCGATCCGCTCCACCTGCCGGCAGGCGGTGTTGAATTCGGTTTCCCGGTCGTTCTTGACGCGTGTCCTGAAGGCTTCAAGGATGCCATCCTTGCTGTGGTCCTTGACCGCGATGATGAAGGGGAAGCCGAAGGTTTCGACGTAGAGGCCGTTGAGCGCTTCGAACTGCGCGCGCTCCGCGTCGGTCAGGGCATCGAGACCGGCGGATGCCTGTTCCTGTGTGGAACTTTCCGTCAGCCGCTTGGCCTGCGCCAGTTTCCCCGCCAGATCCGGGTGGGCGGTAAGCACGGCAAGCCGTTCCTCCGCCGACGCGCTGCGGAAGACGGCGGTCAACAGGGCATGCAGCCCCGCTGCCGTGTCGTGCCCATGGGAAAGCTCGCCGGCAAAGGCGCGCTGCGCGATCCATTCGGAATGTTCGAACACGCCGCCAAAGCGCGCCACGAATGCCGCTTCCGCCAGTCCCGACGGGCGCGGTTCGCCGGATGGCTGCGGATGGGTTTCTGCCCAGTGCCGGGCAATGTCGATGCGCCGCGCCAGCCAGACATGGCTGTGGCTCTGCACATAGTCGATGAACCTTGCGACGGCGGCCGCGCGCCCCGGCCTGCCGGCAAGGCGGCAATGCAGGCCGATGCTCATCATCTTGGGAGAACCCGCTTCGCCTTCGGCGTAGAGCGTGTCGAAACTGTCCTTGAGGTAGGAGAAGAACTGCTCGCCGGAATTGAAGCCCTGCGGCGTGGCGAAGCGCATGTCATTGGCATCCAGCGTATAGGGGATGATCAGCTGCTGCCGCCCGGCGGCCTCGTGCCAGTAGGGCAGGTCGTCGGCATAGGAATCCGAGACATAGTCGAAGCCGCCTTCCTCCGTTGCGAGGTCCACCGTGTTGACCGAGCAGCGGCCGGTGTACCAGCCCTTCGGCCGCTCGCCGGTGATATCCGTGTGGATGCGGATGGCCTCGCGCATATGCTCGCGCTCCGCCTCCCTGGTATAATCCTTGTATTCGATCCACTTCAGCCCGTGCGAGGCGATCTCCCAGTCCGCATCCAGCATGGCGCGGACCTGTGCCGGCGAACGCTGCAGGGCGGTTGCCACGCCATAGACCGTCACCGGCACGTTCTTGCCGGTGAACAGGCGATGCAGACGCCAGAAACCGGCCCGCGCGCCATATTCGTAGATCGATTCCATGTTCCAGTGCCGCTGGCCCGGCCAGGCCTGCGCGCCGACGATTTCCGAGAGAAAGGCTTCCGACGCGGCATCCCCGTGCAGCACGCAGTTCTCACCGCCTTCCTCATAGTTCACAACGAACTGGACAGCGATTTTTGCGCCGTCCGGCCAAAGGGCCTGCGGCGGGGTTTCTCCGTATCCATGCAAGTCTCTGGGATATCTCATGGCAGCGATCCGTCCTCCACTCTGCTGGTCCGATCCCATGAATAATCAAATAAGCGGAGATGCATTCCCCCAGAAAATTTTGAAAGTCCTGCAAGGAAGCGCCGCCTACTGCGCCGCCTCCGCGCCGGGCAAACTGGGCGATGCAAAAGTGGAAAATCCGCCTCGGGAGGGAGGAACGCTCATGAGTTCTCAGAACGAAACGACAGGCCGTCTGACGACGCATGTGCTGGATACCGCCAGCGGCAAGCCTGCCGCCAACCTGCGGGTCGATCTCCTGCGTCTTGACGGCGAGCAGTTCTCGGCACTGCGCAGCACGCGCACCAATGCGGACGGACGCTGCGATGCACCGCTTCTGGCCGGCGCGGAGATGCGTGCCGGCACCTACGAGCTGCGTTTCCACGTTGGCGCCTATCTCGGCGGGCAGACCGATGGCGCCGTGCCGTTCCTCGACGTGGTGCCGATCCGCTTCGGCATTGGTGACGAGGCCGCGCATTACCATGTGCCGCTGCTCGTCGCGCCCTATGCCTACTCGACCTATCGCGGGAGCTGACCGGCCATGGATATCCAGACGCGCACCAGCATCCGCTTCCTGCTCAATGACCGGCCTGTCGAACTGACCGATGTGGCGGCAACCCAGACGCTACTCGATTTCCTGCGCCTCGATCGCCGGTTGCGCGGCACGAAAGAAGGCTGCGCCGAAGGCGATTGCGGCGCCTGCACTGTCCTGGTCGGCCGCCTGACCCATGGCCAGCTGACCTATGAATCGGTCAATGCCTGCATCCGGTTTGTCGGCTCGCTCGATGCCTGCCATGTCGTCACGGTGGAGGCGCTTGCCGCCGCCGACGGCACGCTGCATCCGGTGCAGCAGGCGATGGTCGACACTCACGCTTCCCAGTGCGGCTTCTGCACACCCGGTTTCGTCATGTCGCTCTACGGCCTGTGGATGCACAATCCGAGCCCGGCGGTGCGGGACATCGAGAAGGCGCTGCAGGGCAATCTGTGCCGCTGCACCGGCTATGCCGCCATCATCCGCGCAGCGCAAAGCGTGTCGGCGCGCAATGCCGGTAATGATCCGCTTGTCGCCGAGCGCGCACGGGTCATCGAACAGCTGCAGGCATTGAAGGACGGCAGGCGCGTCGATGTCGGCGAAGGGAAGCAGCGCTTTATCCTGCCCGCCGATGTGGATGATTTCGCCGCTGTTCTCGACGCCAATCCCGGTGCAACCATCGTTGCCGGTTCGACCGATGTCGGGTTGTGGGTGACGAAATTCATGCGGGAGATCGGCCCCGTCATCTTCACCTCGCATCTGGACGGGCTGCGCCGGATCACGGCCGACGCCAGCGGACTGACGCTCGGTGCGGGTGTGAGCTACACCGATGCCTATCCGGTCATCTCGGAACATTTCCCGCAATTGTCCGAGTTGTGGAATCGCATCGGCGGCGAGCAGGTGCGCAACATGGGCACGATCGGCGGCAACGTCGCCAATGGTTCGCCCATCGGCGATACGCCGCCGGCGCTGATTGCGCTCGGCGCAAGCGTGCGCCTGCGCAAGGGGCCGAACCGCCGGAGCGTGCCGATGGAAAAATACTTCATCGACTATGGCAAACAGGACCGCGTGCCGGGAGAATTCGTCGAGGCGATCCACATTCCCGCGCTCAAGCCGGGCGAACTGTTCGCCGTCTACAAGATATCGAAACGGCTCGACGAGGACATTTCGTCGGTGTGCGGTGCGTTCAAGGTGCTGCTCGACACGGCTGGCAAGGTGCAGGCGGCAACGATCGCCTTCGGCGGCATGGCAGGGACGCCAAAGCGCGCTGCCGCCGTCGAAGAGGTGCTGACGGGTTCCTCATGGGATGACGCGACCATCGAGCAGGCGATGGCGGCCTTTACAGCGGATTTCACGCCGCTGACCGACTGGCGCGCCTCGGCCGATTACCGCCTTTTGACCGCCAGGAACCTGCTGCGCCGCTTCCATCTGGAGACGACGGGCGAAGAGAATATCCGGCTGAACCGTTATGCCGCGGTTGCGGGCTAGGAGGGTAGCATGAATTCGATCCAGCCGCTGGCCCGCATCAAGGGCGGGGTGCACGAACAGCAGCCGCATGAATCCGGCCACAAGCACGTTTCCGGTTCCGCCGAATATATCGATGACATGCCGGAACCGGCCGACACGCTGCACGCCTATCTCGGCCTGTCGCAGCGTGCTCATGCAGACATCGTGTCGATCGATTTCGAAGCGGTCAGGGCATGTGCGGGTGTCATCGGTGTCCTGACGGTGGACGATATCCCCGGCCACAATGATGTGAGCCCGGCCGGCAAGCATGACGATCCGGTCTTTGCGGTGGGCAAGGTGGAGTTCCATGGCCAGCCCATGTTTGCCGTCATTGCCGAAACGCGGCAGATTGCCCGGAATGCGGCCGCGAAGGTCAAGGTGGAATATCGCGATCTCGATCACGCCATCGACGTGCTCGACGCTGAAAAAGCCGGCTATCCGCTGGTCATCGATCCGCTCAAGCTCGAGCGCGGAGATATTGCCGAGGGGCTTGCCAAGGCAACGAACCGGCTGAGCGGTGAAATGCGCATCGGCGGCCAGGATCATTTCTATCTCGAAGGCCACATCGCCTTTGCCATGCCGGGCGAGGACGACGAGGTGACGGTGTATTCCTCGACCCAGCACCCGAGCGAGACCCAGCACATGGTCGGCCACGTTCTCGGCGTGCCCGCCAATGCGGTCACGGTCAATGTGCGGCGCATGGGCGGCGGCTTTGGCGGCAAGGAAACGCAGGCCAACCTCTTCGCCGCCGTCGCAGCGGTTGCGGCGAAGAAATACAAGCGGGCGGTTAAAATCAGGCCGGATCGCGACGACGACATGGTCGCCACAGGCAAACGCCACGATTTCCATGTGGCCTATGAACTGGGTTTTGACGATGACGGCCGTATCGAAGCGGTGGACGCGACGTTTTCGGCGCGCTGCGGTTTCTCAGCCGATCTGTCCGGACCGGTCACCGACCGCGCGCTGTTTCACGCCGACAACTGCTATTTCTATCCGAATGTCCGCCTGCGTTCGCGGCCGCTCAAGACCAATACGGTGTCCAACACGGCATTTCGCGGCTTCGGCGGCCCGCAGGGCATGGTCGGCGGCGAGCGGATGATCGAGGATATCGCCTATGCGCTGGGGAAGGACCCGCTGGAGATCCGCAAGGCCAATTTCTACGGCGATGCCGGCAGGAACGTCACGCCCTACCATCAGACCGTCGAAGACAATATCATTCCGCAGATCGTCGCCGAACTGGAGGCGTCGTCGGACTACGCGGCGCGGCGTGAAGCGGTCCTTGCCTTCAACCGCGACACCCGGATCATCAGGCGCGGCATCGCGCTGACGCCGGTCAAGTTCGGCATCTCCTTCACCAAGACCGAATACAACCAGGCCGGTGCGCTGGTGCATGTCTACAGCGACGGTTCGATCCATCTGAACCATGGCGGCACGGAAATGGGGCAGGGGCTCTACACCAAGGTGGCGCAGGTGGTGGCCGACGAGTTCCAGGTCGATCTCGACCGCGTCAAGGTGACCGCGACGACCACGGCGAAGGTGCCGAACACATCGGCGACGGCAGCATCGTCCGGGTCCGATCTCAACGGCATGGCCGCGGCCAATGCGGCGCAGCAGATCAAGGCGCGGCTGGTGGATTTCGCCGCCGAACATTATGCGGTCGCAAAGAGCGAGGTGTTCTTTGAACCCAACGCGGTCCGCGCCGGCAATCGCCTTATCCCGTTTCCCGATTTCATCCGGATGGCCTATGGCGCGCGCGTGCAGCTGTCGGCGGCGGGTTTCTACAAGACCCCGAAAATCCACTGGAACCGCGCCGAAGGCAGAGGCCGGCCGTTCTATTACTTCGCCTATGGCGCTTCGGTCTCGGAGGTCAGCATCGATACGTTGACCGGCGAATATCAGGTCGACCGGACGGATGTGCTGCATGATGTCGGAAAATCGCTCAATCCGGCGCTCGATCTCGGGCAGATCGAAGGCGCTTTCGTGCAGGGCATGGGGTGGCTGACCACCGAGGAACTCTGGTGGGATGCCAAGGGACGCTTGCGCACCCATGCGCCCTCCACCTACAAGATCCCGCTCGCCTCGGACCGTCCGCGCCAGTTCAATGTGGAACTGGCCACCTGGTCCGTCAATCGCGAAGAGACGATCCGCCGTTCCAAGGCGGTCGGCGAGCCGCCGTTCATGCTGGCCATCTCCGTGCTCGAGGCGATCTCCATGGCTGTAGCCAGCGTTGCCGATTATCGGATTGCGCCGCGCCTCGATGCGCCGGCTACACCGGAGCGCGTGCTGATGGCGGTCGAGCGGCTGCGCGCTGCGCGAAACGGGAAGTGAGCGTCCCATGCCGTCGAACCGCGATGATATCAGGGATTTTCTCAACCGGCGCAAACATGTGGTGCTGGTCGAGGTGAAATCCGCCAGCGGCTCAACGCCGCGCGAAGCGGGCGCCTGGATGCTGGTTGCGGTCGATTGCATTTTTGGAACCATCGGCGGCGGCCAGCTCGAATTCATGGCCATCGACCACGCGCGGCGGCTGCTAAGCGAAGGCGGGGCGGATGCGGACGATATTTCCGTTCCGCTCGGACCGGAGATCGGACAATGCTGCGGCGGGCGGGTTGCCCTCGGTTTCAAGCGGGTGGACAGGCCCCTGCGCTCGGCGCTGGTGGAAAAGGTCGACCTGGAAATCGCCCAGCGCCCGCATGTCTACATCTTCGGGGCGGGGCATGTCGGCGACGCACTGGCCATGGCCCTGTCGCTGGTGCCGCTGCGCATCGTTCTCGTCGACACGCGCGAGATCGAATTGTCCGCCACGCGGGTCCCCGGCATCGAAACCTGCCTGACGGCGATGCCGGAAGTGGTGGTACGCGATGCGCCGGCGGGCAGCGCCTTCGTCGTCCTCACCCATGACCATGCGCTGGATTTTCTCATCACGGCCGAAGCCCTGGTACGGGGCGACGCCGCCTATGTCGGCATGATCGGTTCGAAGACCAAGAAGGCGACGTTCCGCAGCTGGTTGGAGCGGGAAGTCGGCCGCCCGGACATTTTTGACGGGCTTGTCTGCCCGGTGGGGGGAAGCGCGGTCAAGGACAAGCGCCCGTGCGTCATTGCGGCGCTGGCGGCGGCCGAGATCATGACGTCGGCCCTCAACCACCGGATCGGCGAGGAGCGCCTGCCCAGGCAGAAGGCGCGCCTGCACGCCTGATACCTATTCGAGCATGGCGCTGATCAGCCGCTGGCAGCGCTCGGTCATGAAATCGATCATCAGCCGCACCTTCGGGTCCTGGAACCGCTTGTGCGGATAGATCGCCGCAAGCTGGATGCTGACCGGTGGCGTATTCTCAAGGATCGGCTGCAATGTCCCGTCATTGATGTGGTTTTTGACCTCGAACAGCGGCTTGTTGATGATGCCGCGGCCATCGAGCGCCCAGCGGGTCAAAACGTCACCGTCGTCGGAATCATAGGGGCCGCTGACCTCCAGCTTGCGCGGGCCTTCCGGCGTCTGCAGCGTCCAGTAATATTCCTTGGAGCCGGGATAGCGCAGAAGCAGGCAATCGTGATGCCCGGTTATGAGTTCGTCCGGGCTGGCCGGGATGCCGCGTTTGGCGAGATAGTCCGGCGAGGCGCAGATCACCCGCTCGCAGTTCATGATGCCGCGCATGCGCAGGTTGGAATCTTCGAGAATGCCGAGCTTGAAGGCGACGTCGACGCCCTCGCTCATGATGTCGATATTGTGGTCCGACAATCGCAGCCGCACCTCGATATCCGGATATTTGTCGTGGAATTCCGGCACGCCGGAGGCAATCAGCCGGCGGCCGATGCCGAGCGGCGCGGTGATGCGGATGGCGCCCTTCGGCTTTTGCGACAGGTCGGCAATCGCCGCTTCCGCCTCGTTGATCGCTTCGATGATCTTGACCGCCCCTTCATAGAAGACGCGGCCATGCTCGGTCGGCGTCAGCTTGCGCGTCGTGCGGTTGAAAAGGCGCACGCCGAGATAGCGCTCCAGCTCCTTGATGCGGTTGCTGGCGACAGCCGGGGACGCCCGCTGGTCCCGGCCGGCGGCAGAAAGGTTTCCCAGTTCGACGACGCGAACGAAAACACGAAGATTATCGAAATATGACATGGTTCCCACCCCTGTCTTACACCGTTCCAAGATGTAGCATTTTATAGTTTTTTTTGAAAGAGATGGGCGATTTATGGCGTTTTCCTGCGGCTCAGGCTTTGGCACATACTCTTTCGCATAAAAGGGAGAGCCGCATGTATGAATATGCCATAGCCTGGGAATGGCTGAATTTTGCCGTCCGCTGGTTGCACGTGATCACCGGCATTGCGTGGATCGGCTCGTCATTCTATTTCGTGGCGCTTGATCTTGGCCTGCGGCAGCGACCGGACCTTCCGGTCGGCGCCCACGGCGAGGAATGGCAGGTGCATGGCGGCGGTTTCTATCACATCCAGAAATATCTGGTCGCTCCGGCGCAGATGCCAGAACATCTCACCTGGTTCAAATGGGAATCCTATGCGACGTGGCTGTCCGGCTTCGCCATGCTGTGCATCGTCTATTATGCCGGCGCCGACCTCTATCTGATCGATCCGCATGTGCTCGACGTGTCGCGGCCGGTGGCCATCGCGATCTCGCTGGCCTCGATCTTCGGCGGCTGGGTGGTCTATGACACGATCTGCAAGTCACCGCTGGGCCGCAACGATACGCGGCTGATGGTGCTGCTCTATTTCATTCTGGTGGGCATGGCCTGGGGCTATACCCAGCTGTTCACCGGCCGTGCCGCCTTCCTGCATCTGGGCGCCTTCACGGCGACGATCATGTCGGCAAACGTGTTTATGATCATCATTCCCAACCAGAAGAAGGTGGTTGCGGACCTTATTGCCGGCAAGACGCCGGACCCGAAGCTGGGCAAGCAGGCCAAGCAGCGCTCCACCCACAACAACTACCTGACGCTGCCGGTGCTGTTCCTGATGCTGTCGAACCATTATCCGCTGGCATTCGGCACCCAGTACAACTGGATCATCGCCTCGCTGGTCTTCCTGATGGGCGTCACGATCCGCCACTGGTTCAACACGCGCCATGCCCGCAAGGGCGACCCAACCTGGACGTGGCTGGTCACCGCCATCCTGTTCATCGTCATCATGTGGCTGTCGACGGTGCCGAAAATCCTGTCGGGAGGCCCAGCCGCCGACAAGGTATCGGCCGTGCAGCAGCCCTTCATCGCCTCGGCGGAATTTCCCAAGGTGCGCGATACGGTCCTCGGCCGCTGCTCCATGTGCCATGCGAAGGAGCCGGGCTGGGAAGGGCTTATCGCCCCGCCCAAGGGCGTCATGCTGGAAACCGATGGCCAGATCGCCGCGCATGCCCGCGAGATTTATCTCCAGGCGGGGCGCTCGCACGCCATGCCGCCCGCCAACGTGACCGCCATCTCCAACGAGGAGCGGCAGTTGCTGGCCAAGTGGTATGAGAACACAGTCAAGGGAGGAACAATCCAATGAGCCAACTGCTGCTGCGCGGCCGGGTGCTGACCTTTACCGATGCGCCGAAGGCCATCGATGACACTGCGTCCTATTCCTATTTCGAAGACGGTGCCGTTCTCATCGAAAACGGCAGGGTTGCCCGCGTGGGTGACCATGCAACGCTTGCGCCTCTGGCCGGGCCGCAGGCGGAGATCGTCGATCACCGCCCGCATCTGATCCTGCCGGGCTTCATCGACACGCATCTGCACTTCCCGCAGACGCAGGCCATCGCCTCCTACGGGGCGCAACTGCTGGAATGGCTCAACACCTATATTTTTGTCGAGGAACAGAAGTTCGCGTCTTCCGCCCATGCCGATTTCATCGCCGGGCGCTTCATGGACGAACTCCTGCGCAACGGCACCACCTCGGCGGTTGCGTATTGCTCGGTGCATCCGGAAAGCGTCGACGCCTATTTTGCGGCAGCGGAAAAGCGCAACATGCTGATGATCGGCGGCAAGGTCATGATGGACCGCAATGCGCCGGAAGGGCTGCGCGACACGGCGCAGTCCGGTTACGACGAGACCAAGGCGCTGATCGCGAAATGGCACGGCCGGGGCCGGGCGCATTATGCCATCAGCCCGCGCTTTGCCATCACCTCGACGCCCGAGCAGATGGAGATGAGCCGGGTTCTCGTGCGTGAACATCCCGAATGCTACGTGCAGACGCACCTGTCGGAAAACCGCGACGAGGTTGCCTATGCCACGTCGCTGTACCCCGCCGCCAAGGATTATACCGACATCTATGCCGGCTATGACCTCCTGGGCAAAAAGATGCTGCTCGGGCACTGCATCTACCTGTCCGACCGGGAACTTGCTGTGCTGGCCGAAACCGGGTCCGTGGCGGTCTTCTGTCCGACCTCCAATCTGTTCCTCGGCAGCGGCCTGTTCGACCGCGACCGGTTCCAGACGCTCGGCGCGCGGTTTTCGGTGGCGACGGATGTCGGCGGCGGCACCAGCTTCTCCATGCTGGAGACGATGGCCGAAGCCTACAAGGTGCTGCACGTGCAGGGCCAGCGCCTCTCGCCCTTCGCGTCCTACTACATGATGACGCTCGGCAATGCGCGGGCGCTCGGCCTTGAAGACCGGATCGGATCGCTGCATGCGGGCGCCGATGCCGATATCACGGTTCTCGACAGCCGCGCCAAGCCGGCGATGGAATTGCGCATGCGCACGGCAACCACGCTCGCCGAAGAACTGTTCATCCTGCAGACCATGGGGGACGACCGTTCGGTAGCCGAGGTCTACGTGGCGGGCAAGCCGATGAAGAGCAGGCTCGACAAACATCCGGCGGCCGGTCCCGTCCGGTCGGCGGCTGATCTACAGATCGCCTGAGGGTGACGAAAAAGGGGCCGTCGGCCCCTTTTTGCTTTTCCCGCTAGAGTTCGTGCGGTTTGCGGCCACCCATGGCCTGCGTCAGTTCATCGGCGGTCCGGCGGATGACCGGTCCAAACACATCCAGCTTGTTCTTGGGCAGGCGCACGGCCGGGCCTGAAATCGAAATCCCGGCGATGGCCTCGCCGTGTTCGTTGAAAACGGGTGCTGCGATGCAGCGCATGCCGAGCGTGTGCTCCTCATCGTCGATCGACCAGCCGCGTGCGCGGATCTGCTGAATGTCCTTCAGGAGGGCGGGCAGCGTATCGAGCGTGCGGTCGGTGAAATGCGCCAGCGTCTTGCCGCTGAGCATCTGGCCGATATCGGTGTCGGACCAGGTCGACAGGATGGCCTTGCCGATGCCGGATGCATGGATGGGGCCGCGCCGTCCCGGCCGGAAGAAGGCGCGCATCGGTGCATGGCTCTCGATCTGCGAGATGAACACCACATCACCTTCGTCCTCGATGGCGACATTGGCGGTCTCGCCGCACGCGTCCATCAGCTTTTTCAGGAATGGCCGGCTGATGCTGCCGAGCTTGCGGTAGCGCAGGAAGGCATTGCCGATTTCAAAGGCGCGCACGCCGACCGTCCATTCGCCGGATTCCGGGTCATGCGCGAGCATGCCGTGATTGGCAAGCGACGTCAGCAGCCGGTGAACGGTCGATGGCGCCATGCCCGTGTGGTCGGCGAGGTCCGTCAGCGTCGATCCGTCATTGTCGGCGACGATGCTGAGCAGATGGAGGCTGCGATCAAGCACCTGAACCGAGGAAGGCACGGCATTCTCCCCCGCCTTGCGTCCCCGCCTGCCTTTTGCTGCCGTCGACTGTAAAGCCATGCTGCTGTCTTTCCCTTTGCATTGTGTTGCATTGGCATAATCTGGCGCGGTTGATTTTACCAGTTTTATTGAAAATCTTTATTTCCATATAATGAGAATGATTTCCAGAAATTCATTGTGTGATTCATGAAACGGATTATGATCCCACTAAATCTGGAGGAATGATCATGACCAAAATGCGTGCTGTCGATGCTGCGGTTCTTATCCTGGAAAAGGAGGGGATCGATTGCGCTTTCGGTGTGCCGGGCGCGGCCATCAACCCGTTCTATTCGGCGCTGCGCGCCCGCGGTTCGGTCCGCCATATCCTGGCGCGCCACGTGGAAGGCGCTTCGCACATGGCGGAGGGCTATACCCGCGCCAATCACGGCAATATCGGCGTGTGCATCGGCACTTCGGGCCCGGCCGGTACCGATATGATCACCGGTCTTTACTCGGCCTCGGCCGATTCCATCCCCATTCTGTGCATCACCGGGCAGGCGCCGCGCGCCCGTCTCGACAAGGAGGATTTTCAGGCCGTCGATATCGCTTCCATCGCCAAGCCGGTGACCAAATGGGCGGTGACCGTGATGGAACCCGGCCTGGTGCCCTACGTTTTCCAGAAGGCTTTCCACATCATGCGCTCGGGCCGTCCGGGTCCGGTGCTGATCGACCTGCCGCTGGATGTGCAGCTGGCGGAAATCGAATTCGACGCCGACACCTATGAACCGCTCGAGCCGTACAAGCCCGCCGCAACGCGCGCGCAGGTGGAGAAGGCGCTTGTTATGCTCAATGCGGCGGAACGGCCGCTGATCGTGGCGGGCGGCGGCATCATCAATGCCGATGCCTCCGATCTCCTGGTTGAATTTGCCGAAATCACCGGCGTTCCCGTCATCCCGACATTGATGGGCTGGGGAACGATCCCGGACGATCACCGGCTGATGGCGGGCATGTGCGGCCTGCAGACCTCGCACCGCTACGGCAACGCCACGCTGCTGGCGTCGGACTTCGTGCTGGGGATCGGCAACCGCTGGGCCAACCGCCATACGGGCAATGTCGCGACCTATACGGAAGGGCGCACATTCGTGCATGTCGACATCGAGCCGACCCAGATCGGCCGCGTTTTCGCACCGGATTTCGGCATTGTCTCCGATGCGGGCAAGGCGCTGAAGCTGTTCCTCGACGTGGCCACCGAATGGAAGGCCGCAGGCAAACTGCGCGACTGGTCGGCATGGGCGCGGGAATGCCAGGAGCGCAAGCGCACCCTGCTGCGCAAGACGCATTTCGACCAGACGCCGCTGAAGCCGCAGCGCGTCTACGAGGAGATGAACAAGGCGTTCGGCCGCGACACCTGCTATGTCACGACCATCGGCCTCAGCCAGATTGCCGGGGCGCAGTTCCTGCATGTCTACCGCCCGCGCAACTGGATCAATTGCGGTCAGGCCGGTCCTCTCGGCTGGACCTTGCCCGCCGCCCTCGGCGTGCGTGCCGCCGATCCGCACCGGCCGATCGTGGCGCTCTCCGGCGACTATGATTTCCAGTTCATGATCGAGGAACTGGCCGTCGGCGCCCAGCACAAGCTGCCCTATCTGCACGTTGTGGTGAACAATTCCTATCTCGGGCTGATCCGCCAGGCGCAGCGCGGCTTCAACATGGATTTCGAAGTGTCGCTTGCTTTCGACAACATCAATGCGTCTGATGACGCGGAGAAAGGCTACGGCGTCGACCACGTGGCGGTGGCCGAAGGTCTCGGCTGCAAGGCCATCCGCGTGCGCAGCCCCAACCAGTTTGCCGACGCCTTTGCGCAGGCGCAGGCGCTGATGGACGAACACCAGGTGCCCGTGGTCATCGAGTTCATCCTCGAGCGGGTGACGAATATCTCCATGGGCGCCGACATCAATGCGGTGGTCGAGTTCGAGGAGCTGGCCGAACAGAAACAGGATGCGCCGACCGCCGTCGCGGC
This sequence comes from Phyllobacterium sp. T2-21, assembly GCF_055378485.1. Classification (NCBI taxonomy): domain Bacteria; kingdom Pseudomonadati; phylum Pseudomonadota; class Alphaproteobacteria; order Hyphomicrobiales; family Phyllobacteriaceae; genus Phyllobacterium; species Phyllobacterium sp. T2-21. The sequence continues at coordinate 122,846 of NZ_AP027914.1, read as the reverse complement.
ATTCCTTGACTGAATTTCACTGACTTTCCGGAGGTCTCATGCCCAAATTTGCAGCCAATCTGACGATGCTCTTCAACGAGGTTCCGTTTCTCGACCGCTTTGCACTGGCCAGCCAGGCGGGTTTCGATGCGGTGGAATATCTCTTCCCCTATGAATTCGATGCGGCCGTTCTCAAACAGAAACTCGGGCAGCACCGGCTGGTGCAGGTGCTGCACAATCTTCCGGCCGGCAACTGGGCGGGCGGCGAGCGCGGCATCGCGGTGCTGCCGGACCGCATCGACGAGTTCCGGCGCGGCGTTGCCACGGCCATCGACTATGCCACCGAGCTGGGGTGCAGGCAGATCAACTGCCTTGCCGGCATCGCGCCGGTCGGGCTGGCGGCCGATGTGCTGCGCACGACATTCGTGCACAATCTGCGCCTGGCGGCGCAGGAGCTTGCCAGGCACCAGATCCGCCTGCTGATCGAGCCGATCAACGCCTACGATATTCCCGGTTTCTACCTGAATACCGTCGAACAGGCGGCATCGATCATCGACGAGGTCGGCAGCGACAATCTCTTCATCCAGTACGATCTCTATCACCAGCAGCGCACGCGCGGCGAACTGGTGGCGACCTACCAGCGCCACAAGGACCGGATTGCCCATATCCAGCTGGCCGACAATCCCGGCCGGAACGAGCCGGGCACGGGCGAGATCAACTATCCCTTCGTGTTCGAGGCACTGGACGAGGCCGGTTACGCCGGCTGGATCGGCTGCGAATACAAACCAAAGACTGAAACGCAACGCGGACTGGGCTGGCTGAAGGATTTTTCCGACGCGCAGAAATCCGCCGACATCTTGAGAATGAGGAGCTGAGGACATGGCTGACATAGGTTTCATCGGACTGGGCATCATGGGCACGCCCATGGCACGTCACCTGCAGGATGCGGGGCATGACGTCTACACCTCGAAATTCTTCATCGAGCCGCGCCCGGAACTGGTCGAGAACGGCCTGAAGATCGTTGAAAGCCCCAAGGCTCTCGCCGAAAAGACGGATATCATCATCCTGATGCTGCCGGATACGCCCGAGGTCAAGGACGTGCTCTTTGGTGAAAACGGCGTGGTCTTCGGCCTGAAGCCGGGCAAGCTCGTCATCGACATGAGCTCGATCTCGCCGATTGAAACGAAGGAATTCGCCAAAAGGGTTCGCGAGACGGGCAGCGAATATATCGATGCGCCGGTGTCCGGCGGCGAGGTGGGCGCCAAGAACGCCACGCTCAGCATCATGGCGGGCGGCGAGCAAAGCGCCTTCGACCGGGCCCTGCCGCTGTTCAAGCTGATGGGCAAGAACATCACGCTCGTCGGCGATTGCGGCGACGGCCAGGTGACCAAGGTTGCCAACCAGATCATCGTTGCCCTGACCATCGAAGCCATTTCGGAAGCGCTGGTGCTGGCGTCGAAGGCGGGTGCCGATCCGGCACGGGTGCGCGAGGCCCTGATGGGCGGCTTTGCCTCCTCGCGCATTCTCGAACTGCATGGCGAGCGGATGATCAAGCGGACATTCGAACCGGGTTTCCGCATTTCGCTGCACCAGAAGGATCTCAACCTGGCTTTGCAGAGCGCCAAGACGCTGGGCGTCTCGTTGCCCAACACGGCATCGACGCAGGAACTGTTCAACAGCTGCGCGGCGAACGGTGACAGCGGTCTCGACCACTCCGGACTGGTCAAGGCGCTGGAGCGCATCGCCAACCACGCGGTCGCCTGAGTTCAACCGACAAGGCCACGGGGGCGGACAATAATGACATTGAAAACCGCCCCCAGGGCATTTTTGGCATCCCTGTTTGACGCCGCCGTGGCGGCGGCGCAGGCCGAACGCACCGTTGCCGCCAACCTGCCGGACCGCCCGAAAGGGCGCACTATCGTCATCGGTGCGGGCAAGGGCTCGGCGCAGATGGCGCGCGCTTTCGAACAGGCCTGGGATGGCCCGCTGCAAGGGGTTGTGGTCACCCGTTACGGTTTCGGCGTGGCGTGCGAGCAAATCGAGATCATCGAGGCGGCGCATCCGGTGCCCGATGCGGCGGGTCTGAAGGCCACAGCAAGATTGTTTGACGCGGTTGCTGGCCTGACGGAGGACGATCTTGTGGTGGCGCTGATATCGGGCGGCGGTTCCGCGCTGTTACCGGCACCGCCGGAAGGCATGGCACTCGATGACGAGATTGCGGTCAACAAGGCATTGCTGGCATCCGGCGCACCCATCGCCGCGATGAACACGGTGCGCAAGCATCTTTCAACCGTCAAGGGCGGGCGGCTGGCCGCCGCCGCCTTTCCGGCCAGGGTCGTTACCTTGGTCATATCCGATATTCCGGGCGACAACCCGGCCCTGGTTGCATCGGGACCGACCGTGCCGGATGAAGCATCGCTCGACGATGCACGGGCGATCGTGCGCCAGTACAATCTTGCATTGCCGTCCGCGGCCTTGCGGCATCTGTCGCTGGATGCGGCCCGCGCACCCAGCCCCGGCGATGCCGGGTTTGCCCGCAACACGGTCCGCATCATCGCTTCAGCGGCGGTCTCGCTCGACGCGGCCGCAGCGGAGGCGCGGCGCCAGGGCGTCGACGCCGTCATCCTGTCCGATGCCATCGAGGGCGAGGCAAGGGAGGTGGCGCATGTGCATGCCGCGCTTGCCCGCGAAGTTTTGACCAGAAACCGGCCGTTCACGGCGCCGGTGGTTCTCCTGTCCGGGGGAGAAACCACGGTCACCGTGCGCGGGAAGGGCAAGGGCGGGCGCAATACGGAGTTTCTTCTGTCTTTTGCGCTTGGTATCGCCGGGGCCGGGGGCATCTCGGCGCTGGCCGCCGATACGGACGGCATCGATGGTTCGGAGGACAATGCCGGAGCCTTTGCCGACGGCAGCACCGCCGCGCGGCTGGCGGGTCTTGGGAGGGACGCGCGCAGCCTGTTGAATGCCAATGATGCGTGGTCGGCGTTCGATGCCCTCGGTGATCTGTTCGTGCCGGGCCCGACAGGCACCAATGTCAATGATTTCCGGGCCATTTATATTAAAGGGTCCTGACCCTAGTTCCTTTCGCGTTGGCTGCCCGAATAGGAGCGGACGGGAATGCCAAGGACATGGATCAGCGGATCGATGCCGAGGTCGGCCAATTGATCCAGCGGCAGGGTGTTGAGTTCGGCAATGGTGCGGCGCGCATTGCGCCAGGCAATATAGTTGCGGTAAATGTTCATTTTCATACCTCGTCTTTGTTCGTCAAATAGACCTGTGAACACGACGGAGTATGCGCGGACCGGTCAAAAACCGGTATCCCGTTTGGCCGAAGAGATTGCCTGATCCTCCGAGAGTGAGGCCGGCCGGCGGCTATTCTCCCGCGTCGCCGCCCATCCGGTCGATGTCGCGGCGCAGGATGATGGATGTGGTGACGTCATCGACTTCCTCCAGCAGCGCCACGGTGTTGCGGATCGTGTTGAGATGATTCATCGACGGCACCTCGACCTCGACAATCAGATCGAGCTGCCCGCTGACCGAGGAAACGCGCCGGACTTCCGGACGGGCCGCAAGCTGGTCCAGCACGCCGAGCGCCGGGGTGCGCACCAGGCTGATCAGCAGGAAGGCGCAGATCACCCCCTCGTTCAGTTGTCCGATATCGGCCCGGTAGCCACGGATGACCCCCGACCGTTCGAGAAAAAGAATGCGCTCGCTGGTTGCGCTGCGCGACAGACCGATCTTTCCGGCGAGCGTCTTCAGCGGAATCTTGGCATCGCGCGACAGGATGCTCAGAATGTTCCGGTCCTTTTCATCGAGTTCCTTCATTGCCCTCTTCTCTTCCCCCGACCAAATGCCGGTTCAGGCCGTCCTTCTGACGGTCAAACCGGCGGATTAACGGATGCCCCATTTTGAGGCCCGTGCCAAGCTCTGGCGAAAAGGAGTTGATGCATGATCAATCTGTCCCATCCGGCACCGGCATTTTCGAATGCGGAAGCCCTCGCCATCGCCAAGGAGCATTTTGGCGTCGAGGGCCGGATCAGTTCGCTCGCCAGTGAACGCGACCAGAATTTCCGGATCGATGCATCGGATGGCTCCATCTGGATTCTCAAGGCCGTCAATTCCAGCGAGCCGAAGGACCAGAGCGATTTCCAGACGGCGCTGCTGCATCATCTCGAAGCAAACGCATCCGACCTGCCGGTGCCAAGACTGCGCCGGTCGCTGGATGGGCAGGTGCTGGTGCAGGTTCAGTCCTCGACCGGCGAACAGCATTGCATCCGCATGGTGTCCTGGCAGGACGGCGATCCCCTGGCCGAACGCGAACGCACGCCGGCGGTCCTGCAAAGCCTCGGCGGCATGCTTGGGCGGCTGGACAGGGCCATGCAGGGCTTCATGCATCCCGGCGCGCTCAGGACATTCGACTGGGACATGCGGGCGGCGGGCCTGTCGCGCCAGCGCCTGAAATATATCGACAATGCCGAGGATCGTGCATTGCTCGGCCGCTTCCTCGACCGGTTCGAGGCGCGGGTGGCGCCGCGCCTGCCTCGCTTACGCGCCGCCGTCATCCACAATGACGCCAATGACTGGAACGTGCTGGTCGACCCGGACAATCCGGGGAAAATTGCCGGCCTGATCGATTTCGGCGACGCGCTGCACAGCGTGCTGATCGCGGAAGTGGCGGTCGCCTGCGCCTATTCCATTCTCGATCTCGACGATCCCATCGGGGCGGCAGTCGCCATCGTTGCGGGTTTCCATGCGGAATATCCCCTGCAGGAACAGGAGCTGGATCTGCTGTTCGACCTGATCGCCATGCGGCTCGTCACCAGCGTCACGCTGTCGGCGCAGCGCAAGGACAAGACGGATGACAATCCCTATCTCGCCATCAGCGAGGCGCCCGCATGGGCATTGCTGCGCCGCCTCGATGCGATCAATCCGGGCTTTGCCACGGCGATTTTCCGCCATGCCTGCGGATATGATGCGTCTGCGGGTGCCAAGGCGGTTGCCGGCTGGATCAAGCGCAACAACCGGACTTTTGCTCCCGTTCTCACGCAGCATCCGGCCACCGCGGCCAAGGCGCTGGTTCCCTATGGCGATCCCGAAAATGCTATGACCGTCTGGTCCGCGGCGCAGCAGCCGGACAAGGCAACCGCATGGTGGGATGCCTATTGCGCGGAAAACGGTATTGCGCTTGGCATCGGGCCGTGGGGCGAGGAACGCTCCGTCTATACCGGTGTGATGTTCGAATCGCGTTTCATTGCCGGCGAGCGGCGCACCCGGCATCTCGGCCTTGACCTCTTCATGGCTGCAGGCACGAAGCTGTTCACCCCCATCGCGGCAACTGTCGCAGAAGTCGTCATCGAGCCCGATCCGCTCGGCTATGGCTGCCTCGTCAAGCTCGAGCATGCGCCGGACGGCTGCCCGCCCTTTGCAACGCTGTGGGGGCATCTTGCGCATGAGGCCCTGACGCGGCTGCGTCCGGGCGACGTGCTTCAAGCGGGCGATCTCGTCGGCCAAATGGGCGCGCCGGCGGAAAATGGCGGCTGGGCACCGCATCTGCACCTGCAATTGTCGGTCGATACATCCCTGTCGGCAACCGCCATCCTCGGCGTTGGCGAAGCGCGCTATCTCCCGGTCTGGGGCGAACTCTTCCCGGACCCGGCCAATTTCATCGGCCTGCCGCGCGAGACATTCCAGCAGACGGGGCGCAGCCGGGAGGCCATTGTTGCCGCGCGCCGTACGTCGCTCCTGCCCAATCTCTCCATTTCCTATGCGGAGCCGATCAAGTTCGTGCGCGGCGAGGGTGTCTGGCTGATCGACGATCGCGGCCGGGCCTATCTCGACTGTTTCAACAATGTCTGCCATCTCGGCCATGCGCATCCGGATGTGGTGAGGGCCCTGTCGTGGCAGGCGGGCCTGCTCAACACCAACACGCGCTATCTCCACGACAATATCGTCACCTATGCGGAGCGGCTGACCGCGACACTGCCCGGTGATCTCGCGGTCGCGACCTTCGCCTGTTCGGGCAGCGAAGCCAACAGCCTGATGCTGCGGATGATGCGGGCGCATACGGGACGCGAGGAGGCGATTGTTCTCGATTGGGCCTATCATGGCACGACGCAGGAACTGATCGATCTCAGCCCCTACAAGTACAAGCGCAAGGGCGGCAAGGGCCGCAAGCCGCATGTCTATGAGGCCGCCATTCCCGATCCTTACCGCGCGCCGTCCGACTGGCCGCAGGCGGAGATTGCCAGCCGCTATGCGCAAAGCGTTGCCGAACAGATCGAACAGATGCGCCGGGCGGGCAAGGCGCCGGGCCTGTTCCTTGCCGAGTCCATTCCCAGCGTTGCCGGTCAGGTGTTCCTGCCGGATGGTTACCTCAAAGAGGTCTACGCGATGGTGCGTGCCGCCGGCGGTATCTGCGCGGCGGATGAGGTGCAGGTCGGTTTCGGCCGCGTCGGCAGCTATTGGTGGGCGTTCGAGACGCAAGGCGTCGTGCCCGACATCGTCACCATGGGCAAGCCCATCGGCAATGGCCATCCCATGGCGGCGGTGGTGACGACGCGCGAGATCGCCGCCTCGTTCAACAACGGCATGGAATATTTCAACACATTCGGCGGCAATCCGGTTTCCTGTGCGGTCGGCCTTGCGGTGCTCGATGTCATCGAGCGCGACGATCTGCGGCAGAATGCGCTGGAGACAGGCAATTACCTGCTGCAGCGCTTCAAGGAGATGCAGGCCCGCCATGCCGTCATCGGCGATGTGCGCGGACAGGGGCTGTTTCTCGGCGTCGAACTCGTCACGGACCGCAAGAGCAAGGAGCCTGCCACGCAGATCGCCCGCGCCATCAACAACGGTGCCAGGGAACGCGGTGTCCTGATGGGAACGGAAGGACCGCACGACAACATCCTGAAGCTGCGCCCGCCGATGATTTTCAACCGGGCGAATGCGGATTATCTGATCGACGTGTTGGAGGACACGTTCACGGCCGTCCTGGCGAACCAGTGATCCAAACACCGAAGAACGAACGAACCGCCGGGCAGCTGTCCGGCGGATGGGAAAGATTTATTCAATCACAATGAGGGAGAACATCATGAAACGGACTGCACTTCTCGCCCTGCTGCTAGCATCGGCAGCCTTTACCGCCACCCCCGCCAAGGCCGACACGCTGTCGGTGATCAAGGAACGCGGCCGCGTCAATTGCGGCGTCAGCCAGGGCGTCCTCGGCTTTTCCAATGCGGACAGCACGGGCAAATGGACCGGCTTCGACGTCGATTTCTGCCATGCGGTTTCCGCGGCAATCTTCGGCGACCCGGACAAGGTCAACTTCATTCCGCTTTCCACCAAGGACCGTTTCACCGCGCTGCAGTCCGGCGAAGCCGATCTGTTGTCGCGCCAGACCACATGGACCCTGTCGCGCGACACCACCATGGGCCTCAAATTCGTCGGCACCGCCTATTATGACGGGCAGGGCTTCATGGTGAAGAAGTCGCTGGGCGTGAAGAGCGCGAAAGAGCTTTCCGGCGCTTCGCTGTGCACCGAGACCGGCACGACAACCGAACTCAACGTTGCCGATTATTTCAAGGCGAACAACATCACCTACGAGATCGTCTCGTTCGAGCGCCCGGATGAAACCATTGTCGCGCTGAACAACGGCCGCTGCGATGTCTACACGACGGATGCCTCCGCACTCTACGCGCAGAGGCTGACCCTGTCCGACCCCGAGGGCTTCATGGTGCTGCCCGAGATCATTTCCAAGGAGCCTTTGGGACCGGCCGTGCGCCAGGGCGATGACCGCTGGTTCAACATCGTCCGCTGGACGCTGTTCTCGATGATCGAGGCGGAAGAGCTGGGCATTACCAGGGAGAACATCGCCAAGCAGATGGAATCCGGCAATCCGTCGATCAAGCGCTTTCTGGGCGCCGAGGGGGATACGGGCGCGCCGCTGGGCCTCGACAAGGGCTGGATCTACAACATCGTGTCGACAACCGGCAATTACGGCGAGATGTTCGACCGCAATCTCGGCAAGGGCAGTCCCTTGAAGATCGACCGGGGCATCAACGCCCTGTGGAATGCCGGCGGCCTGATGTATGCGCCGCCAGCGCGGTAAGACGCGGTTACCATGATAAAAGGGCGGGCGGTCCGATGGACCGCCCGCCCTTGTTTCATTCCATCACCGCATGTTCCGGCGGCGCGGCGCTGGGTGCCGGCTTGCGCAGCAGGAACACCAGCGGGATGGCCGCCAGCGACATCAGCATCAGCAGCTTGAAATCGTCCATATAGGCGATGATCGTGGCCTGCAGGGTGATGATGCCGTCAAGTGAAGCGCGGCCCGCCGCCTTCAGCGGGTCGAGATGCTGCATCACGGCAGGCGCATTGAAGGCGTGGTTGAACGGCGTGACATAGGCAGCGATCGAGGCGTGGTTGGTCTGCACATTCTCGGTGATCAGCGCCGTGACGATGGAAATGCCGACGCTGGAACCGATGTTGCGCGACAGATTGTACAGGCCCGTGCCTTCGCCGCGCATGCTGGCAGGCAGGGTGGCAAAGGCAATCGTCGTCAGCGGCACGAACAGGAAGCCGAGGCCCGCACCCTGGATGAAGCCCACCGAAACGATGGTCCACTGCGATACGTCAGGCGTCCAGCCGGTCATATCGTACATGGCCCAGGCGGTCAGCCCGAGGCCGAGCACCAGGAGGAAGCGCGTATCGACCTTGCCGATGAGGCGGCCGACGATGAACATGCACACCATCGTGCCGACGCCGCGCGGGCCCATGACGATACCCGCCGTGGTGACGGGATAACCCATAAGGGTCTGCAGATACGGCGTCATCAGGGCGAGTGAGGCGAGATAGGTCACGCCGACGATGAAGATGAAGAACATGCTGACGGCAAAGTTCCGGTCGAGAAACAGCCTTGGATTGACGAAGGACCGTTCGGCCGTGAAGGTGTGGCTGAGGAACAGGTAGAAGGCGCTGACGCAGACCAGCGCTTCCAGCTGGATTTCGCCGGAGGAAAACCAGTCGAGCTGTTCGCCGCGGTCGAGAAAAAGCTGAAGGGCGGCGATGGCGAGGCTGAGCGTGCCGAAGCCGAACCAGTCCAGCTTAGCCTTCAGCTCCCGCCCGGTTTCGGTGACGAAGGCAACGATGCCGGCAAAGGCGAGAAGGCCGATGGGAACGTTGATGTAGAACACCCAGCGCCAGCTGATATTGTCGGTCAGCCAGCCGCCGATGACAGGGCCGAGCACGGGACCGACCATGACGGAAACGCCGAACAGCGCCATGGCCGAGCCGCGCTCCTCGACGGAATAGATGTCGAGAAGAATGCCTTGCGACAGGGGGACGAGCGAGGCGCCGAACAGGCCCTGCAACAGCCGGAAAGCCACGATCTGCGGCAGCGACTGGGCAATGCCGCACAGCACCGACGCCACAACGAAACCGGCGATGGCGGTGAGCAGCACGCGCTTGCGGCCGAAGCGGGCGGCGAGAAAGCCCGACGGCGGCGTCATGATCGCTGCGGCAACGATGTAGGAGGTCAGGACCCAGTTGATCTGGTCGGCGCTCGCCGCCACGCTGCCCTGGATATAGGGCAGCGCCACGTTGGCGATGGTCGTATCGAGCGCCTGCATGATCACGGCGAGAATGACACAGGCCGTGATCGCGCCGCGATTGGCAACCGGTGCGGTGCCCGGCAGTGCGACGGTGCTAGACATGATCCTTGCTGCCCAGGAGCGATTGCACGAATTGCGGCAGGCCGCGTGCATGGCCGGTATCGACCTCGGCCGTCACGCTCATGCCGACGCGCAGGGGCGGTTTGCCCGCCATATCGTTTATGCTGACGAGCATGGGGATGCGCTGCACAACCTTAACCCAATTGCCGGTTGTATTCTGTGCGGGCAGCAGCGAGAAGCTCGAGCCGGAGGCCGGGCTGATGCTGGCAACCGTGCCTTTCCATTCGACGCCCGGATAGGTGTCGACGGTCACGGTCACCGGCTGGCCGGGCTTCACATAGGTCAGCTCGGTTTCCTTGGGGCTGGCGGCGACCCACATATGGGTTGTCGAAACCAGGCTGAAACCGGCCTGCGAGGCCTGGAGATAGGCGCCGACCTGCAGCGAACTGACATTGGTCACGATCCCATCGAAGGGCGCGCGCACGGTGGTCGCGTCAAAATCGTGCTGGGCCTTGTCGACGGTTGCCTTTGCCGCGAGATAGGACGGGTTCTGCTCGACGGGCTGGTCGGCATTGTTGCCCAACTGGGCGAGCGTGGTGGCAGCCTGTGCCCTGGCGACATCGACCTTCTGCTGCGCGGCATCGAGATCATGCTTGGCCTGATCGTAGGTGGCTTTGGAGACGGCGGCGGTGTTGGTCAGGTCCGCCTGGCGCTGCAGGGTCTTCTGGTAGAAGGGAATGTCGGACGCCGCCTGGGCGATCTCCGCCAGCGTCTGCTTGTAGCTCGCCTGCAGGTTGAGAATCTGGTTGCGAACGGTGCCGAGCTGCGCCTGCGCGCCCTCAAGGGCGATGCGGTAGACGTCGGGATTGATGCGGAACAGGATCTGTCCCTGCTTGACGACCTCGTTGTCATGCACGTCGATGGCGCTGACCAGCCCCGATATATCGGTGGAAACGCCGACCATGTCCGCCTGCACATAGGCGTTGTCGGTGGACATGACCTGCCCGCCGATGACGTAGAAATAGCCGCCGACCACGAGGGCAAGCGGCAGCGCGGCGAAGAGCACGGGGCGCAGACGGTTGCGGCGGGTCTTCGGCGGCGTGATATCGGGCAGCGGCACCGGTTCGTTGACGCGGGCGGCAACGGGTGTTTCGCTGGGTGCATCGGTCTTTTCCAGAACAGGCGCGGCGTGCCCCGGTGCGGCGGGGTGATCGGTATTGGCGGGAATGCGGGAGTTGGGAGATCCGTCAGCCATGGTGTGTCTTCCTGTCATCGACCGGTGTCTGACAGGCATCGATCAAATTGGACTTCATAAGGGTTAGAGTGCGGATGAGATGTTCGCGGTCTTCCGCCGGCACATTTTCGAGGGCTTCGGACCGGGTGACTTCGCCGATGACGCGCATATCCGCCAGATGCGGCCGTGCTTCATCGCGCAGGAACAGCAGCCAGATGCGGCGGTCGGTCGGGTGCCGGCGCCGCTCGATCAGGTTGCGCTCCTGCAGCTTGTCGAGGATGCGCACCAGCGTGATCGGCTCGATTTCGAGGATTTCCGCCAGGCCAGCCTGATGAATCCCCTCATTCTTGGACAGATAGGCCAGCGTCTGCCACTGCGACCGGGTCAGGCCGAGGCATTTCGCCCGCTGTTCAAACCGCTTGCGCAGCAACCGCGCAACATCGTGCAGCAGAAAGCCAAGAGTGGGTGTGTCATCCATGATGTGGGGTTTTGAAACTCATAAGGGTGCTTATAACATTCACACATATAGCATGTGGACTCATGTTTTAGAAGAGACAAGGTGTCACAAGTCAGTGAGGCAAGCCGCATAGCAAAATGCCCGGCCTCAAGGAGACCGGGCACGATATTCCAGATGTTTCTGTAGGCAGGTTTTAGCCGACGAAAGCCCGCTCGACCACATAGGTCGCCGGTTTGTTGTTGGCGCCCTCGACCAGGCCGAAGGATTCCAGAATGGCCTTGGTGTCGTGGATCATGTGCATCGAGCCGCAGATCATGCCGCGGTCGGTTTCGGGATCGAGCGGCGGCAGGCCGAGATCGCTGAACAGCTTGCCGCTCTGCATCAGGTCCGTGATGCGGCCCATGTGGGTGAATGGTTCGCGCGTGGTCGTCGTGTAGAGCCGCAGGCTGTCTGCGGCGAATTCACCGATCAGCGGGTCATCCTTGATGCCCTCGACCATTTCAGTGATGTATTTCAGCTCGGCGATATCCCGGCAGGTCTGGATCAGGATGACCTCTTCGAACTTTTCATAGGTCTCGGGGTCGCGGATCAGGCTGGCGAAGGGAGCAACGCCGGTTCCGGTCGACAGCATGTAGAGCCGCTTGCCGGGAAGAAGCGCATCGAGAACCAGTGTCCCCGTCGACTTCTTGCGCAGGAGGACCGTATCGCCGCGCTTGATCTTTTGCAGATGTTCGGTCAGCGGGCCGTTGTCGACCTTGATCGAGAAGAATTCGATTTCCTCGTCCCAGGACGGGCTGGCGATGGAATAGGCGCGATAGACAGGTTTTTCCGCATTGGGCAGGCCGATCATGACGAATTCGCCGGAACGGAAACGGAAGCTCGTGGGCCGCGTGATACGGAAACGGAACAGGCGATCGGTATAGTGGCGCACCTCGGTGACCGTTTCCGCGAACACATTGTCGGGAATCGCAAATGCAACCGGTGCCGAAAGGTCATCCGTTGCATGAATAGGTGCCGCCGTGACGGTCGCTGACGAAGATGCAGTCATCCCTGGGTCTCTCGCTCAATACTTCGTGTCAACACATGAAAGAGAGCCGGGCGTTGCTCCATTCATTGCCTGATTTCCGGCCGCCGCATACGCCAGCCGGGCGCGCTGAACGCAGTCAGCGAGCCCTTATGTAATCAGATGAGCGGAATATGCAATGGCTGATATTGCAAGGCAGATCAGCAAATTAGCGGTTGCTGCCACCCCATGAAACCCATGCCGATACTAATCCGGAGCGATCTTTTAGAAGAATTTAGCGAAGGACGAAACGTTCGCAGTCGGTGTATACAGATTCCGGGACTTTCGTGGATAAAATTTCCAGATTGCGGGTCAGGCTCGAGGGCTTGGCGGTGCCGATCAAAACATTCGCCACGACCGGTTCGCGGAACGGAAACTGGATGGCGGCGGCTGCCAGCGGCACATTTTCGGCCTCCGCGATGGCCTGCATGGCGCGGACGCGCTCGAGAATATCCGGGGATGCCGGGCCATAATCAAAATGCGCGCCGGGGACGGGACCCGTCGCCAGAATGCCGGAATTGAACACGCCGCCAATGACAAGCGAGGTGTTCTGCGCCCGGCAGACATCCAGCAGGCCGCGTTCGGCCGCGCGGTCGAGCAGGGAATAGCGCCCGGCGAGCAGAATGCAGTCGAGCGGATGCCGGGCCAGCACATCGAGGCAGACCTCGACTTCGTTCACCCCCAGCCCATAAGCGGCAATCGCCCCGGCCGACTTGAGTTCGTCCAGCGCCTTCAGCCCGCTGCCGAGCAGCTGGTCCATATAAACGGCGTTTTGTCCGGCACCATGGGTATAGGCACCAATGTCGTGGATGTAGAGGATGTCGATCCGGTTCAGGCCGAGGCGCGCCAGGCTGAACTCGAAGGAACGCATGATGCCGTCATAGCTGTAGTCATAGTCGACGGCGAAGGGCAGGGGATTGACGTAGGAATGATCGGGGACCTGATCCTCCGGTACCGGGCGCATGAGGCGGCCGACCTTTGTCGAAAGCACGTAGCTGTTGCGCGGCTTGTCGCGCAGGAAGTCGCCGGTCCGGCGTTCCGACAGGCCGAAACCGTAAAACGGCGCCGTGTCGAAATAGCGTATGCCGGCATCCCATGCGGTCTGCAGGGTTTCCATTGCGGCGTCGCGCGTGCATTCACGATACAGCCCGCCAATCGCCGCCCCGCCGAAGCCGATTTCAGTGACGGCCAGCGGCGTTTTACCAATCTTGCGAATGTCCAATTGTCTCTCCCGGAATCTGTCCCATGGTGGAAGCGGCAAAACGGGATGTCAACCGGTCAGACGATGGATATGCCGCATGAATGACTATACGCCGGACGATATTGATGGCAGCTATAGGCAGGTCGCCGCATGCCGCCAAGGTTTCGGCTGTGTGAGGGGCAAGGGGAGTTTGCGGGCGTGAGCAGGGGATACAGACGGGCTGCCGGCGCAGGCGCGGCGTGGTTGGCATCCGCCATTGCGCTGCTTGCCACGGTCGATTCCGCGTCGGCCGAAGCACCGGGGCGCGTCGTCTCCATGAACCTTTGCACCGATCAGCTGGCGATGCTGCTGGCATCGGGCGGGCAGCTCGTTTCCGTGTCCTATCTCGCCGGGGACGCGACCGTGTCGGTTCTGGCCGGGGAGGCGGGGGCGTTTGCGGTCAATCATGGTCAGGCGGAAGAGATATTCCTGATGCAGCCGGATCTGATCCTGACCAGCACCTACACCACACGGGCCGCGACCGATATTCTCAGGCGGCTCGGATTTCGCGTCGAGGAATTCCTGCCGGAAGCCTCCTTCGACGATATCCGCGCCAATGTGCGGCGGATGGGTGCCTTGCTCGGGCGCGAAGCCAGGGCGGAAGAACTCCTGGGCGCGATGGACACAGCCCTGGCAAGCGTTCCGGCACACGGCGCTGATGCGCCCACCGTCGCGCTCTATTATGCCAACCAGATCACCTCGGGCCGCAACACCCTGGCCGGTGAGGTCGTCAACCGGGCGGGGCTCATCAATATGGGCGAAAAGCTCGGCCTCGACGGCACGCAAAAACTGTCACTCGAACAATTGGTCATGGCCAAGCCGGACCTGATTGCCACCCACAACGCCTATCCGGCGCCCGCCCTTGCCTATGACGCGCAGCTCCATCCGGCGTTCCGGGCGGCGCTGCAGGGGCGGCAGCCCGTCGATATCCCCGACAAGTACTGGATATGCGGCGGACCGTTCACGGCAGAGGCCGTCAAGCTGCTGTCGGATGCGGCACGGCGGGAGGGCTCCAGATGAAGGATCATTACCGCCTTCTCCTGTCCGGGCTTGCGCTGTTGACCCTTGTCCTGTTCGTGCTGTCGCTGCTCGCCGGTCCGGCCGCACTGGGCATTTCGGACAGTATCCGCGCCCTGCTGACGGGACAGGGCGATGCCATCGTCATCGTCATGCGGGAAATACGGCTGCCGCGCGCGCTGCTCGGCCTGATGATCGGGGCGACCCTCGGGCTCTCCGGCGCGGTGCTGCAGGGCTATCTGCGCAATCCGCTGGCGGAACCGGGCCTTCTCGGGGTGAGCGCGTCGGCATCCCTCGGCGCGGTGATCGCCATCTATACCGGCCTGTCCCTGGCTTTCCCGCTTGCCCTGCCGCTGATGGCGCTGGCAGGCGCTGTTCTCGCGGTCTTCCTGGTGCAGGCGCTGGCCGGCCGCGGCGCGGGTACGCTGACCATCATTCTCGCCGGTGTCGCGGTCTCGAGCTTTGCCGGGGCGATGACCACGCTGGCGCTGAACCTGTCGCCCAACCCGTTTGCCGCGATGGAGATCGTCTACTGGATGCTGGGATCCCTCACCGACCGCTCCATGCTGCATGTACAGCTTGCCGCCCCGTTCATCCTCGCCGGCTGGGCGCTGCTGTTCAGCCTCGGCCGCGCGCTCGACGCCCTGACACTGGGGCCCGATGCTGCCGCCAGCATGGGCATCAACATCCGGCGGGTGCAGTTCTTCGCCATTCTGGGCACGGCCGCATCCGTCGGGGCGGCCACCGCCGTTGCCGGTGCCATCGGCTTCGTCGGCCTGATCGTGCCGCATGTGCTGCGGCCGCTGGTGGGTGCCCGGCCGTCGCGCCTGCTGCCGGCCAGTGCGCTTGGCGGCGCTTCGATGCTGCTGGCAGCCGATATCCTCGTGCGCCTGATCGCGCCGGGCCGGGATTTGAAGCTTGGCGTGCTGACGGCCATGATCGGCGCGCCCTTCTTCCTCTGGCTGGTGTTCCGTACGCGGAGGACGCTGATATGACGATCCTCAGCCTGTCCCATGTCCATGCGTCGCTCGGTTCCAGGGCCGTCCTGCACGATGTATCGCTTGACGTTCGCGCCGGTGAATTTATCGGGCTGATCGGCCCGAACGGAGCGGGCAAGTCGACCCTTCTGCGGAGCATCCTCGGCCTGGTGCCGTCGAGCGGCGACATCGGCATTGCCGGAAAACCGGCGCGGCGGATGAACATCGGGGAGCGGGCAAGGCACGCCGCCTATCTGCCGCAGGACCGCGAAATCGCCTGGGCCGTGTCGGTGGAACATCTCGTCTCGCTCGGCCGCACGCCCTACCGCCGCGGGTTTTCCCGGCCGAGCGCGCATGATGCGGCGCTGGTCGAACAGGCGATGCAGCGGATGGATGTCCAGCAGCTGCGCCATCGTTCGGCTCTCGACCTTTCCGGCGGCGAGCGGGCGCGGGTGCTGATCGCCCGTGCCCTGGCGCAGGATGCGGCGCTCCTGCTTGCGGACGAACCGGCGGCGGGGCTCGATCCGGCACATCAGATCGGCCTGATGCAGTCGCTTGCCGATCTGGCCGGCAAGGGCTCGGCGGTGGTTGCATCCCTGCACGACCTCGGCCTTGCCGCGCACTGGTGCAGCCGGCTGGTTCTCATCCACGCAGGCAGGATCGTCGCCGACGGCAGGCCCGCGGAGGTGCTGACGGCCGATCACATGCGCCGGATCTATGGTGTCGAGGCCTATCTGCAGGCGACGGAGCAGGGGCTGATCGTCCAGCCTGTCGCGCTTGCCGGCGCGCAGGAAAGGCTCTAGCCCGGCTTGGCCGCCTGCGTCGACGCGAGTTCGGCGGCCTTCTCCAGGGCGATCTGGGTTGCCGCACCGGCACCGGCCGTATCGTTGGTCCCCGAGCGCACGGTCACCGCATTGGATGCCAGCAGGAGACCGGCTTCGCGGAAGGCCACGAGCAGCCGCTTCATCGCCTCACGCTGGATAAGCGACGGATTGCCCGGTTTGGCGGTGAATTTGAGCCGGACGATCATCGAATTCTCGGTGATGTCCTGAATGCCCTGGAATTTCAGCGGAACCAGAAATTCCGGGCCGAATTCCGGATCCTCGAGCATGTCCTGGCCGACCTTCTTGACCGTCTTGCGGATCTTTTCCGGATCGGTGTCGCGGTCGAAACGCAGCTCGAACTTGATCGTGCTCCAGTCCCGGCTGTAATTCGTCACCGACTGGATCTGTCCGAAGGGGATGGTGTGCACCGGGCCGTTCTGATGGCGCAGCTGCAGGGAGCGCAGCGTGATGCGCTCGACGGTGCCCTTGAGCTTGCCGGTGTCGATGTATTCACCCGTGCGGAATGCATCGTCGGCAATGAAGAATATGCCCGAGACCACATCCTTCACCAGCGTTTGCGAGCCGAAGGAAATGGCCAGTCCGAGAACGCCGAAGCCGGCAAGCAGCGGTCCGATATCCATGCCGAGGGATGAAAGCACCACGAGTGCCGTGATCGCAACGATGGCGCCAAAGGCGAGATCGCGCACCAGCGGCAGGATTGTCGAGAGGCGTCCGGCGGCGGTGCGCGTTGGACCGTCCGTGTCCTCCTGTCCCGGCAGCAGCGGCCGCGAGGAGGGAGAGAGGGCGGTGAAATAGTGCCGCAGGAAACTCCAGATGGCCCAGCCGACGACCACGGCAACGCTGATCCGCAGCAGGCCGGTGATGAGTGACAGCGCCATGGCGTAGGCGCTGTCCATGTAGCTGGTCCACAGACGGATAATGAGGAAGAGACCGAGAAGCCAGATGCCCCCGGTCGCCAGTGTCTGGATGGCCGCGATGAAAGCTTGCGCCAGCGGCGGCAGGGGCGTGTCATCCTTGTGCCGCTCCTGCATGGCCGCAATCAGCGCATGCATGCCAAGGGCGATGATGGGTATCAGCAGGATGATGACCTGGGTTGCGCCCGCCGCTTCCCCCCAATGGGCGCGCTGCGGAGCACTGGCTGCCATGCAGCCGACAATCCAGATCAGGATGGCAACAAAAGACAGGAATGCCGGAAGCGCACTTGCGATGACCTGCCGGGTCATGCTCGGTGCCGGTCCGGCAAAGACCGCAGTGATGTCCCTGCGCCCGCCAATGAACCACCAGAGCTTCAGAACGGTAACCACGGTCGCTGCAATCAGGAACCAGCCTTCGGTGACGCCGCGGCTGACACCGCTTTCCAGGGACAGGCGGACGAGCTGGCCGACCAGGGCGCCGGTGAGGCCATAGGCAACCAGCATGCGGAAGTGCCATTGCGGATTGTTGATGGGCAGGAGCCTTGCCTGGGGATCGCCGGGCGACAGGAACAGCCGTCCGACCGCCGCATAGACCAGGGTCAGCGCCGCGGCGTGCAGCAGCCTCAACGTCAGGGTGGAGGCCATCGGCGCGTCGGCCGTCAGGACGTTGATGACGATGTGTCCGACGGCAATGAAGGCGCAAATGCCGGCAATGTCGCGCACCGTGCGGGCAAGCGAGCCGCGGGCACGATGGACGAGATCGGCATCCTCGCCGAGCGGGCGGACGATCAGCGCCGTGCCAAGCCGGAAGACGATCCAGCCCGCGGCGGCGGCGGCAAGCAGCGCACCCAGCGTGACGAGGGTAACCTGACCCCAGTCGCCGCCCTGGCTTTGCAGCCCCTTGTCCATCATGAAGGGCAGTTCGACGATGTGGCCGATGCCCGTGAGCCCGACGGAGAGACCGGTGCCGAATGAATCCAGCGCATTCTCGGCCAGGGCTTCGGCCTGATCGAGCGGGCTATCGCCCGGCTGCGCGGCGGGCAAGGCTTTGGCTTTTGCTGGTGCGGGCGCCGGTGCCGGATCCTCCCAACGCACGACAACGTTGCGGCCGCTGGCATAGGCGGCCCGCAGCGTGTTGTTGATGTCGGCTTCGCTCTGGCCCCGCTGCAGCACGATGGTGACGGTTTCCGGCGCCGCGGTCTGCGCGCAAGCGGTTGTGGCCGCTGCGAAAACGCCGGGAAGTGCCGTGCACAGACACAGAAGGACCACTCGCATTGCCGATGGAATGTTCAGGTGTTTCAGCATCGCGGTCCCCTTCGTTCTCCTGATAGGAGTACGCGCATTGCTTGGTCGGCTTCAAGTGCTGATTGCATTGCCCGATCCGGGCGATTGCCGCCCTGTGCATTGCAGCAAACATGACAAAATGGTCATTCGACAAGATGCCGGGAAGGTGAGAGAGTCCATAGCCGATACATTGTTGGCTAACGGGCGGTGCCCTGGAGGTAGCGTGCAGTGAAACGTCTGGGTCTTTTGATCGCGTTCGTTGTATTGGCCGGACTCGGCTACATCTTTCTCTCTCCCCATCTGAACGCGCCGCCTGCCGGCAAGGGGCCGACGACGGTTGCCGCGACAGCGCCGGCTGCAGGGTCCGGCAAGGGGCGGTCTGCCGCCGTTCCATCGATTGTTGCCGCCACGGCCAAGACCGAAGACGTGCCCATCACCAAGACGGTTGTCGGCAATATCGAGCCGATCAACACGGTTATCATCCGGCCGCAAGCCGACGGCATGGTGATGGCGGCCAATGTCAAGGACGGGCAGATGGTCAAGGCCGGGGACGTGCTTTTTCAACTGGATGACCGGACGATCCGAGCGACGATCGAGAAGGACAAGGCGGCGCTGGCCAAGGACCAGTCCAATCTCGATTCCGCCAACCAGGACCTGATCGCGGCGCAGGCCCTGTCAAGCCAGAAAATCAATACGCAGCAGCAGACCTATCAGGCGCTTGCCGTCGTCAATGCGTTGAAAGCGTCGATCGCCATGGATACGGCGCAGATCCAGGCCGACGAGGTCCTCCTCTCCTACATGACCATCAAGGCACCCATCGATGGCCGTGTCGGTGTGGTCAACACATCCGTCGGCAATTTCGTGCGCACCGCGGATACCGGCGGCGGTCTTTTGACCATCACGCGCATGGCACCGCTGCGGGTGTCGTTTACCGTGGCGGAAAGCGATCTGCCGACATTGCGCGATGCGATGAAGGAACGTCAGCTCGACGTTCTGGTCAAGGTTCCCGGCAGCAAGGAAGTGATTGCGTCAGGCCCGCTCAACTTTGTCGATTCCAGCGTCGACACAGCCTCCGGGACGATTGTCCTGAAGGCGGATGTGGCCAATGATGACGGCGCGCTGTGGCCGGGCCAATACATCAACGCAACGGTCGAAATCGGCACGCACAAGGACGCCGTGACCGTACCGCTGATTGCCATTCAGCAGGGCAATGACGGGACATTCGCCTTTGTCGTCGGCCCCGACAAGAAGGTGATCAAGCAGGCGGTGACCGTGGTTGAAACGGTCGGCGATACCGCCGTCACTACCGCGGGCCTCAAATCCGGCGACCATGTGGTCATCGACGGGCAGCTGCATCTGCAGGACGGGTCGAGCGTCATTGAAACGGTGGCCGATGTGGACAATGCGGCGCCCGCACTGTCGGCCGCCGATGCGGTTGCGCCGGATCCGATCAAGACGGACACGGTGCAATGAACATCTCCGCCATATTCATCCGACGGCCCATCGCAACAATCCTCCTCTCCGTCGCGCTGGCCGCATCGGGCCTGTTTGCCTATCAGTTCCTCCCTGTGGCCGCCCTGCCGCAGGTCGATTTCCCCGTCATATCGGTTTCCGCCCAGCTGCCGGGTGCCGCGCCCGACACCATGGCCAATGCCGTGGCAACGCCGCTGATCAAGCAGTTCGCCACGATACCTTCCGTTTCGACGATCAGCGCCACGAGCACGCAGGGGCAGACCCGCGTCACCATCGAATTCGAGCTCGACAGGAACATCGATCAGGCCGCCGCCGATGTCCAAGCAGCCATCGCGCGGACGCTGCGGCAGCTGCCGGCGAACATGACGACGCCGCCGAGCTACCGCAAGACCAATCCCGCCGATGCTCCCATTCTGCTGATCGCGCTGCAAAGCGATATGGCGCAATTGTCGAAGCTCGACGATTATGCCGAGCAGGTCATCTCGCCCTCCCTGTCGACCGTGGATGGCGTCGGCGAGGTCCAGGTGTTCGGCGCCAAGCAGTTCGCCGTGCGCATCGAGGTCGATCCCAATGCGATGAAGGCACGCGGCATCGGCATCGATGAACTGACGAGTGCCGTGGCCGACAACAATTCGATCGCGCCGGTGGGAACGCTCACCAGCCCCACCCAGCAGATGGCAATCGAGGCCGACACGCAGTCGAAGAATGCTGACACATTCCGCCAGATTCTGATCGCATCGCCCAATGGCAAGCCGGTGCGCCTGGGCGACGTGGCGCGGGTGGTGGATTCCGTTGCCAATACCCAGACCGAGAGCCGCTATGACGGCAAGAAGGCGCTGGTGCTGGCCGTCTTCCGCCAGCCCGGCGCCAATACGGTCGATGTGGTGGACCGCGTGCGGACCATGCTGCCGAAATTCGCCGAAGAGCTCGGCGCGTCCACCAGCCTGAACGTGCTCAACGACCGCTCGACGTCGATCCGGCAGGCCGTATCGGATGTGCAATTTACGCTCATCCTGATCATCGCGCTGGTCGTGATGGTGATCTTCGTGTTCCTGCGGCGGATCGCGGCCACGCTTATCCCGACGATTGCCGTGCCGCTGTCGCTGATCGCCACGCTGGGCGTGATGTATGTGTTCGGCTTTTCCATCGACAATATCTCGCTGCTGGGCCTGACGCTTTCCGTCGGGCTGGTGGTGGACGATGCCATCGTCATGCTGGAGAACATATCCCGGCATATCGAGGAGGGCATGCCGCCGCGCGAGGCGGCGCTCAAGGGCAGCGAGGAAATCGGTTTCACCATCGTGTCCATCACCGCATCGCTCGTGGCGGTCTTCATCCCCGTCCTGCTGATGGGCGGCGTGGTCGGGCGCATCTTCAACGAATTTGCCGTCGTGGTGACCGTGGCGATCGTGGCGTCGGCGCTGATATCGCTGACCTTGACCCCGATGCTGTGCAGCCACATGCCGGCCATTCCGCATGACGATGGAAAGGGCCGCAAGCCGCTGACGGAGCGGGTTTTCGATGCGGTCCTTGGCGGTTACCGCTGGATGCTCGATGTCTGCCTGCGCTTCCGTATCGTTGTCTTCGGAATCTTTCTTCTGACGGTTGTTGCAACGCTTTATCTCTTCTCGTCCATCGACAAGGGCTTTCTGCCGACCGAGGATATCGGCCAGCTTTCCATCTCGACCGAAGCGCGGCAGGACATTTCATTCGATGCCATGGTGGCACTGCAGAAGCAGGTGGCCGATGTCCTGAGGAGCAAGCCCTATGTGGCGCATGTGGCGTCGACCATCGGCGGCGGCTTCAATTCATCGAGCCTCAACCAGGGCAGTTTCTTCGTTGAGCTCAAACCCAAATCCCAGCGACTGGCGCTCGACCCGCTGCTCACGGACCTGCGCCAGTCGCTGGCCAAGGTGCCCGGCATCAACAGCTATCCCATCGCCATCCAGAACCTGCGCATCGGCAGCACGTCGTCGCGCGCGCAGTACCAGTTCGTGCTGCAGGGCATCAATGCCGACGATCTCTATCCATGGTCGCAGAAATTCCTGCTGGCGCTGCAGCAGGACCGGCAATATTTTGCCGATGTGACCAGCGACCTGCAGAACAATGCGCTGCAGGCCAATCTGGTGATCGATGCGGACAAGGCGCGGCTCCTCGGCATTTCATCGACGCAGCTGCGCAATTCGCTCTACTACGCGTTCGGGACCAATCAGGCCTCGACCATCTTTTCCACCGGCGACAGCTACGAGGTGATCCTCGAGCTCGATCCGTCCATCCCCTGGACGACCGACAAGCTCGACCAGATGCAGATCCGCTCGACCACCACCAACAAGCTCATCCCGCTGTCTTCCTTCGCCCATGTGGAGCGGCGTGCCGGACTGCTGGCCGTCAGCCAGTTGAGCCAGCTGCCGGCGGTGACCATCTCCTTCAACCTGCCGCAGGGCATTGCCTTGGGCAGGGCGGTGGAAGAAATCAACAAGATCAAGGCGGAACTGAATGTTCCCGACTCGATTTCCTCGACATTCACCGGCACCGCCAAAGTGTTCCAGCAGGCGCTGTCCAATCAGGGCCTGCTGATCGGCGCGGCGATCCTGACGATCTATATCGTGCTCGGCATTCTCTATGAGAGCTTCATCCATCCGCTGACCATCCTGACCGGCCTGCCGGCGGCGGCGGCCGGGGCGCTGGCGACGCTGCAACTGTTCGGCTTTGACCTCAGCGTGATCGCCATCATCGGCATGCTGATGCTGATCGGCATCGTCAAGAAGAACGCCATCATGATGGTCGACTTTGCCCTTGTCCGGCAGCGGGCGGGTGACACGCCGCATGATGCGATCCGCGAAGCCTGTCTGGTGCGGTTCCGGCCGATCATGATGACGACGCTCGCCGCGCTGATGGGAACCCTGCCGATTGCCATCGGTGCGGGTGCCAGTTCGGAATTGCGCCAGCCGCTTGGCGTGGCCGTGGTCGGCGGCCTGTTCGCCTCGCAAATCCTCACGCTGTTCATCACGCCGGTGATCTTCCTCTACATGGAAGACATGTCGCGCGGATCGACGCAGCTGTGGCGCAGGGTTTTCGGCAAACGTGGCACAGTTGCGGCGGCGCCGCATGCGGCGGAATAGGCGCCCCGCCACTCAGGCGGTTTTTGCCTCCATGAGGCCCAGCTCGTCGATCATGGCCTGCCGCATGATGAATTTCTGGATCTTGCCCGTCACGGTCATCGGATAGTCCTCGACGAAGCGGATATGGGCCGGCACCTTGTAGTGGGCGATCCTGCCCTTGCAGAAGTGCAGCACGTCATGCTCGCTGAGGCTGGCGCCGGGCCGCACCTTGATCCAGGCGCAGAGGCACTCGCCATACTTGCTGTCCGGGATGCCGAACACCTGCACGTCGGCGATGCCGGGATGGGTGTAGAGAAACTCCTCGATCTCGCGCGGATAGATGTTCTCGCCGCCCCGGATCACCAGGTCCTTGATGCGCCCGACAATGTTGCAATAGCCCTCCGCATCGATGGTCGCGAGATCGCCGGTGTGCATCCAGCGGGCGGCGTCGATGGTGGCTGCGGTATTGGCATCGTCGCCCCAATAGCCGCGCATGACGCTGTAGCCGCGCGTCAAAAGCTCACCGGTAACACCAGGCGCGACAATGGCGCCATCCGCATCGATGATCTTGACCTCGACATGCGGATGAATGCGCCCGACCGTCGAAACGCGCCGTTCCAGCGGGTCGGTGGCGGAGCTCTGGAAGCTGACCGGACTGGTCTCGGTCATGCCGTAGGCGATGGTGATTTCGCCCTGGTGCATGTCGTGGATGACTTTGCGCATCACTTCGATGGGGCAGGGCGAGCCTGCCATGATGCCGGTGCGCAGGCTGCTGAGGTCGAAGGTCTTGAAGTCGGGATGCCCGAGTATGGCGATGAACATGGTCGGCACGCCGTGCAGTCCGGTGCACTTCTCGGCCTCCACCGTCTGCAGCACCGCCAGCGGATCGAACGCCTCGCCCGGTATGACCATGCAGGCGCCGTGGGTCAGGCAGGCAAGGTTGCCCAGAACCATGCCGAAGCAATGGTAGAACGGCACCGGGATGCACAGGCGGTCGATTTCGGTGAGGCGCATCGCCTCGCCGATGAAGAAGCCGTTGTTGAGAATATTGTGGTGACTGAGCGTCGCGCCCTTCGGGCTGCCGGTAGTGCCGCTGGTGAACTGGATGTTGATCGGGTCGTCGAACTGCAGCACGGCGGCCAGCGCCTGCAGCTGTTGTCTGGCTTCCGGGGTCGCAGCCCGTTCGAGATCGGCGAAGTTGAGCATCCCCGGCGTCTTGTCTGTCCCGAGGCGAATGACGGTCCGCAGCGTCGGCAGCTTCGCTGAGCGGAGTTCGCCGGGCGCGCAGCTGTCGAGTTCCGGGGCGATCTCGCGCAATATGTCGAGGTAGTTGCTGGTCTTCAGGGCGGGCGACAGGATCAGCGCGGCACAGCCGACCTTGTTGACGGCATATTCAAGCTCGTGCGAGCGGTAGGCCGGATTGATGTTGACGAGGATAAGCCCGGCCTTGGCGGTGGCGAACTGGGTCAGCACCCATTCCAGATTGTTGGGTGACCAGATGCCGATGCGGTCACCGGGTTTCAGGCCGAGGGCGATGAGGCCCGCTGCGACGGTGTCAACGCGCTGCTTCAGTTCGGCATAGCTTAGGCGCACATTCTGGTGGCGCACCACAAGGGCGGGACGGTCGGGAAACCGCCCGGCGATATGGTCAAAATGCCGCCCGATCGTTTCGCCGATCAGCGGCTGGCTGCTTGCACCGTGAACGTAGCTTTCCCTGATCATCGATTGCTCCTCCCAAAGCGTTCAGCAGATGGAGCATACGTTTCTGACCGGCGCTGTAAAGTTCAGGCTTTCCCGTTCACCCGGTCGAGCAGGATTTCCGCGCCTGCATCGCCGAACTGCACCTGATAGAGCCGCTTGTAGGCGCCGCCTGCGGCAAGCAGTTCGCTGTGGCTGCCCTGTTCCAGGATCCGGGCGTCATCGACCACGACGATACGGTCGGCGTTGCGGATCGTCGCCAGCCGGTGCGCAATGACCAGGGTGGTGCGGCCCTGCGCCAGTTCGGCAAGGGATGCCTGGATTTCACGCTCGGTCTGCGTGTCGAGCGCCGATGTCGCTTCATCGAGAATAAGGATGGGCGGGTTTTTCAGGAACATGCGGGCGATGGCAAGCCGCTGCTTCTGGCCGCCCGACAGCTTGACGCCGCGCTCGCCGACAATGGTCTCAAGCCCGGCAGGCAGACCGGCTATCATTTCGTCGAGGCGGGCGCGGCGGGCCGCAAGCGCAATGTCTTCATCCGACGCATCAAGGCGGCCATAGGCGATATTCTCGCGGATGGAGCCGCCGAACAGGAAGACATCCTGCTGCACGACGCCGATCTGGCTGCGCAACGAGGCGAGCGTCATGTCGCGGATGTCGATGCCGTCAACGGTGATCGCGCCGGAGTCGACCTCGTAGAAGCGCGGAAGCAGCGAACAGAGGGTGGTTTTCCCCGCACCGGAGGAGCCGACAAAGGCAACGGTCTCACCGGCCCTGATCTCCAGATCGATAGCGTGCAGCACTGCCCTGCCGGCGGTGTAGCCGAAATTCACCTTGTCGTAGCGGATATTGCCCTTGAGCCCGCTGACATCGGCGGCACCGGGCCGGTCGGCGATATCGGGCTCGGTGTCGAGAAGCTCGGTGTAGCGCTTGAACCCGGCAATGCCCTTCGGATAGGTCTCGATCACAGAGTTGATCTTTTCGATCGGCCGCACGAACACCGTCACCAGAAGCAGGAAGCTGACGAAGCCGCCGTTGGAAAGGCTGCCGGTGATGACGAAATAGCTGCCGGCGATCATCACGATCAGCTGGATCAGCCGCATGCTCATATAGTTCAGCGAGGTGCTTGCCGCCATGATGCGGTAGGCGCTCAGCTTGGTTTCCCGGTAGCGGGCATTGTCATGGGCAAAGAGATCGCGCTCATGGTCCTCGTTAGCAAAGGCCTGCACGACGCGCATGCCGCCGACATTCTCCTCGATGCGGACATTGAAGTCGCCGACACGCCGGTAGAGGCTCTGCCAGTTGCGGGTCATGCGCCCGCCATAGCGGCTGGCGACCCATGCAACGAAGGGAACGATGGCCAGTGTCAGCAGGGCGAGATGCGGATTGATGAGGAACATCAGCAGGAACGCGCCGATGAAGGTCATGATGGCGATGAACAGATCTTCCGGGCCGTGATGCGCCACTTCGCCGATCTCTTCGAGGTCCTTGGTCACGCGGGCGACGAGGTGACCGGTCTTGTGGTTGTCGTAGAAGCGGAAGGAGAGCTTTTGCAGGTGATCGAAGCTCTTGCGGCGCATCTCGGTTTCAATGTTGATGCCGAGCTTGTGCCCCCAATAGACAACGACCGCCGTGAGGCCGGAATTGAGGAGATAGACAGCAAGCAGTCCGGCCGCCGCCAGAAGAATGTAGCTCCAGTTTTCGCTGGGCAACAGCACATCGATGAAGGCGCGCACGGCCATGGGAAAGCCGAGTTCCAGCAGGCCGGAGAGGACAGCGCAGGAGAAGTCCAGCGCGAACAGCCCTTTGTAGGGCGCGTAATAGGCGAAAAAACGTTTGATCATGGGCACGTATGGCGAGAACCGGAAGCTCTCTGGCTTGAATGGAACTGTTGGGGGAAGCGTTAGCACGCCGCTCCCCCATAAGCGAACATGTTTTGCGGGCGCTGGATGCCGGGCAGGCCGATTTGGGGCCGGAATTCAAGCCGTTGCAGCCGGTACGATCAATTTCACGCGACAAAAATCGCGATGGCCAAGCTTTCTGGTTGACAACCCGCATCAAGCAGGCGTATCGCGGTTTTGCTTGGGTTACCCAGGTCATTTTTCAAATCACAAAGAAGACGATGGACAGCAAATCTAGCTGCGCCCTGACTGCCGTTGATGCGGGAGGCCGGGCGCTTGAAACAACTAACGAGCAGGACTCGATCCGGTACACCGGATGAGCAACGTTAGGGCCTAGGGCTCCACCGTCGCTCACCCCCGGCCGGATCGCTTCCGGTCAATGAGGTGAGCCATGAACATCACGTTCGCAACTCTTCCAGGCGTTCGCGCCTTCGCCAACCGCGCCCGCGGGCGGCTTGCCGTGCAACGGAACAGCGTTTCCGCAGCACCCCAGAAACAGCACCTTTTTTCCAATCTGCAGGCGGATTGGCGCGTCAATCCGGTCAATGGCCGGCTTGAAATGCGCTGGCATGCCGACAATGAGCCGCCCGCACCCGCTTTGGACCCGGTTGAAAAACTCGGGATGGTGCTGGCGGTCTATCAGTCGGGCCGCATGATCTGACCGCTGTTTTACCAAACGCCGCGCATGCGCCTTCGGGCCATCGGGTGCGGCATGAAGGAGTATCCCATGGACGACTATCCTAGTAGGCCCGCCGTGCTGCCGGTGACCGGCAAGCATGGCGGGCGACCCCAAAGAGCAAATTCCCCAAAACCGACCGTGGACGTGACGGCTCGGCACGGCTTGTTGCGCCTGAATTTCAGGTGATCCGGAGCTGGTGTCGCTGTCGCGCAAAGCGGCAGGAGACCAGAAAATGAACGTCATTCTCAAGAATTCCGCATTGAATGCGGAGAAGAAGGACAGCCGCAAGCTGTCCATGCGGGCTGTACGCGAAGCCCAGAACGATATCGACATCACCCTTGCCAACGTCAAAAGCCACCGCAACGGCCTGACGATCCGCGATGCATCGGAACGCCTGGCCAAGGACGGGGCAAACGAGGTCGCCCATGACCGGCGCCCGCATGCGCTGCTCCAGTTCATGTCGGCTTTCAAGAACCCCTTCATCATGGTGCTGATCGTCCTCGGCCTGATCAGCGCTTTCACGGACTGCTGGCTGCCCATGCAGAACGGTGACGCGCCGGATCCGACCAAGGTGATCATCCTTACCGTCATGATCCTGGCCAGCGGCATCATGCGCTTCGTCCAGGAATACCGCTCCGGCAAGGCGGCCGAAGCCTTGAAGGCGATGGTGCGCACGACGGTCACGGTACTGCGCCGGAACCGTGCGACAACCCCGCCGGAAATGCTCGAAATTCCGATGCGGGAACTCGTGGCGGGCGATGTGGTGCGCCTGTCCGCCGGTGACATGATCCCGGCCGACGTGCGCCTGATCGAATCGCGCGATCTCTATGTCAGCCAGGCGGTCCTGACCGGCGAAGCCATTCCCGTCGAAAAATACGACACGCTCGGCGCTGTTGCCGAGAAGTCGGCGCTGGGCATCGCCTCGGATCAGACCGACATGCTGGATGTTCCCAATATCTGCTTCATGGGCACCAATGTGGTCAGCGGCACCGCGACGGCTGTCGTCGTGGCGACGGGATCGCGCACCTATTTCGGTTCGCTTGCCAAATCCATTGTCGGTTCGCGGGCGCAAACCGCCTTCGACCGCGGCATCAACAGCGTCAGCTGGCTGCTCATCCGCTTCATGCTGGTCATGGTGCCGGTCGTCTTCCTGATCAACGGTTTCGTCAAAGGTGACTGGCTGGAAGCCCTGCTGTTCGCGCTTGCGGTTGCCGTCGGCCTGACGCCGGAAATGCTGCCGATGATCGTCTCGTCCAACCTGGCCAAGGGCGCCGTTGCCATGGCCCGGCGCAAGGTTGTGGTCAAGCGCCTCAACGCCATCCAGAACTTTGGTGCCATGGACATCCTGTGTACGGACAAGACGGGCACGCTGACCCAGGACAAGATCATCCTCGAGCATCATGTCGATGTCTACGGCAAGCGCGATGAGACGGTGCTGCGCCTCGCCTGGCTCAACAGCCATCACCAGAGCGGCGTGAAGAACCTGATGGATCAGGCCGTGCTGCGCTTTACCGATGCATCGGCCGACAACATGCGGACCGCCGCCTTCTATCGCAAGGTCGACGAGATGCCGTTCGATTTCATCCGCCGGCGGCTGTCAGTGGTGGTCGAAGGCGTGGCCGGCGAGCACCTGCTGGTCTGCAAAGGCGCCGTAGAGGAAATGCTGGGTATTGCCACCCGCATGCGCGATGGGAACGATGTCCGCGTGCTCGACGACACCAGCCGCAAGGCACTGGTTGCCATCGCCCGCGCCTACAATGAGGACGGGTTCCGTGTTCTGGTGGTCGCCACCCGGGAAATCCCGGCCGGGGACACCAAGGCGCAATACGGCATTGCGGATGAAAGCGAGCTGATCGTCGAAGGTTTCCTGACCTTCCTCGACCCGCCCAAGGAAACCGCCGGACCGGCTATTGCTGCGCTTGCCGAACATGGCGTCGCGGTCAAGCTGCTCACCGGCGACAACGAGGTGGTCAGCCTCAAGATCTGCCGTGAGGTCGGGCTTGAAGCCGGGATACCGCTGCTGGGCCGTGACATCGAGAAGCTGGACGACAGCGCGCTGCGCCTGCTCGTGGAAGAGCGCGTCGTCTTCGCCAAGCTGACGCCGCTGCAGAAGTCGCGGGTGCTCAAGGCCCTGCAGGCCAATGGCCACACCGTCGGCTTCCTCGGCGACGGGATCAACGATGCCCCGGCACTGCGCGATGCGGATGTGGGCATTTCCGTCGACAGCGGTGCGGATATCGCCAAGGAATCGGCCGATATCATCCTCCTGGAAAAGAGCCTGATGGTGCTCGAAGAGGGCGTGATCAAAGGTCGCGAGACCTTCGGCAACATCATGAAGTACCTGAACATGACGGCCAGCTCCAACTTCGGCAACGTGTTCTCGGTTCTCGTGGCCAGCGCCTTCATCCCGTTCCTGCCGATGCTGGCGATCCATCTGCTCATCCAGAACCTGATGTACGATATCTCGCAGCTGGCATTGCCGTGGGACCGGATGGACAAAGAATTCCTCAGCAAGCCGCGCAAGTGGGATGCGAGGAACATCGGCCGCTTCATGCTGTGGATCGGACCGACCTCGTCGATCTTCGACATGACCACCTTCGCCCTGATGTGGTTCGTCTTCGCCGCAAATGCGCCCGAGCATCAGTCGCTGTTCCAGTCCGGCTGGTTCATCGAGGGGCTTCTGTCGCAGACGCTGGTCGTGCACATGCTGCGCACGCAGAAGATTCCCTTCATCCAGAGCACGGCGGCCCTGCCGGTCATGCTGATGTCGATCCTGGTGATGGGTTTGGGAATCTATGTGCCGTTCTCGCCGCTCGGCACGCTGGTCGGATTGCAGCCTCTGCCCTGGAGCTACTTCCCCTGGCTGGTGGCTACCCTGTTCAGCTACTGCGTCGTCGCCCAGACCATGAAGGCGATCTACATCCGCCGCTTCGGCCAGTGGTTCTGAACCGTCAAACAGCGGGCGGCATTGGCCGCCCGTCATCCTCCCGTTCCGCAAGACCGCCAGAGGAGATCTGATATGGTCATGACCAATTTCATCCTGCACTTTCAGGCAAGCACACCGCCCCATGGTTCATGGGGCGGTGTGCCCAAACGCGGCTCGCTTTCGAAACGCCCGGAACCGCGCCGTTCCCGGATAAGGGATCAGTTCCTGCGATGGCTCTGCTGGCTTCTGGCCGTGACAGGGCAGGGATTGTTCTGGCTTGCCACGCGGCTGCACCGCCGGGGCGTCCTCAATCGCCGGCGCAGCTGGCGCCTCATCCAGTGGTCGTCCTCCCTGAACCAGAGCGCCATCCGCATCATGCGGCGGGCACGCTGGTAGCGCGCCTCCCATTTCAACACAGACTGCAAGGAGCACATCATGCGCCTTTTGATTTCCGGCGGCCGGCATTTCGATGTGGCCGAAGCCATTCTCGACGAACTGAACCGCATCCATGCGGCCTGTCCGGTGACGGTGCTCATCCATGGCGGTCTTCCCGCCTTGGGATCGGTGGCCGAGGACTGGGCCCGGCAGAACGACGTCCATATCGTCCGCTATCCCGCCAACTGGTCGCTGCTGGGCAAGCAGGCCGACACGAAGCGCAACCGCTTCATGCTGGAAGACAGCCGTCCCGATGCGCTGCTGGCGTTTCCCGGCGGCAGGCATCTGCAGGAACTGGTGCAGCAGGCCCGTGCCAGGCATATTCCGGTGATCACGGCCCGAAGCCTGGAGCGGTCTTCCGACGGCGAGGCAGGGGCGCAGGCGGATCATTGCGCCGACAGTCCGGAGGGTGACATGCCGTGCCAAACCGCCTGCCTCGCGATGACGGGGACTGTCATCATTGTTAACCGGAGAAATGCTAGCCTCGCATGACGAGCCAGCTGCGGTGACCCCATGAAGTTCATACAGACATTCGATCTCTACCCCTTTCTCGATACGACCATCAGCTTCGTCGCCGCCTTCATCTTCGGCACGCTGATTGGCGCCGAGCGCCAGTACCGGCAACGGACGGCCGGGCTGCGCACCAATGTGCTTGTCGCCATTGGTTCGGCAGCCTTCGTCGATCTGGCGCAGCGGATTGCCGGGACGACGGAAGCCGTCCGGGTGATTTCCTACGTGGTTTCCGGCATCGGCTTTCTCGGTGCGGGCGTGATCATGAAGGAGGGGATGAACGTGCGGGGGCTGAACACCGCGGCAACGCTCTGGTGTTCGGCGGCGGTGGGCGCCTGTGCCGGCACGGACATGCTCGCCGAAGCGGCGCTGCTGACGGTGTTTGTGCTTGCCGGCAATACGCTGCTGCGCCCGCTGGTCAATGTCATCAACCGCATCCCCATCAGCGAGCAGGCGGCGGAGGCCACCTATGAGGTCAAGCTGATATCGACCCGTTCGGCCATGCCGACCATGCGCGACCTTCTGGTCGAACGGCTTGAAGAGGCGGATTATCCCGTCAGCGACGTCGAAATCACCGATCAGGGCGATGACGAGACCGTGGAAATAGTGGCCACGCTGGTCAGTACGGCGATCGATCCCGATGAGATCGACGCGGTGATTGCCCATATGGAAAAGCAGCACGGCATTTCCCACGGAACGTGGGAGGGCAGCACAAAGGACTAGGGTAATGTTGCATTATCACGCAAGTTTACAGCCTGATATATACTGTGATCATAATGCAACAGTGCCACAGACATTGCGTTCTGCCTTGTTTTTGACACACGGTTGCCGCGATCCGTTTTAAAAGGATAGGGGCAAGCGGTGACCACGACCGCCTGTCCGCCCCGCCTGTCCCATCGTTTGAAAGCATACAGAATGTCATCCCTCGTTTCGCGCCGGTCATTCCTGACCGGCCTGTCGCTCCTTGGCGTTTCAGCCGTCGCTGCCTGTGCCCAGTTGCCCAAACAGTCGCTCGATCTTGCCGGTTCGCAGGATGCCGTGCCGGCGGACAAGCCGGCGCCCGTCGAGGTTGCCGCACCGGCACCGGTAAAGCCCGATTACATCAGCATGTATCAGGCGGTCGAAGAGGAGGGCTACAGGCTGCCGGCGATACCCTTTGCCAAGGTCAATGAAAAATTCCTGCGACAGGTCGTCGACGATCCGACAGGGGAGAAGCCCGGAACGATCGTCGTCAACACCGTCGACAAGTTTCTCTATCTGGTTCTGAAGAACGGCAAGGCCATGCGCTACGGTGTCGGGCTCGGCCGGCAGGGTTATTCCTGGAAGGGCCGCGCCATTGTCCAGTGGAAGCGCAAGTGGCCGACCTGGACACCGCCATCGACGATGATTTCACGCGATCCGAAGCTGGAAAAATGGCGCCAGGGCATGCCGCCGGGTGTCCACAATCCTCTGGGTTCGCGAGCCCTCTATATCTTTCAGGGTGGTGTCGACACGCTGTACCGCATTCACGGTTCGCCGGACTGGAACTCCATCGGCAAATCCGCCTCGTCGGGCTGCGTGCGCATGTTCAATCAGGACGTGATGGATCTCTATGAGCGCGTCCCCGGCAAGGCCCCGCTGCTGGTTATTTAGGACCAGGATTCATAAACGCGGCCGCAGCCGATTGTGACCGCGGCCTAGTGTTGTGCATGCGCGCATTTGCCGTGATCGGCCAGAATTTCGATGACGCGGCATTCGGCGACACGGCCGTGCCAGCATCCTTCCACCATCAGTTCCAGCTCGGCCTTCAGCGCATTCAGGCTGCGGATGCGCTGCTCAACCTCGATAAGCCGTGCATTGGCAATGCCGTCAGCGGTTTCGCAGGACTGGTTGGGATCATCCTGCAGGTGCAGCAGGGTGCGGATGGAGTCGATCTCGAAGCCGAGCTCGCGCGCATGGCGGATGAATGCCAGCCGGCGGATATCCGTGTCTTCATAGTGCCGCCGGTTACCATCGGTGCGCGCCGGCGCCGCCAGCAGCCCGATCTGTTCGTAATAGCGGATGGTCGGCACTTTGACGCCGCTGCGCTTTGCTGCTTCGCCGATCGAAATTTCTTTCAACATTTCGCTTGCTCCTCTAGTCGCTAGAGCATGTAGCCTTGCCGGCAACAGAGTCAAGAGAGGTTGAATCATGACAGCAGCGCCAACGCAAACCCGCTTCCGGGTCGAGGGCATGGACTGTGCAAGCTGTGCGGCCAAGATCGATACGGCGGTGCGCCGGTTGCCTGGCGTGGCCGACATTTCCGTGTCGGTGACGGCGGGCACGATGACGGTCAAACACGACGACACCGCCGATCTCGGTGTTCTCGAGAAAAAGGTCAACGGCCTTGGCTACAAGGTTTCGCCGCTGACAGCCAAGAGCCCGGCGCCCGTGGCGGCGCCGTCATGCAGCGGGCATGACCATGCCAACCACAACCACGCGGAGCATGATCACCATGACCATGACCATGCGGGTCACGATCATTCCGGGCATGACCATGCGGACGCAAGCGCGGCTGTCGCCGCTGCTCCGGTGCAACGCGCCGGGCCCGCCCGCTGGTGGCAGAGCCGCAAGGGCTTTCTGACCATCATCAGCGGTGTTGCCCTTGTCGCGGCCTATGCCGTCGGCAAGCTTTATCCGGATATCGCCAACGGGGCCTTTGTCGTGGCGATGCTGGTCGGGCTGGTACCCATTGCCCGCCGCGCGCTGATGGCGGCGCGTTCCGGCACGCCATTTTCCATCGAAATGCTGATGACGGTCGCAGCCATCGGCGCGGTGATCATTGGCGCGGGTGAAGAAGCCGCCGCCGTGGTCTTCCTGTTCCTGATCGGGGAAATGCTTGAGGGCGTTGCCGCCGGCCGTGCCCGCGCCAGCATTCAGGGTCTCGCCGATCTCGTCCCGAAAACCGCGCTGGTGGAGCGTGGCGGCAACGCCGTCTCGGTTCCTGCCGATGCACTTGCCATTGGCGACATCATTCTGGTGCGGCCGGGTGATCGTATTCCCGCCGATGGTGACATCACCGAGGGAACAAGCGAGATCGACGAAGCGCCGGTCACGGGCGAAAGCACGCCCAAGCGCAAGAATGCCGGTGACGCGGTCTTTGCCGGGACCATCAACACCGACGGTGTCCTGCGCATCGCCGTCACCGCGACGGCAAGCGACAACACCATCGCCCGGGTGATCCGCCTCGTCGAGGAAGCACAGGAAAGCAAGGCGCCGACGGAACGGTTCATCGACGGTTTCTCCCGCTATTACACACCGGGCATCATGGTTGTCGCGGCGCTTGTCGCCGTCATCCCGCCCTTGTTCATGGGCGGCATCTGGAGCGAATGGGTCTATAAGGGCCTTGCCATTCTCCTGATCGGCTGCCCCTGCGCGCTGGTCATCTCGACACCGGCCGCCATTGCCGCCGGCCTTTCCGCGGGTGCACGGCGCGGCCTGCTGATGAAGGGCGGCGCCGTGCTTGAAACCTTCCGCAAGGTGACGGCCGTCGCCTTTGACAAGACGGGCACCCTGACCGAAGGCAAGCCTGTGGTCACGGATATCGTTTCATTCGGCCTGCCGGAGCGGGAAGTGCTGTCGCTGGCCGCCGCACTCGAAACCGGTTCCAGCCATCCTCTGGCGGTAGCCATTCTCGACCGGGCCAAGGCGGATGCCGTGGCCATTCTTCCGTGCACCGCGGCAAAGGCGGTTTCCGGCAAGGGCGTCGAGGGAACCGTCGGCGGTAAGGACGTGTTCCTCGGTTCGCCGCAGGCCGTCGCCGCAACGGCGCCGCTCAGCGCGGAACAAACGGCGTCCATCGCCGCGCTGAACGACCAGGGCAAAACGGTTTCCCTCGTGGTTGTCGATGGCAAGCTTGCGGGCTTGCTGGCCATGCGCGACGAGCCGAGGGCCGATGCGGAGCGTGGTCTTGCCGTTTTGAAAGAGCAGGGCATCAAGGCCGTCATGCTGACCGGCGACAACAGCCGCACCGCAGAGGCGATCGCTTCCAAGCTCGGTATCGAGCCGAGGGCGGAACTGCTGCCACAGGACAAGCAGCGGATCGTCGGCGAGATGCAGCGCTCGGGCCTGACCGTTGCCAAGGTCGGCGACGGCATCAACGACGCTCCGGCGCTTGCCGCGGCCGACATCGGCATTGCCATGGGCGGCGGCACGGATGTGGCACTTGAAACCGCCGATGCGGCAATCCTGCACGGCCGGGTGATCGATGTCGCCAACATGATCGACCTGTCGAAAACGGTGATGAGCAATATCCGCCAGAACATCGGCGTTGCGCTCGGCCTGAAGGCCGTCTTTCTGGTGACGACGATCATCGGGCTGACCGGTCTGTGGCCGGCAATCCTTGCCGATACCGGCGCGACGGTGCTGGTTACCGCCAATGCCATGCGGCTTCTCGGCTGGAAGGGTCGCGCGTAAGATATGATATGTGCGGCCTCCCGTCGGGGAGGCCGTCAGACGCCGAGATAACGATCCTGAATCGCTCCGGTCAATTCGGCCGGCACACCGCTCCAGACGGTGCGGCCCCGCTCAAGCACAAAGCAGCGGTCGGCCACCGGCAGAAGTTCGGACAGGGTCTTGTCGACGACGAGAATGGACTGGCCCTGCCGCTTCAAGGCGGCGATGGCCTTCCAGATTTCCTGCCGGATAACCGGCGCAAGGCCCTCTGTTGCCTCATCGAGGACGATCAGCTTCGGGTTGGTCATCAGGGCGCGCGCCACGGCAAGCATTTGCTGCTCGCCGCCGGACAGCGAGTTGGCATATTGCCCGGACCGCTCCGCCAGGCGCGGGAAGAGGGCATTGACCTCCTTGATGGTCCAGAACCCCTTTCGCGCTGAAGCCAGCAGATTTTCCGCCACCGTCAGGTTGGGAAAGCAGCGCCGTCCTTCCGGCACCAGACCCAGCCCAAGCCGGGCAATGCGATAGGGTTTTGCCGCCGAAATATCGGCGCCGGCGAAACGGACCGTGCCATGGCGCAGCGGCGAGAGCCCGAAGATCGAGCGGATGGTGGTGGTCTTGCCCATGCCGTTGCGTCCCATCAGCGCAACGGCTTCGCCTTCCGCCATCGCGAGATCGACGCCGAAAAGCGCCTGCGACGCGCCGTAGAAAGTCTCGACCCCGGTAAGCTCCAGCAGCATCAGACGCTCTCCCCGAGATAGGCTTCGCGCACCAGCGGATTGCGGCGGATGTCGTCGACCGTGCCGGTGGCGATGATGCGGCCATAGACCAGCACGGAAATGCGGTCGGCGAGGGCAAAGACCGCATCCATATCGTGTTCGATCAAAAGGATCGGTGCTTCGTGCCGCAGCGTGTCGAGAAAGGCGGTGAGGCGTTTCGAGCCTTCCGGCCCCATGCCCGCCATCGGCTCGTCGAGCAGGAAGGCTTTCGGACCGAGCGCCAGCGCAATGGCAATTTCCAGCTGCCGCCGCTCGCCATGGGAAAGTTCGGCGCTGGGTATATCGGCCCGCTCAAGCAATCCCACCCGGCCGAGCATGTCGCGCGCGGTGTCCTTGAGCGATGCATCGGCCATGACAGGCTTCCAGAAACGGAAACTCGAACCCTGATTGGCCTGCACGGCCAGCATGACATTGCGCAGCGCCGAAAACTCGGGCGTCAGCGACGAGATCTGGAAGGTGCGGCCGAGCCCCAGTTGCGCGCGGTGTGAGACGCCAAGCGCCGAGACATCCCGGCCCATGAAATGGATGGAGCCGCTATTGTGCTTCAGCGTTCCGGCGATCTGGTGGATCAGTGTCGATTTTCCCGCACCGTTCGGGCCGATCAGCGCATGGATTTCGCCGGGATGAAGATCAAGGCTGACATCGTCGGTGGCCTTCAAGGCGCCGAAGGATTTGCACAGGTTCCGGATGCTGAGGACGGGTTCAGCCATGACGCACCTTCCCGGCCAGAAGCCCGATGAGACCGCCGCGCCCGAACAGGACGACGGCAAGCAGAATAAGGCCGAGGAAGAGCTGCCAATGCTCCGTCAGCCCGCCGAGGGCAAATTCGAACAGCACGAACAGGATGGCGCCGGCGACGGGCCCGAAGAGACGGCCGGTACCGCCCAATATGATCAGCACGATGAGTTCGCCGGACATGCTCCATGACAGCATGGAGGGGCCGACAAAGCGGTTGAGATCGGCAAACAGCGCACCGGCAATGGCGGTGATCATGCCCGACAGGATGAAGGCGACGAGGCGGATGCGCAGCGGCCGGATGCCGATGGACGCCACCCGCACCTCGTTCTGCCGCGTGGCCTGCAGCGCCGCACCGAAGCGTGAGTCCCTGAGCCGGGAGAAGGCGAACAACGCCAGCAGGAGCAGGCCATAGGCGATCAGGAAGAAGCTGAGGGGATTGAGCGTGTTCACCCCGGGAAAGCCGTTGCGCATGGTGATCGACAGGCCATCCTCGCCGCCATAGGCGGGCCAGGAGATGGCGAAGTAGTAGATCATCTGGGCAAAGGCGAGGGTGATCATGATGAAATAGACGCCGGAGGTGCGCAGGCTGATCAGGCCGATCAGCAGGGCGGCCAGACCGGCGACGGCAGCGCTCACCAGCCAGATCACCGGCATCTGGTTTGTCGCCATGAGCACAACGGGGGCGGTGAGCAGCGGGGTCTGGTTGAAGGCATGGGTGGCAAAGATGCCGGCTGCATAGCCGCCGATGCCGAAAAAGGCGGCATGGCCGAAGGAGACAAGGCCGCCAAGGCCGAGCGCGAGGTTCAGCCCCACCGCGGCAAGCGCAAGAATGGCAATGCGGGTGGCAAGGGTCACGTAGAAAGGCTCGCCCATGCCATGGGCCGCAAGGGCGCCGGCCGGCACGATCAGGGCAAGGGCGATATTCACAAGGCGTTCGCGATCAGCCATTCCGTCCCTCACGCATTGACCGCAAAGAGGCCCTTCGGCCTCACTGCCAGAATGAAGGCCATGACGATGTAGATGAGCATCGAGGCGATGGCCGCGCCTGCCGTGGCCGCCTGTGACGGCTGCATGAACAGGGCGAAAAGCTGCGGCAGCAGGAACCGGCCCATGGTATCGACCACGCCGACAAGAATGGCGCCGGCCAGCGCGCCCTTGATGGAGCCGATGCCGCCGATGACGATGACGACGAAGGCGAGGATGAGCACCGGTTCGCCCATGCCGACCTGCACCGATTGCAGCGCACCGACAAGCGCACCGGCGAGGCCGGCCAGCGCCGCGCCGAGGGCAAAAACGATGGTGTTGAGCGAAGCAATGTCGACGCCGAGCGCGCCAATCATTTCCCGGTCGGATTCACCGGCGCGGATGCGCATGCCGAGCCTTGTCTTTGCGATCAGCAGATAAAGCCCGATGGCGACGATGAGACCGGCGCCGATGATGGCAAGCCGGTAAAGCTGGTACTGCCCGCCGCCCGGCAGGCTGATCGCCCCCTGCAGCACCTTCGGGATGTCGAGATAGAGCGGAAAAGAGCCGAACACCCAGCGCGTGCCCTCGGAAAAGATCAGGATGAGCGCGAAGGTGGCAAGAACCTGATCCAGGTGATCGCGGTTGTAGAGACGCCGGATCACGGTGACTTCGACGATGGCCCCTGCAGCGGCAGCGGCAATGAGGCTTGCCACCAGGCCGAGCCAGAACGAGCCGGTATAGGCAGCAACCGCCGCGCAGGCGAAGGCCCCGACCATGTAGAGCGAGCCATGGGCAAGGTTGATCACGCCCATGACGCCGAAGATCAGCGTCAATCCGGCGGCCATCAGAAACAGCATGACGCCGAACTGCAGGCCGTTCAGGGCTTGTTCGATGAGGAGAGCCGAAGACAAGGTTCAATCCAATCCGATGAGACGATCACAGGCATAAAGGGCGCGCGGATTTTCGCTCCGCACGCCCGTCCACCGTTCACATCTTGCAGCTGGCCGCATAGGCATCCTGGTGATCGGTGAAGCTGGTGGCGACGATCTTGTTGGTGAGAACGCCGTCTTCCTTGATCACTTCACGCACATAGATGTCCTGGATCGGGTGGTTGTTGTTGCCGAACTTGAATTTGCCGCGCACGGAATCGAACTTGGCTTCCTTCAGCGCGGCCCGGAACGCATCCTTGTCCTTGACGCTGGCCTTGGCGACCGCCGAGAGGATCAGGTTGGCCGTGTCGTAGCCCTGTGTGGCATAGAGCGACGGCAAACGCTTGTACTCGGCCTTGAAAGCGGCGACATATTTCTTGTTGGCGGCGTTATCGAGGTCCTTCGACCAATGCGACGAGTTCTTCACGCCGATGGCCGCATCGCCGATGGCGCCGAGCACGTCCTGATCGAAGGAGAAGCCGGGGCCCATGACCGGCGTGGAAATGCCGGACTGCGAATACTGCTTCATGAAGGCGATGCCCATGCCGCCGGGCAGGAAGAAGTAGACGGAATCGGCACCCGAAGCGCGGATCTGCGCGATCTCGGTGGCATAATCGGTCTGGCCGACCTTGGTGTAGAGCTCGCCTGCCAGCGCACCCTTGTAGAAGCGCTTGAAGCCGGTGAGCGCATCGGTGCCGGCGGGATAGTTCGGCGCAAGAATGAAGGTCTTCTTGTAGTTGGCCGTGTTGGCGTAATTGCCCATGGCCTCATGCAGATTGTCGTTCTGGTAGGCGACGTTGAAATAGTTGGGGTTGCAGTTGGCACCGGCCAGTGCCGACGGGCCGGCATTGGTCGACAGGTAGAAGGTGCCCTGGCCGACAACGCCCGGCACGACCGCCATGGCGAGGTTGGACCAGACGATACCGGTCAGGATGTCGACTTTTTCGCTCTGGACCATCTTGTCGGCGATCTGCACGGCAAGTTCCGGCTTCTGCGCATCGTCCTCGACGATGACCTTGATGTCCTTGTTGCCGGACTCCTTGATGGCGAGAAGGAAGCCGTCGCGTATATCGATGCCAAGGCCTGCGCCGCCGCCGGACAATGTCGTGATCATGCCGATCTTCACGGGTTCGGCCATGGCCTGACCGGCAAAAGTCAAACCCGCCATCAATGCCGCTGCTGCTATTCGTTTCATTGCGTCGTTCCCCTTATTTTATGGTTCATCTCAATTCTAAATTGATTCGCGATGCAAGTGCCCGTGCCAACTAACGCCTGGTTGTTGTATCCTCCGCAAAGTCCGCCAGAGCGGGACACGCATCATACCGCCCGGAAGGGTGGATCCGGCCGCAGCGCTCCAGCGTGTTCGTGATCGCCGCGATCCCGAGCGCCTCCAGCATCTCGTGCGGGCCGTGGCGGAAGTTCAGGCCGAGTTTCAGCGCGGTATCGATTCCCGCCGTCGTGGCCAGTCCCTGTCCGAAGGCGAAGGCCGCTTCGTTGGCCAGCATGGCCGCCACGCGCAGGAATACGAGCCCTGGCGTGTCCGTCACCTCGTGCAGTTCAACCCCCAGCGATTTGGCCTGCAGCGCCATGGACCGGATATCGGCATCGCGCAGATCATGCTGGGCGAAGGCGAGGGAAACAGGACCGCGCCACTGGCCGATCTGCCGGTCAAGCACGATGACCGGCTGGCGGCTGTCCGTGGACAGTTCGCGGGCCGTCCGCCCGTCGCTCAGATGCACGGCAACACCGGTGCGTGTTTCCAGCTGCCGCTTCAACTCGTCGACAGTCGATATGGAACTGTCACCGGGCAGCACATTGTCCTGACGCGGATAGGTGAAAAATCCGCTTCCGGTTTTGCGGCCGAGCTTGCCCTCGGTCTTCAGGTCTTCGAGAAGGCGTGACGGCTTGAAGCGTGGCGCCCGGTCGAATCCCTGCCATACGGAGGCTGTTGCGGCGAGGTTGATGTCCACGCCGACAAGATCGATCAGCTCGAACGGCCCGAGCGGAAAACCGCCCGATGATGTGAGGCACATGTCGATGGTTGCTGCATCGGTAACGCGATCTTCCAGAAGTTGCAGCGCTTCGCCGTAAAAAGGCCTGGCACAGCGATTGACGAGAAAGCCGGGGCTGTCGCGCACCTCGACGGGCTGCTTGCCCAAGGTCTTGACGAGACCGGACAGCCGTTCGGCGATACCCGCTTCCGTCTGCGGACCGGCGACGACCTCCACCAGCTTCATCAGCGGGGCGGGGTTGAAGAAATGCAGCCCGGCAAAGCGCTGGGGATGCTGGATCGTGCGGGCAATCGCTTCGACCGAAAGGGAAGAGGTGTTGGTGGCAAGGAGGCAATCCGTGGCGCAGACCTTCTCCAGTGCCTGAAACAGATCTGCCTTGGCGTCCAGCGTCTCGATGATGGCTTCGATGACGAGATGCGCCGGCGCCATGTCCTGCAAGGTCGCGGCAATGACGATATTTCCGGCGCAGGCGTCGCGCTCGCCTTCCGTCGATTTGCCGCGGGCGATGCGCTGGCCGATGTCGGCAAGGATCGCAGCCTTCGCCTTGGCGGCCATGCCGTCCTGCGTGTCATAGAGGATTGTCTGTATTCCGGATCGCGCCAGCAGATGCGCGATGCCCCGGCCCATGGTGCCTGCACCGGCAACGCCAACGATGTTGACCGGCTTGCCCACGTTAGCGCCCCCGGAATTCGGGTTGGCGCTTGGCGCGGAAGGCGGCAATGCCCTCGGCCTTGTCGTCGGTGGACAAAAGCAATTCGAAGGACCGGCGCTCCAGCGCCAAGGCATTCTGATCGTCCAGTGCTGTCAGCACCGCCTGCTTGACGAACTGCTGGGCCAGCGGCGCGCCCTTGGCGAGTTTCGCGGCAATACTTTCAGCCGTTGCAAGGCTTTCCCCGGCCGGGGTGCCGTGCGACGCAATACCCCAGTCGAACGCATCGGCGCCGCTGATGGTTTCACCGGTGAGCAGCAGGCGCATCGCCCGGGATTTTCCCAGAAGCGCTGTCAGCCGCTGGATGCCGCCGGCGCCGGGAATAAGGCCGAGCCGGATTTCCGGCTGCCCGAAGGTGGCGTTGCCGGCAGCAACGATCAGGTCGCAGCGCTGCGCCAGTTCAAATCCGCCGCCGAGACAATAGCCCTCGACCGCCGCGATCAGCGGCTTGCGCACCCTGGCGATGGCGTCCCATGCATGCAGGCGCAGATCGTGCACGCCATCCACGGATGTCTTGTCGGCGATTTCGCCGATATCGGCGCCCGAGGCGAAATTACCTTCGGCGCCGGTGAGGATGATGGTGCGGATTTCGGGGTCGCGTTCGAAACGCGCGAGGCTCTCGGCCAGCTGCTTGAGCATGCTGGTGTTCAGCGCATTGCGCGCCTCGGGGCGTGTCAATGTCAGGATGGCGTAACCATCCTTCACGTCGGTTTGGATATAGTTTTCCATATCGCATCCCCCCTGCAGTTTGCTCTGCTTGACCTGACTATCCCTATAAATCGGAAATTATTCAAGCTTGAAATTTCATGCTTGAAATTATTTTGATGCGGTGACACGATAAGCAAGGTCAAACGGGAGTATGCCTGATGAAGATCGCCTGTCTTGGAGGAGGGCCCGCCGGTCTCTATTTCGCGATCAGCATGAAGCTGCGCGATCCCGGCCACGACATCACGGTGATCGAGCGCAACAGGGCCGATGACACGTTCGGCTGGGGCGTGGTGCTGTCAAGCGAAACCCTGTCCAATCTCGCCGCCAACGATCCCGTCAGTGCCGATGCGATCCGTGAGCATTTCGCCTATTGGGACGATATCGCCGTTCATTTCAAGCAGACCGAGACGGTGTCGACCGGCCACGGCTTTTGCGGCATCGGGCGCAAGACGCTGCTGATGCTGCTGCAGGAGCGGGCGCGCGAACTCGGCGTCAAGCTGCAGTTTGAAACACCTGTCGAAGACATCGCCGCCCTTGCCAAGGATTATGGTCTGGTCGTTGCCGCCGACGGGTTGAATTCCCGCGCCCGCTCGACCTTTGCCGCGCATTTCAAGCCGGAAATCGACACGCGCAAATGCAAGTTCGTCTGGCTTGGCACGCACCAGAAATTCGACAACGCCTTCACCTTCATTTTCGAGGAAACCGAGCACGGCTGGGTCTGGGCGCATGCCTACCAGTTCGATGCGGATACGGCGACCTTCATCGTCGAATGCAGCCAGCAGACCTGGGACAAGTTCGGCTTTGGCGCAATGAGCCAGCAGGAGTCGATTGCGGTCTGCGAGCGGATCTTCGCCAAATATCTTGGCGGCCATGCGCTGATGACCAATGCCAACCATATCCGCGGTTCCGCCTGGATCAGTTTCCCGCGGGTGCTGTGCGAAAAATGGTCCCACGACAATGTGGTCCTGCTCGGGGATGCGGCGGCGACCGCGCATTTCTCCATCGGTTCCGGCACCAAGCTGGCGCTGGAAAGCGCAATTGCGTTGGCTGGTTATCTGCATTCGGAAAAGTCCGTTGCGGACGCCTTTGCCAAATACGAGGACGAACGGCGGCTGCAGGTATTGCGCATGCAATCGGCGGCGCGCAATTCGCTCGAATGGTTCGAGGAGGTCGAGCGCTATTTCGATCTCGATCCGGTCCAGTTCAACTATTCGCTTCTGACCCGCTCGCAGCGCATCAGCCATGAAAACCTGCGGCTGCGTGACAGGGCGTGGCTGGGGAGCGCCGAAGCCTGGTTTCAGGAAAAGGCCGGGGCGAAGAGGGGGACGCAGCGCGCACCG
This sequence comes from Phyllobacterium sp. T2-21, assembly GCF_055378485.1. NCBI lineage: Bacteria > Pseudomonadati > Pseudomonadota > Alphaproteobacteria > Hyphomicrobiales > Phyllobacteriaceae > Phyllobacterium > Phyllobacterium sp. T2-21. The sequence continues at coordinate 78,854 of NZ_AP027914.1, read as the reverse complement.
ATGTTTGCGCCGTTCAAACTGCGTGATCTGACCCTGAAGAACCGCATCGTGGTCTCGCCGATGGCGCAGTACAAAGCCGTCGACGGCACACCCACCGACTGGCATCTCGTCCACTATGGCGAGCGCGCCAAGGGCGGGGCGGGTCTGGTGACCATCGAGATGACCTGCGTCAGTCCGGAAGGGCGGATCACACCCGGCTGCACCGGCATGTATGCGCCGGAGCACGAAGCGGCATGGAAGCGGATTGTCGATTTCATCCATGCGGAGACCGGGGCGAAGGTCAGCTGCCAGCTTGGCCATTCCGGCGCGAAGGGCTCGACGCGCCTTGGCTGGGAGGGAACGGATGTGCCGCTGCCTGACGGCAACTGGCCGGTTCTGTCCGCCTCCGATCTGCCATGGTCAGCGGACAACCAGTCACCTACCGCCATGACCCGCGCCGATATGGACCGGGTGCGCGACCAGTTCGTTGCCTCGGCCGAAATGGCTGACCGGGCCGGGTTCGACATGCTGGAAATCCACGCGGCGCATGGCTATCTCCTGTCGTCGTTCATAACGCCGGTCATGAACAACCGCACCGACGCCTATGGCGGCTCCCTGGAAAACCGCATGCGCTATCCGCTTGAAATATTCCGTGCGGTGCGTCTCGTCTGGCCGTCGGGAAAGCCGATATCCATGCGCATTTCCGCCAATGACTGGGTGGGCGACAAGGGCATTACCCCGCAGGATGCCGTCGATATTGCGCGGATGCTGCAGGAGGCGGGTGTCGATATCTGCGACGTGTCGGCCGGGCAGACCTCGATAGACGCCAAGCCGGTGTATGGTCGCATGTTCCAGACGCCGTTCTCCGACCGCATCCGCAACGAGACGGGCATGGCAACCATGGCCGTCGGCAATATCTACGAGCCGGACCACGCCAATTCCATCCTGCTTGCCGGCCGTGCCGATCTGGTGTGCCTTGCACGCCCGCATCTCGCCGATCCCTACTGGACCCTGCATGCGGCCGTGGCGCTGGGTGACAAGGGCGTGGACTGGCCGAAACCCTATTATCCCGGCCGGGACCAGATGTACCGGCTGGCGGAGCGTGCCGAAGTCATTGCTCCCATCGAGGGCGCGTAGATGACACGGTCGCTGCAAGGCAAGGTCGCATTGGTCACCGGCGGTGGTTCCGGCGTTGGTGCTGCCATCGCGCTTGCCCTGGCGGGCGAGGGTGCAAAGGTGGTGATCGCGGGACGCCGGATGGATGCCTTGAATGAGATCGCGGCCCAGTCGGAACGCATTGTTCCCATCACCGCCGATGTCACGGATGAGGGCTCGTCCCGCCATCTGTTCGACCGCATCCGCAGCGACGTCGGTCCGCTCGACATCGCCATTGCCAATGCCGGGTCGGCTGCCAGCACGCCATTCCAGAAACTTGACCTTGCGACATGGCAAAGCCAGATCGATCTCAACCTGACCGGCGTGTTCCTGACCTTCCAGCAGGGACTGCCTGATATGCTGGCGAAAAATGACGGGCGGCTGATTGCCATTGCCTCGACGGCGGGCCTGAAAGGCTATCCCTATGTCTCAGCCTATGCCGCGGCCAAGCACGGCGTGATCGGGCTGGTGCAATCGCTGGCGCTGGAACTGGCGAAGTCCGGGGTGACAGTCAATGCCGTCTGTCCCGGCTTCACCGAAACGCCGATGCTTGAACGCGCCATCGAAACGATCATGCAGAAAACCGGCAAGAGCCATGCGGACGCCGTTGCAGCCCTCGTTGCATCCAATCCGCAGAAACGTCTGATCCAGCCTGCGGAGATCGCGCAGACGGTGCTCTGGCTGTGCGGCGCGCATTCCGGCTCCGTCACCGGGCAGGCCATATCCATTTCAGGAGGCGAAGTATGAGCAGCAAGACCAGCCCGTCCGCCGCCCGCAAAGCCGGGCCCGAGCAGGTGAAGCAGAGCCTGCGCGTCTGGCTGAAAATGCTCAAGGCGACCAAGCATGTCGAGGCGGTGGTGCGCGAAAACCTGCGGGTCGAGTTCGATACGACCCTGCCGCGTTTTGATGTCATGGCCGCGCTCTACCGGTTCGAGGAAGGGCTGAAAATGAGCGAGCTCTCCTCGGCGCTGCGGGTTTCCAACGGCAATGTCACCGGCATCATCGAGCGGCTCGTGTCGGATGGCGCGGTGCTGCGGGTGCCGGTTGCGGGTGACAAACGCGCCATGCTGGTCCGGCTGACACAGCGGGGCCGGGATGAGTTCGCACGGATGGCCGCCGCGCATGAGCTTTGGATCAACGAGATTTTCGGCAGCCTGCCGGTGGATGTGACAGCGGGGCTGCTCGCCACGCTGGATACGATTGAACATGCGCAGGGACTGCACAGCGAGGGGGAACACGATGCGTGAGATGGCACATTACACGGCGACCCATTTCAAATGGCATGTCACCGACGGCATCGCGGTCATCTCGCTTGACCGGCCGGAGCGCAAGAACCCGCTGACCTTCGACAGCTATGCCGAACTGCGCGACTGTTTTCGCGCGCTCGTCTATGCCGATGACATCAAGGCCGTGGTTTTCGGTTCCAATGGCGGCAATTTCTGCTCGGGCGGCGATGTGCACGACATCATCGGACCGCTTCTGAAGATGGACATGAAGAGCCTGCTGGAATTCACCCGCATGACGGGCGATCTGGTCAAGGCCATCATGCATTGCGGCAAGCCGGTTATCGCCGCCGTGGATGGCGTGTGCGTGGGGGCAGGCGCCATCATCGCCATGGCGTCCGATCTGCGTCTGGCGACACCGGCCGCCAAAACCGCCTTCCTGTTCACGCGCGTTGGGCTTGCCGGCTGCGATATGGGCGCCTGCGCCATCCTGCCACGGATCATCGGCCAGGGCCGCGCGGCCGAGCTGCTCTATACCGGGCGCAGCATGTCGGCCGAAGAGGGCGAGCGCTGGGGTTTTTACAACCGCATTGTCGATGCGGAAACGCTGGACGCTGAGGCACTGAAACTGGCAAGGCGTCTCGCCGAAGGCCCGACATTCGGCCATATGATGACCAAGACCATGCTGAACCAGGAATGGTCCATGTCGATCGATCAGGCCATCGAGGCCGAAGCGCAGGCGCAGGCGCTGTGCATGCAGACGCAGGATTTCCAGCGTGCCTATGATGCCTTCGTTGCGCATCAGACCCCCGTGTTCAAGGGCGACTGAGATGATGGATCGCAGCTTCCTGTCATGGCCCTTCTTCGACGATGTGCATCGCCGGCTCGCCGATGCGGTGGAGCTGTGGGCGACGGACAACACCGGCCACATCGACCACGAAAAGGTCGATGACGCCTGTCGAGGGCTGGTTGCCAGGCTTGGAGAGGCCGGTCTTCTCCAACACACGGCGGTTGATCCGACAGCCGGCGGCAAGCTTGACGTGCGCAGCCTTTGCATCATCCGCGAAACGCTGGCGCGGCATGACGGTCTGGCGGATTTCGCCTTTGCCATGCAGGGGCTCGGCACCGGCGCGCTTTCCCTGTTCGGGACCGATGCGCAGAAGCGGGAATGGCTGACGCGGACGCGGGCGGGCAAGGCGCTCTCCGCCTTCGCCCTCAGCGAACCGCAATCGGGATCCGACGTTGCCAATCTTGAACTGTCAGCCGTGCGCGATGGGGATGGATTTGTCCTCAATGGCGAAAAGACCTGGATTTCCAACGGCGGCATCGCCGATGTCTATACGGTGTTTGCCCGCACCGGCGAGGGGGAGGGTGCCAAGGGCATTTCTGCCTTCATCGTGCCCGCGGATACGCCGGGCCTGATCATTGCCGAACGGCTTGAAGTGATCGCCCCGCATCCGCTGGCGCGGCTGGTCTTTGACAATTGCCGCATACCGGCATCCGCTCTCATCGGTTCACCGGGACAGGGCTTCCGCATTGCCATGTCGGTGCTTGACGTGTTCCGCTCGACCGTGGCGGCGGCTGCACTGGGCTTTGCCCGCCGGGCGCTGGATGAAGCGGTCAACCGCGCCAATAGCCGCCATCTCTTCGGTGCACCCATGTCCGAGCTGCAGATGGTGCAGGGGCACATCGCCGACATGGCGCTCGATATCGATGCGGCGGCGCTGCTCGTCTACCGGGCGGCGTGGCTGAAGGACAGTGGCGCCGAACGGGTCAGCCGGGAAGCCGCGATGGCCAAACTCTATGCCACGGACCGCGCGCAGAGCGTGATCGACAAGGCGGTTCAGATTCACGGCGGCGATGGCGTGCGCAAAGGCAGCGTCGTCGAGCGCCTCTACCGGGAAATCAGGGCATTGCGCATCTATGAAGGTGCGTCGGACGTACAAAAAATAATCATCGCAAGGCATGAACTTGCAAGGGGATAGAGAGAATGTTGGGACCATCGGCGCATACGGATCACTTTACCCGGGATAATCTTCCTCCGCTCGAGGAATGGCCGGAACTGCTGATGGAGAATTTCCAGTATCCGGAATGGCTGAATGCCGCCGTGGAACTGACCGATGCGATGGTCGCCAAGGGCTTCGGCGACAATACGGCGCTGATCGGCAATGGCCGCCGCCGGACCTACAAGGAACTCACCGACTGGACCAACCGCATCGCCCATGCGCTGGTCGAAAATTACGGTGTCGAGCCGGGCAACCGTATTCTGATCCGCTCCTCCAACAATCCGGCCATGGTTGCCTGCTGGCTGGCGGCAACCAAGGTGGGCGCCGTCGTCGTCAATACCATGCCGATGCTGCGGGCCGGCGAACTCACCCAGATCGTCGACAAGGCGCAGATATCCCTGGCGCTGTGCGATACGCGGCTGCTCGAAGACATGGAGACCTGCGCCAAAACAAACAGGTTCCTGAAGCGTGTTGTCGGCTTTGACGGAACCGCCAATCACGAGGCGGAACTGGACCGGATCGCGCTCGACAAATCCGTGCGCTTCGAGGCGGTGAAGACCGGCCGCGACGATGTCGCGCTGCTCGGCTTCACGTCGGGCACCACGGGCGAGCCGAAGGCGACGATGCACTTTCACCGCGATCTTCTCATCATCGCCGACGGCTATGCGAAGGAAGTGCTTGATGTGCGTCCTGACGATGTATTCGTGGGCTCGCCGCCGCTTGCCTTCACCTTCGGTCTTGGCGGGCTGGCGATCTTCCCCCTGCGGTTCGGCGCGGCGGCAACCCTGCTGGAACAGGCGACACCGCCGAAAATGATCGACATCATCGAGACCTACAAGGCAACGATCAGCTTTACCGCACCGACCGCCTACCGGGTCATGCTGCAGGCGATGAACGAGGGTGCGGACCTTTCCTCGCTGCGCATCGCGGTTTCGGCGGGCGAGACGCTGCCTGCGCCGATCTACGAAGCCTGGATGCAGAAGACCGGCAAGCCGCTGCTCGACGGTATCGGCGCCACGGAAATGCTGCACATCTTCATCAGCAACCGGCTGGAGGATTCGGGGCCGGGCAAGACGGGCAAGCCCGTCAGCGGCTACCAGGCCATTATAGTCGACGAGGCGATGCGCGAAGTGCCGCGCGGCGAGATCGGCAGGCTGGCGGTGCGCGGGCCGATCGGCTGCCGCTATCTCGCCGACAAGCGCCAGAAGAATTATGTGCGCGACGGCTGGAACCTGACCGGCGACTCCTTCTTTCAGGACGCGGATGGCTATTTCCATTTTGCCGCGCGCTCGGACGACATGATCATCTCCGCCGGTTACAACATCGCCGGTCCCGAGGTGGAAGCGGCACTGCTCGCCCATCCCGACGTCAGCGAATGTGCGGTCATCGGCGCTCCCGATGCGGAGCGCGGCCAGATCGTGCAGGCGCATGTGGTGCTGCAGGCGGGTGTTGCGGCCAGCGAGGAAACGGCCAAGCGCTTGCAGGACCATGTCAAACAGGTCATAGCGCCGTACAAATATCCACGCTCGATCAAATTCCTCGATGCGCTGCCCAAGACGGCGACCGGGAAAATACAGCGCTTTCAATTGCGCAAGGCATATCAGCAATAACCCATTTAATAATCAGGCAGGAAACTCGAATGGCAGAGATCATACACCCGCAGGGCTGGCCGGCGGCAAAGGGATACTCCAACGGCATGGCAGCCGAGGGGAAGGTCATCTTTGTCGGCGGCCAGATCGGCTGGACCAAGGACCAGACATTCGAGACCGATGATTTCGTCGGGCAGGCCGAGCAGGCGATGCGCAACATTGTCGATATCCTGGCAAGCGCCGGTGCCGAGACAACCGATCTCGTGCGGCTGACCTGGTTCATCACCGACAAGAAGGTCTATGTCGCCGAACAGAAACGGCTGGGCGAAGCCTATCGCCGCGTTTTCGGCCGGCATTATCCGGCGATGACCCTGGTACAGGTCGTGGCCCTCCTGGAAGATCGCGCCTTGGTTGAAATCGAGGCGACAGCCGTCATTCCTGCCCGCTGATTGCGCGGGCAGGAGCGCACCGTCTAGGCGGCCTTGCTGGCCGCCAGAAACGCCAGCTTGGCCGGAATGGCCAGCAGTTTGGAGCGCTCGACCCGCTCCGGCGTGTAGTGGTGCTCGACATCGAGGCAATTGACCGTGCCGAGCAGCTCGCCCGCAATCACCACGGGAATGTTGATGACCGAGCCGCAGCCGAGCGCCCAGATCGTTTCATGGTCGGAAAACACCGTCGCGATATCGGCGATGGTGTTGGCAACGAAGGACTGCCTGTCCTTGTGCACGGTGTCGAACCAGCGGTCATAATGGATCGGCTTGGTGCCGGACACCGGATAGCTTTCGGCGTCGGATGTGTATTCACGGCGGGCGAGCTCGTTCTTCATGTCGACGGTCATGATGGTGAACAGCTTGGCGCCGATGATCTTTTGCGACAGCGTCTGCAATGCCTGCCACGGCGCTTGGGCATGGGTGCCCGCGGCAATGGCCGCGTCAAATTCGGCCAAAGCCGTTGCTACTTCATCCTGTGTCATTTTCATTTCCTTGGGGTCATTGTTCAACCGGCATGCGCGACGCTGATATCCATCAGTTCACGCGAATAGGTTTCCTGAAGCGCACCGCGCTTGAGGTCGGCCACAGCGGCGATCTCGACGATCCGCCCGTGGCGCATCACCGCCAGACGGTCGCAGAGAAACGACACGACGGGCAGGTTGTGGGTCACCATGAGGAAGGTGAGGTTCTGTTCGCGGCGCAGGCGCTTCAGAAGGTTGAGAATCTCGGCCTGCACCGAGACATCAAGCGCCGAGGTCGGCTCGTCCAAAAGCAGGAGCTTGGGTTCAAGCATCAGGGCGCGGGCGATGGCGACGCGCTGGCGCTGGCCGCCGGACAATTGATGGGGATAGCGGAAGCGGAATTTGCGGTCGAGCCCGACCGCAACCAGCATGTCCTCGACCCGGCCGTTCTGGTTGCCGATGCCGTGGATGGCCAGCGGTTCGCTCAGGATGGCATCGATGGTCTTGCGCGGATGCAGCGAACCGTAGGGGTCCTGGAACACCATCTGGCAATGCCGGGCGAAATGCTGGTCGATACCATGCGTGCGCGGCCGGCCGAAAGCGGTGATCGAGCCGGTCCATTGCGGTGCGAGACCGGCAACCGCCTTCAGCACCGTCGATTTGCCGGAGCCGCTTTCACCGACCAGCGCAAAGCTCTCGCCCTCCGCGATATCGAGGGTGATGCCGTGGGTGATCTGCGTCTCGCCATAGGAGATGTCGAGCTGTTTCAGAGAAAGCGCGGTCATTTGGCCACCCATGCGCTGCGGTCGAGAACAGGCAGCTCCTCACGCGTTTCATCGAGCCGCGGAATGGCGGCAATCAGCCCGCGCGTATAGGGATGCACGGCGTTGCGCAATTCGCCCGCCTGGCATTCCTCGACGATCTCGCCGGTGTTCATCACCAGTATGCGGTCGCAATAGCTGGAGACGAGGTTGAGGTCATGGCTGATGAAGATCAGGCCCATGCCTTTGCGTTTGACCTGCTCGTCGATGATATCGAGAACCTGTGCCTGCACCGAAACGTCGAGTGCCGAGGTCGGCTCGTCGGCAATCAGGAGATCGGGCGCGGGGATGAGCATCATGGCGATCATCACCCGCTGGCCCATGCCGCCGGAAATTTCGTGCGGGTAGAGGCTGGCGACGCGTTCGGGGTCATCGATACGCACCGCTTCGAGCATGGTGAGCACGCGCTGCCGGGTTTCCCGGCGGGGCAAACGCTGGTGGGTCTGCAGCGCTTCGGCAATCTGTTCGCCCACGGTCATGACGGGATTGAGCGAGAATTTCGGATCCTGCATCACCATGGAAATGCGGGCACCGCGAATACCGCGCATTGCCCTCTCTGACTGTTGCAGCAGGTCGATACCGTCGAAACGGAACCTGTCCGCATGGATCGTTCCCGGTGCGCGGATGAGTTTGAGGATGGCGCGCCCGGTCATCGATTTGCCCGAGCCACTTTCGCCGACGATCCCCAGCCGTTCGCGGCCAAGCGTCAAGGAGACACCGCGCACCACGTCGATGACGCCCTTGTGCGTGGGGAAGGAGACCCGCAGGTTTTCAATCTCAAGCAGGGGCGTACTCACCGCTGTTCTCCACTCTTGGGATCAAGGACATCGCGCAGGCCGTCGCCGAGAAAGCAGAAGCCGAGGCTGACAATGATGATGGCAAAGCCCGGCATGGTGGCGACCCACCACTGGTCGAGGATGAACGAGCGGCCGCGCGCAATCATGGCGCCCCATTCGGGCAGCGGAGGCTGCGCCCCGAGGCCGATGAAGCCGAGACCGGCGGCGGTCAGGATGATACCGGCCATGTCGAGCGTGACGCGTACGATCATCGAGGAGGTGCACAGCGGCAGCACGTGGCCGAGAATGACCCGCAGCGACGATGCGCCCTGCAGGCGGATGGCGGCAATGAACTCCGCATTCTTGAAGGTCAGTGTTTCCGCCCGGGCGATGCGGGCGTAGCCGGGCCATGAAGTGATGGCGATGGCGATGATGGCGTTCTCGATGCCGGGCCCCAATGTCGCGACGAGGGCCAGCGCCAGGATGAGTTTCGGCATGGACAGGAAAATATCGGTGACACCCATGAGGACGCGGTCAATCCATCCGCCGAAATATCCGGCGATGGCGCCGATGATCAATCCGGCGGGCGCTGCCAGCACCGCGACCAGCACGACGATCACAAGGGTGATGCGCGCGCCGTAGACGACGCGGGACCAGATATCCCGCCCCAGCTCGTCAGTGCCCATCCAGTTGCCGCTGCCGGGCGGCAGCAGGCGCTGTGCCAGATCCTGCTTCAGCGGATCATGGGTTGCGATCAGCGGCGCGAAGATCGCTGTGAGGATCAGCACCAGAATGATGATCGCGCCGACGGCTGCCAGCGGATTGCGCGACAGGGCGCCACATATCCGGTAGAGGCGGCCGAGCCGGGCCTGCAGGCGGGAGGCGGGGCTGTCATCAATCAGCCAGCTGTGGACGTTTGCCATCAGGAGCTCCTAACGCGCACGGGGATCGAGGACGCGGTAGAGCACGTCGGAAATCTTGTTGATGCCGATGAACACCGCGCCGATCACCAGCGTGGCACCGAGAACGGCGGACATGTCGGCATTGAGCAGCGCCACGGTGAGATAATTGCCGATGCCCGGCCAGGAGAAGATCGTCTCGATCATCACCGAGCCCTCCAGCAGGCCTGCATAGGAAAGGCCGATCACGGTGATCAGGGGAACCAGAATGGGACGGAAGGCATGGCGCCAGATGACCAGCCGCTCCGACACGCCCTTGACGCGCGCTGTCGTCACATATTCCTGTGACAGCTGGTCGAGTATGAAGGAGCGCGTCATGCGCGCGATATAGGCAAGGCTGAAGAAGCCGAGCACGGAGGCGGGCAAGGCCAGATGCCAGAGAGCATTGAAGAAGATATCGGTTTCGCCGGCAAGCAGGCTGTCGATCAGCACGATGCCGGTGACGGGGTCGACGAGGCCATCATAGAAGATGTCGAGGCGACCGGGTCCCGCGACCCATTTCAGGCGGGCATAGAAAACGGCAAGGCCGACAAGGCCGAGCCAGAAGGCAGGCACGGCATAGCCCAAAAGCCCGATCACCCGGATGACCTGATCAACGAGGCTGCCCCGACGGCTCGCCGCATAGACACCCATGGGAACGCCGAGCAGGACGCCGATGATGATGCCGAGCGTTGCCATTTCGAGTGTTGCGGGAAACACGCGCTTCAGGTCGTCGAGAACGAGTTTGCCTGTGGATACGGATGTGCCGAGATCGCCCGACAGGACCGAGCCGACATAACGGATGAACTGGATGGGCGCCGGCTGGTCGAGGCCCATCTGTATCCGCGCTGCTTCATAGACAGCACGCGGCGCCCGGTCGCCCACGACGGCCAGAACCGGATCGATGGGAACCACGCGGCCGATAAAGAAGGTGATTGCCAGAAGCCCGAGAAAGGTGATGAGCACGGAGACGGTGAACCCGGCGAGCCCAAGCAGCAGGCGGGCGCCACGGCTCCAGTGCAAGCCCGGCCGTCTGACCGGCTTGGCGGCAATATCTGCCACTGTTTCGGATTCGAATGCCAAACCCAGAGCCTTCCCCATTTTGGGCCATTGGGTTGGCCCATGTGTGTCGATTGTTCCCGTTGATCCCGGTCTGAAAGTCGGGGGGGGTGTAGTGACACTTTCCCTGACCTTGCCGAAGATTCTGCTTGGACCATACAAAAATTTTTGCTTAGATCAAAGAAATTTTACTGGGATTGGAATCGCCCATGACGTCCGAACTTCGCAACGCTGCGCCACAGCCCAAGGTCGGGGCCATGATCCGGGCACGCCGGCGGCAACTGCAGCTGACATTGCAGGAAATCTGCGACGCTGCGGGTATTTCGGTCGGCTATCTCAGCCAGGTCGAGCGCGATCATGCCACACCATCGCTGGGAACGCTTGCACAGATTGCACGCAGTCTCGACGTCGGGGTGGATTATTTCATTGCCACGCCCACGGCGGAAGATGCGCTGACGCGCCAGGGCGAGCGGCAGAAGTTTTCGGTCGACGGTTCCTCCATTGTCTACGAGCAGATCGCTGCGGATTTTGCCGGGAACGTCCTCTCGTCCGTCATCATGCACATACCAGCGGGTTATCGTTCCGAAACGGTCAGCCACGAAGGCGAAGAAATCCTCTACGTGCTGGAGGGTGCCATCACCCACAGGCTCGATGACGAGGAAGTGGTGATCTCGGCGGGCGACAGCCTGCATTTTCGCGGCAACCGGCCCCATGCCTGGTGGAATGACACCGACAGAACGGCGCGGGTTCTGTGGACTGGGACATTGCCCGTGTTCCGGCCCCGGCTCTAAAACCTACAACAAAAAACCCAACAACAAGAACAATCCAGAGGAGAATGAAGAATGAAACTGTTCAAGGCGGCACTGCTGGCCGCTTCCATGATCGTATCGGCAGCCCCGCTTGCCCATGCGGCAACGCCGGGCAATGCGCTTGTCGTGGCCCAGAATATCGATGACATCGTCAGCATCGATCCGGCCGAAGCCTATGAGTTCACCTCGGGCGAATATGTGACCCAGACCTATGACCGTCTGGTGCAGTATGATGCGCCCGATGTGAAGACGCTGGCGCCAGGTCTGGCGACGGCGTGGACGGCAGATGATGCCGCCAGGACCATCACCTTCGCCCTGCGGGACGGGGTGAAATTCACATCCGGCAACCCGCTGCGTGCGGAAGACGTGGTCTATTCCTGGAAGCGCGTCATTGCGCTGAACAAGGCACCCGCCTTCATCCTGGCACAGCTGGGCTGGACCCCTGCAAACTATGACAAGATGGTCACGGCTTCGGGCAATAAGATCGTCGTCAAATATGATGGCGATTTCTCGTCCGCCTTTGTGCTCAACGTTCTTGCCGCCCGCCCGGCCTCGATCATCGATGCCGTGACGGTACAGGGCCACGAAGCCAATGGCGACATGGGCAATGCCTGGCTCAAGGCGAATTCCGCCGGGACAGGCCCCTTCGTCCTGAAGGCTTTCCGTCCGGCCGAGATCATCAACCTTGCCGGTAATCCCAACTATTTCGGTGGCGCACCGGCAATGAAGTCGGTCATCATCCGCCATGTGGCGGAAGCCGCGACGCAGCAATTGCTGCTTGAATCCGGCGATGTGGACATTGCCAAGAACCTGACACCGGATCAGGTCGCCAGCCTTTCGACCAAGGGCACGGTCAATGTGGAAACCTATCCGCAGGCCGCCGTGCATTTCCTCAGCCTGAACCAGAAGGACGAGGCGCTGACCAATCCGGCCATCTGGGAGGCCGCACGTTATCTCGTCAACTACAAGGGCATGACGGACTCGTTCCTCAAGGGGCAGATGCAGGTGCATCAGGCATTCTGGCCCGCGGGTTTCCCCGGATCGCTCGATGAGACGCCCTACACCTATGATCCGGCCAAGGCGAAGAAGATCCTTGCCGATGCCGGCGTAAAAACCCCGATCAAGGTGACGCTCGACGTGATCAACTCGACGCCGTTTACCGACATGGCGCAGTCGCTGCAGGCGGGCTTTGCCGAAGCGGGGATCAACTTCAACATCATTCCGGGGACGGGCAGCCAGGTCATCACCAAATACCGTGCCCGCACCCACGAAGCCATGCTGCTCTATTGGGGTCCGGATTTCATGGATCCGGATTCGAACGCCAAGGCATTTGCCTTCAACGAGGACAATTCGGACGGCAATTACCAGTCGACCACCACGTGGCGCAATGGCTGGGCGGTGCCTGCCGAACTCAATGCTAAAACGAAGGCGGCGCGTGCTGAGGCGGACCAGTCCAAGCGCAATCAGATGTATGTCGACCTGCAGAAGCAGGTGCAGGCGAAATCACCGATCATCGTCATGTTCCAGGCGGCCACACAGGTTGCGCTCGCCAAGACTGTTTCGGGCTATGTGAACGGTGCAACATCGGACTTCGTCTTCTACCGCCTCGTGAAGAAGAACTGACCAGAAACTTTAAAGGCCGTCCGGATCGTCGGACGGCCTTGCCACGGCATCCATAACAACGGGAATAGTAAAATGTCTGAACTTCGGATGGCGCGCCTGCGGGAGCGCATGGCTGAAACCGGAACCGATCTTGTCGTCGTCGGTCCGTCCTCGCACATGGTCTGGCTTGCCGGGCTCTCGCCCCATGGCGACGAGCGGCCGGTCATGCTGTTTGTCGGAAGGGATCACGCCGGGATACTGATGCCGGCGCTCAATGCCGACAGCTCGCGCCAGCATACCGACCTGCCGTTCTATCCATGGACGGACGGCGAGGGCCCCGATGCGGCGCTGGCCGCTGTTTTGAAAGACGTCGTCGGGACAAAACAGGATATCAGGATCGCGCTCGATGAAACGATGCGGGCGGATTTCGCCCTGCTGGTGATCGATGCATTGCCGGGTGCCAGGCGCACCTTCCTCAACGACACCGTCGGCTATCTGCGCGCCCGCAAGGACGAGGCGGAATATGCCGCGCTCAAGGCCAATGCGCTCATCAATGACGGCGCGATGCGTGCGGCTTTTGCCGCGTTGAAGCCCGGCGTGACCGAGCTCGAGATTGCCGGTGTTGTCCGGGACTACTACAAGGCAAACAATGCGAAGCCGGAATTCACCAGCGTCTGTTTCGGTGAAAATGGCGCATACCCGCACCATCACACCGGCGAGCGCGTACTGAAGGCCAATGAAGCGGTGCTGATCGACATTGGCGGTCGCAGTGACGGCTATCCCAGCGACATGACCCGCGTTGCCGTCTGCGGTGAAACGCCCGCGGATTTCGACAAGGTGCACGCGGTTCTCGATGCTGCCGTCAAGGCGGCGCTGGCTGCGGCCAAACCGGGGGTTGCCGCCAAGGAAGTCGACAAGGCGGCACGCGATGTCATCACCCAGGCGGGTTACGGTGAATATTTCCTGCACCGCACCGGCCATGGCATGGGCATCGACATCCACGAGCCGCCCTATATCACCGCGACTTCCGAGGCCATTCTCGAGGACGGGCATGTGTTCTCGATCGAGCCGGGCATTTACCTCAGCGGCAAATTCGGCGTCCGCCTCGAGGAGATCGTCATCATGCGCGGCAACAGGGCGGAAGTGCTGTCCGAACTGCCGCGGGCTGCCTTCAAGGCCTGATCCATTGCGCAAAAGGCGGCCGTTTTGGGTGCGAAGCGGCCGCCCGCACTACTTTTGTTGATGTGCGCTAATGTAGCATTGCACAATTTGAGGGCATGCGCAAAATTAAGGCATGTCTACACCGCTATCGATCATGGTCTTCGACGAAAACCGTATCCGCGCTTCCATTATCGAAGAGGGATTGCGGGAGGCCGGCCATGATCGCGTCGTTGTTTTGCACGACATCGTCGGGCTTGCCCGGCAGATCGAGCGGATCGCGCCCGATGTCATCGTCATCGATATCGAAACCCCCAATCGCGACATGCTGGAGCATCTGTTCCAGCTCAGCCGTTCCGTGCGCAAGCCGATCGCCATGTTTGTCGACAGCTCCGATACTGCGTCGATCGAGGCGGCGGTGGATGCCGGTGTGTCCGCCTATGTGGTCGACGGCCTGAAGAAGGAGCGCGTCAAGCCCATTCTCGACATGGCGGTCAGCCGCTTCAAGGCTTTCAGCCGGCTGCAGCAGGAACTGGCGGAGGCAAAAAGCGCCCTGGAAGAGCGCAAGGTCGTTGAGCGCGCCAAGGGCATTTTGATGAAATCGCGCACAATATCGGAAGACGAGGCTTATGCGCTGCTGCGGCAGGCCGCCATGAACGAGAAGAAGAAGCTTGCCGATATTGCACAGAGTGTCGTCATGGCGGCTGCCATGCTCGGAAGCTAGAAAGAGAGGTTGGCCGTGAGTTTTATCCGGATGGACAATGGCCAGGGCATGGGCGGCGGCCTCGCGGCGCCGGCAGCGGTCCGCCGTGACGGCGTCTCCGTCATTCGCGCCGGCTTCATTCCGCTTGTCGATGCTTCGGTTCTCATCGCGGCGGCTGAATTCGGATTTGCCGCGCGCGAAGGCATTCAACTTGAACTTGTGAAAGACGTGTCCTGGGCCAATATCCGGGATCGGCTGGCTTTCCGGCAGTTTGATATCGCGCACATGCTGGCGCCCATGCCGGTCGCCTCCGCCCTGGGGCTCGGTTCCAATCCGTCAGCGGTCATCACGCCGTTCACGCTGGGGCGGGGAGGCAATGCCGTCACCCTGTCGGTGAAGCTGTATCGCCGCATGCAGGCGCTGGCGGATCTGGCCGGAGACGAGGGCGCGCTTGCCAATGCCGAAGCCCTCAAGTGCGTGATTGACGACATAAAGGTTCGCGGCGAGCCGTTGCCGGTGCTTGGCACGACCTATCCGTTTTCATCGCACAATTATGAGCTGCGCTATTGGCTGGCGGCCGGCGGCATCCATCCGGACCGCGACGTCAAACTGGTGGTCGTGCCGCCGCCCATGACATCCGATGCCCTGTCGGCGGGGGCCATCGACGGCTTCTGCGTGGGTGCGCCGTGGAACATGGTGGCCGTCGCCCGCGAAGTCGGACGGATCGTTGCGGTCAAGGAGGATATCTGGCCGTCCAGTCCCGAGAAGGTCATCGGCGTGCGGCCGGAATGGGCGGAGACCAATCCTGAAGCATTGGCGAGGCTGATCGTCGCGCTGGATCGCGCCGCCGCATGGTGCGATGTGCCGGACAATCGACGCGTACTTGCCGAGCTATTGGCCGAGCCGCGTTATATCGATGCGCCGGAGGACATCCTGCACCGGGTTCTCATGGGCAGGTTCACCACCGATCCCGACGGGCACGAGCGGACGGTCTCCGACTACTTCACCTTCCATCGGGATGGCGCGAATTTTCCGTGGATCAGCCAGGCGCAGTGGATATTCAGCCAGATGGTGCGGTGGGGGCAGGTTGATCACTCCAAGGAAAAGCAGGAAAAGGTTGCGACCGCTTTCCGTCCCGATCTCTACCGCCATGCGCTGGGACCCCGCGCCGACATACCGTCGGCGGATGTGCGCGTGGAGGGCGGTCAGCGCCAGGACGGGTTCATCGATGGGGCTGTCTTCGATCCCCAGGACATTCCCGCCTATCTCAAGGGCTTCAATGTCCACAATCTTGAAAACCCCGTTGCAACCCGGGACGAGGCCTGATGGGCAGAATTTGTGCTCTGCACAATAAATGAGCGGGTTTGGTGGCCGTTCTGCCCATTTCGCCTGCGCCGCTCTTCGACTGCCGTCGGTGAAAAATAGATGAACTATAAAAATATATATCAATTACAATAGCTTATAAATATAATTTCCGGTTGGCACGCTTATTGCTTTTATAAAACCGTTCCGTCAACGAAGACAGGAACCGCGAGCATCGCCATCGGATGCTTTCAAAGACACAGACGTCGCTTGGGCGAGTTCATTCACCGGATCGGGTGAATGCACTTCATCCGGCGGCGTTTTTTTATGGCTCAAGCTGCACCAGAAGCAGCGCTGCGAAGGGGAATTGCGATGAAGGTGATTTTGCCGACAGGCTTGACAAGACGAACGCTTTTGCGGGCAGGCGGCACGCTGGCGCTGCTGGCGGCGGCAAAAGCTGCGCTTCCCGGCGGCGCCCATGCGGCCGCTGCCGGACCCGAGACCACCAAGGCGACGCTCGGTTTCATTGCACTGACGGATGCATCGCCGCTGATCGTTGCCAAGGAAAGAGGCCTTTTTGCCAAACACGGCATGCCCGATGTCGAGGTGGTCAAGCAGGCATCGTGGGGCACGACGCGGGACAATCTGGTGCTCGGCTCGGCAGGCAATGGCATTGACGGCGCGCATATCCTGACGCCGATGCCGTATCTCATCAGCACAGGCAAGGTCACCCAGAACAATCAGCCCCTGCCGATGGTCATCCTTGCGCGCCTCAATCTGGATGCGCAGGGTATTTCGGTTGGTTCGGCCTATGCCGGTCTGAAGGCCGGGGTCAACTCAGGTGTCCTCAGGGAAGCCTTTGCCAAGAAGAAGGCGGAAGGCACTGCGGCAAAGGCCGCGATGACCTTCCCCGGCGGCACGCACGATCTGTGGATCCGCTATTGGCTGGCCGCCGGCGGGATCGACCCGGACAAGGACGTTGAAACCATTGTGGTTCCACCGCCGCAGATGGTTGCCAACATGAAGGTCGGCACCATGGACTGCTTCTGTGTCGGCGAACCGTGGAATGCGCAGCTTGTCAATCAGGGCATCGGCTATACCGCGGTCAACACAGCTGAAATCTGGGCCAAGCATCCGGAAAAGTCCTTCGCCATGCGGGCGGACTGGGTGGAGAAAAACCCCAATGCCACCAAGGCCCTGCTGATGGCGGTGATGGAGGCGCAGCAATGGGCTGATGATCTCGCCAACAAGGACGAACTGGC
Source organism: Phyllobacterium sp. T2-21 (assembly GCF_055378485.1). NCBI lineage: Bacteria > Pseudomonadati > Pseudomonadota > Alphaproteobacteria > Hyphomicrobiales > Phyllobacteriaceae > Phyllobacterium > Phyllobacterium sp. T2-21. The sequence continues at coordinate 61,520 of NZ_AP027914.1, read as the reverse complement.
GACCATGGTCGGCAAGCGCGCGTGGTTCAATGTGCCCGCAAGCGATATCGCCGGGCGCTTGAAGGGCGACTATGACTATGGTTCGGGACGCGTCGAGACAGCCAGCCCGCATCTGATGAAGTTCTGGCGCGATCACACATCCTATCCCTTCCAGAGCCACGAAAAATGGTTCCTGACCGAGAATATCCGCTGGGGCAAATTTGCACCGGACACCGATATTTCAGCGCTGGTCGGCAAGGTAAACCGCGAGGATATCTGGCGCGACGCCGCCAGGGAGCTTGGCGTTGCTGCGGCCGACATTCCGGCGTCGACATCACGGGGTCCCGAAACCTTCTTCGATGGCAAGGTGTTCGATCCGGACGCCCCGCAAACCTATCTCGCCAGCCTTGAAATTAAACGTTTTGCGTAAGGAAACCGGCATGACAGCCAGCCCCGTTCCCATCCGTCCGACCGAAAAGCCACAGGCGGCCAAAATCATGACGCTTTCCCTCCCGCCGAAAACCGGTTCATCCCGCCGCCTGCCGCCATGGCTCACCTCGCTGGCGGCACACGTGGTACCGCCCATCATCACGCTGGTCTTCCTGCTGGTGCTGTGGGAAATCCTCTGTTCCTCACCGACGGCAAGCGTGCCGCCGCCCTCACGGGTGGTCTCGGAGACCTGGGAGCTGATCATCCATCCGTTCTATGCCGGACAGGGTGTCGATCAGGGGCTGTTCTGGCATATCCTTGCCAGCCTCCGGCGGGTCGCCATGGGCTATTGTCTCGCCGCTGTGGCGGGCATTGCGCTTGGCACCCTTGTCGGGCAGAGCGAATGGGCGATGCGCGGGCTCGATCCGATCTTTCAGGTGCTACGCACGGTGCCGCCGCTCGCCTGGCTGCCCCTGTCGCTGGCCGCGTTCAAGGACGGCAACCCTTCCGCGATCTTCGTGATTTTCATCACGGCCATCTGGCCGATCATCATCAATACCGCCGTCGGCATCAGGAACATTCCGCAGGACTACCAGAATGTCGCGCGGGTGCTGCGTCTCAACCAGTTCGAATATTTCACCAGGATCATGATCCCCGCCGCCGCGCCCTATATCTTCACGGGCCTGCGCATCGGCATCGGCCTGTCGTGGCTCGCCATCGTGGCCGCCGAGATGCTGATCGGCGGCGTCGGCATCGGGTTCTTCATCTGGGATGCGTGGAACTCGTCGCGCATCAGCGACATCATCCTGGCCCTGATCTATGTCGGCATTGTCGGCTACCTGCTCGACCGAGCCATCGCCTTCGTCGCCCGGACCGTCACCCGCAACGCCGCAAGCGCTTGAGGAAGCCATCATGATGTCGAAACCCTATCTCTCCCTCGAACAGATCGACATGGTGTTCAGCCGTGGCGGCGCCAGCACGCAGGTTCTCAATCAGGTCTCGCTGAGCGTCGACAAAGGCGAGTTCATCTCGATCATCGGCCATTCCGGCTGCGGGAAATCCACGCTGCTCAACATCGTCGCCGGACTGACGCAGGCGACGCGCGGCGTGGTGTTTCTGGAAGGCACTGTTGTCGACACACCGGGACCCGACCGCGCGGTGGTGTTCCAGAACCATTCGCTGCTGCCCTGGCTGACGGTCTATGAAAACGTCAAGCTGGCGGTCGACAAGGTCTTCTCATCCAGCAAAAGCCGGGCGGAACGGCATGAATGGACCATGCGCAATCTCGAACTGGTGCAAATGGTGCATGCGAGGGACAAGCGCCCGTCTGAAGTCTCCGGCGGCATGAAGCAGCGCGTCGGCATTGCCCGGGCGCTGGCCATGGAGCCCAAGGTGCTGCTGCTGGACGAGCCGTTCGGTGCGCTGGATGCGCTCACCCGTGCGCATCTGCAGGATCAGGTGATGCAGATCCATACGGAGCTTGCCAATACGGTCTTGATGATCACCCACGATGTCGATGAAGCCGTGTTGCTTTCCGACCGCATCGTCATGATGACCAATGGTCCTTCCGCCAGGATCGGCGAAATCCTCGATGTGCCGCTGGTTCGCCCGCGCCGCCGCATCGAGCTTGCCGCCGATGCCACCTATATCCGCTGTCGCTCATCCGTGCTGAAGTTCCTCTACGAACGGCACCGTCTTGTGGAGGCCGCGTAAGATGGAAACAACCGCGAAAAAACAGAAACTCGTTGTCATCGGCAATGGCATGGCGCCGGGCAGGGCGCTTGAACACCTCTTCGAGATGGCGCCCGATGCCTATGACGTGACCATTTTCAATGCCGAGCCGCGCGTCAACTATGACCGGATCATGCTGTCGCCGGTGCTGTCAGGCGAAAAGGAATTCGAGGAAATCATCATCCACGGCGATGGCTGGTACATCAAGCATGGCATCACGCTCTACAAGGGCCACAGGATCGTCGGGATCGACCGGGAGACCAGGACGGTCACCTCCGATGCCGGGACGACCGAAAGCTACGACAAGCTTTTGATCGCGACGGGTTCGGTCCCCTTCGTTCTGCCTGTTCCCGGCAACAACCTGCCGGGGGTCCTGACCTATCGCGATCTCGATGATGTGAATGCCATGCTGCTTGCCGCTCAGTCCCGGGCGAGGGCCGTGGTGATCGGCGGCGGGCTGCTCGGTCTTGAAGCGGCCGCCGGCCTGAAATCACGCGGCATGGATGTTACGGTTCTCCATATCATGCCGACGCTGATGGAGCGCCAGCTTGATCCCGCTGCGGGCTATCTGCTCGAACAGGCGGTGGAAGGGCGTGGCATCCGCGTGATGACCAAAGCGAGTACCAAGGAGATCATCGGTCAGAACAGGGTGGAAGGCGTTCTGCTTGCCGATGGCACGACATTGCCTGCCGATCTGGTGGTCATGGCGGCGGGTATCCGCCCCAACGCCCTGCTTGCGAAGGAGGCGGGCCTTGCAACCAATCGCGGCATCGTTGTCGACGCCGGCATGCGGACTTCCGATCCCGATATTTTCGCCATCGGCGAGTGCGCCGAGGTGGGCGGACAATGCTACGGGCTCGTCGCGCCGCTTTATGAAATGGCGCGGGTGGTATCAGCACAACTGGCGGATGATGCGGATGCAAAATTCGTGCACAGCGAGACGCCGACCAAACTGAAGGTCACAGGCATTAACCTGTTTTCCGTCGGCGATCTCGGCGAAGGCGACGACCGGCAGGAGATCGTCCTGCGGGATGCGGCTGCCGGTGTCTACAAGCGGCTGGTGCTGAAGGATGACCGCATCATCGGCACGGTGCTGTACGGCGAGACATCCGACGGCGCCTGGTTCCACGACCTGACCAAAAAACGCACCGATATTTCGGAGATGCGCGACACATTGATTTTCGGCCAGTCCTATCAGGGAGGGTCCCCGCTGGACCCTATGGCGGCCGTTGCAGCCTTGCCAGATGATGCGGAAATCTGCGGCTGCAACGGCATATGCAAGGGCAAGATCACCGGTGCCATATCCGGCAAGGGGCTGACCTCGCTGGACGATGTGCGGGCCCATACCAAGGCGTCCGCCTCCTGCGGCAGCTGCACCGGTCTGGTGGAACAGCTGCTGGCGCTGACACTCGGCGATTCCTACAATCCATCGGCTGTGACGCCCATGTGCAGTTGCACCGACCTTGGCCATGACGATGTCCGCCGGCTGATCAAGGCGAAGAAGCTGAAATCCATTCCGGCCGTGATGCAGGAGCTCGAATGGAAGACATCGTGCGGCTGCGCCAAGTGCCGTCCGGCTCTGAACTACTATCTCGTTGCCGATTGGCCGGATGAATATGCCGACGACTACCAGTCGCGCTTCATCAACGAACGGGTGCATGCCAATATCCAGAAGGACGGGACCTATTCCGTGGTGCCGCGCATGTGGGGCGGCGTCACCAACTCAAGGGAATTGCGGGCGATCGCCGATGTGGTCGACAAATTCGCCATTCCGGCTGTCAAGGTCACCGGCGGCCAGCGCATCGACATGCTGGGCGTCAAGAAGGAAGACCTGCCGGCCGTCTGGGCCGATCTCGGCAAGGCCGGGTTCGTCTCGGGACAGGCCTATGCCAAGGGTCTGCGCACGGTAAAAACCTGTGTCGGGACCGACTGGTGCCGCTTCGGCACGCAGGATTCGACCGGGCTCGGCATTCGCATCGAAAAGTTCATGTGGGGATCGTGGACGCCCGCCAAGGTCAAGATGGCGGTATCGGGCTGTCCGCGCAATTGCGCCGAAGCCACCTGCAAGGATGTCGGCATCATCTGCGTCGATTCCGGATATGAAATCCATTTCGCCGGGGCGGCGGGTCTCGACATCAAGGGGACGGAAGTTCTGGGGCTGGTCAAGACCGAGGACGAGGCGCTGGAACATGTGGTGGCGCTGACGCAGATGTACCGCGAACAGGGCCGCTATCTCGAGCGCATCTACAAATGGGCCAAACGCGTCGGCCTCGACGAAATCCGCCGCCAGATCATGCAGGACGCGGTGAAGCGCCGCGGCTATTTCGACCGGTTCGTCTTCAGCCAGACCTTTGCGCAGGTCGATCCGTGGTCCGAACGGGTTTCCGGCGTCGACAAGCATGAATTCCAGCCGATGGCCAAAATCGGCTACCAGCAGGCAGCGGAGTAGAATGATGAACTGGGTTGAGATTGGAACAATCAACGACATTCCGCGCCGGGGCGCCCGCTGCGTGAATACGCCCGAGGGCAGGATCGCGGTTTTCCGCACCATGGAAGACCAGATTTTTGCCATTGACGATCACTGTCCGCACAAGGGCGGGCCGCTCAGCCAGGGGATCGTCCATGGTGCCGCAGTGACCTGCCCCCTGCACAACTGGGTCATTTCGCTGGAGACGGGCAAGGCGCTTGGGGCAGACGAGGGCACTGTGAAAACCATCGCGATCCGGCTGGATGGTGACCGGATTCTGGCTGGACTTGAGCTTGCCGCCATGGCGGCGGAGTAGAGCGGCATGGACACCCCGGCAGTTCGCACCACCTGTCCCTATTGCGGCGTCGGATGCGGCGTGCTCGCGACCCCCGGCAATGACGGTACGGTTGCCATTGCCGGAGACCCGGAGCATCCCGCCAATTTCGGACGGCTCTGTTCCAAGGGGGCGGCGCTCGGTGAAACGGTTCATCTGGAGGGCCGGTTGCTGGAGCCGCGGGTCGAGGGCAAGGCGGCGAGCTGGGACAAGGCGCTTGATTTCGTCGCCAGCCGTTTCAGCGACGCCATCAGGGAACATGGCTCGGATAGTGTCGCCTTCTATGTCTCGGGCCAGCTTCTCACAGAGGATTATTACGTTGCCAACAAGCTGATGAAAGGTTTCATCGGCTCGGCGAACATCGATACGAACTCGCGGCTGTGCATGTCGTCGTCGGTGGCGGGGCATATGCGTGCCTTCGGTTCAGACACCGTGCCGGGAACCTATGAAGACCTCGAGCTCGCCGATCTCATCGTGCTGACCGGGTCCAATCTCGCCTGGTGCCATCCCGTGCTTTATCAGCGTATCGCGGCGGCCAAGGTGAAGCGCCCGCAGATGCGTGTTGTCCTCATCGATCCGCGCCGCACCATGACCGCCGATATCGCCGATATGCACCTGCCGATCCGTGCCGACGGGGATACGGCGCTGTTTGTCGGGCTGCTCGGTTTTCTGGCCGAGCAGGCGGCCTTGGATCGCGCCTATATCGAGCGGCATACGTCAGGCTTTGAGGCGGCGCTGGCCCTTGCCAGTCCCTGCGATCTGGACGCGATTTCGCAGCACACCGGAATTGCGCCGGATCAACTGCTCGCCTTTTTCACGCTGTTTGCCCGCACCGAACGATGCGTGACGGTATACAGCCAGGGCGTCAACCAGTCGGCATCCGGCACGGACAAGGTCAATGCCATCATCAACGGCCATCTGGCAACGGGCCGCATCGGCCGCCCCGGCATGGGGCCGTTCTCGGTCACCGGGCAGCCCAATGCCATGGGCGGGCGCGAGGTGGGCGGGCTCGCCAATATGCTGGCCAGCCATATGCAGATTGAAAATGCCGGCCACCGGCGGCTGGTCCAGGATTTCTGGGCCTCCCCGACCATGGCAACGAGGCCGGGGCTGAAGGCCGTCGATCTGTTCAAGGCGGTGGGAGACGGCAGGATCAAGGCGCTGTGGATCATGGCGACCAACCCGGCCGATTCCATGCCGGAAGCCGATCTGGTGGTGAAGGCGCTGAAAGCCTGCCCGTTTGTCGTGGTCTCCGATATCAACGCGGAAACCGATACGACCGCCTATGCCCATGTGCTTCTGCCCGCGGCCGGGTGGGGCGAGAAGGACGGAACGGTCACCAATTCGGAACGGCGCATCAGCCGGCAACGGCCATTCCTGCCGCTGCCGGGTCAGGCGAGGCCGGACTGGTGGATCACCACCGAGGTGGCGAAGCGCATGGGGTTTGCCGCCGCCTTTGCCTATCAGAACCCCGCGCAGATTTTTGCCGAGCATGCCGCTTTGTCGGGAGCGGAGAACAAGGGCAGCCGCGATTTCGACATCGCTGCCCATGCCGGCATATCTGCGCGCGCATATGACAACCTTGCCCCGTTTCAATGGCCGCAAAGCCGGGACGCTGCGACACCGGGCGGACGCTTTTTTGCACAAGGCGGCTTTTTCACGCCCGATCGCCGGGCGCGGTTCATTGCGGTATCGCCAGCCGATACCGGCGCGATCGATCAACGGTTCACACTGAACACCGGGCGCGTGCGCGATCACTGGCACACGATGACGCGCACGGGAAAGAGCGCGCGCCTGTCGGCGCATTTCGCCGAACCCTTTGCAGAGCTACATCCGCTCGATGCCGCCGGTCAGGGGATTACCGATGCGAGCCTTGTCCGGTTGCACAACGCGCATGGCGATATCATCGTCCGAGCCTTGCTGACGGACAGACAGGCGCGCGGCAGTGTATTCGTGCCCATGCACTGGACCGACCAGTTTGCCGGGAGTGCTCGGGTGGACACATTGGTGACATCGCGGACCGATCCGGTCTCCGGCCAGCCTGCACTGAAGATGGCAAGGGTGGATATCCAGCCTTTCGAAGCTCTCTGGTACGGGTTCGCGGTCCTGCGTGACAAGCCCCGGACGATTGCGGCGGATTACTGGGCGCTTGCCAGGGCCAATGGAGGATACCGGATCGAACTTGCCAGTCTTCACGAGCCGGATGACTGGGCGATGTTTGCCGGAGAATTGTTCGGTTGCGGCGAGGGCGCACCGCTGCTGCGTTATCACGATGCAAGGAATGGCCAGCATCGCATGGCTGCCTTTGCCGGTGATGCGCTGATCGGCGCGCTCTATATCGCGCGCCAGCCCGTTGCCGTGTCGCGCAGTTGGGCCAGCGAGCAGCTGTCGCAGCACTTTCCTGCAGCGCAGAACCGTTTCCAGCTTCTGGCGGGACGGCCCGGCGGGGATATGCCCGACAAGGGCGCGATTGTCTGCTCCTGTTTTTCCGTCGGCCGCAACGAGATCGCCGGCGCGGTGCGCGGCGGCTGCCGGACCGTTGCCGCCATCGGTGAGGCTTTGAAGGCCGGAACGAATTGTGGCTCCTGCCGCGCCGAAATCAGGGGGATTGTCGATGCAAATCTTGTCCAGGCCGCAGAATAGCCCGCGCCCCGGCAGTATCGGGCAACTGGCAGTGCTGCCGGTGTTTTTCAGCCTTGCGGGCAAGCGCGGCGTGGTTGCGGGCGGAACCGCCGCCGCCGCATGGAAAGCCGAGCTGCTGGCAGCGGCGGGCGCCGAGGTTCATGTCTGCGCCGAAGCCATGAGCGAGGAAATGTCCGCCCTGATTGCGGCAGGACCGTTCGTCCATCATGCGCGCAGGTGGTCGGCAACGGATTTGCACGGTGCTGCCATCGCCGTTGCCGACGCCGCGACGGAACAGGAGGCTGAAGCATTCCTGCATGCGGCGACGCAAGCCGGTGTGCCGTGCAATGTCATCGACAAACCGGCATTCTGCGCGTTTCAGTTTGGCACCATCGTCAATCGTTCGCCCGTGGTGGTCGGCATATCGACCGATGGCGCAGCACCTATTCTGGGGCAGGCGATCCGGCAGCGGATCGAGACGATCCTGCCCGCATCATTGGCAGTATGGGCGCGACTGGCACAACAGTTGCGCTGCTATATTGCGCAAACGCTGCAGCCTGGCCGCCAGCGAAGGCTGTTCTGGGAGGATTTCGTCAATCGCGCCTTTGGCGTGGACCCGTTGCCCGATGAAGAGGCCAAACTGCAGGCACAGGCGATGAAGATTGCCAATGCCCGGAGTTCCCGAACCGGCACCGTGACTCTCATCCCGGTCGAGAGTAATGACCCAGAGCTTCTGACACTCAAGACGATGCGCCTGCTGCAAATGGCCGATGTGATCTTTTACGGCAGGGATATTGCGCCTGCCGTTCTGCAGCTGGCGCGGCGGGAGGCCAGGCGCATTTCCCTGATCGATGAACCGTTTCACGACGCTGCTGCGCAGCGTCTTTGCGCCGACGGTAAGAACGTTGTTGTTCTCAAGCGCGCCTAGGCGGCGTCCTGATCGAGTTCGGGGTAATGGCGGAAAATGCATGACTCGTTGAATGGAATACGCCGGGGCGAGGCGAGATAGCGGGCAATGTTGGGCCGCTCCCGGATCCGATCATGCAATGCAACCAGTAGGGGATACTGGCGATCAAACAACCGCGTGGCGCGGGGAAAGGCATATCTCAGCCCTTCGATCACCTGAAACAGCGAGAGGTCGACATAGCTGAGCCCGTTGCCGACGCTGTGCCTGTCACCGTCCGGATTATTGGCAAGATTGCGCTCGAAATAGCCGAGATATTTCGGGATGCGGTGCTCGATGAAGCTGGTCGAACGTGCCTTCGCTGCTTCCTTCTGATCCTCGTAGTAAAGCTCGGTGGCAATCGGATGATGCGTGTCGTGCACCTCGCAGACAAAGTCGGTGATGGTCAGTTGCAGGCCGTTGGCGGCATAGCGCAATCCTTCATTCTCCGGCATCAGACCGAGTTTGGGTCCGAGATAGAAGAGAATATTGGCGACGTGTGAAACAAGCAGTTCGCCGTCTTTCAGAAAAGGCGGTGCGAACGGCGTGTGCGAGGTATCGGCGCCTTTCAGCATCCGCATCATTGCGGATGTGCCGCGCCCGCTGCCGGTTTCGCGGGTAATGTCGACATAGGCCGCCCCGGCTTCTTCCAGCGCCAGCCGGATGAACTCGCCGCGTCCCTGTATGCCGTCCCAGTAATAGAGTTCATAGGGCATTGCCGGTTTCTCCATTGTTCTGATTGGATGCCTTTGCGGTTTCCGCGATCAGCCAATCGATAAATATTTGGGCCGCCGGAGCGCTTCTGGCCCCTATGGGTGTCACCAGCCAATGGGCGGTTCGGGTGGAGGTGATCGTCTGCGCACATGGCTGTACAAGACGCCCGGTCCGCAGGTGATCGCGGATGAGCAGCATGCGGCCGATGGCAATGCCCTGACCGTCCAGCGCGGCCTGCAGGGTGATGTTGTAATCCGTCAGCTGGATGGTGCGGGCGCCGGCCAGATCAAGGCCCACGGCATCGGCCCAGACCTGCCAGTCGACGGGCTTCCTGGCGAACAGCAATGTGTGGCGCAGCAAGTCCTCCGGCGTCTCGATGGCTTTGTCCGATTGCAGACGTGCCGGGCTGATAACCGGGCTGAGCTGTTCGGCCATGAGCAGGCGCACATCGACCCCGGGCCAGTTTCCGTCGCCATAGCGGATGGCAATGTCGGCCTCCCCGGCGGCAATGTCCGCGCTGCGCAGGGTGGGATCGAGTTCGAGGCCGATATCGGGGTGCAGCGATTGAAAACCGTGCAGGCGTGAGACAAGCCAGTTGGCGGCAAAGGAGGGCAGCAGGCTGATGCGGACCACCGTGCGCCTGCTTCTGCCGCGCAGGTCTGCGGTGGCGGCGGCGATGAGGCGGAATGCATCGGTGGTGCGGGCGCGATAGTCCTCGCCCTCCGGTGTCAGGGCGATGCTGCGCGCCTTGCGGACAAACAGCGGCAGGCCGAGAAACTCTTCCAGCTGGCGGATATGATGGCTGACGGCACTTTGCGTGATGAGCAGTTCCTCGCCCGCCCGGCGGAAACTCATCAGTCGCGCGACGGCCTCGAAGGCTCGAAGTGCCTGCAACGGCGGCAAGGTGGTGGAGGAGCGCATTTCGCCTCATGCTTTCGACTGCGTGTCATCAGCTTATCCGGGTTTCCAGACATTAGCCAGATCGATCAGTGACGCCAGTGTTTTGAATTGGACCTGCGGAGCAGGGCCGTTGATGATGCGGGCATAGTCAGCCGGAGATGATGATGTCAGCCACCATAGCAGAGAAGCTTGCAACCCTCGGTCACGACCTGCCGGTCGCGTCCATGCCTGTTGCCAATTATGTGTCGGTCGTCCGCGCGGGCACCCTGTTGAGCATGTCGGGGCAGATCAGCCGGATCGACGACGGGAACGCCGTCCTCGGTGTTGTCGGCGCGTCTGTTTCCCTTGAGGAAGGCCGCAGGGCAGCCGAGATCGCGGCGCTCAACGTGCTGTCGCAGATTGCAGCAGCCACCGGCGGGACGATTGCCAGCGTGCGGCGTATCGTTCGCCTCGGTGTCTTCGTGGCGGCGACGCCAGATTTTACCCAGCATCCGCAGGTGGCCAATGGCGCATCGGACCTGATGGTTGCCGTGTTCGGCGATGCGGGGCGTCACAGCCGTGCCGCCGTCGGCGTCAGCTCATTGCCGCGCGGCGTTGCTGTCGAGGTGGACGCGCTGGTGGAACTGGAGGCCTGACGGTGACCCAAACGCTCGATATTGAACAGCTGCGCGCGCAGACGCCGGGGTGTGCCATCAGCACCCATTTCAACCATTCCGGCTCTTCGCTGCCGTCAAACACGGTATTGGCGGCGGTGACGGAGCATCTGCAGCGTGAATCGCTCTATGGCCCCATGGAAGCTGCGGCCAATGCGGCGGGCCTGATCGACGAAGCGCGGGCGGATGCCGCCGGTCTCATCGGTGCGGCGCCTGCCGAGATTGCCTTCTCCAGCAGCGGTTCCGCCGCCTGGGGACTGGCCTTCGCCGCTCTGCCTCAGCTTGTTGCGGGTGACCGCATCCTGGTCGGCCGTCAGGAATGGGGCGGCAATCTGTCGACGATGCAGGCGGCGGCGAAAAGAGCGGGCGCACGCATCGAGACCATCCCTGTGAATGAGGACGGCAGTGTGGATGCCAATGCGCTTGCTGCCATGATCGATGACCGCGTTCGCCTTGTTGCCTTGACCTGGCTTCCCGCCAATGGCGGGCTTATCAACGATGCCGCGGCCATCGGCAGGGTGACGCGCGCTGCCGGCATTCCCTATTTCATCGATGCGGCGCAGGCGCTCGGCCAGCTTCCCGTGGATGTCAGCGCCCTCGGCTGTGACATGCTGAAGGGGTCAGGCAGGAAATTTCTGCGTGGTCCGCGCGGCGCGGCCATCCTCTATCTGCGCAAGGCCTTTCTCGAAACACTCGAACCAGCCTATCTCGATGTCCTTTCCTCGACATGGGGCGAGGACGGTCCACATATGCGGGCGGATGCGCAGCGTTTCGAGACAAGTGAGAAGCCCATCGCCCTGCTGCTGGGACTGGGAGCGGCGCTGAAACAGGCGCGCAGCCTCGGCATGGATGCGATCCGCCGGCGGATCCGGGAACTTTCCGGGCAATTGCGCGATCAGCTGGCTGCCGTTCCCGGTGTTGCGATTCATGACCTCGGCACGGAGAAATCCGGATTGGTCTCCTTTACGGTGGCGGGCATTGCGCCGCAGACTATTCGCAGCAAACTTGCGGAAAAGCGGATTACAATCGCGGCAAATGGGATACCTTACACACCGCTCGACATGACGGCGCGCGGCCTCAACGAGATTGCGCGGGCGTCGGTCAGCTATCTGAACACAACGGATGAAATTGACCGTCTTTGCGATAATGTTGCCGCTCTTGCACGGCAGGCCGCTTGACGGAACGAAGGACAGGTGAGGACAGAATGGATCTGGGAATCAGGGGTAAGCGGGCAATCGTCTGCGCGAGTTCAAAAGGGCTCGGTCGCGGCGTTGCGGAAAAGCTGGCGGAAGCAGGTGTCGACCTGACGTTGAATGCCCGCACGGAAGCGGTGCTGCGCGAGACGGCAAAGGAAATCGCCGATACCTACGGCGTCAAGGTGCAGATCGTTGCGGCAGATGTGACGACGGAGCAAGGCCGCAAGGAACTGCTGGCCGCCGAACCGCAACCGGATATTCTCGTCAACAATGCCGGCGGGCCGCCGGCCGGCCTCTGGTCGGACTGGCATGAAGAGGAGTGGTTGAAGGCGGTCAATGCCAATATGCTGACACCGATCTACCTGATGAACGCGATCCTGCCCGGCATGATCGAGCGCAAATGGGGCCGTGTGGTCAACATCACGTCCGGCTCGGTGAAATCCCCCATTGCCCAGCTCGGCCTGTCGAATGCCGCGCGCAGCGGCCTTACCGGTTTTGTCGCCGGAACCGCCCGGCAGGTAGCGCGCCACGGCGTGATCATCAACAACCTGCTGCCGGGCTCGCACGAGACCGACCGGATCAAGGGATTTCTGGAAAAGACTTCGGAAACCAAGGGCATCTCCATCGAACAGGCGCGCGCCGAAGCCCACGCCGCCAATCCGACCGGCCGTTTCGGCACCAAGGAGGAATTCGGCGCAGCGGCCGCCTTCCTGTGCAGCCAGTATGCCGGCTTCATCGTCGGGCAGAACCTTCTGCTCGATGGCGGCGCCTTCAACTCGACACTGGGGTGAAAGCCTGCGTCGATGCCGTGAGTTCCATAATTAAACTTATGCAACTCACGGCATCGTGAAATCCGGAGGATCAGGCAATTCATCCGGAGTTCCGGTCTACGTGCTTTCCCGCCTGCCGCCCTATGTTCACGTCGTGGCCCCAAGGGGCTCTGTTTCAGGACGACAAGGAAATGCAGGATGAGCAAGACATGGTTTATCACCGGTGCCGGACGGGGTATCGGCGCGGAAGTTGCCAAGGCTGCGCTGGCAGCCGGTGACAATGTGGTCGCGACCGGCCGCAATCGCAAACAGGTGCAACAGGCATTCGCGGGCGTCGAGGGGCAATTGCTGATCGTCGAGCTGGATGTAACGCGGCCCGAGCATGCGGATCAGGCGGTGGATGCTGCCGTCACCCATTTCGGCGGCATCGACGTTCTCGTCAACAATGCCGGCTACGGCCAGCTGGGTCTGTTCGAGGAAAACGGTGCCGACGACATCGAACGGCAGTTCGCCACCAATGTATTCGGCCTGTTGCACGTGACCCGCGCGGTTCTGCCTGTGATGCGCTGGCAAAGATCGGGCCGGATCTTCAATTTCTCCTCCATGGGCGGCATGGTCGGGTTTGCCGGTGCTTCCGTCTATTGTTCGACGAAATTTGCCGTTGAAGGCTTCTCGGAATCTCTGGCCATGGAAGTGGCCCGCTTCGGCATCCATGTGACCATCGTCGAGCCGGGGTTCTTCCGCACGGATTTTCTCGACGAAAGTTCGGTTCGCTATGGCAATAAAAGCATTGATGACTATGCCGAAGCCTCGCGTGAAACGCGCACGACCTATGACGGGTACAGCTACAAGCAGGCGGGCGATCCGGCAAAGCTCGGGTCTGCATTGATTGAACTGGCCGCCTCGCAGGAGCCACCCCTGCGTTACGCCGCTGGTTCCGATGCGGTCCAGGGCATTGCGACGAAGCTGGATTCGGTTCACGCGGAGATCAACAAATGGCGATCCCTGTCGATTTCCACGGATGGTAATTTTTGAGCCGCTTTTCTGCCCAGAGATCAACACGATCTTCCCGGAGAAATAGGCAATCACCTCGGTGGATCGGTATACCGCCTCGCCCTTCCGCCATGCGATATTCAGACTGGGAATAAACCCCCGCTATTCAAATAACTTAAAAAGAAAGGGATATTTGCAATGAACATCCAACTCCCCACCCTTTCACCGTATCTCAAGCCGAGTTTTTCAACGCTGAAACTTCTTTCGCGCGTGCTGCATCCGATCAAAACCAAGAAGGATCGTGATATGGCAGAACTGGCAAAGCGATATTTAAACGGATAATCAGCGCCTTTTGACGCGCTTGTGAAAGCACAGGAAACCCGCAATGCCCGGCATTGCGGGTTTCAACGTTTTTCGGCGGGGTCGAGGGTGAACAGTTCCTGCGCCCGCCCGACACCGCGCAAGGCGAAACGCCCGACGCAAACCAGTTTGGAGCGAAGTTCTTCCGGCAGGAATGCGGCGAAGCGGTCCGAGATCAGGACATCCTGATCGACGGACCGGCACATGGATGCGATGCGGCTCACTTCATTGACGGCCGGTCCGACCACGGTAAAATCCAGCCGCGTGTCGCTGCCGATATTGCCAAAGAACACTTCGCCCACATGCATGCCGAGATAGACATTGGTGATCGGCTGTTTCTCGGCGGCGCGCCGCTCATTGAGCACGACGAGCCGCTTGCGCAGGAGGGCTTGGGCCTTCAGCGCCGCGGTGCAGGCCGTCTGCGACCCGCCTTCGGTGAAGATGGCCAGGGTGCCGTCGCCGATGAGCTTCAGCACATCGCCGCCCGCTTCCTGGATCGACGAGATGACCGCATCGGCATAGTCGTTCAGCATCGGGATTATGGCATCCGGTCCTGCCGCGTCGGAAATACGCGTATAGTCGCGCAGGTCCGAATACCAGAGAACCGCTTCGATGCGGTCGGCCGCGCCGCGATTGATGCGCCCGGCCAGCACGCGTTCGCCCGCATCGTGGCCGAGATAGACCTCGGCCACCGTGCGCACGATCCGCGCCAGCGAGGAGCATTTGATCGCAAGCGCCAGCCCCCGCGCCAGACGTTTCAGGGTTGCAATGTCGCGGTCCTCGAAGCCGTCGGCATGCGCCGTGGACCATTGCGAATAGAAACAGTCCATTTCGCCGATGCTGCCCTGCGTCGAAAAGCGGTGGACCAGCGCGAGATAGTCGGTGAGCCCTTCGGCCTTGAGGTTTTCCAGATGCAGAAAGCCCGGTTCGTCCATTTCGCCGATGCGGCGGCGGAGCGAATCCTCGCCGGACTGCAGCAGGTGGTAGAATGTGGTCCGCTGCCAGCTTTCGGCGCCGGGGCCCTGGGTGCTCGAGCCATACTCGATCACCGGTTTTTCCACCTCCTCGCGCTGGCGCCAGTGGAACGCCCTGCCCTCGTAGATGGGATGCAGCGTATCGACAAAGGTCAAGGCGCGTTCGAGCGTGATGCCAAGGCCGCAGCACCGCACGCAGAAACCGTTCAGCAGTTCGGTTTCGCTGGCGCCGGCCAATCCTTGCGCGTCGAGCCATTCTTCAATCGCAACTATGTCGACTTCCGTCATGATTCCCGCTCACTTGTCCGTCTGAACGGGTATCACGTCCGCGCCGTTTGACAAAGATGGCAGTGGCGGGAACTCAGGCGCTTGGCGCTGGTGCTTCCACTTTGGCCGCCGGTTGTGCGGCAGCGGCAGAGCCATTGGCCGCGCTTCCGGCCTTCTCGATGGCGCAGACCTTCAGGTTGCCGGTGAAGAGAATGCCGCTGATCGGCAGTGCCGGTTCGGCCGGGAATGTTTCATGCCTGATGCTGTCCTTCGGCACATGCAGCTTGTGTTCGCCGTCTTCGCCGCCGCCCCCGAGGGTGAGCGCGAGGGATGGCTGGGTCTGCAGCAGCGTGACGCCATACAGGAACTCGAAGCTCAGCATCGACACCAGGAACTTGTAGGTGCCGTCGCGCACACCGCCCTTGAGCAGGGCGGCGCGGTGCGTCTCCTCGCCCATGCGCACATCGAGTGGCGGAATGCGCGGCTCGCAGACATAGGCCATGGCCAGGAGCTGCCCCTTGTCCACTTCGAACTTCAGACGGTCGCGGCCAAGATCAAGGGCCGAGACGGAAAATCGCCGGTTGCTGTACTCGACCGGCAACCGGCCCAGCCGCTTGCCCAGCTGCACGCCATCGAGCGCCCGCGCGCCGGCAAAATGGTCGGGGTCGATGGGCGGCTGCAGGGCAGCCGCCTTGTGCGGGCGCTGCAATGCCGGCTCCAGTTCATCGGCAATGAGGTTGGCGACAACGGTCGTCGCGACCGGCCGCGCATAATGCCCCTGGTCGGAATAGAAACTGGGATGGCCGACGACATCGCGGCCCAGCCGCTGCATCAGGTGGCGCGAAACATCGACGCAGATGGTGCCGTACCACTGCGAAATGTAGTTGATCCCGGCATCGATGGATGGCACGGCGCTGAGGAAGGAGCCGTTGCGGGCGCCGAAGACAAGGGTGGCGATGCGCAGGTTGGGGTTCTGCTCGAGGGCATAGCGGATGATCCCCTCATAAAACCGCGCCCAGTGGCGGAAAGGCCGCCGCTCGTCGCCATAGACAAAGGCATCATTGAGTGCGTACTCGATCAGCAGCAGATCGCAATCGGCAAGCTTGTCATAGGTCTTGAGTTGGTAGAGGCCGAAGGCGCTGGTCGTCCCGCCCACGGCCAGGTCGGCGGCAATGTCGAGGTCGATGCCGCGCCGGGCCATGGTTGCCAGAAGCGACGGCAGGTAGCCGGGCAGCATGACGGTATTGGAGCCACCGATGATGACGGTTTTCAGTTTCATGGTGTCACCACTGCTGCCCGGCCCGCGGGAGAAAGTCCCCCGCAGCGCCAGACCCCATATCCCTTTGCATCCCAATCGAAGTAGTAGGCGGCCGCCACCCGGCCTGTTCCCATCAGTTCGGCGAAGCGGCTGCGTGCCGCCTCGACCAGCTGTTCCCGTGAGCCGTCATTGGCCGGGCATGTGGTCGCCGTGTTGGAAAAGCCCCATTCGGTGATCCAGCAGGGTTTGCCGTCCGGTTCCGAGCGGCAGATCGACAGCGCCTGGCTGACATGCGCCGCGCGGGCTGCTGCCGTGCCGTTGCTGCCGGGGTAGATGTGGATGCCGTAGCCGTCCACGACTTTGTCCAGCCCATGCTTGCGCATGAGATTGGTAAAACTGGCGGGATCGATGCTGTCGATGCCGCGCCGGTCGGCGTCGGCGACCGGGATATCGGACAGCCCCGCCGAAATGACCTTGGCGTTACGGCTGTATTGCGTTGATTGCAGTTCCTTACGGACCACGGCGGCAAGCTGGACATACCTGGCTGCGCCCTGTTCGACGGCCGGCAAATTGTCGAGATCCGCCAGCGAGCGGGCGGTGCGGCTTTTGGCCTTTGCCTTCACTTCCAGATCGCCATTATAGGCGCCCCAGTTGATCTCGTTTCCGGCCTCCACCGCAACAAGCGGAATCTTGAGCGCATCGATCTTGCGCAGGGCATCGCCGACGACGGAACGGAACTGATCCGGCGAAATATCGGAAAGCCGGTACATGTCCCATATCCGGCCAAGGCCGGAACGGGGTTGCGTGCCCTCGGGATAGAAGGCCGGATTGTTGAGCGATATTTCCAAGAGGATGGCGAGGCCCTTGGCGTGGGCAACGCGGACCGCGTCAATGCTCTGGTCGATCGGTTTTGTCAGGGACAGGCGCACCGCCACGACGCCGTTCTTGACCATGAGATCAAGAAGCTTCTCCCGTTCGGCGGACGAAAGCCAGGCCAGATTGACCCGGTTGACGCCAAAGCGGGTATCGCCCTCCGCATGTGCCGGTGTTACCGGCTGAACGCCGATAACAATCGCTGCCACGATACCGGCAGCGCCGGCGGCCAACTTACGCATGCGCACTTTCCAGCCCATGGTTTCATGCCTCCTCATAAGGTGGACGCCGGGACAAGCACCGATCACCGGATTCCAATATCTTTCAACGCGGCGTTGAAATTGGCTTCACAGGCGGAATAGCGGTGGATGGCAGCGGGAACGTCGATCTTCGACAGGAAGTCCTGCAGGAAGGCCTTCTTTTGCGGCTCGCGGTTCCAGACCGATGCCTCGATATGGGGGAAGCCGACAAAGTCGAGCATTTCGCGCATCCGGTCGTCGACGGCGATCATCAGCGCCGGAATGCCCGACTGCATGCCGATGATCGAACCATGGAACCGGCGGCCAAAGCAGAAATCCTGGCCGGAAACCCAGCTGCGCCACTTGTGCGTGTCGAAGAATACGAGATAGTCGCGCTTGCGCTGCCATTTCTCCGCATGCTTGTACTCGGTCGGCGCAGTGATGCGGCTGGCCGCCGGATCATAGGCTTCGGTGCCCTCATCGCCCACCATGTTCATGTTGTAGACGATGACCTCGTCCTGGATGACATAGCTTGCCGTGCTGTCCTTGTGCAGCAGCGCATGGGCATCGACGATGGTGTCGGGAACGCTGCCGAGATAACCGCCAAAGGCGATCTTCTGCGATTCCGCCAGGCCCGGATCGGCGAGGCGGCTGAGCGAGCGCTTCATCTGGGCCGGGTCGTAATAGAGGGAGGGGCAACCGGTCGGGCGCACATATTTCATGCCTTCGGCCTTCAGGAATTCCGCCGTGAAGTGCCCGCGGGTGAGGAAGAACGTTTCCTTCTTCTTCAAGACGTTGAGAAAGCGCTGCGTGCCTTCCGGCAGTTCGGCTTTCAGGTTTTCCTTCTTCTGGATGCCGATGCCCATGACGACGATCGGCATGTTGAGACGCTCGAACACATGGGATTCCGTCGCCGCTGCATAGCCGGGCCGAAGCAGGTTGGCCGATGCAAACAGGCACAGATCAAAGCTCTCGTTCAGCCGCGCATAGGTCTCGGGCGAATGGATGCTGTTGGCCAGATGCCAGAACGGAATATAGGTGACGTCGTGGCCGCGCACGCTGTTGGCCGCGCCTTCACCGATGAGATAATTGCCGGTATTGGCAATCCGCTTGACCTGGTCGATGACATCCTTCTTCGTCCGGATGTTTTCGAAATAGGGACGGTGCTTGACCGTTGCCCCGGAAACGCTGTCGACTGTCCGCATCAGATATGATGGGATGCCTGTGATCATTATTCGCATGTTCGTCCATCTTGGGTTGGAGCTTCCGGAGCACCGGATATGGGAGTTATCCGATGCCGATCTCGGTCAGGACCGAGCGGAAGCTGCGTTCACGGTCAGAGTATTTTTCGATGACCTGCGGGATGTTCATCTGCGCCAGATGGTCGGAGATGAAAGCCGAGCGGTCATTTGCAGAATTGAGGTCGTTGGCCTCGACTTTCGGCAATCCGGAAAAGTTCAGCATTTCGCGCATGCGGTCATCGACGGCCACGATCAGGCTTGGCACGCCGGACTGGAGCGCAATGATGTTGCCGTGAAAGCGCCGGCCGAAGGAGAAGTCCATCGAGGACGTCCAGGCGCGCCACTGGTTGGTGTCGAAAAATGTGTGAACCTTGATCTTCTTCTTCAGTTCGCCGGAGCCCTTGAACGTCAGGTCGCCGATCATCTCGCCCGAGGTTGAATCGTAGACGCGGCCATCCTCGTTGGGCTCGACCTGCATGTCGAAATGCAGGGGCTCGTCCTGGATGACATAGGCCGACCGGCCGTCATCGGAGGACAGCGCGTTCATGTCGCCGATCGTATCCAGCGCGGCACCCATATAGCCGGTGAAGACGGTCCGCCCCTCGCCCACCTTGACATCAGGCAGACGGCGAATGGCCTTGCGCACATTGGCTGGCATGAAATACATCGACGGGCAGCCGACGGGCCGCACGAACGAGAACCCCTGATCCTTGAGATAGGAGGCGGTTTCATCGCCGCGGGTGAGGAAATAGTGTTCCTTTTCCTTCAGCACCTGCAGCAGGCGCTGGGTGCCTTCGGGCAAGGACTCCTCAAGATCGGGGCGGTTCTGGATACCGATGCCCAGCATGACCACGGGCATGTCGAGCTTGGACAAGACCTGCGCTTCCGCATCGGCCGACAGGCTTTTGCGCAGGAGATTGGCGCAGGTGAACACGCAGATATCGAACTGCTTGTTGATGGAATCGAGACCGGTGCCATTGTTGACGGCATTGTAGAGATGCCAGAACGGAATATGGGTGGCATCCGGGGACAATGCGCGCAAGGCGCCCTCCCCGATCAGGTAATTGCCTGTGTTGCTGATGTTCTTGAGTTCGCGTAGGTAAGCATCCTTGCTTTCCGGCTGCGGCTGTTTCTCCGAGTAAAAGACCCGGGCGTCTTCAGCGCGCTGGATAAGGCGTGTCAGGTGGCCTGGGATGCCTGTAAGGAGAATTCTGGGGCTCATGGGGGTCACAAAACCTTTCTGGTGATCGTCACGCGACAGCACGGCCGGAAAGCACGGCGGTGGCGTCGAATTCTGGGATGATTTCCGGCGCATCCGCATTCCGTTCGAGAGGAAGGGCCGGTTCGATGGTGTTGCTCCAGTGAATGAAGCTGGCAAAGGATGAGGTCCAGGAACGCTCGGCAGCCGTGGCAAGCGCGCCTTCCGCCGTGCGGGCCAGCGCCGTGCGGTCCTGGGCGAGAATGGTCAGCAGCCGGGCGATATCCGATACGATCTGCGCATCATTGCCATTCTTGATCAGGATGCCGTCCTGGCCGTGGATGATCAGCTCATCGACCGCACCGACGGCAGTCGCCACCGGGACGCAACCAAGCTGCTGCGCTTCAGCAATCATCAGCGGCGCGCCTTCCCAGCGCGACGGCATCAGCAGCACGTCGGCCCAGGCGAGTTGGGCTGCGATGTCCTTGCCGCTGAAAACCGGCGGCGAAACGCGGACACCGGCGTCCTTGAGGCGCGCCATCCATGAAGAACTTGGATCGTCGGAGAGAATCTCGCCGCCAATGGCCTGGGCTTCGAAGGCGATGCCGCGCTCGCGCAGTTTGATGATCGCATCGTGCAAGCGGTCAATGCCCTTCTGGCGGTCCAGCCGACCCATGTAGAGGATGCGCAGCGGTTCGGCCGGCTGCGGCGTCTTGCGGGCACCGGTGACCTGGGCGCGCAGCTTGGCATCGATGGAGAAGCTGGCGGCGTTCGGGACGGCGAAGATTTTCTCGAACGGCACGCCAAAGCTATGCAGGTAGGTTTTCAGCTGCTCGGAACAGGTGAGAAACGCGTCATAGGCATGTTCGAATGCAATGGCGGCATAGGGCTGCCCGGCGCGGCGGCGGAAGACGGTTTCATCCACCACGTGGAGATAGCAGGCGGTGCGCGTGCCTTCCGAGCGGAGTTTGCCCATCAGCGGATGGGCGGCCATCACATGGTTGTTGACGATCAGGTCGAAGCCGGAGAGCTGGCCGCGCAGCGCTTCCCAGTCGAGCGGATGATCTTCGGTGATGAAATCCTGCCCGAGGAAACGGTTGGTGTCACCCCAGGCCGGTATGCCGTCCTTCCAGAAATGGATGTAGTCGAAGGCCTGGTCGAACTCGTCGAGCACGTCCATGCGGCTTGAACCGAGCACGAACAGATGGGTTTCAAACCCCTCCTGTTTCAATTCGCGGCCAGCGGCATAGGCGACCTTCTCGGCGCCGCCGAACGAGGCATTGGGAACCAGCACTGCCGCCGTCTTTTTTCCGGCGGTATTATGGGCGAGCGGCAGCACCGGCGATCCGCCGAGTTCCTTCCTCAGGACCTGATACATGTCCGACAGGGCCGGCAGCCGGCGCGGGCGCCACGTCCAGCGTGTGGATGCCGTCTGCTTGAGCGGGCTGGTTGCAATGGCTGTTACAAGATTGAGCAATGCCTGCTCCGGCCGTGCCAGCGAGCGGCGCTGCCGTGCCTTGGGGAACGGAAAGCGGATTTTCAGGCGCGATGATGTCGGCCACAGCTGCTGGCTGCCGATGGACGAAAACCAGTCGAGCGCATCGTTGTCGATGACGTTCTGGATAAGCTTGGTCGAAACGAAGATCAGGTCGGCCGGGCCCTGATGCGTGCCGGAGGGCATGATCTCGGATTCGATGCGCCGCTCCGAATCCACATTGCCGAACTCGACGAAGACGATGTTGGATTTTTCCGCCAGACGCTCGAGATGGCAGAGGATGTTCGGAAACAGCCGCGAGCGGTTCAACAGCTTCAAGGTCTCGTTGCTGCATGCGGCGACAAAGGGCGGGAAATGGAAATTGTCGGGTTCGCCGACGCTGCCCCAATAGGCGCGGATCGCGTCGTCAAAGCCGATCTCACCCGGTGTACGGGTGGGGTCGGTGAAGGTGCTAAGCGTCCCCTCGCCTGTCCGGATCAGCGCGTAGCGGGGACATTCCTCGTGTTCGAAACCGACCAGGGTCGGCCGGCGGAACAGGGCCTTGTGCCGTTTGCGCAGGAAGTTGATCGATGACGACCGGTCGCGGTTGGCTTCCTTGAAGCGGCTTTCCGCACGCAGACGGTATTCGAAGCCGGTGTCATGGCACGGCTGCCCGGTAAAGCCGGCCTCGATCGCCGACAACCAGAATTCCCAGTCCTCGAAGCCATTCTGGCGGTCGTCATCGAAGCGCACGCCGCTGTTGAAGACGTCGATCGAAATCATCGATCCCGTGTCGCAGATATTGTCCGTGATGCAGTGGATCAGCCGCGAATAGCTGTCGCCGTAATGGGCGCGCCAGTTCACCGAGAATGTATCGATATTCGTGTAAATCCACCCTGCCTTGCCGGAGGAAAGACGGCGGTAAAGTGTATCCACAGTATAGGGTTGAACGCGATTGTCGGCATCCAGAAAATATACTGCCTTTGCTTCGGGTAATTCTTCCAGAATGTATTCAATCGCCCGATTGCGCGCGCCGCCCGGCCCGGCATTCGCGCCGAAGATCACGTGTATGGACGGATGGGCTGCCGCATAGAGCGCCAACTGATCGAACACTTCATGGCGCGGGTCGCCGTCGACGGAGACAACGATGGCGACGCGGAATTTCGTTATCGATGCCAGTGCCGATTCAAGCGCTTCGGGAACGAGGGCCGCATGGCCGTAAAGCGGCATGGCGATGGCGATCAGGTCCTGCGATTTATCGGGCATTGGCCATCTCCTGGGCCGGGCGCGCCTCGATATGCTTGACAAGCCTGAAGTTGAACACCTTGAGCCAGGAGAAATCGACCGAACCGGTGGTCGCCTTGCTGAGAATGACAAGATCCATGGCGCGGGTGGTCGCCGCGTCCAGCATGAAATTGATGTCCACCGGCTGTGCCGCGGTGATGTCGGTCCAGCCGCTGAACAGCGCAGTCGGCCGCATTTCCGTGGCGCGGCCCAATGCAGCGATCTCGCCCTTGATATCCGCCGACAGGTTTGTCAGCAGGAAGCCGACCGCGCCGGGTTGGCCCTCGGGATGATCGATGATCGCGCGTGCCGAGATGCGAACTGTTCCCGGCGATATGACGCGGCGGATCGCACCGGCCGTTATGCCCTCGTTCAGGGGATGGCAGACAATGGCGTCCTCGTGTTCCAGAAAGCGCACCGTTGGGAAATCGGGCGTGACGGTATTGACGGAAACATTGGCGACGCTGCGCAGCATTTCCACCGGCAGCCGGTAATCTTCGACGCGCCGCCCGGCGATCAGCGATGTCGGCACGAAGACGTTGCTGAGGGAGGTCGGGCGCACCCCCGGCAGACCGGTGAAGACGCGGAAAGCCAATGGGCGCATGTCGAGATCGGCATGCGGTATGCGTGCCCTGGCCGCATAGCGTTCATTGGTGATGGCGTTGCCGAGGGAAAGCTCCGGCGGCACGCCGCCGGTTGCCGAGACCCGCAGCCGCAGCGTGCGATGGCCGCCGTCGCAGGCCTTGGGCAGGGAGAAGAA
Source organism: Phyllobacterium sp. T2-21 (assembly GCF_055378485.1). Classification (NCBI taxonomy): domain Bacteria; kingdom Pseudomonadati; phylum Pseudomonadota; class Alphaproteobacteria; order Hyphomicrobiales; family Phyllobacteriaceae; genus Phyllobacterium; species Phyllobacterium sp. T2-21. Next base: position 37,861 of record NZ_AP027914.1, on the reverse strand, counting down.
ATTCCAGTCCGCAGCCACGCTGGCATAGGGAACCAGCCATTCCGCGATGCCTTCGCCATTCTCAACGTAATCGAGCGTGACAATCAGCTGTCCGGACCGACCCGTGGGCAGGCCGCGAAAATGCAGGGCAAAGCCGGAGACCGCATAGCTCGATACCGGGAAAAGCTGTTCGATTTCCGATTCCCGCAGAAGGTTGGCAAAGCCTTCATCCTTCGGGTCAATGCAAGGCGTGTGGCCGAAAATCTCGGTGACGGAATCCCAGTTCCTGGCGTGGAAGGCATTTTCGATGGCGCGGTAGTTCTCGAAGAGCGTCTCCCGTTCGCGCCGCAGCATGACAAGCTCGCCGTGTACCTTGGTCACGTGGCTGGTGAGGCGGTCCAGCCCGCATTCAAGCACCTGCGCAACAAGCGCGGCCTGTGTGGCAACCGTCGATGCATCCAGCCGGACAATCGGCACTTCGGGAACGGTCCTGAACCGGTAGATGCGCTTCAATGCGTTCTGCAGCTCCGCCGCGCCGGTATCCGAAACGGCCACGCCGATCAGCGGAAAGGCATTCAGCAGCCGGAGCTGATCCGCGTCCGGTTCCACGAAGACGATGAAATCGGCCAGGGGCGAAGCTTCGAGCAGCGCCTGATCATGGCTGGAAGCGATGGCGTAGCGGCTTCGGCGAGGTTGTCGATGAACGGCTGCGGGCAGTGATGTGTTCAAAATAGACATCCCGTATCTTTGGCAGTGTAGTTGGTCGATTGTGCAGATGCGAACTGCGTCTCCCGTTAAGAGAAAATATCAACCGAGTAATGTCAACAGAATATCTTCGCGGTCTATAGTAAAATGTAATACAGATATAAGTTGTAATTGTTTCAAAAATCGAAATATTTTATTTATACTTTCAATCGCGCGGCAAAACCCCAGCGTTTCCTGCAGGTTCTGCGGGTGCGCGCTCACGGCGTGGGTGGTATTGGAGGGTGAAGACGGCGCCGCTCAGGCAGCTCGCAAGACCGCGTCGATCAGAGATTTTTGCCGCACAAGACAATCGGTCAGCCGGAAACGGTGCTCGATCGTGCGGCGTGCTGCCGCACGCAGCGGCATGAAATCGTTCGGCCCGGCAAGCACGCGCAAAATGGTGTCGGCGAGCGCGTCCGTATCATAGAAGGGAACGAGCAGGCCATTCTGGCCCGACCGGATGATTTCCTGAACGGGCCTGGTATCCGAACCGATCACCAGTGCGCCGCATGCCATGGCCTCGATAACGGACCAGGACAGAACGAAGGGGTAGGTCAGGTAGATATGCGCCGTCGATATCTGATAGAGCTGGCGCAGGAGATCGTGCGAAATCGCGCCCGGAAACAGGATCCTGTCGGGCGGCAAATCATACTTGGAAAGCAGTGCGTCTTTCCACGAGCCGCCTCCGGGCGGCGGCGTGCCATAGCTCACCCCGTCGCCGCCGACAAAGACGAACAGGGCGTCGGCATTTTTCCGGATGACCTTTGCCGCCGCTTCGAGTGCCTGCGGGAAGCCGCGATAGGGCTCGAGGTCGCGGGCAACAAAGGTGATTACAGGCGGATCGCCCGCCCTGAGAATGCGGCCATCGGGCAATTTCAGCGCTGCGTGCGCATCGGGGCGGAAAATCCGGGTATCGACGCCTTCGTGGCAGACGGCAATGCGTTTCTGCGCGGCGGCCGGATACAGGCTCTTCTGCCAGAAGGTCGGGCTGATGCCGCCGTTCATTGCCTCAAGGGAAATCAGCTGCGCAATGTTGCGCAGCCTTAATCTTTTGCGGGTTTCGGCATCCGGATTGTCATCCGGCGCAAATCCGACATCGGCGCCTTCGGCCCGATAGAAGAATTCGCAATAGCCGAGGGCCGGAACTTGCGGCAGGACATCCTTGACGAACATCATGCTGCCCCAGCCGATATGACCGATGACAATGTCGGGGCGTTCGCCCTGGCGCGTCATGGAATCGAGTGTTTCGGCAACGCGGTGCCCGATCCGCACGTGGTGATCGGGAATGCCGAGATACCTGGCCATCTGGCTGTCCGCCCGAGGGCCAGGTTCCATTCTGTGTCTGATCACGCGGACCGATGGGAGGCGCCGGTCCACTGTTTCACAGATAAGGCTGACATCATGCCCGCTTGCCGCAAGATGTTCGGCCAGGGCAGCAAATTGACCCAGGCCGCGCCTGTGAACGAAAGCCACATGCATGTCAGTCCTTTCCAGACATCAGAACACGAATTGACAAGGGCTCAGATGCCGTAACGTGCGGCATTGCCCCAAACCAGTTCGAGCCTGTGCAATGTCTGGAATGCGATTTCCAGATTGCGAAGATCGTCATCATCCCGGGCGAGTACGCGGTTGTAAGCTCCGCCTGCATTGCGCAGATTGGCGCAAAGCTGTTCGCCCTTGTCGGTCAAGCGGATCCTTGCGGACCGCTTGTCGCGCTGGGAGGCAACCCTGTCGATGTATCCCCCATCGGCGAGCTGCTTCAGATAGTAGGAGATATTGGAGCCGATATAGTGACCCCGGTCCAAGAGCTCCCCAACAGAAAGTTCGACGTCGCCAATCGCCAGGAGAACCATCGCCTGGGCTGGGCCAACGTCTTCGATCCCCAACTTCGTCAGTTCAGTCCTCAGCAGACTGGCGAACCGACGATTTACTCTCTCAATCATTCTGGCCAGCTCGAAGTGTGTCACCACAACGGTGTGAACTGGATGTCTATGTCCCTGTTTTTCCGCTGTAATTTCAGGAAAATCGGCGGCATCGTAACCGTCAATAGATGTTTCGACTTCCACTCCTTCGTGTAGAAGTTTTTGTATCATCTTTGTCTCCATCATCAATTTTACTTCAAAATTTGAAGTAAGTTACAAGTATATTCCAAGGTCTCCTTTGCTTTTTTCCCCACCATATGAACTTTTTTCTGTCACATTCTGCACGGTATTACTTTACTAGTCTAAAGCTATAGACCAAGTTCAATCGGGCTAACGGGCAGCTGTGTCATTTCCAAGGCAGATTACACATGAGTGATACTCGTCAAAACAATGCAAATGGCAAGAGCAATGTTGGAAAAAATGCGACGACGCATACGGTTCCGGCACCTCGGACCCTCATTCTGCGCGCACGCCGGGTGTTCTTGTCGGGCCTCCTTTATGCCGTTCTGCTGAGTGCCTGCATCAACCTTCTGCAGCTCACCGTACCGCTGTATATGCTGCAGGTGCATGACAGGGTTTTGAACAGCCGGAGCACGGACACGCTGGTCATGCTGAGCATCCTGGCGGCGGGCGCCCTGATCGTTTTCGGTATTCTCGAATTCATCCGGGCCATGTCGTTCCAGGCCATGGGCAGCGCGCTTGTGCGCCGGCTCAATCTGCCGATTCTGACCGCTGCCGTTCAGGCGTCGGTCGATCAGGGGCTGCCCAAAGCCACGCAGGCGCTGCGTGATCTGACGGAGCTGCGGACATTCCTCACCTCGTCAGCGGTCAGCGCGCCGCTTGACGCGGCCTGGTCCCCCATCTTCCTGACCGTGCTTTTTCTTCTCCACCCGGTTTTCGGCATTATCGGCGTTGTCTCGGTCATCGTGCTCGTCGCCTGCGGTGTCATCACGGACATTTTGACGCGAAGCCTGGTGAAGGATGCGAATCAGGCGAACATCGAAGCCGTCTCGAAAATCGGCAGCACGTTGCGCCATGCGGAAGTCATCGAGGCCATGGGCATGCTGCCCGCATTGGCGCGGCGCTGGCGTACGGCGCAGATGAGCGCTCTGGATTTGATGGATGCAGGCGGCGCGCGCAGCCGGGCCATGGGGACCATCGCCCGCACCTTGCGGTTCATGATCCAGATTGGCGCCCTGGGCGCCGGTACGCTGCTCGCCATGCAGCAGGAAATCACGGCCGGTGCGATGATTGCCACGACGATCATCGTCGGCCGCCTTCTCGCGCCGTTCGACCATGTGGTGGAGACGTGGCGCCAATGGGTGAACGCCATCGGAAACTGGCAGCGGATCCAGGCCCTGCTCGCGCAAAACCTAGCCGTCCGCCAGACCATGCCGACGCCGCGGCCCCATGGCGATCTGATCATCGACAAGCTTGTCTATGCGGCGCCCGGCGTCGAAATGCCGATCATCAAGGGCATTTCGTTTTCCCTTTCGCCGGGCGAGGTGCTTGGCATTGTCGGCCCGTCCGCGGCGGGTAAATCGACGCTGGCCCGGTTGATGATCGGTATCGTCAAGCCAACCTCGGGCGGTGTCTTTCTCGACGGCAACAATGTGTATCTGTGGGAGCGCAGCTCGTTCGGTGAAATCGCCGGCTATCTGCCCCAGTCGGTGGCGCTGCTCGACGGTACCATCAAGGACAACATCGCCCGGATGGGTGAAAGCGACCCGCATCGCGTTCTGGAGGCCGCACGCCTTGCCGATGTGCATGAGATGGTCGGCCGCCTGCCGCTGGGCTACGACACGCCGGTCGGCGACGGGCGCCTGACGCTGTCCGGCGGCCAGCGCCAGCGGATCGGTCTTGCGCGCTGCCTCTACAACCGCCCCCGCCTGATCGTGCTGGACGAGCCGAATGCCAATCTCGACGCCGTCGGTGAAAGGGCTCTGATGCGCGCCATCGAACAGGCGCGCGATGACGGCGCCATCGTCGTCATGATCGCGCATCGCCCGACCATCATGCAGGTGGCGGACAAGCTGCTCGTGCTGGAAAACGGCCGAATCACCCAGTTTGGCCCGCGCACCGACGTCGTGGCCTCCATCACACCCACGGGTCCCAAAATGGGAGCGACAGGATCATGACCGGCAAATCGATTGTTCCCAAACGTTTCACCCAATTGCTGGCGCCGCGCGCCGAGTCGGGCGGGAAGCAGGCCTTGACCAAATTTGGAATCGTGCGCCCGGAATGGGTCATCGATCTTGAGAATGAGGACGCGAAGTCGCCGTTGCGCCGGCTCATCATTGCCGGAATCATGACGATCGTCATCGCGTTCGGCGGGTTCTTCGGCTGGGCCTATTCGGCCGAGCTTGGCAGCGCCGCCGTTGCCCTGGGAACGGTCATCGTCGATTCGAAACGCAAGACGATCAGCCATCTGGAGGGGGGCATCCTCGACCGCCTGCTTGTGCAGGAGGGCGACGAGGTCAAGGTCGGACAGCCGCTGATCCGGCTGGACGATACGAAATCCCGGGCGGAACTGCAGTCGCTGCAGTCCCGTCGCACGGGGCTGATCGCCAAACTTGCACGGTTGCGTGCGGAACAGGCGGGTGCAGCGGAGATCACCTTCCCCGAGCATTTCGGCGGGCCTGACAACGTGGCTGCCGAGAACGCCGTCAAGGCGGAACGCATTTTCTTCCAGAAACGCTCGGCCCAGAAAATGAGCCGCACGGACGTGCAGAAGAAAACCATCGAGCAATATACCGAACAGGCAAAATCATCCGCGGCGCAGGTCGCCGCGACGGACAGGCAGATCGAGCTGATCACCGAGCAGCGCAATGCCATTGCCGGGCTGGTCGCCAAGGGCTTTGCCCAGAAATCCAAGCTGACCGAGATCGATACCAAGCTGAGCGAACTGGCGGGCAATCGCGGCCAATATGCCGGCGACAAGGCAAGGGCGGAGCAGGCGAAGGCCGGTGCAGAGTTTGGCTTGATCGGTATTGAAAGCGACCTGCAATCCGAAATTGCCGGCGAGATCACCACCAACCAGACCGATCTTGCGGATACGGAAGAGCGGATCGTCGCAGCCAAGGACGTCATGCGCCGGGTGGAAATCAGATCGCCGCAGGCGGGCGTCGTTGCCAATATTCGCCTGCGCACGCCAGGCGGCGTCGTGGCAGCCGGCGAAGCGCTGATGGACATCGTGCCTGAAAACGAACCTCTGGTGGTTGAAATGAAAATCAGTCCGCGTGACGTGGACAGCGTTTCGATGGGATCGCAGGCGCAGATTCGCCTGACGGCCTACAATCAGCGCTCACTGACGCCGCTGGATGGCAAGATCAGCTATATCGCGGCTGACCAGATATTGGATGAAAAGACCGACACCGCCTATTTCGTTGCCCGCGCTGAAATCATGCCAAAGTCGCTGGCGGCCAATCCGTCAGTCAAACTTTATCCCGGAATGCCCGCCGAGGTCATCATCGTGCATAAGGCGCGCAAGGCGATCGACTATATCATTTCGCCAATTTCCGACAGCTTGAATCGAGCATTCAGAGAGGATTAATTGGAATAAAATCCCTTAAACAAAGTGGTTTTGGTAATATTTCAAATTTTGAAGTAAAATACAATCAAACAACGTCAATTGATGAAGTATTGTATAGGTAAATATAAATTATAGTTCTTTTTCAAAATGTTGAGTAATACGCATTCGTAATAATTTGTTACTCGCGAATGCCGCATTTATACTCTTAGTCTAGGTTGCATTTCGATTTGGTGCAGCGCACAATCGTCAAAGCATCGATGGCTGGAACATTTCCAGCTGGTCGAAACTCAAAGCAGACAGAAGGAGAAGCAGATGGCCACTTTAGAAGGCGGCGCCTACGACGACGTTTTGTTTGGCTCGCGTTTTGACGATTTCATTCACGCCCATGGTGGTGATGATCTCGTCTTTGGCGGAAACGGAAACGATATAATCTTCGGCGATGAGGGCAATGACATCCTTTTCGGTGGACACGGTAACGACACCCTGTTCGGCGGTACGGGCAATGACATTCTTTTCGGCGATCAAGGCAATGACATCCTGTACGGCGGTGAAGGCGATGACATCCTTCACGGCGGCACAGGCAATGACATCCTGAGCGGCGGCGACGGAAACGATATTCTGTTCGGCGACGCTGGCAATGACATCCTGCAGGGCGGAAATGGCAATGACATTCTGTTCGGCGGTGCTGGCAACGACGTTCTTCAGGGCGGTGCCGGTAATGACTATCTCGACGGCGGTGCTGGCAACGACATCCTCTCGGGTGGTGCCGGCAACGATATCTTCCACTTCGGCGGTGGCGGCGGCAACGACGTCATCCTGGACTTTACCCCAGGTGAAGACATCCTTCAGATTTCCAAGGATATCAACGGTCTCCAGATCCATTCTCCCGAGGATCTGGCCGACCGTGTTACGCAGGTTGGCAATAATGTTGTGGTCGATCTCGGCCATGGCGACAGCGTCACCCTCGTAAACACCAGCTATGACGATGTGCAGGCACATCCCGACCAGTATTTCGTCGTACATTGATTTTTGCAAAAATTGGCGTGCCCAGCTTTCCGGCCGGGCACGTTTTTCTTTCCGCTGTGGATGAAAGGGCAACGTGTTGAACCTCGACCATTCGACGGATATTGCAGGCGATACGGAGAATATTTCCATCTCGCGCCTGTGCGGTGATGTCGCTGTCGTGATCTGGGATATTCCCGGCGCGGTGCGGGCCTCGACAAAATGCACGCTTGAAGCGCCGGAACAGCTGGTTCCCCTTGTCAGCCTCAACATTCCGCTCGAAACCGGCGGCCAGCGCATCCTTTGGGTCATGCGCACCAAGGACGAACCCGTCAGTTTGACCCTGTCTGCCGGATCGCTCGGGCCAACGGCGCAGACCATTCTGTATCCCGCCGATGAACTGGTATCCTTTGACGTCAACAGCGCTGTCGCCAATCTGTCCGCTGCCGGCCATATCAAGCTGCTCAACAATATTTTGAGCACATGGCGCAGCACGTTCCGGCTTTCGCAAAACCAGATCTTTGCCAGCGTGGCGCGTGAAATCATGCTGGCGCTGGCACCCGAGCCGCGCCCGGCGCGCCTGTGCGGCCAACCCGTCGACGGTCAATATCTGCTGGAAACGGCGATTGATCCGGTCCTGGGCGAAATCACCACGATCTATGCAATCAGCCCAAGCGCGGTGACGATCCTGCCGTCGCGGCTTGTCATGGGAACCCAGTCGAAACGCGGCGGGCAGCCGTGTCACCTTCTGGTTGAATCCGTCCGTCCGCTGCCGCAGTCCTTGCATCTGGTGTTTTCCGGCCGGAACGGCGTTGCCGTGCGCAAGCTCTCCGAGGGGGACAGCCAGCCCGCCGATTTTGAAAAGTGGTGGGCGAAGCGTCATGGGGACATGGATCTGCGCGAGTTTCTCATCCGGGAAATGGCGCAGGCGACCGGGCCGGGGCTCGCCACGGCCATCGACATGCAGACGCGCGCGCCATTGACGGTGCGCCAGATCGCAAAGTCCGCAACGCATCCCGCCGCCGAAATCGATCTTGCCCTCGCGCTTCAGGGCGGGCTGCTGGTGGGCGGCTGGAGCCACGATCCCGCGGCCATGCTGGCGGGCATCGAATATCTTTCCGGCAACAGCGGGGCTTTGCCGCTGCAGCCCAATTTCTACAAGTTTCCCGGCAAGACGGGGGAACGGGAAGACGGGTTCGGCGCGGATGTGACCGGTTTTGTCGCCTGGCTTCCCCAGAGCAAGAACCTTGGGCCGCTGCTGCAGCCGCGTTTCCAGATGCGATTGGCTTCCGGCGCGACGGCCGCGCTGGTGCCGCCGCTGCAGCCATTCGAAGCGTCGGCCCAGCGCAACCGCATTCTGCGGGCGGTGCCGCCGCAGCACGCGCGCGATCAGGTCTTCGAGAATATTCTCGCCCCCGCCCTGCAGGAGGTCGAACACAAGCTCGGCAAGACGGTGAAGGTGGCTGACACCAAGGAATACGGCGTTCTGCCGGATGCGCCTGCCGTGTCGATCGTCATTCCGCTCTATCGCAACCTGGATTTCCTGCGCTTCCAGTTTTCGGCGATGGCCACCGATCCTTGGCTCGTTGCCAATGCGGAGCTGATCTTCGTGCTCGACTCCCCCGAAATCCAGGATGATACGGAGCACATGCTGGGCGGACTGCATATCCTGCACGGCCTGCCCTTCCGGCTGGTGACGATGAACCGCAACAGCGGCTATGCCCGTGCCTGCAATGCCGGGGCGGGTTTCGCCAACGGGACGATGCTGGTCATGCTGAATTCCGATGTGGTGCCCTGTGCCAATGGCTGGCTCCAGGCCCTGACGCAGCCGCTGCTCGACCAGAAGAAACTGGGCGCCATCGGACCGCGCCTGTTGTTCGAGGATGGTTCGCTGCAGCACGCCGGGCTTTATTTCGCCCGCGACCAGAAAGGCATCTGGCTCAACCATCATTTCTACAAGGGCATGCCGGGCGCCTATGCGCCGGCGCGGGTTTCCCGCACCGTGCCGGGAGTGACCGGGGCCTGCCTGGTGACGCGCAAGGACATTTACGATCTCGTCGGCGGTTTCACCGAGGACTATATCATCGGCGACTACGAGGACAGCGACCTGTGCCTGAAAATTCGCCAGATCGGCTTCCACATCGCCTACGCGCCTGATGTGTCCCTCTACCATTTCGAGCGGCGGTCCATCCGCCGCAGTGCCGACTACATGCGGGGGTTGGCAAGCCAGTACAATTCATGGCTGCACACCCAGCGCTGGAACGATGACATTACAGAATTGATGACGACGTACCGGGACGAAGCGGCGGAAGACACGGTTGCGCCCTTCATCGCGGCAAAGTCTGAAAGGAGCGCTGCTTGACCGACGTTGTTGCACTCAAGAAAACCCAGGCCGAGCCGATAAACCCCGTGAACGAAGAGTATGTCGACTGGCTGATGGAAGCCGTCATGCGCAACCGGTTCCTGCCCTGTCCAGATCCGGACAGCGTGTTTGTCGGCGACGGCGATTTCCAGGCGGTTGGCTCGGAGTTTCTCGGCCATTTCATCCGCAAGGGCGGATTGCGACCGGACAGCCGCGTGCTTGATATCGGCAGCGGCATCGGCCGCATGGCGGTGCCGCTCACGCAATATATCGATCCGGCCAAGGGCAGCTATTGCGGCATCGATCCGGTGTCCGGCGGCATCAACTGGTGCCAGCAGAAGATCACCCCGGTCTATCCGAATTTCGAATTCCGCTACATGGATATCGCCCACTCCCTGTACAATCCGAAGGGAGCGATCGACGGCCTCATGCTCCGTTTGCCCTTCGAGGACAAGCAGTTCGATTTCGTCATCATGACCTCGGTCGTCACGCATCTTCCCGATGAGGAAGTCAGCGTCTACCTGCAGGAAGTGGCGCGGGTGCTTGCGCCCGGCGGGCGCCTGTTCATGACGGCGTTTGTCGTCGACAAGACGGCTGCCGACAATCCGCTGGGCAAGCGCGACAGGCGCCTGGGTTTCCAGCGTTATGACGAGGGGCCGTGCTGGTTCGTGCCGGAACTGCCGCCCCTTGCCGCCGTCGGCTTCGACGACGGGTTTCTGGATCGCGCCCTGACGCGGGCCGGGTTGCAGGTTTTCAGCAAGTCGCTCGGGCACTGGCGCGGTGTTCCCGCCGACCATTATCAGGACCTCTTCATTGCCGGTCCCGGAGGCGACAGATAATGGCCCGTGTTCTCGTTGCGGCCCACAATCATCCGTCCCTGCATCCCGGCGGCACGGAAATCTTCGCGCACGATCTTTTCCGGGCCTATCAGCGGGCGGGATGTGAAGCGCTGTTTCTCGGTGCGACCAATCACATTCACCGGGAAGCCAGACCCGGCACGAGCTTTCAGAGCATCGGCGACAAGGGCGATGAAATCCTGCTGTGGTCCGGCCATTTCGACCGGTTCTTCATGAGTCAGGTCGACCTTTACGGCATTGTTCCCGACATTGTCGAACTGCTGCGGGATTTCAGGCCGGATGTCGTCCACCTGCATCACCTGTTGCTGCTGGGCGCGGAATTCCCGCATATCGTGCGCCAGACATTGCCGGAATGCCGGATTGTCCTGACGCTGCACGATTATTACCCCATCTGCCATCACGATGGCCTGATGGTGCGGACAAGCGGCAAAGAACTCTGCTACGGCGCCAGCCCGGACCGCTGCCACAGCTGTTTCAAGGACATCGCACTCGACAAGTTCGTCCTGCGCGAGCGTCATCTCAAATCGCTTCTGAGCGTGGTCGATGCCTTCGTCTCCCCCAGTGAATTTCTCAAGCAGCGCTATGTGGACTGGGGAATTGCCGAGGAACTGATCAACGTGATCCCCAACGGGCAACCCGCGCGGGCGCTTGTGGCAAAGCCGGCTGCGCCGGCCCGCAGCAAGCCTGTCTTCGGCTATTTCGGCAATCTCAACCCGTGGAAGGGTACGACCGTCCTTCTGGAGGCAGCCAAGCAGCTCATCGCGGAAGGCTTTGATTTCGAGCTGCGTGTCCATGGTGCGGCGCCGTTCCAGAGTGAAATCTTTGTCGCCGATATCGACAGGCTCTTTGCCGAAACCGCGCCCTTTGTGCAGAGGCGCGGCGCCTATCGGCGCGAGGATATCGGCAATCTCATTGCGGCGGTCGATTGCGCGATCATGCCGTCAATCTGGTGGGAGAATGCGCCGCTGGTGATTCAGGAGGCGCAGGGCCAGGATTGCCCTGTCATCACCAGCAATATTGGCGGTATGGCCGAAATGATCGAGAACGGCGTCAATGGCCTGACCGTCCCCCCGAACGATCCGCTGGCACTGGCAGCTGCCATGCGGCGCATCGCCGAAGATGCCGATCTGCGCGCGCATCTTTCCCTTGGGGCACGCCACCCCGATACCATCGACACAACAGCCGGACGGTATCTTGATCTGATCGAGACGCTGCGGCCCGAACGTGTCGAGGCTGCCTGATCAATCAGAAAGGACTCTCCCATGTCCATAGTGACCAAAGTACCGACGCAGGCCTCTGTGAAGCCGACCGCCATCCCCGAACAGGATAACGCACGACCCGCCAAGCCCGAGCCGGTGCGCGGCGAACCCCTGAAGGGCCGCGTGGATGCCGTCGATGCTGGCCGGCTGTATGGCTGGGCTTTCGATCCGCAGGCGCCGGGCGCACGGTTGATCATTCGCGTCCTGCTGGACGGCAAGCCGATTGCCGAGGCGGTGGCCGACAAGGAACGTCCTGACCTGAAGCGCAACGGCGTTGGCGATGGTATTCATGCCTTTGACGTGATGCTGCCGCAGTTTGCATCGGCGCGCGCCGGTGAACTGGTCGTTATCGCCATCAGCGGCGCAGGCGTCGAGCAGGCCCTGCGCGTGCCGAAGCCGGATGAGCAGGCGGCTGAAGCGCTGATCGCCGCACCGATGACCCGCATTCTCGACAAGCTCGACATGCTCATGGCCGCCCAGCGGCAGCTGCAGGTCAGCCAGCGTTCGCTGCAGCGGCCCGCCGCCACCATCGACGGCACAGGCGGGGCAACGCCGGGCGATCTTGGCGAGGTCAGCGGCGCGATCGAAGGGCTGCGCGGCGACCTCAATCAGCGCATGACGGAACTCGACGTGCATCTGATGCGGATGGACGGTGTCGTGGCAGGGCTGGAGAAGCGCCTGGAGCTTCTGCACAAGCGTGCCGGCGGCGATGCCAGACCGCTGTTTCTGCTGTTGTTTGTTCTGGTGGGGTTTGCCGCGGGCGCGCTCATGACCGTCGGGGTTCTCCGTTGAGGGTGGCATAGATGACTCGCGACGACAAAAAACTTCTGCCTGTCCCGTCGAGCGCCAAGGCGCCGGAGCGCAATTCCATTGTCATGGAAGGAGAAATGGTTGTCGGCTGCCCGGTCGAGGATACGCTGGTGCTCATCATGGGCATCGGCGGCAATACGCCCGAACAGCTCACGGTCTTTCTCAACGGCGATCCCGCCATGAGTGTCAAAGCGACCTTCATCAACTGGCCGCTGAAGGCACCGTCGCCGGCCGGCACGCACGGATTTGTCGCAATCGTGCCGACGAACGTGCTGCGCCGCGCACAGCTGAAGACCATCATGTTCCAGCACAAGGCAAAGGTATCCCGCTATTCGTTTGCCGCCCGTGCCGCCGCTATCGGCGATCTCGCGGCCATGATCGCCGATCTTGCCGGACCGAATTTGCCGGGTGCGATCGACGGGCTTGTTGAAGGGCTGATTTCCGGCCCCATCAGCCGCAAGAAACTGTCGGCCATCACAATTCTGCTGCAGGCCGGCGCCCGCTCCGATGGCGTTATCGAGCTGATCGGCGGCAGCGACGAGGGTGAGATTTTCGTGCAGGGCTGGGCACAGGACCTGACGCCCTCCGTCACGCGGCTGTTGATCAGCGGCCGCACACCATCTCTCGCCGAATGCGCCATCGGCGTTTTCGCGCGCCCCGATGTGAGCGAGCAGGCGTCCGGTTTTGCCGGGCTGCTGCTGGCGAACGAACCCATATCGCCCAATGATATCGAGCGCCTGTTGTTTCGTGGCCGCCGCGGCTGGCGGTTTATCGAGGTTTATGATCGCCGTCTGCTCGCCGGGTCGCGCGAAACCCCCAATCACGTGCGCGCCATTCTGCCGAACATGCGCAGTTCGACGGAGATTCTGCTCCGCCTTCGCTCTGCTGCCAACCGTTTCGACGGCACGGAAACGATATCCAGCCTGCCCTTTCCGGTGCGCATGGGCATCGACAATGTGTTTCGTGTCGAAGGCAGCGGCCTGCTTGTCTCCGGCTGGCTGCTCGACCCCGACAATCACGTCCAGGGCGTGAAGTTGCGCCGCCACCGCGGCGAAATCCAGCTGGACGGCAACTGGACCCGGGTGGACCGGGCGGACGTGACGCGGGAGTTCGACAACCAGCCGCCGTTCAATGCCGGACTGGACCCCAACCGCCATGCGCACGGTTTCGTCGCCTTTGCCCCGGAGCTTACCGGCGACAGCACGGCTCCCTTCTATATCGAGCTGGAACTCAGCGATTCCCGGCGGGCCTTCATGCCCTTGACGCCAACCCGGATCACATCGCGCGACGCGGTCGTTCGCCAGATTCGCGCCATCGATCCGAATGCCTGGGCGCTGCGCCACATCGTTGACCAGCAGCTTGTTCCGCTGCTGCGCGGCGTCAGCCGGCCCGCGCCCGAGGTCTTCGGGGTTGTCGATCTGGGCGCGTTTGAAAAAGCTGCCGGACCCGCGCTGATCATCGGTGTCGATGAGCGCGTCGAGGAAATCGGTCCGCTTCTCGCCCTGCTGGCGCTTGATCCGGAGACGCGCGAGGCGCCGATTGTCGTTGCGGCTGCCACGGATATTATCGACCGCATCGGCGTGCAACTGCGCAGGCTGGCGGATTTCTACGGGCTGCGCGTCCGCCTTGTCTCCGCCAGCGGATCCGAAGATCTGTATGATGCGCTGGAAGTCGGCGCGCGGGCGGTGTCCACCGAAAGCGTGGTCTTTCTTGCCGCCTCACTCCTGCCGCGCAGCACGGGATGGTTCCGGAAACTGCTTGCGGCCTATGATGCCCGCAAGGAATGCGTGCTGTCTCCTACCCTCGCCTATGAGGATGATTCCATTCGCTGGGCCGGAACATGGGTGGCGGGTGCGCAATCCGACCGCGCCCTGATCAGCCGCTATGCCGGCTATCCCATCGATGCCGTGGCGGGGATGGGAACAACGGAAGTGGCAACGGCGACATTCGAGTGCTGTGTCCTGCCGCGAAAGGCCTTGTTCTCCGTCAATGGTTTTACCCGCGGATATCTTGGCACGCACGAAAAGGGTCTCGACCTTGGCCTCAAGCTCAAGCAGGCCGGTCTGAAATCCTATTGGCTGCCGTCGGCGCAGATGCTCGGGTCCGACGACATATCCGTGTCTGACAAGGCCTCGACCATTGCTCTGATCGAACGCATCGACCGGCAGGTTTTCGACGCGCGCTGGGCCAATAATCTTTCCAACAAGCGCAGTGTGTCTGCGGAGGAAACAGCATGACCGAACGGCTTCGGGTTCTGGTGATTTCCCATGCCCATCCCAGCATTTCCCTGGGAGGCGGCGAAATTGCCTCCTACAATCTGCACAAGGGGCTCAACAGCCTGCCCGGTGTACAGTCCGTGTACCTGGCGCGGGCCGGACATCCCATTCCGCGGCATGGCACCACGGCGCTGATGAGCATGCGGCGCAGCAGCGATGAAATCCTGTTCCATGCCGACGAATATGATCACTTCTATCTGTCGAACAAGAACACCGATGAAATCCGCCGCGATCTCCTGCGTTTTGTCCGCGATCTCAATCCGCAGGTCGTGCACTTCCACCATGTGCTCGGCCTCGGGCTGGAAACGCTCTATGCCATCCGCGAGGCGCTGCCCGATGCGGTCATTCTGCTGACCTTTCACGAATATCTGTCGATCTGCAACAATGACGGGCAGATGGTGAAGGCAAGCTCGGCGAAGCTGTGCAACGAAGCCTCGCCCATCGATTGCCACGCCTGCTTTCCCGACGTTCCCCCTGCCCGCTTTCTCAAGCGGGAACGCTTCATCCGCGGCATGCTCGAGCTTGCCGATGCCTTTGTTTCACCCAGTGAATTTCTGGCCGGCAGGTACAAGGAGTGGGGACTTGATCCCGCCAAGCTGAGGGTGATCGAGAATGGCATCGCCATTGACAGCGTGACACCGCCGCGCGAGCTGGCGGGCCCAAGGCCGCGGCGCAACCGCTTCGCCTATTTCGGGCAGATAACGCCGTTCAAGGGCATCGATGTCCTGATCGATGCGGTGTCGCGTGTGCCCGAGGAAACATGGGGGGAGGATTCGCGCCTGATGATTTTTGGCGGCAATCTGGAGAAGCAGCCGCGCGACTTTCAGGATCGCATGCGAAAACTGATCGAGGAAGCCGGGTCGCGCGTGCGCTTTTACGGCGCCTACCAGAATGCGGAGATGCCGCGTCTCATGCAGCCCGTCGATTGGGTGGTGATGCCGTCGATCTGGTGGGAGAACTCGCCGATTGTGATCCAGGAGGCCCTGCACCATCGCCGCCCGGTGATCTGTTCCAATATCGGCGGCATGGCCGAAAAAGTCCGGGACGGGCTGGATGGTCTGCACTTCCGTGTGCGCAGCGCCGAAGACCTGGCCGACCGTTTCACCGAAGTGCTCAGCGACACCTCGATCTGGGACCATTTGCATCAGACCATCCGGAAACCCGTGAACTATATCGACTGTGCTCAGGAACACCTTGCTCTCTATGGTGAATTGCTTAAATCTAGCCGGCAGCAGCCACTCACGATCGCTGCAAGAACTGACGTTGTTCTTTCCCAAGCAAGCTGAGGTTATCCAGCTTTCATCGCCAAAAGAAGGAATACCTCATGGCACGCGTCCTCGTAATGATCCCCGCCGGAGAAGTTTACGATCATGACAATGTCCGCTGGTACCAGCACAGCGACATTCAGCGCAGCATCGACCACTACCACAATATCGGTGATGCCTTCGTCTTTGAATCATCCCTGAAGCTCATGAACTACGAGAAGGTGGCAGAACTTCCCATTGCCGGGCCGCCGATGGAGAAGATCGACCAGCTGCGCGAGGAGTATGACTATGTCATCCTGCGCGGGTCCAACTACATCAACAGGGAGATGAACTGGCGCGACACCATCCCGGTTCTCAAGCGCCTGGGGCTGCCCGTCATCGCCTTCGGTGTCGGCGCGCAGGCGCCGGTCAAGGGGCAGCTGGAACTGTCGGAGGAGTCCAAGGCGGTTTGGCGCCTCATTGCGGACTCGACCACCTCCGTCGGCGTTCGCGGCGCTTATTCCGCCCAGGTTCTCAACGATATCGGCATCAAGAATGTCCGCGTCATCGGTTGCCCCACGGCGTTCCGGCGCAACAACCAGCATCTGCGCATCAAATTGCCCGAGCTCGACACCGTGGAAAAGGTGGGTGTGACGGTCCGGCGCGAAGTCTCGCCAACCTATGCGCAGGATATCCAGCGCTATCTGACCCTGCACCGCGACCTTATCAAGGCGATGGCGAACCGCTTCGACATCACCCTGATGGCGCAGGGCGAAGTGGAAGAAAAGAAGATGGTCTTCGGCACCGACGAGCAGAAGGAAGACGCCATCGCCGCGCTGAAGGCGAACCGTTGGGTCTCGGACTGGTATTTCGACGATGCAATGGAAAAGCTCTACCGCGAGCGCATGTATTATTCCGACGTGGTTGCGGACTATGAAACGCTTGTTCGCGCGCATCAGCTGGTTCTCGGCTACCGCCTGCACGGCAATCTCATGGCGCTGGCCAACGGCGTGCCGTCGATCTATTTCACCTATGACAGCCGCACGGCCGAATTCGCCGAAACCTACAAGATCCCGAGTTATGACGTCTTTGGCGGCAAGCCGTTCAGGCTGGAGGATTATTGGGATCAATCGCTCTTCGATAAATACAATCGCGCCTGGTTCGAGACCTATGGCGAGATGAATGTCTTCCTGACCGAAAACGGCGTCGATCACAAGATGACCGAGACGGGCAGGCGCGCATCGGACTCCGCCCGCCGAGTCGCTTAGACAGCAAACAATCAGAATTTCCCGGGAGGAAAGCAATCCGTAGGAAAGGAAGTGTAAGACAGGCTATCGACATGGCACACGCCGCTCCACCCTATCAATCTCTCAAACAAAGTTGCAGGAGTTCCTCCCCATGACTGTTCTTGTTACTGGTGGCGCCGGCTATATCGGCAGCCACATGGTGCTTGCCCTCAAGGATGCCGGCCGGCCGGTCGTGGTCCTTGACGATCTGAGTTGCGGTTTCGCCTGGCTGGTGCCGGATGACGTGCCGTTCGTGCAGGGTGATATCGGCGATCAGGCGCTGGTGCGCGATCTGATCCGCCGGCACAATGTGACGGCGATCCTGCATTTCGCCGGTTCGATCGTCGTTCCCGATTCCGTGCGCGATCCGCTTTCTTATTACCGCAACAATACCGTGCAATCGCGTTCCCTGATGGAAGCGGCCATTGCCGAAGGTATCAGGCATTTCATTTTCTCGTCGACCGCCGCAATTTATGGGGAACCGGAGCGAACGCCGATCAGCGAAGATATGCCGCATCAGCCAATCTCGCCCTACGGTACGTCAAAGCTGATGACCGAGTGGATGCTGCGCGATGCGGCCGTGGCCCATCCGGAATTCAACTATGTGGCGCTGCGCTATTTCAACGTCGCGGGTGCCGACCCGCAATTGCGCTCGGGGCAGTCGTTCCCGCGCGCCACGCACCTCATCAAGATCGCCAGCCAGGCGGCGACGGGCGAGCGTTCACATATCGAGGTGTATGGAACGGACTATCCGACAGCCGACGGCACCTGCATCCGCGACTATATTCATGTCAGCGACCTGGCGCAGGCGCATCTGTGCGCCCTCAACTATCTGGAGGCCGGAGGAGCCAGCACCGCCGCCAATTGCGGCTACGGCTACGGCTATTCCGTTCTTGACATCATCGACGCGGTCAAGCGCGTGTCGGGCGTCGATTTCGAGGTCCGGACCGCCCCGAGGCGTGCGGGCGATCCGGCAGTGCTGGTCGCAGGGAACGAACGTGTGCGCACCGTATTCGGTTTTGAGCCGAAACGCGCCGACCTCGATCTGATCGTCGGCGACGCCCTGGCCTGGGAGCGGCAGCTCGCCATCAGGAAGGCGCTCGAACAGTCGGAAGCGCGCATCGCCGTGTAGTCCCGGCAACTCGCCTGATCAGACCCGTTCCAGGGCAACCGCGATGCCCTGGCCGACACCGATGCACATGGTGGCAAGCGCATAGCGGGCATGCCTGACGCTGAGTTCCAGTGCCGCGGTGCCGGTGATGCGTGCGCCGGACATGCCCAGCGGATGGCCGAGGGCAATCGCCCCGCCATTGGCATTGACGTGGTCGACATCGTCCGCAAGCCCGAGTGCGCGCAGGGTGGCAAGGCCCTGCGAGGCGAAGGCTTCGTTGAGCTCGATCACGCCGAAATCCTGCGGTGTCAGACCAAGCCGCGCGCAGAGTTTCTCAGTGGCGGCGACAGGGCCGATCCCCATGATGCGCGGTGGAACACCGGCGGTCGCACCGCCGATGATGCGGGCGATGGGGGTCAGGCCGTATTTCCGCGCTGCCGCTTCCGATGCGATGATCAGCGCCGCTGCACCGTCGTTGACACCCGAAGCATTGCCCGCCGTCACCGATCCGCCCTTCCTGAAGGGCGTCGGCAGTTTGGCCAGCTGCTCCAGTGTCGTCTGCGGGCGCGGATGCTCGTCGCGGTCGACGATCACCGGGTCACCCTTGCGCTGGGGAATGATGACGGGCGTGATTTCCCGGGCAAGCCGGCCATTGTCCATGGCTGTCCCTGCCCTTTGCTGGGAGCGTACGGCAAAAGCATCCTGATCGGCGCGCGAGACATGAAACTCCTCGGCGACATTCTCGCCGGTCTCCGGCATGGAATCGATGCCGTATTGCTGCTGCATCAGCGGGTTGACGAAGCGCCAGCCGATGGTGGTGTCGTGAATTTCCGCGTGGCGCGAATACGCGCCTTCGGCTTTCGGTAGAACGAAGGGCGCGCGCGACATGGATTCGACGCCGCCGGCGATGGCAATCTCGATTTCCCCGGCCTTGATGGCGCGGGCCGCCGTGATCACCGCATCCATCCCCGAACCGCACAGGCGGTTCATCGTCGTGCCCGGCACCGTCACCGGCAGGCCTGCCAGAAGCAGGGACATGCGCGCGACGTTGCGGTTGTCCTCGCCCGCCTGATTGGCGCAACCATAGATGACTTCACCGATGGCTTCCCAGTCGACGGAGGGATTGCGCTCTATCAGCGCTTTCAGTGGAATGGCGCCCAGATCGTCGGTGCGGACGGAAGCTAAGGCGCCGCCGAAGCGGCCGATGGGCGTGCGGATATAGTCGCAGATATAGGCTTCAGACATCAGGCGGCCTCGTGAGCGCGTTTCGTGCGCGCATTGATATCGCGCAGCACGGAAAGTTCGGTTGCAGTGGGGACTGGCGTTTCCACGATCTCCTTAGCAAACCGGACAGGCCAGCCGCAATTCTCTTCGATCTGTCCGCGTGTCACACCCCTGTGGATCGAAACGATGGTCAATTCCTTGGTGACCGGATCAGGCTCGAAAATGCACAGGTCGGTGATGACCCGGGTCGGCCCTCTGGTTTTCATGCCGAGGCGTGCGCGATGATCGCCGCCCTCGCCATGCCCCATCGAGGTGATGAAATCGAGATGATCGACAAAGCCGCGATTGGTTAGCGCCATGGTGATGAAAATCTGGCCGCAATTGCTGGCTATTTCCGGTGCGCCGCCGCCGCCGGGCAGCCGCACTTTCGGTGCATCATAAGGGCCGACCACCGTCGTGTTGAGATTGGCAAAGCGGTCGATCTGCGCGCCACCGAGAAATCCGGTGGTGATGCGCCCGCCCTGCAGCCAGTAGCGGAACATTTCCGGCACCGAAACGGTGAACAAGGCGGTGTCGCAGAGTTCGCCGTCGCCGATGGAAAGCGGGAGCACATCCGGCTTGGTGCCGATGGTGCCGCTTTCGTAGATCAGCGTGATGTCAGGCGCATGGGTCAGCCGCGCCACATTGCAGGCGGCGGAGGGTGCGCCGATCCCGACAAAGCAGACATCATCATTGCTCAGCGCGCGGGCAGCCGCGATGGTCATCATTTCCGTGGGGGTGAAATCCTGGGTCATGGTCTTGCTCCTCACGCTGCATTCGCCGCACGCCGGACGGCGTGGCGGACAAAATCTTCCGGCTTGCCGGCAAGGACATTCTCCCTGATCCACGCGGTAAAGCTGTCGCGGTCGCGGGCGATCTTGTCCCAGGCGATGTAGAAGGCATTGGAGCGCTGGTAGTAACCATGCGCATAGGAGGGGTAGGCGCCGCCCGGCACATGCACGACGGCATTGATGGCCCATCGGGGCAGGACGACTGCATTGGGCGATGGCGGGTTCAACTCGTCGACGATTTCCTCCACCGTCACGATGGAACGGCTGGCCGCCAGCACCGCCTCCTTCTGCACGCCGGAGATGCCCTCGATCAGCACATTGCCCTGCCGGTCGGCACGCTGGGCGTGGATGATCGACACGTCTGGACGGATGGAGGGAACGGCGGCCAGCACCTCACCGGTGAAGGGACAGGTGACCGACCGGATGTTCGGATTGACCTTGGCAAGGTCGGCGCCGATATAGCCGCGCAGCACGGCGAACGGCAGATTGGCCGCACCCGCCTCATAGGCATTGGCCATGGCCGCGTGCGAATGTTCCTCGATCTCAAGCGGCCGTGGCCACTGGTTCTCCACCGCATCGCGGAAGCGGTGCAGCGAGCCCACGCCGGGATTGCCGCCCCAGGAGAACTTCATGCCGCGTGCCGCGCCGACACCGATCAGCTGGTCGTAGATGAGGTCGGGCGTCATGCGCACAAGGAAGAGCTCCTTGCGGCCCTGCCGGATGATTTCGTGTCCGGCGGCATAGGGAATGAGGTGGGTAAACCCTTCCATGGCGAGTGTATCGCCATCCCTGACATTGTCCCCGATGGCTTCGGCAAGCGTGCAGATTTTTGCCACGTCTCTCTCCCTGTCGCTGTTCCCGAAGCACGGCGATCGCCGGTATCCGGTGCAAACCTCCATTTGTCCGCATGGCGTAGTCCCGTCGCGTTCCGCCCGTCAATGATTTTGTGCGTTATTTGACATTTGTTCATATATCGCACAAATTGTGCGGAAATGCAGCGGATAAGGCAGGTGTGGATGCGTGAAACGGATTTCATCAGCGGTTTTGCCAAGGGGCTCTCCGTCATCGAAGCCTTCGACGCGGTCAATACGCGCCTGTCGATCACGGACATTGCACGAATGACCGGGCTGGAGCGCGCCACGGCCCGCCGCTGCCTGCTGACGCTCACACAGCTTGGCTATGCGGATTATGACGGAAAATTCTTCACGCTGACGCCGCGCATCCTGCGTCTCGGTCATTCCTACCTGTCATCGACGCCCCTGCCCCGGCTGATGCAGCCCTTTCTCGACCAGCTGTCGGAAAAGACCGGTGAAAGCGCCTCGGCTTCGGTGCTCGACGGCAACGAGATCGTCTACATCGCGCGTGCCTCGCACAAGCGTGTGATGTCGATCAATCTCAATCCCGGCAGCCGCCTTCCCGCCTACTGTTCCTCCATGGGCCGGGTCCTGCTCGCGGCGATGAGCGATGACGACGCACTGCGCATCCTTGCAGGCAGCAACCGCCCGGCGAACACGCCGCGCACGAAGACCGCGCTGCCGGACCTGATGGATGAAGTGCGCGCCGTCAGGGCGCAGGGCTATGCGGTGATCGACCAGGAACTGGAGATCGGGTTGTGCTCCATCGCAGTTCCCGTGCGCAACACGCGCGGCATGACCATCGCCGCCATCAATGTCGGCGCGCAGGCACCGCGCGTGACGATCGCGGAAATGATCGAGCGCTATCTGCCGGTCATGCAATCGACCCGCGATACCATCGCGGCGGTGCTGGTATGACAGGCCGTCGGTTCAGACAGCCATTCTGGCGCTTTGCTCGGTGCGGTACTGCCGGGGTGTCGTGCCGGTCTCCCTGGTGAAAAACCGGGTGAAATAAGCCGGATCGGCAAAGCCGAGATCATAGGCGATCTGCTTGATACTGGCGGAGGTGAACACCAGATCGCGCTTCGCCTGATCGGCAAGGCGGCGTGCCAGCAAGCCATTGGTGCTTTGCCCCGTCGCCGCCTTGACGATGCGGTTGAGATGGGTTGCCGACAAACCGAGGTGTCCGGCATAGAATTCCGCCGGGCGATGTTCGCGGAAATGCCGGTTGACCAGGATATTCAGCAGTTTCAGGCGCTCCTCCGTACTGGAGCTTTCACCGCCGGGCGGCAGTTCCGGGGCGGTCATGCGCGCCGCCAGAAGAACGATGGATTTGAGATAGGATTCCACCAGATCGTCGTGAAAGGCGCCGCCCGATACCAGTTCGGCGCACAGGCGCTCGAGACTGTGCGTCAGAAACGCTGCATCGGCGTGATCGGGTACGAGCGAAATCAATCGCGGCGGCATGCCGGCGTCGCAGATGGTGCGGCCGGAAGACCCGAAGCGCGCGGCCAGCATGGTGATGACCATGCCATCCATATCCCGGGAGAACCGGAAGCCATGCTCGCATTGCGGCGGCACGGTGATCATGACCGGCGGCTGTATGGGATGGCTGTGCGCGCCGAAAACCGCATCGCCGGTTCCGCCGCGAAAGTACAAAATCTGAAAGAATGCCGCATGGCGATGGGTTTTGATCTCCCAATTGTGCAATTGGCTTCTGGAGGCGATTGTTTCCCAATGCAGCCAGAAATCCGGCCGTTTCGGATGGTTTTCGCCATAGAGATCATAGGTTGGTACTGCGCCGCTCATCGGTTCCTCCCGTCCCCAATGTTCAGATTGTCCTGTTTTTTGCCTGAGAAGTCCATTGTTCAGATGCGTGCTGCCGCTAGCCTTGCGCAATTATTTCATGCTGGGAGGCATCATGCGCACGCACGTGGCTATCATCGGGTCTGGACCTGCCGGGCTTCTGCTCGGTCAGCTTCTGATCCGGGCCGGTATCGACAACATCATCCTCGACCGGTCGGGCAAGGACCATATTCTGGGGCGCGTGCGCGCCGGAGTGCTGGAAGAAGGCACGGTGCGGCTGCTCGACGAGGCAGGCGCCGGCGCCCGTTTGCATGCGGAAGGCCTGCCGCATGACGGCTTTTCGCTGGCGTTCGACGGGCGCAATCATCGTATCGATCTGTTCGACCTGACGGGCGGCAAGCGGGTAACGGTGTACGGCCAGACCGAGATGACACGGGATCTGATGCAGCAGCGCGAGGCGGGCGGTGCACCGGCATTTTACGGGGCGCAGAACGTTGCCATCCATGATTTCGACGGGGAAAAGCCGTTCGTCACCTTCGAAAGGGACGGCAAACCCTACCGCATCGATTGCGACTTCATTGCCGGGTGCGACGGATTCCATGGGGTCAGCCGCCGGTCCGTGCCGGTGGAGGCGATCCGGACGTTCGAACGCACCTACCCCTTTGGCTGGCTCGGTGTTCTGGCGGAGGTGCCCCCGGCAGCACATGAGCTGATCTATGCCAACCATCCACGCGGCTTTGCACTGTGCTCGATGCGCTCCCTGACGCGCAGCCGCTATTACGTGCAGTGCCCGCTGGACGACAAAGTGGAGGACTGGTCCGACGACCGGTTCTGGGACGAGTTGCGGCGCCGGCTGCCGGAAGAGGATGCGGCCGCTGTCACAACAGGCCCATCATTTGAAAAGTCTATCGCGCCGCTTCGCTCGTTCGTGGCCGAACCCATGCGCTTCGGCCGCCTGTTCCTGGCTGGCGATGCCGCCCACATCGTGCCGCCGACGGGAGCAAAGGGTCTCAATCTGGCAGCCAGTGACGTGCATTATCTCTTCGAAGGCCTGCGCGACTATTATGCCGATAAAAGCACGGCGGCCCTTGACGACTATTCGCGCCGTGCACTTTTGCGCGTGTGGAAAGCCGTCCGGTTTTCCTGGTCGATGACGATGCTGATGCATCGTTTTCCCGATACCGGCGCATTCGGCCAGAAAATACAGGAGGCCGAACTCGATTATCTCACCCACTCCCGGGCGGCATCGACCGCGCTTGCCGAAAACTATGTGGGACTGCCGTTTTAGGTTATTGCTTCGGTTCCACCGCCCGCATATGCGTGCCTGAAGAATACGCCTGAAACCGGAAATTCCATGACCGCGACAACAAATCCGCCGGACGCGATGCTTGTGCCGCCACAACTGCAGGCTCTCGTCGCGGGCTATAGCTGGAACCGCGATGCGCTCGGCTGTTCCGATGCGCAGGTTTTCATGCTGCAAGGCGAAGGCTTGCCCCGGCTCTTCATCAAGGTCGAAGCCGTTAGCCCCTACGGTGAGTTGCCCGATGAGGCGGCGCGGCTTCGCTGGCTGTCCTCCCGCGATATGCCCTGCCCCGATGTTCTCTTCGAGGGCGCCCATGCCGGCCGCTTCTGGCTGTTGATGAGCGGGGTTCCCGGTGAAGATCTTGCCTCGGCCGGTTCTTTGTCCATCGAAACGCGCATCCGGATTTTTGCCGGGGCGCTGCGCCAGTTGCATGCGCTTGATCCCGCGACCTGTCCGTTCGATCACCGGCTTGACGGGCGCATTGAAGCGGCGCGGGCCCGCATGCAGGCCGGGCTGGTGGACGAGACGGATTTCGACGACGATATGCTGGGAAAGACGGCATCCGAACTTTTCAGCCGGCTTGTGGCGGAAAGGCCCGAGACAGCGGATGTCGTTGTGACCCACGGCGATGCCTGCCTGCCGAATTTCATGGCCGGGAATGGCATCTTCACCGGCTATATCGACTGCGGCCGGCTTGGTCTTGCCGATCGCCATCAGGATATTGCGCTGGCGTGCCGCAGCATTGCGGATAATTTCGGCGACGAAAGGGTGGAGCTTTTTCTGGATTGCTACGGCCTGATGCAGCCCGATCCGGCAAGGCTGGCTTATTACCGGCTGCTCGACGAGTTTTTCTGATCCGGTTTCATCTCCCCTGCCGCCTCGCGGATGGTTTGCATCAGGATCATCAGCGGCAATGACGGGGTGACGTCCGCGCGGGTTGTCAAGCCAACCGGTCCCTTTGTCTCGGTCGTGTCGATGGGCAGCAGCGCCAGCGTCCCGTCGGCGATATCGCTGGCAACCACCCCTGCGGAAATGATCCACACCGCCTGATGGGAGCGGACGAAAGCCCGGCCAAAAGCATCGGAGACCGTCTCGATCTGATGCGGCAGCTTAGCCACGCCGTTGGCAATGAGAAACCGGTCGACGAAAGGCCGGATGATCGATGCCCGCGTCGGCATCAGCACCGGGAATTCGGCAAGGCGGTTGAAAATGTCCTCGCTGGCATTGAGCAGCGGATGGCGGGCACTGACGGCAAACACCACCTGTTCGGAATAGAGATGTTCGAAGGAAAATCCGGTCATTTTTTCCGGCGCCGCCAGCCGTCCGACCACGAGGTCAAGATCGCCGAGCCGCAATTGTTCGAGCAGCACGGCATTTTCGCCGGTGACGATTTTCAGCCGGCTCTGTGTCTTCTCCTGCAGGAACAGGCTGATGGCCTGCGGCATGATGCGGGTGGAAACCGTCGGCAAGGCGCCCACCCGGACGGGAATCCCCTCGCCCGACTGCTCGTTGCTGACGGAATCGATGCCCTGCCGCAGCGCGGTAATCGCCGCTCCGGCATAGCGCAGGAAAACCTCGCCGAACCGGGTGATGCGGATGCCGCGCCCGTCGCGCTCGAACATGGCAACCCCGAGCACCTCTTCCATTTCTCGAATGGTTTTGGTTACGGCGGGTTGGCTGATATGAAGAATCGCGGCCGCCTTCATCACGCTTTTCTGGCGGGCAACTTCGAGAAAAGTCTGCAGGTGGCGGAACTTGATACGGCCGTCGATCATATATTTCATAACCCCGGGGTTAAGCGAATGCGGCAAGATATCATTTTACTGAACCAAATGCATAATCCATTATCGACATAACTGACCGGGAGGATTTAGGTGCAATTTGCTCACATCAATGGCGTCACGCTGCATTACCAGTTGATCAGCGCGCCCGCAGGCAAGCCCGTGCTGGTTTTCGCCAACTCCCTCGGTACGGATTTTCGCATCTGGCGTGACGTGATCGTGCGTCTGGTCGGAGAGTTTGCCATCGTCACCTATGACATGCGCGGACATGGCCTTTCCGATC
This sequence comes from Phyllobacterium sp. T2-21, assembly GCF_055378485.1. Classification (NCBI taxonomy): domain Bacteria; kingdom Pseudomonadati; phylum Pseudomonadota; class Alphaproteobacteria; order Hyphomicrobiales; family Phyllobacteriaceae; genus Phyllobacterium; species Phyllobacterium sp. T2-21. The sequence goes on along the minus strand of NZ_AP027914.1, from coordinate 11,396 downwards.
TGGGAGCGCCTCCTTACAGCATCGATGATCATGTCGGTGATCTCGCGGGTTTGCTCGACTACCTCTCGGTCAAGGATGCCGTCATCTGCGGTCTGTCCGTCGGCGGGCTCGTGGCGCAGGGACTTTATGCGAAACGACCGGAACTGGTGCAGGCTCTGGTCCTGTGCGATACCGCGCACAGGATCGGCACGGCCGAATTCTGGAATGCGCGCATCGATGCCGTGACCCGGAATGGCATCGCATCCATTGCCGACACGATCCTGCAGCGCTGGTTCACCCCGGCCTTCCACCGGGAGCGGGCCAATGATCTCACCGGCTACCGCAACATGCTCATCCGCCAGCCTGCCGATGGCTATGGCGGTACCTGCGCGGCGCTGCGCGATGCGGATTTCACCGAAGCGGCAAAGCGCATCGCGGTGCCGGCCATCTGCATTGTTGGGGATCAGGACGGTTCGACGCCGCCGGATCTGGTGCTCGAACTGGCAAAGCTCATCCCGCGTGCGCGTTACGAAGTGATCAAGGATGCGGGCCATATTCCCTGTGTCGAACAGCCGGAAACGCTGGTCGCCGTGATCAGGGCCTTTGTCGACGAATTCAAGCTTGGAGGGAAATCATGACGGATACGGCTGCCCCATCGCGTCGTTATCTGCAGGGCATGGCCACGCGCCGCGTCGTGCTGGGGGAAGAGCATGTCAACCGGGTGGAAACCACCAAGACCGATTTCGATCAGCCCTTCCAGGAACTGATCACCGAGGCGGCGTGGGGGCATGTCTGGTCGCGGCCCGGCTGGACGAAGCGCGAACGCTCGATTGTCACCATCGCGCTTTTGGCTGCGCTCGGCCAGGATGACGAATTGACCATGCATATCCGCGCGACGGCCAATACGGGCGCGACACAGGACGATATTTGCGAAGCCCTGCTGCATGTTGCAATTTATGCGGGTGTTCCGGCGGCAAACCATGCCATCAAGCTGGCAAAGCAGGTCTATAAGGAACTCGAGGCCGAACGGGCCGCGTGACGGGAGGCAACTGTGTCCAATAGAAAACCGGAAACCGGAGCATTCTTCCAGCGCGACAGGCAATGGCATCCGCCTGCCTATACGCCGGATTACAAGACAAGTGTTGTCCGCTCGCCGCAACGAGCGCTGTTGTCGCTCGACAATACACTGTCGGAAATCACCGGTCCGGTATTCGGGCATGCGCTGCTCGGCGAACTGGATGCGGACCTGATCCACAATTTTGCCCGGCCGGGTGAAAGCGCCATCGGCCAGCGCATCATCGTGCATGGCCGCGTGGTGGACGAGCGCGGTGTCGGTGTGGCGGGTGCGCTGCTCGAATTCTGGCAGGCCAATGCCGGCGGACGCTACCGCCACAAGCGCGAAGGTTATCTCGCGGCGCTCGATCCGAACTTTGGCGGCTGCGGCCGCACCATCACGGACGAGGATGGCTATTACCGGTTTCGCACGGTCAAGCCCGGCGCCTATCCCTGGCCGAACGGCGTCAATGACTGGCGTCCGGCCCATATCCATTTTTCCGTTTTCGGGCACGGATTTGCCCAGCGGTTGATTACGCAGATGTATTTCGAGGGCGATCCGATGATCTGGCAATGCCCCATCGTCAAATCGATCCCCGACAAGGCGGCTATCGAACAATTGATCGCTGCGCTCGACCGCCAGAACACCATCCCCATGGATGCGCGCGCCTACAAGTTTGATATCGTGCTGCGCGGGCGCCGTTCCACGCTGTTCGAGAACCGGATGGAGGGCAATTGATGGTTCAGTCTCTGGGTTTTCTCAAGGAAACGCCGTCGCAGACTGCCGGACCCTATGTGCATATCGGCTGCACGCCGAATTTCTCGGGGATCACGGGCGTTTACGACATGGATCTTGGCGTTGCCATGGTCAATGACCGGACGCTGGGCGAACGTATCACGCTGCGCGGCCGGATTTTTGACGGAACCGGAACGCCGCTGCGCGATGCGCTGGTGGAAATCTGGCAGGCGGATGCTGCGGGGCTCTACAACAGCCCTTCGGAAATGCGCGGCACAGCCGATGTGAATTTCACCGGATGGGGCCGCTGCCCGACGGATATGGAAACCGGCGAATATGTGTTCGAGACGATCAGGCCCGGCCGTGTGCCCTATAAGGACGGCAGGCTGATGGCGCCGCACGTGACGCTGTGGATCGTGGCGCGCGGCATCAATATCGGTCTGCAGACCCGCCTCTATTTTGCCGATGAAGAGACCGCGAACGCCGAAGACCCGGTGCTGCAGCGCATCGAGCACCGCAACCGCGTGCCGACGCTTCTCGCGCGCCGGGAGGGATCGGCCTATCATTTCGATATCCATCTGCAGGGGGAGAAGGAAACTGTCTTCTTCGATATCTGACCGATGAGTATCTCGCCCTTCGATCATCCGTTTCTCTCCGGCCTCCTCGGCGCGCAAGCGGCGGCGGACTGGTTTTCCGCCAGCGCCGATATTGCCGCCATGCTCGATTTCGAGGCGGCACTGGCGCAGGCACAGGCGGATGAAGCGGTCATCTCCGCCGATGCCGCGCGGGCAATTGTAATAGCCTGCCGGTCTTTCGCGCCTGATGTGATGGCCTTGAAGGCCGCGACCGCCCGCGACGGTGTCGTCGTGCCGGAGCTGATGCGGCAGCTGCGGGCTGTCATTCCCGAGGAACATCGGAACGCTCTGCATTTCGGCGCAACCAGTCAGGATGTCATCGATACGAGCCTGATGATCCGGCTGAAGCCTGCCATTGCCTGTCTTGCCGAGGGGCTGGACGACGTGATTGCGGGGTTGGATCGGCTCGAGGCTGCCTTTGGCGCAAACAGCCTGATGGGGCATACACGCATGCAGGCGGCTATCCCCATCACCGTGCATCACCGCATCGACGCGTGGCGGGCACCCTTGTTTCGCGACAGGGAACGGCTCGCCTTTCTCACCAGGTCTTTTCCGGTCATTCAACTGGGCGGCGCAGCGGGCACGCTGGAAAAGCTTGGCGATAAGGCGAATGCCGTTCGACAGCGTCTTGCCGCGGCGCTTGGCCTGCATGACGCGCCGCAGTGGCACAGCCAGCGCGACCGTATCGCCGATTTCGCCGGTTTCCTTTCGCTTGTTACGGGCAGTCTAGGGAAAATCGGGCAGGATATTGCCTTGCTTGCACAATCCGGCGGCGAGATCAGCCTTCGCGGCGGGGGAAGTTCATCGGCGATGCCGCACAAGCAGAATCCGGTTCAGGCTGAACTGCTTGTCACACTCGCCCGCTACAACGCCACGCAGCTTTCCGGCATGCACCAGGCGCTGGTGCACGAGCAGGAGCGGTCCGGCACGGCGTGGACACTGGAGTGGATGATCCTGCCGTCCATGGTCATGGCATCAGCAACATCGCTGCAGGCGACGAGCAGCCTGTTGTCTTCCATAACGGGGCTCGGAAACGGCAAGTCGCCGGAACAATCATAACTCAGGGATTATGCAATAGCGCATAGTTTTCATTTTACATTACCAACCGGTATGAGACATTGAACGAAACATTCCAAACGGACCAGATGAGGAGAATGATCTGGCCGGCAGGGGATCAAAGGGAGGAATGATGAAAAAGCTTATTCTGGCTGCAGCGGCAGCCGTCCTGCTTGGCGGTGTGGCCTATGCCGATGTGATCAAGATTGGCGTGGTCGGCCCGTTCTCGGGCCCGTTCGCCATTCAGGGCAAGAACTTCAAGGCCGGCATTGATGCCTATATCGCCACCCATGGCAACAAGATCGGCAATGACACGATCGAAGTGCTGTACCGCGACGTGCCGCAGGCCGATCCCGCACAATCAAAGGCGCTGGCGCAGGAACTGGTGGTGAAGGAAGGCGTGCAGTATCTCGCGGGCTTCTATTTCACCCCCGATGCCATGGCTGTCACGCCGCTGCTGCAGCAGGCCAATGTGCCGCTGGTGGTTATGAATGCGGCGACATCGGCCATTGTCACCAAGAGCCCCTATGTGGTGCGCACATCGTTCACCACCTGGCAGACGTCCGCACCCATGGCCAAAATTGCCCGCGAGCGCGGTATCGAGAAAGCCATCACCGTGGTCAGCGACTACGGGCCGGGCGTGGATGCGGAAAACGCGTTCAAGACCACCTTCGAGAAGGAGGGCGGCAAGGTCGTCGAATCCATCCGCATGCCGCTGTCGACCAATGATTTCAGCCCGGTCATGCAGCGCGTGCGCAATTCCGGTGCGCAGGCCGTCTTTGCTTTCCTGCCATCGGGCCCGACGACGCTTGGCTTTGTCAAAGCCTATAATGAGAACGGCCTGAAGGAAGCGGGTGTGCAGTTTCTTGCGCCCGGCGATCTGACGCAGGAATCCGATCTGCCGGCGCTTGGCGATGCGGCGCTCGGTATCCTCACCACGTTCCATTATGCCATTGCGCATGACTCGCCCGAGAACAGGGCCTTTGTCGAGGCGGCGCGCAAGGCCATCGGCAATCCGGCGGAACTCTCGTTCCCTTCAGTCGGCGCCTATGACGGCATGCATGTCATCTACAAGATGATCGAAGCCACCGGCGGCAAGCAGGATGCCAAGAAGGCCGTCGATGCGGTGAAGGGTCTTGCCTGGGAAAGCCCGCGTGGGCCTGTATCCATCGATCCGGAAACCCGGCACATCACGCAGAACATCTATCTGCGCGAAGTCGCCAAGGGCAGCGACGGCGCCTATTACAACAAGGAAATCAAGACGTTCGAGAAACAGCCCGACCCCGGTCTGGCTGCGGCCAAGTAGGCGATAGCCGATGCGAAATCTATCTGATTCAGGCACTCCCCTCTGTCCTGCCGGACATCTCCCCCACAAGGGGGGAGATCAGCCTGCATCACTGTTTCAGTCAGTTCTGAGACATCGCAAAGTCAGTACAAGTGCAGATGTCGATGTGATCTCCCCCCTTGTGGGGGAGATGGGCGGAAGCCCAGAGGGGGGTGATAGCCTTCTTTCCGTGACCGGGATGATCTGATGCAGGTTTTCTTCAGCATAGGCGTCGATGCGCTCGCCTACGGGATGGTGCTTTTCATCATCTCCATCGGCCTGTCCGTGACCATGGGGCTGATGCGCGTCGTCAACCTCGCCCATGGCGCCTTCGCCATGGTTGGCGGCTATATCGCCTCCTATGCGGCGCGCGATCTGGGGCTCGGCTACGGTTTTGCCATCATTCTCGCCGTCATCGGCACGATCGTCATCGCCATTCCGCTGGAGCGCTTCCTCTATCGCCGCATCTATGGCGCGCCGGAACTGACGCAGGTGCTGATGACCATCGGCATCACCTTCTGCATCATCGGCCTTGCCAATTATGTCTTTGGCCCGACATTGAAAACCATTCCCCTTCCCGCGGATCTGCAGGGTCCGGTCAATCTCGGTTTCCGCACCATTGCCGCGCACAAGCTGTTTGCCATTGGCTGCGGCGTCGCCGTGGCACTTGGCCTGTGGTTTCTGATCGAGCGCACCTCGTTCGGGGTCAAGCTGCGCGCTTCCGTCGACAACACCGCCATGGCCGCTTCGCTCGGCGTGCGCACGCGGATCGTTTATGCCGCAAGCTTTGCCCTCGCCGTGGGGCTTGCTGCCTTCGGCGGCGTGATCGGTGCGGAACTTTTGCCCGTCGAGCCCTATTATGCGCTGCGCTATATGGTGACCTTCCTCGTTGTCGTTTCGGTCGGCGGCGCCGGTTCCATTCCGGGCGCCCTCATTGCCTGCCTTCTGCTTGGCGCCATCGACACGACAGGACGCTATCTCGTGCCCGAGTATGGCGAATTCTTCTTCTATCTCGCGGTGATTGCCATCGTCTGGGTGTTTCCGCGCGGCCTTCTCGGAAGGGCGAAATGACATGAGTGCCACCGACATCTCCCCGTCCGCCGCTCCGGCTGTCCGCACGGGCAGGCCATGGCAGCGTGATCTTATCGGCGTTGCCGTCATCCTCCTGGCTGCTATCGGCGGCTACGTCCTGTTTCCGGACAATCTGGCGCTGCTGACGCGTATTATTGCCATCATGCTGCTGGTGCTGTCGCTTGACCTCGTCACGGGTTATTGCGGTGTTGCAACCCTCGGCCATGCCGCACTGTTCGGTGCAGGTGCCTATGCGGCAGGCATTGCTGCCGTCACCTTTGGCGTCACCGAACCGCTGAGCATGATCGGTATTGGCGCGATCGCCGGAGCCGTGGCCGGTCTTGTCTCCGGCGTCGTCATCCTGCGCGGCCATGGCCTTGCCCAACTGGTCCTGTCCATTGCGGTCATTCATCTTTTCCACGAAGCGGCCAACAAGGCATCCACCTATACCGGCGGCAGCGACGGCCTCTCGGGCATTGCACCCGATCCGCTGTTTGGGCTCTTTGCCTTCGATCTCTGGGGACGGACGGCCTACGTCTTCGGTATCGTCCTGCTCATCGCTGTCTTTGTTCTCCTGCGTATCCTCGTGCGCTCGCCCTTCGGCATGCTGTGCCGCGGCATCCGCCAGGACCCTGTCCGCGTCAGCGCCATGGGTGCTTCGGTCAAGGCGAGCCTGATCAGGATGTATGTGATATCGGGCGCCGTCGCCGGCATTGGCGGTGCGCTCAATGCGGTGTCAACGCAGGTCGTCGGGCTCGACAGTCTGAGCTTCACCAACTCAGCCGAGGCGCTGGTCATGCTGGTGCTGGGCGGTGCGGGCTCGCTCTTTGGCGCGCTTGCCGGCACGGTCGTGTTCATGTGGTTCGAACACGTGGTCTCCGCCGCCAATCCGTTTCACTGGCTGACCATTGTTGGCGCCCTGCTGATTGCCGTGGTGCTCTTCGCACCGAAGGGGCTCTATGGCACGGCGGCAGATCTCGCCAGACGTTTTGCAAGGAGCAATCCATGAGTGCGGTCTTTGCAGTCGAACGGCTGAAAAAATCCTTCGGCGGACTGGATGTCACCCGGGATGTTTCGCTGTCCATGGCGCGGGGAGACCGGCTGGCGCTGATCGGCCCGAACGGCGCGGGAAAAACCACGTTCGTCAATCTGGTGACCGGGCACTTGCAGGCGAGTTCCGGACGAGTGCTGATGGATGGCGAGGACATATCCCGCTTCAGTCCGATGCGGCGTGTGCGTGCCGGGCTCGTACGTTCCTTTCAGGTCACCCGGTTGTTCTCGGAAATGACCCCCGAGGAGCATGTGGCGCTGGCCATCCTGCAGCGCGAGGGCAAATCCGGGCGCATGGCCGGGAATTTTCATGCCATGCCGCAGGTCATGCGCGAAATGCGCGGTATCCTTGAAACGCTCAATCTCGGTGCGCTTGCATCCGTGCCGGTGGGCGCGATCGCCTATGGCCAGCAGCGCCTCCTCGAAATTGCCCTGGCGATGGCGCTGCGCCCGAAGGTGCTGCTGCTGGATGAACCGGCGGCGGGCGTGCCGCACAGCGATACGTTCCTGATCGAAAATGCGCTTGCGCAACTGCCCGACGATCTCGCGGTGCTGATGATCGAGCATGACATGGATCTCGTTTTCCGCTTTGCCAAGCGGGTCGTGGTGCTCGCCGCCGGGGCGGTCATCTTCGATGGTTCGCCGCGCGACGTGACCGAAGATGCGCGGGTGCGCGAAGCCTATCTGGGGAGCTACGCCCATGCCAGCAGCGCAGCTTGAAGTGGAAAACCTGTGCGCGGGCTATGGCCCGACGCGGGTGATCGAGAACATCTCTTTCACGGCAGCGGCGGGGTCACGCGTGGCCGTGCTGGGCCGCAACGGTGTCGGCAAGACGACACTGTTCGCAACGCTTGCCGGACAGACGAAGCGCTATGACGGGACCATCAAACTCGGCAACAGCGACCTGACCGCGATGGACAGCGCCGCGCGCGCCTGGAGCGGGCTCGGTTTCGTTCCGCAGTCGCGGGCAATTTTTCCATCGCTGACGGTGGAGGAGAATCTGTTCGTCGGGCTGAAGGGCCGGCCGCGCAGCGCATTGCAGGAAGCCTATGACATGTTTCCGCGCCTCTACGAACGCCGTGCCAATTCCGGCTCAAAACTGTCGGGCGGCGAACAGCAGATGCTGTCCACGGCCCGCACCATCCTTGGCCGCCCTTCCCTGCTGCTTCTTGACGAACCGCTGGAGGGACTGGCGCCGGTTATCTGCGAGGAACTGATGGCGGCGTTTTCGCGCCTCGCTTCCAGCGGTGAAATGACGATCCTCCTGGTGGAGCAGCGTATCCAGAGCGCCTTGGAATTTGCCGAGCGTGTCATTATTCTCGAACGCGGGCGCATCGTCTGGGACGGCTCGTCGGAGCAATTGTCCAAGGACGATGAAACGGTTCATCAGCTGCTTGGCGTGTCGAGCCTTGCCCATTGAAGCCTTGTTCCGACCGGGGATTGGTCACTATGACATTCAAGGACGACGATCTGACGATGTTCGAGGCGGATGGCGCTGCACCCTTGCCTGCGGCGACAGCCGAAGGCCATGTCGAGCATGATGGCGCCCGAATCTGGTATGCGTCCTACGGCTCCGGCGCTCCGGTGATCCTCCTGCATGGTGGCCTCGGTCACAGCGGCAATTGGGGGTATCAGGTTCCGGCCCTGGTCAATTCCGGCCGCCGGGTCATCGTCATCGACAGCCGCGGCCATGGTCGCAGCACGCGGGACGGGCGGCCCTATACCTATCACCTGATGGCGTCGGATGTTCTCGCTGTCATGGATAGATTGCAGCTTGCAAAAGCGGCACTTGTCGGCTGGAGCGACGGTGCCTGCATTGCGCTGGTGCTTGCCAGCCAAAGGCCGGATCGCGTCACGGGTGTTTTCTTCTTCGGCTGCAACATGGACCCGAGCGGCACCCGGGACTTCGTGCCGACACCGGTGATTGACCGGTGTTTTGCCCGCCATAAGAAAGATTACGCAGCGCTCTCGGTAACACCGGATGACTTCGACGCTTTTGTCGGCGCGGTCAGCCTGATGATGCAGACCGAACCCAATTATACCACCGCGGATCTCGGCAGAATCCGTGTGCCCGTTGCCATCGTGCAGAGCGAGCATGACGAGTTCATCAAACCCGAACACGCTGCCCATCTCGCCCGCAGCATTCCCGGTGCCGAACTGATCGGCCTGCCCGGCGTCAGCCATTTTGCCCCGTTGCAGGGGCCGGAACTGTTCAACAAGGCGGTGCTGAGTTTCCTCGACAAATTGCCTTGAGTCTTGGACTTTAGTCTCAAATACCTCTCGCGCATTCTGTGCTATGTGATTTTGGCTATCATCATGCTGTCCCGTCAATATTTCGACGGGCAGTAGAATTTTCATTTTTGATTTCACCGAATGCGCTGGGCTCGCGCCTGAATCACGCAGTCCGGCATTTCAGACCAGAGTGATTTGAAACAGGAAGTTACCCGTGAAAAGTCTTTCGAGTTTTCATGCCGGGATAGTGGCAGCGGTGCTGGCGGCGCTATGCTGGGGAACAGCGACCGTGAGTCAAAATCTGCGTTGGCCGATGTTTCCCCGGTCTCCCTCCTGGTTCTACAGTTGGCCGGCAGTGTTGCGGTTTTGTGGCTTGTTGTCTGGCGCCAACGAACCGTGTCCGGACGTTGGCGGGAAATTATGCGATATGCCTGGCTCGGGCTGCTCGAGCCAGGCCTAGCCTATCTGCTTGGTCTTATCGGTCTGACAGATATGAAGGCGGGTGCGGCCACACTCATCCAGTCATCGGAAGCCATCATGATCGTTGTGGCATCCGTCGTCATCCTGCGCGTGGCACCGACGGGGCGCTTTCTGGTTCTATCCATCGCCGCTCTTGCGGGCCTGGTGGTTGCTTTGGGTCTGCTCGATTTCAGTGAAGCAACGGGCAATGGCGTCTTTGGCGTCACGTTGATGTTTTTTGCGACAGCCGTAGCCGCGATTTATGTCGTTCTGTCGTCGCGCATTGCGTTGAAAACGAGCCCGATCGTCATCGTCGCGTGGCAACAAACCGTGGCTCTGGTCTTCGCCTTGGTTTTGCTTCCGGTGGAATGGCTCTTGTCGCCGGACGGTATCGGCTTGCCCCAGTCCCTTCGAATATGGCTGCTGGTTCTTGTATCCGGTATTGTCCAATATGCGCTGGGCTTCTCGCTTTACATGCATGCGCTGGGCTCGATCAGCGCGAACATTGCCGGCAGTTTTCTTAATCTGACGCCGGTTTTCGGCTTGGGCATAGCCTTTGTTTTTCTAGATGAGATGATGACGCCTCTACAATTGGCCGGTACCGCCGTCACCATCACCGCTGTCATGTTGATCACGCTGAGTGGGCAAGCCCAACACTGAGACCTCCACTCAGGCCACGGATTCGATCATCTGAAACGCATCATATGCGGCAAGAACGGTTTCCATCTGCGCGGTATGTCCGGCAATGAACGCGTCGCCATAAATCGTTTCATCGGGATATTCCGTGATCAGCGTCAAGGGCACGTCATGCCTGTCATCGACCGAGATCATGCAGGGAAAGCCGTTGATGATGCGGAAACCGGTTTCACCCGCATGGGTTTCGTAGCGGCTGATCTGCGTGTCGTTGAAGGCGACGAGACCGGGCACGGCGGCCAGACGCCGGGTCACCGCATCGATGAAGCGCTCGGCCCGCTCTTCCCATCCGTGCTGGTAACGCATGATGAGGAAGAAACCTTTCGGCAAGGTCCACATGGCAAAGCCGCGCGGCACATAACCGGAAAGCGGCCGTGTCCATTCGTGGGCGGGGTAGCCGTGCAGGTTGATGTGCAGGCGTGCACCGCTCAGGCGCCGTGCCTCAAAGCGGATCGCTTTCTCGTAAGGCTGGGCGGCGGTGCGGTATTCCAGGTCGTCGCCCAACGCCGTGTAGCGCGCCGCATGGTGCATATGCCGCGGATTGTCGGCGCGCAGACGATGGTGCACGGCGTAACCGTCCGGATTTTCCAGCGGCGAAATGGTGAAGTGCGCGCCGGGACGATCTGCCAGTGCCTGTGCTCCGCGCAACGCACCGATGATGCCGGTTGTTTCATTCGGGTGCTGGCCGCCGCTGATCATGACGGCGGCATCGGTGCCCCTGTGGTAGCGGGCCTGAACTGCCCTCCCGGCGCGGGAGCGTGCCTCGAAGGGTTCACCGCCGATGCCGGCAAGTTCCGTGTGGATCTGTGCGACGAAGACGGGCGCATGCGCCGTCGCAAGAGGCTGTGCCTCGCCGGATGCTTCGGATGTATCGAGCGTGCGGGTTTCGATCCGGATCGCAGGGGTGCCCTTGCCGTGGACGATCTCCGGTATGATCTGGCCGGGCTGCAACCCGCGGTCGCCGAGCGGACGGCCGGATTTTTTCTGGAATACTTCCAGCAGCGAAAAATAGAAGTCTTCGTGCAGCGCCTCGCGCAGGCTGATGACTTCATCGCCGAATGGCAGCGGCTGGTCGGCCATGGGCAGCGTTGCGCGGATGTTGAGCTCG
>NZ_AP027913.1:462500-465326 GCF_055378485.1 Phyllobacterium sp. T2-21 | reverse complement strand
GGTATTTCCGGCTACCGCGTTTGAAGCGGCGTGTAATTATGCACTTGTGCCTGCTGTTTTGCAAAAGCAAAAGGCCGCTTGATGCGGCCTGTTGATTGGAACGTATGGGATGTGGAGAGATTATGATTTCATGTTGCGTTTGGCAGACCTGGCAGCGACCTACTCTCCCGCGTCTTGAGACGAAGTACCATTGGCGCTGGAGCGTTTCACGGCCGAGTTCGGAATGGGATCGGGTGCAGCCGCTCCGCTGTAACCACCAGGTCAGCAAAAAGCAACGATGAAAGAGAAGCTGGTTTTGTTTGTGTTGAATGTCGCTCACGCATATCAGCCCTATCGGGCTGTGCTCCGCGGGGGCGCGGCACGAGCCGCGACGCACTATCGTGCTGTATTTGGAGCTTTTCCTAGAACCGAAGTTCCAGAAAGTACCTATACAGACCGCTAGGTCGTCGCCGGACGTCCGGCGCGCCGTCGCAGCGCCCGCCCCAAAGGGGCGATACGGCGCGTGAGACAGTCAATTCATCGCTTCGCGATGGATATAAGTAATGAGAATGATCAAGCCAATCGAGCTATTAGTACCGGTAAGCTTCATGCGTTGCCGCACTTCCACACCCGGCCTATCAACGTGGTGGTCTTCCACGGCTCTCAAGGGAATACTCGTTTTCAGGTGGGTTTCCCGCTTAGATGCCTTCAGCGGTTATCCCGTCCGTATATAGCTACCCTGCTATGCGGCTGGCGCCACAACAGGTCCACCAGAGATACGTCCATCCCGGTCCTCTCGTACTAGGGACAGATCCTGTCAATATTCCTACACCCACGGCAGATAGGGACCGAACTGTCTCACGACGTTCTGAACCCAACTCACGTACCGCTTTAAATGGCGAACAGCCATACCCTTGGGACCTGCTCCAGCCCCAGGATGCGATGAGTCGACATCGAGGTGCCAAACAACCCCGTCGATATGGACTCTTGGGGGTCATCAGCCTGTTATCCCCGGCGTACCTTTTATCCGTTGAGCGATGGCCCTTCCACGCGGGACCACCGGATCACTATGACCGACTTTCGTCTCTGCTCGACTTGTCAGTCTCGCAGTCAGGCGGGCTTATGCCATTGCACTCGACGACCGATTTCCGACCGGTCTGAGCCCACCATCGCGCGCCTCCGTTACTCTTTAGGAGGCGACCGCCCCAGTCAAACTACCCACCATACACTGTCCCGGATCCGGATAACGGACCGCGGTTAGACATCCATATAGGTAAGGGTGGTATTTCAAGGATGACTCCACGAAGGCTGGCGCCCCCGCTTCAAAGTCTACCACCTATCCTACACATGCCGACACGAATGCCAGTGTAAAGCTATAGTAAAGGTGCACGGGGTCTTTCCGTCTAACCGCAGGAACCCCGCATCTTCACGGGGAATTCAATTTCACTGAGTCTGCGTTGGAGACAGCGGGGAAGTCGTTACGCCATTCGTGCAGGTCGGAACTTACCCGACAAGGAATTTCGCTACCTTAGGACCGTTATAGTTACGGCCGCCGTTTACTGGGGCTTCGATTCAAAGCTTGCACCTCTCCTCTTAACCTTCCAGCACCGGGCAGGCGTCAGACCCTATACGTCGTCTTGCGACTTCGCAGAGCCCTGTGTTTTTGGTAAACAGTCGCTACCCCCTGGTCTGTGCCACCCTCACATACTTGCGTACATAAGGGTCACGCTTCTTCCGAAGTTACGCGTGCAATTTGCCGAGTTCCTTCAACGCAGTTCTCTCAAGCGCCTTGGTATTCTCTACCAGTCCACCAGTGTCGGTTTAGGGTACGGTCTATACGCGGGAGCTATTTCCTGGAACCGCTTCGAAGCCCTTCCAATCCAATAAGGAAGAACAACATACGCGATCCGTCACTACCCGCAGGCCCACGAATATTAACGTGGTTCCCATCGACTACGCCTTTCGGCCTCGCCTTAGGGGCCGGCTAACCCTGCTCAGATTAACTTTAAGCAGGAACCCTTGGACTTTCGGCGAGGGAGTCTCTCACTCCCTTTATCGTTACTCATGTCAGCATTCTCACTTCTGATACCTCCAAGAGCCCTCACGGGTCTCTCTTCAACGGCTTACAGAACGCTCCGCTACCACTCCCGGGAACCCGAAGGTTCCAAAGAATCCACAGCTTCGGTGTATGGCTTTAGCCCCGGTACATTTTCGGCGCAAAGACCCTTATTTAGACCAGTGAGCTGTTACGCTTTCTTTAAATGATGGCTGCTTCTAAGCCAACATCCTGGTTGTTTTGGGATCCTCACATCCTTTCCCACTTAGCCATAACTTAGGGACCTTAGATGGTGGTCAGGGTTGTTGCCCTCTTCACGACGGACGTTAGCACCCGCCGTGTGTCTGCCGATTAGTACTCTTCGGTATTCGGAGTTTGGTTAGGTTTGGTAAATCGGTGAGATCCCCTAGCCCATCCAGTGCTCTACCCCCGAAGGTATTCGATCGACGCTCTACCTAAATAGATTTCGCGGAGAACCAGCTATCTCCAAGTTTGATTGGCCTTTCACCCCTAGCCACAAGTCATCCCAATCTATTGCAACAGATGCGGGTTCGGTCCTCCAGTAAGTGTTACCTTACCTTCAACCTGCTCATGGCTAGATCACTTGGTTTCGGGTCTAATCCGACGAACTGAACGCCCTGTTCAGACTCGCTTTCGCTGCGCCTACACCTACCGGTTTAAGCTTGCTCGTCAGACTAAGTCGCTGACCCATTATACAAAAGGTACGCTGTCACCCAGAACAAATCTTGGGCTCCAACTGTTTGTAGGCATTCGGTTTCAGGATCTCTTTC
>NZ_AP027913.1:0-457500 GCF_055378485.1 Phyllobacterium sp. T2-21 | reverse complement strand
TTTTCCCTTCGGCACGGATAATGGCGCGCATGATCTTTTCCTGGCTTGCTTCCTTGGCTGGCATTTCGCCGACGATCCTTCCCTGGTTCATCACATAGATCCGGTCACAGACGCCGAGCAGCTCCGGCATTTCCGACGAGATCATCAGCACGCTTTTGCCCTCGCTCACCAGCTGGTTGATGATGGAATAGATTTCATATTTTGCCCCGACGTCGATCCCGCGGGTCGGCTCGTCCAGCATCAGCAGGTCCGGATTGGCAAAAAGCCATTTCGACAGGACAACCTTCTGCTGGTTGCCGCCGGAAAGGTTGCCGGTTTTCTGATAGATGCTGGATGAGCGGATATTGGTCTTGCGGCGATATTCATTGGCGACTTTCAATTCCGCCATATCGTCCAGCACACCGCCATGCGAGACACCGTCAAGGTTGACGATGGTGGTGTTGTGCTTGATGTGGTCGATCAGATTGAGCCCATAGGTCTTGCGATCTTCCGTGACATAGGCAATGCCGTTTTCAACAGCCTTGCCGATGGTCGAGACATCCGCCTTCCTGCCCTTGATGAAAACCTCGCCGCTGATCTTGCGGCCATAGGCCTTGCCGAAGACACTCATGGCAAATTCGGTGCGCCCTGCCCCCATCAGCCCGGCGATCCCCACGACCTCGCCTTTGCGAACGTTGAGATTGATACCGTTGATGACGGTCCGGTCGCTGTGAACGTGATGGTGGACCACCCAGTCCTTCACTTCAAAGACCACGTCGCCAATATCCGGCTCGCGCTGGGGAAAGCGATCCGCCAGCTGGCGGCCGACCATGGAGGTCACGATCCGGTCCTCGGAGATCGCATCCTTGTCCAGCGTTTCGATCGTCGCTCCGTCGCGCAGCACGGTGATGCGGTCTGCAACCTTGCCGACTTCGTTCAGCTTGTGGGAAATCAGGATCGACGAAATACCCTGCGCCTTGAACTCCAGCAGCAGTTCAAGCAGTGCATCGCTGTCCTTTTCATTGAGACTGGCCGTCGGCTCATCGAGAATGAGCAGTTCGACCTCTTTGGACAGGGCCTTGGCGATTTCCACCAGCTGCTGCTTGCCGACGCCGAGATTGGTGATCAGCGTCTGCGGATCTTCGCGCAGGCCGACCTTCTTGAGCAGCGCACGCGTGCGGGTTTCCGCAGCATGCCAGTCGATAATGCCGAATTTTGCCGGTTCATTGCCCAGGAAGATGTTCTCGGCAATGGACAGAAGCGGCACAAGGGCCAGCTCCTGATGAATGATGATGATGCCTTTCGCTTCACTGTCGCCGATATCGCGAAAGTGCTGTTCCTGCCCGTTATAGTGAATGTCACCCTCATAGCTGCCATGCGGATAGACACCGCTCAACACTTTCATGAGGGTTGATTTTCCCGCACCGTTCTCGCCGACGAGCGCGTGAATCTCGCCCTTGCGGACATTCAGATTGACATTGTTGAGCGCTTTCACCCCGGGAAAGGTTTTGGTGATATTGCGCATTTCGAGGATAGTATCCATGCAGATCCTCATCGACGCCTGCGAGCAGCATTATAGGCTCAGACGGCGTTTCTCTTGGCAAACTTATAGAAACCCAGCGGTCGCACACCAGCGGAATATTCTTGGCAGGCATCACGACCGGCGTAACAACAAACCCTGCGCAATGATGCGCAGGGTTTGCCGGATATCCAAGACTTATTTGATCTGGGCTTCGGTGTAGTAACCGCCACCAATCAGGATGTCCTTCCAGTTGGTCTTGTCCACTTCCACCGGCTTCAGGAGATAGGACGGAACAACCTTGACACCATTGTTGTAGGTCTTGGTGTCGTTGATCTCCGGCTGCTCGCCCTTCAGCACCTTGTCGATGACATTCGACGTCACCTTGGCCAGTTCACGCGTATCCTTGTAGATCGTGGAATACTGTTCGCCGGCGATGATCGACTTCACCGAGGGAACTTCGGCATCCTGCCCGGAAACAAACGGGAACGGCTGGTCCTTGGTGCCGTAACCGACACCGCGCAGCGACGACAGGATACCGATCGACAGGCCATCATAGGGCGACAGAACGGCGTTGACCTTCTTGTCCGTGTAGTAGGCGGAAAGGAGATTATCCATGCGGGCCTGGGCGACGGCGCCATCCCAGCGCAGCGTACCGACTTTGTCCATGCCGGTCTGGCCGGACTGGACGACGAGCTTGCCGCTGTCGATCAGAGGCTGAAGCACGGACATCGCGCCATTGTAGAAGAAGAAGGCGTTGTTATCGTCGGGTGAACCGCCGAACAGTTCGATGTTGAACGGGCCCTTTGCTTCGGGAAGACCGAGCGCCTTCACGAGCGATCCGGCCTGCAGGACACCAACCTGAAAATTGTCAAATGTCGTGTAGTAGTCGACATTGCCGGAATCGCGGATCAGGCGGTCATAGGAAATGACCTTGATGTTCGCATCATGCGCCTGCTGCAGCACATTGGACAGCGTGGTGCCGTCAATGGCCGCGATGACCAGAACCTTCACGCCCTTGGTGACCATGTTTTCGATCTGGGCAAGCTGGTTCGGAATGTCATCTTCCGCATATTGCAGGTCAGTGGTGTAGCCGCGTTCCTTCAGCGCCTTCACCATATTGTCTCCGTCAGCAATCCAGCGTGCGGAGGATTTCGTCGGCATCGAGATGCCAACGGCGCCCTTGTCCTGAGCAAAACCCTGCGTACCCATCGCAGAAAGCGCGATCAGGCCTGCAGCAACCATCTTAAACATTTTCACTGGTATCCTCCCAATTTCCCTAATGGACGCTATTTTAGTCGAGCATGTTTTCCGGGTGGAATCGTCTTCGTATCAGCCTCCAGCTCCTCCCAGAGCACGATCCTTGCAACACTTATCTCAAAAGTATGACTTTTGGAATAGTCCTTTCGAACCACAGCAAAAAGTCTTTCCCGGCGGGCCACCAGCGCAATCAGAAAACCGAGCTCGCAACCGTTTACATCGATATAATACTATTATAGTATTTTTCAAAAATCGCTCGCTAAAAGTCAAGAATGAAGTGAAGCTGCTTTGCTTCACACGTTAATTCCCCGGGAGGACAGACGTGAATTTGGTTCAATTGCTCAATGCCAATGGGAAGCGGCAGGTTGCCGCGCGGGTGGATGATACGTTCCGGCACGTGAAGCGGACCCGGTCGATTCTCGAACTCGCGCACGCGGCCATTGAAGCCAAGACCTCCCTCTCCAGGATCGTCAAAGAGCGCGGGCTGGGCAAAGTGCTCGACATCGAGGCCGCCTATGCCGAAGGGCGGTTGCTTTCGCCCATCGATACGCATGATCCGGCCCACATCCATCTGACGGGAACGGGCCTGACTCATCTTGGATCCGCAGCGACGCGCGATGCCATGCACCGCAAGATCGACGATGCCAAGGAAGAGACCCTGACCGATTCGATGAAGATGTTCCGCATGGGTCTTGAAGGCGGCAAACCCAAGAAGGGACAGACCGGCGTACAGCCGGAATGGTTCTACAAGGGCAATGGCACGATGCTCACCGGGCCGGGGCAGCCGCTTTTGTCTCCAGCCTTTGCCGAAGACGCCGGCGAAGAACCGGAGATTGCCGGTATCTATGTGATTGGTTCCGACGGCACACCGTTCCGCATCGGCTTTGCACTGGCCAATGAATTCTCCGATCATGTCACCGAACGCGTCAACTATCTCTTCTTGGCTCACTCCAAACTGCGCCCGTGTTCCCTGGGGCCGGAGTTGATCGTGGGGGATCTGCCGGCCGACATCCGCGGCAGTTCGCGCATCCTGCGCAAGGGCAAAGCGATCTGGGAAAAGCCGTTCCTGTCCGGTGAAGACAACATGTCCCACACGATTGCCAATCTCGAACATCATCATTTCAAATATCCGGTTTTCCGCCAGCCCGGCGATGTCCATGTCCACATGTTCGGAACCGCAACGCTGTCCTTCGCCGATGGCATCAAGACAGAGAATGGCGACGTTTTTGAAATCGAAGCGCCCGCCTTCGGCCTGCCCTTGCGCAATCCGCTGAAAATACAAAAGCCGGTAAAGGTGAAAGTGGCTACACTTTAAGGTGCAAAACTGCCAGACAGGTCCGCACGCCCTGCCCGCAACAATAATCGGTACAGATGATGACAATGACGCCGTCCGTTTTCGCACGCTATCCCGGCCTGTCCGGCAAGCCAGTTTTCATTTCCGGCGGTGCAACGGGTATCGGCGAAATGATCGTCCGTGCCTTTGCGGCGGAAGGCGCCAGGGTGGGGTTTGTTGATCTTGCCGAGGCGGAAGGCAGAAATCTTGCTGAAGAACTGAATGCTTCAGGTGGCAACGTGACGTTTCGCGCCGCCGACGTGACGGATATCGGTGCCTATCAAAGAACAATCCGCGAAATCGAGAAGATCCAAGGCGCGACAACGGTTCTCGTGAACAATGCCGCCAATGACACACGCCATGACTGGCGCGAGGTGACACCGGAGTATTTCGACCAGCGCATTGCGGTGAATCTGCGCCACATGTTTTTCGCCATCCAGGCCGTTGCGCCGGCCATGATTGCCGCCGGCGGCGGTTCCATCATCAACTTCGGCTCCGTCGGCTGGATGATGGCATCGGGAGGATATCCCGGCTATGCCTCTGCCAAGTCGGCCGTCCATGGCCTCACCCGCTCCTTTGCCCGCGATCTCGGCAAACACGCCATCCGCGTCAACACGCTGGTGCCGGGCTGGGTGATGACCCAGCGCCAGCTCGATCTGTGGGTCGACGATGCGGCCAATGAATTGATCGACCGCAGCCAATGCCTGGCTGGGCGGGTCATGCCCGACGATATCGCCCGGATGGCGCTGTTCCTCGCATCGGATGATTCCAGAATGTGTTCCGCCCAGAACTTCATCGTCGACGGCGGATGGGTCTAAGGCTCTAGTCCGTGCCCGAGGCTGCGAGGACGCGTTCGGCACCATCCTGAATGACGCCGCGCATGGCTTCCTTGGCAGTCGCAACGTCCCGGTCCCTGATGGCATCGGCGATGGCCCTGTGCCGTGCAACCGAATGCATGTGACGCTCGGTGTTGGGTATGGGCGAGCTGATCGTGAACGTTGTCACCAGCGCCACCTCGATCAGGGCACTGATCGAGCGCATGAACGGATTGCCGGAGGCTTCCGCGATGGCAATGTGGAACTGCAGGTCGCTATGGACAAAGTGTGCGGGCGATTCTCGCGTGCTGCCCATCTCCTCAACCCACTCGTAGAGCTTGGCAAGCTGCGCTTCCGTGCGCCGCAATGCGGCGAGACCCGCAGCTTCCGGCTCCAGCGCCAGGCGCATTTCCACGATGCTCGACAGGAAGGCGGCGCTGGCACCGGCCTCGAAATGCCAGACCAGAATATCCGGATCGAAAAGGTTCCAGTTGGAGCGCTCCAGCACGCGGGTGCCGATCTTGGCCTTGGGCTGGATAAGGCCTTTCGCCGCCAAGGTCTTCAACGCCTCGCGCAGAACGGTGCGCGACACGCCAAAGCGCTCGAGCAGTTCCGCGTCCCCCGGCAGAATGCTGTTCTCGGGATAGGACCCGTTGACGATCCGCAGGCCAAGATCGCGCATGACGTGGCCGTGATGCGTACGCGAATGACCCGCCGTACGAAAATCATAATTGCTGAGTTCGTTTTCGACCAATTGTATCCCTGTGACTGGCGATTTGCTTCTTGACGCTGAAGCAAATATTGATCGGCTCCACGTGCTTCGTGGACGCAGTCTGCTTCGCCAGTTCCTCCCTGACCATTATTTATAATATTATATGATCAATAACAATTCTCAATCTGAACAACGCGCAAATCCGCTGCCGCTTGCCATGGGCGCTATCCTTGAAATCCAGCCGTCCCGCCGGTCAATTGCCCTCCGCTGCGCAGATCACGCCGGAAGTCCGATGGGGACATGCCGGCAATATTGCGGAACGACTTGTTGAAGGCGCTGAGCGAGCCAAACCCGCTGTCCATCGCGACCTGCAGCACATTCGCCCTGTCCTGCAACAGCATGGCCTGCGCGTAGGACAGCCTGAGAAGGCTCACATAATTGTTCAATGTCATGCCAGTCGATTTCTTGAACACGCTCATCGCATATTTGGGATGAAGCCCCGCCGACGTGGCTATGTCGATCGAGTCAATTTCCTGCAGAAAGTTGCCTGCTATAAAATCACACATTCGCGCAACCACCCTGGACGACTGCTGACTGGATTGCTCACCAGCAGACATATTCGGGCAATCAGGCACCAAGCGATAAGGCTCGAAGCCAACGCGCTCGATCCGCAGAAGCAGTTCATTGACCGCATGTTCCGCCTTCACCGGATCGCCTGACCGGGCATAGGCGTACCATCGCGTAAAGTTTTCCCTGTCGGCCGCATCGGTTGCGGCGGTGACAAGGGTCGCTCCCTGCATCAACCGGCTTGGCACGCTCTCCGGCAGACGCATGCGAAAGAAATGCACGAGCGGCAGATGCGCACCCGCGTAAATCGAATCGTCGGAGGATTCGTCCATCCGGTGCGGCTGACCGCCCCAGAACAGGCACATGTCGCCCGCATTGAGGCGGATCTTGTGATCTTTCATCCGGTAGTGCACGGAACCGCGAATGACGTAGTTGACCTCGACCTGCGCATGCCAATGCGGCATGGCCATGACGAGCGGGTGATTGTGAAACATTTGCAGGGCGGTTGGCAGACCTTCGACACTGCTTGCCCCCGGCTGATAGATCGGCCTTTCTCCCATCTTACTTTCCGCCCAATTCATGTTCCCTTTATGAGAGACAGGCGCTCCCTTGCCGCTAGTGTAGCCATGTTCGCAAAGATCGGGCAATTGAAAAGGGAGGATTTTCAATGAGCTTCAAATTTCTTGGCGCGACAGCACTTGTCGCAGCATTGGGCATGGGTTCGGCGACCGCTTCGGCACAGCCAACCGAAATTACCATCTGGAGCTGGGATATCGCGGCTTCGTCCCTGAAAGTATCGCTGGAAGGCTTCAACAAGCAGTTTCCGGATATAAAGGTGAATGTTCAGGATCTAGGCAATAACCAGGTCTTCGAGAAGACGCTCGCTGCCTGTGCTGCGGGCGGGGATGGTCTGCCGGACGTCGTCACCATCGAGAACTACAAGGCCGAGATTTTCTGGAACCGTTTTCCCGATTGCTTCACCAATCTGAAGGAACTCGGCTACACCAGCGACATACAAGCCAAATTCCCGGATTTCAAACGCACCGAGCTGGAAGCCGGCAATGTCCCCTATGCCATGCCCTGGGACTCCGGTCCCGTCGCCGTTTTTTACCGGCGCGACTATTACGAAAAGGCTGGCGTGGATCCCAAGAGCATAACGACTTGGGATGATTTCATTGCCGCTGGCAAGAAAATTGCCGCTGCCAACCCCAGCGTTGTCATGGCTCAGGCGGACTTCAACGGCGACAGCGAATGGTTCCGTATGATCTCCAATGAACAGGGCTGCGGCTTCTTTTCCGCCGATGGCCAGACCATCACGATCAACCAGCCCGCATGCATTGCCACGCTGGAGAAGATCAAGCAAATGAAGGATGCGGGCACGCTCACGGCGGCCAATTGGGACGAAAAGGTTCAGGCCAATACCGCGGGTACCGTCGCGAGCCAGCTCTATGGCGGCTGGTATGAGGGTACAATCCGCACCAACTCTCCCAAACTTGCGGGCAAATGGGGCGTCTACCTCATGCCGAGTCTTACGCCCAACGGACCCCATGCGGCCAATGTCGGCGGTTCGTCATTGGCAATCAGCAGCGGCTCGCCGAACAAGGCAGCGGCCTGGACCTATCTGAACTACGTCCTCGGCACCGATGAGGGACAGATCACCATGCTCAAGAACTTCGGTCTTGTACCATCGCTGCTCAGTGCCGAGAAACAGCCCTTCGTGTCTGAAGCACAGCCCTATTGGGGCGGGCAGGCCATCTGGACCGATATTCTTGGCACATTGCCAAGGATCGTGGCCGGTCGCGGCACCGCATTTCAAGGTGATGCAAACGGCATCTACAAGGCAACCCAGACCAAATATTTTGCAGGAGGATATCCCGACGCAAAGGCTGCCCTCGATGATGCAGCAAACCAGATCGCATCGGCAACAGGACTGCCAATCGCTCAATGAGCTCAGCGCCGGACAGGAGTGGGAGCGCCTGTCCGGCATTCCGTTGGAAGACCTGACTATCGCCGTGGAGGACAATTGATGCAGCTGCGCAACCGGGCCGCCTATGGGTTCCTTGCCCCCTATCTCATGGTTTTTACGGCCTTCTGGATATGGCCGATCATCAGTTCATTTGTGATGTCGTTTCAGAACACCCGTGTGAATCCCTGGGCTTTCAGTTTTGGCGCCAATTGGGGTCGTCTGTTCAACGATCCCGCCTTCTACAATGCACTGAAGAACACGATGATCATCCTGATCATTCAGGTTCCCGTGATGATCACGCTGGCGACAGTCATGGCCGTCCTGCTCAACTCCCCGCTCCTGAGAGCACGCGGCCTTTTCCGCTTTGCCTTCTTCGCACCCATCGTGGTCGGTGAAGTCGCCTACGCCGCCGTGTTCCGTCTCATGTTCAATCTTGATTTCGGTGTCATCAACAAGCTGCTGAACAATGTCGGCATAGCTTCCATTTCATGGTTTGCGGACGCCCCCGCGGCCATGGCGCTTCTTATCATCGCTGTGACCTGGCGTTGGGCCGGGTACAATGCGATCATCATACTGGCGGGGCTCCAGTCCATTCCCGGCGATGTCTACGAAGCGGCAACGCTGGACCGCGTGAGCAAGCTCCGGCAGTTCATCCACATCACCCTGCCGCTTCTGAAACCCATCATCCTGTTCTGCGTGATCCTGTCGATCATCGGATCGATGCAGCTTTTCACCGAGCCGTTCCTCATCACCAATCGCGGCGGTCCCGGCGGCGGAACGGAGACCCTGGGGCTGTTCCTCTACCGGCAAGGCATTACCTCGCTGAACTTCGGCTACGCTTCGGCGATCGCCTACACCATGGCCGCACTGGCGGTGCTGATTTCGCTGCTCAATCTTTGGATCGGGAGGGACGAGAAATGAAGTCGCAGTCACGCTCGACCCTGGTCCGCTCAGTTGCACTGCATGGCGTCCTTATTCCGCTGGCGATCATCTGGCTGTTTCCGCTCTGGATGATGTTCGTGTTCGCGACCATGCCGGACTACGGCATTTTCAGCCCGCAGATCGAACTTCTTCCATCCACGCATTTCCTGGAGAATTTCAGCAATCTGCAGGCGGATACGGATTTCATCCGCGCCCTGACAATCTCCATCGGCGTCGCGATCGTCTACACCGTCCTGTCGGTCCTGCTCACCTCCATGGCGGGCTGGGCCCTCGCCCGTTACCAATTCGTCGGCAAGTCCCTGGTCATCGCGATCATTCTCGGCACGATCACCCTGCCTTATTTCGTCGTGGTGATCCCGCAGTTCATCCTGGTGGCGCGCGAATTCAAACTGGCGAACACCTGGATCGCCCTGATCGTGCCGCCGCTCTTCAACTCGCTGGGCGTGCTGTTCATGCGGCAGGCGTTTTCCATGATGCCGGCCGAGCTCTTCGACGCAGCGCGGGTGGAAGGGGTCAAGGAATGGCAAATTTTCCTGCGCATTGCCCTGCCACTTGCCAGGCCGACCATGGCGGCGCTCGCGATCATTCTCTTCCTTGCATCCTGGAACAATTATCTCTGGCCGCTGCTGATCAATTCCCGGCCGGGCATGCTGACCGCTCCGGTTGCGCTCGGAACATTGATCGGTCTCACCAAGGTGTCGTGGGGCGGCATCATGGCCGGCGCCGTCATGCTCACGGCACCGATCCTCGTCATTTTCATTCTTCTGCAGCGCCACTTCATCGCCGGCATCGCCGCCGGCGCCATCAAATAGGGAAACGCCGCATGGCCGAACTTTCACTCAGGAATGTCGTCAAACGTTTCGGTTCCTACGAGATCATCCGCAACGCCTGCCTCGATGTGGCCGATGGCGAGTTCGTCGTCTTCGTCGGTCCCTCCGGCTGCGGCAAGTCCACGCTCTTGCGCATGATTGCCGGTCTCGAGCACATTACCGACGGCGAAATCCATATCGGTGACACGCTGGTCAATGACGTCGAACCTGCCGACCGCGGCATTGCCATGGTGTTCCAGTCCTATGCGCTGTACCCGCACATGACCGTCGAGCAGAATCTCGCCTTCGGCCTGCGCATGACCGGCAACCCGAAAGCCGATACGGAGCGCCGGGTTCAGCGGGTGGCTGACATTCTTCAGATCAGGGAGCTCATGCAGCGCCGCCCCAAGCAGCTGTCAGGCGGACAGCGCCAGCGCGTTGCCATTGGCCGCGCCATCGTTCGCGAACCGCGAGTTTTCCTGTTTGACGAACCGCTCTCCAACCTCGATGCGGAGCTGCGGGTGCAGATGCGCGTCGAGATTTCCCGCCTGCACAAGGAACTGGGCACGACCATGATCTACGTGACCCACGACCAGACCGAAGCCATGACCCTGGCCGACAAGATCGTGGTGCTGCGGGGCGGTAACATCGAACAGATTGGCGCACCGCTCGATCTCTACGATAATCCTGCCAACCAGTTCGTCGCCGGTTTCGTTGGGTCGCCGAAAATGAACTTCATGAGCGCCGAGGTTGTTGCGGCGGATCCTGACAGCATCACCATCACCCTCGTGAATCAGGGCAAAATCCGTCTCACCCTGCCCATGAACAATCCGCCACCGGCACTTGGTGAGAAAGTGACGCTCGGCGTGCGTCCCGAGCATTTCGCCAAGGCGGGTCAGGGGGATGCCGACATGACCGTCACGGTGGATGTTGCCGAACATCTCGGCAACACCAGTTACATCTACGCCAACGTCGCCGGCGGGGAACAGCTGATCATCGAGCGTGAGGAATCGCGCAATGCACTCAAGACCGACACCCTGACCATCGCCATCAAATCCAGCCACGCCCTGCTGTTCGACAAAGCGGGAAACAGGCTCCGATAAGCCGGACTTCGCTTTTCCAGCCACGCTCCCGGTGGCCGCAACGCACTCAAAGAGGACATAGCATGACTGACACAACATCCATTCGCTGGGGCATTATCGGCCCCGGCACCATCGCCCGCACCTTTGCCGATGGCATTGCCCATTCGACGACGGGAAAGCTCATCGCCATTGCCTCACGCAATCCGGACAAGCCGGAACTCGCAACTCAGTTTCCCGGCGCCCGCATCGTCAACGGCTATGATGCCTTGCTGCGTGACCCCGAGATCGACGCGGTTTACATCGCAACACCGCACACCGGCCATGCCGAATGGGCAATCAAGGCCATCCGCGCCGGCAAGCATGTGCTCGTGGAAAAGCCGATTGCGCTCAGCGCCCATGATGCCGATGCGATCTTCCACGAAGCCCGCAAGGCGGGTGTGTTTGCCGGTGAAGCCTTCATGTATCGCCTTCATCCGCAAACCGCCAAACTGATCGAACTCGTCAAAAGTGGTACAATCGGCGATATCCGTATCATCCGGTCAAGCTTCGGCTTCAATATGGGCAGTGTCAGACCGGATCATCGCCTCTTTGCCAACGACACCGCAGGCGGTGGTATTCTCGACGTCGGCTGCTATCCCGTTTCCATGGTTCGGCTTATTGCGGGCAGCGTCGAAGGCAAACCATTTCTCGAACCGGAATCTGTTTCAGGCGCCGCTCATCTTGGCCAGACAGGCGTCGACGAATGGGCGTCGGCGCTGCTCAAATTCCCGAACGGTATTGTCGCTGAAGTCTCCTGCTCGATCATGGCGGAACAGGACAATACACTTCGTATCATCGGCGCACGCGGCCGCATCGAGGTTGAGGATTTCTGGTATGCCTCCGGCCAACAGGGCGGCACGGGCAAGATCGAGATTTTCCGGCCCGGCGGCGTGCATGAAACCGTCGAGGTGAAGGAGAACCGTTGGCTCTATGCCTTCGAGGTGGACGCGGCGGGCAGCGCCATCCGCGAAAAACAGCAGGAATTTGCGGCACCCGGCATGAGCTGGGCAGACTCGCTCGGCAACCTGCGGGTGCTCGATCAATGGCGCGCCGCAATCGGACTCGAGTACAGCATTGAAAAGGCTGCCAAGCGGACCAGGACGATCTCCGGTGCCAAGCCGGTTCCCGGCAAGAGTGTACCCAAAAGGGCAATCCCCGGTCTTACAAAACCCGCTTCCTCCGTGGCGCTGGGATTTGAGTTCTTTCCGAATTTCGCCGCCGGTTCCCTCACCTTGGATGCCTATTACGAGGCGGGCGGCAATCTGTTCGATACGGCCTATGTCTATGCCGGGGGAAAGACTGAGGAAATCTTCGGCGACTGGCATACCAGCCGCTCCGTTCCACGGGAGGATATTGTCCTCATCGGCAAGGGAGCCCATTCGCCGCTCTGCTATCCCGATGCCATCGGCAAACAGCTCTCGCGGTCGCTTGACCGCCTGAAGACCGATCATGTCGACGTCTATTTCATGCACCGCGACAATCCCGATATCCCCGTCGGCGAATTTGTCGACGCCATGGATGCGGAAGTTAAGGCGGGCCGGATTCGCGGCCCGTTCGGCGGGTCGAACTGGACGCGGGAGCGGATGGACGAGGCCATTGCCTATGCGGTAAAGAACGGCAGGACGACGCCCGGTGCCCTGTCGAACAATTTCTCGCTCGCCGAAATGCTGGACCCGATCTGGGCGGGTTGCGTCGCAGCCTCGGATGAGGATTGGAAAAGGTGGCTGAACGCGAAGCAGATGCCGAACTTTGCCTGGTCAAGCCAAGGCCGCGGCTTCTTTACCGATCGCGCCGGCCGTGACAAGCGGGACGATGAGGAACTGGTCCGCGTCTGGTATTCCGACAGAAACTTTGGCCGGCGTGACCGGGCGATCGAACTGGCAGGCAAACTCGGCCGCAATCCCATTCACGTGGCGCTGGCCTATGTGCTGGCCCAGCCCTTCCCCGTCATTCCGCTCATTGGGCCACGCACCCTCGGCGAGCTTGAAGACAGCCTTTCCGCACTCGATATCAATCTGACCCCGGATCAGGTGAAATGGCTGGAAGGCTAGGCGTGGATGTGGCAAGCAGGAGGATAAAATCAGCAAGGGGGAAGCGATGAAGTATTCGGCATGTATCGAGTGGTTGTTCGCTCCCGAGTCGCCTGATTTCGCCAACCGCATCCGCTTGGCAAGGGATGCCGGGCTTGACGCGGTCGAGTTCTGGAAATGGACTGAGAAGGACATACCGGCTGTCGAAAAGGCATTGGCGGAAACAAAACTTGCGTTGTCCAGTCTCGTCGCGGAGCCAATGATTCCGCTGACCGATCCTGCGTCCCATGATGCCTTTCTGGTTGGTCTGCGGGCCAGCGCCGAAATGGCAAACCGGCTGGGTGCCAAGGTGCTCATCGCGCAGGCCGGGGATGATCTTCCCGGCCGCACCCGCGCCGAACAACATCAGGCCTTGGTCGATTGCCTGACACAGGCGGCCGATGTGCTGGCTGGAACCGGCGTTGTGCTGGGGCTTGAACCACTCAACACCCTCATTGACCACAAGGGCTATTTTCTTCATTCAACGGTTGAAGGCCTTGATATTATCGATGAAGTAAACCGTCCGGAAATCCGCATTGTCTACGATATCTATCATTCTCTCGTCATGGGAGAAGCGACGGCAGACGTGCTCAAAAGCCGGATTGACCGCGTTGCTCATGTCCATATTGCTGACCATCCCGGCCGCAATGAACCCGGCAGCGGCACACTGGAATTGTCAAAATCCCTGCATTGGCTGTTTGACAACGGCTACAATGGATTTGTCGGACTGGAGTACCGGCCAACCGCCGATACGCAATCGAGTCTGGAGATGACGTTCCGCACACTTGGCCCACGTTAGAAGCGTGTTTTGCTATTGAAGTGCTGAGGGGGAAGCGGGTAAGCATGGATCGATCCTTGCTTCCTGCCTGCTGGCCATCAACGTATCGTTTTTGGCAACACCAAAGAGCGGATCAGACATGAAGGATGCCGATATCCATGACCGATCCGCGCAAACGTCACACCCTGCCAACCATTGCGGATGTCGCCGAACTGGCGGGTGTCTCCCGCGCCATCGCGTCCCGGGCGCTGTCAAGTGAACCGAGACCCGTCTCGGCTGACAAACGGGAGCGGGTATTGGCAGCGGCTGCCAAGCTCGGCTTCAAACCCAACCTCCTGGCGCGGAGCCTGACGACGAAGACCGTCAATCTCGTTGCCGTCATCGTCAACCACATCCATGATCTCTCGGATCTCGACCTGTTCGATCTCCTGATCAGTCAAATCCAGTCCATCGGCAAACAGGTGATCTTTGTCCGCGTCGGCTCGGCCGAACGGATTGACGAATTCCTGCGCAACGGCATTGCCTATCACGTGGACGCGGCTCTCGTGTTCTCCGATTTCGCCGATGCGGAAACGGTGCGGAAAATGTTCCGCAATGACAGCGTCCTGATGCTCAACGGCATGCGGGATGTGAGCTCTCCCGCCATCATTCCCGATGAGCACGTGGGGATTGCCGCAGCGGTCACAGATGCGCGAAACAAGGGCGTGCGCAGTGCGCTCCTCGTGACAGGCCGGTCCGCCTCGCCGGTCGAACAGACACGCATCGCCGTCTACAAATCGGAACTGCAGCGCCAGGACATCAGGCTGGTCGCGGAACTGCGCGGCGACTATTCCTACCAGAGCGGCCGCCATGTGGCATCCTCGTCCGATTGGCAAACAGCGGACGCGGTGTTCTGCACATCCGACGCGATGGCCATGGGTGTTCTCGATGTGCACCGGAACGACTTTCCGGACAACCGGCCGCGGACATTCCGTCTCTACGGCTTCGACGACGTGACCCTGGCGGAATACGAGGCCTATCCGATTTCATCCATCGGTTACGACAAGGCCGCCTATATCGATGAAATCCTGAAGTTTCTGCGGGAACCTGACCTGTT
Source organism: Phyllobacterium sp. T2-21 (assembly GCF_055378485.1). NCBI lineage: Bacteria > Pseudomonadati > Pseudomonadota > Alphaproteobacteria > Hyphomicrobiales > Phyllobacteriaceae > Phyllobacterium > Phyllobacterium sp. T2-21. The sequence continues at coordinate 442,534 of NZ_AP027913.1, read as the reverse complement.
CAACGCGGGCGAGAAACTTATCCAGGTGCCGACCTACTTCGTTGCGCGGTCAAGCTCCTGATCAAAATGCAAAGGCCGGGAACGATGCCCGGCCTTTGCCTTGAAATTACCAGAGCGGCGTCAGCGCAGGCGGGTTGGATTTTTCGCCCCACCACTTCTTGTAGTTCGCCTCATAGGCGCCGGACTGGATGTAGTCGGAGACGAACATATCAAGCCAGCGGACGAATTCCGGATCGCCCTTGGCAACGGCAATGCCGATCGGATCGTTGGAATAGAGGCCGGGCAAGGTTACCAGATTCTCGTTCTTGGTGGCGAGATAGTCGAGCAGCGACGAGTCTTCGATGGCCGCAGCGACACGCTTCTGCTGCAGGAGCAGCACGCCATCGGGCGAGAAATTGTCGGTATAGACCAGTTCCGCCGTCGGCACGCTCTTCTTCAGGAAGCTTTCGCCTGTCGTGCCGCGGCCGACAACCACCTTCTTGCCGGCCAAGTCTTCCAGCTTGGCGATGCCGGCGTCTTTCTGCACGATGACGCGCAGGCCGGCACGGTTGTAGGGAATCGAGAAATTGACGGTCTTGGCGCGTTCCAGCGTCGCGGAGGTATTGGCCACCACGATATCGAGCTGGCCGGAGACCAGCATGGACACGCGGGCATCGCCGGAAACGTCGGTGAACTCGACGGGAACGCCAAGCTTGGCGGCCAGCATGGTTGCCACATCGACGTCATAGCCGACCGGATTGTTCTTGTCGTCGCGGAAACCGATGGGCTCGCCGCCCAGCGACACGCCGATGCGGACCTTTCCCTGCGCGCGAATGTCATCAATCTTCCCGGCATGCGCCACGCCGGTAAAAGCCAGTGCACCGGTCAGCGCGAGTGCTGCCAGTTTTCCAATGAACCGTTTCATGAATGTCCCCTTTGTGTTGTTTGTTGCGGATCATATTTTCGGGCAAGCCGGCGTTCGGGTTCCTCCATCCCGGCTTCCCAGAACCAGTATTTGATTTCGTCGTCGCAGCGGAAACTTGCCACGTCGTGATTGCCCTTGGCGTCGATGGCATGAATGACGACACCAGCCAAGAATCCGGTGGTCAGCTGTGCGAGGTCTTCCATCGCCATATCGACCGCTGCGCGCAAGGAATGGCCGAAGCGCATGGCGAGCACGATGCTGCGGGCCGTGCCGCAGCGGATGGTCATTTCACCCGTATGGGTGCAGGCAGCGGCGCCATAGCGGCTGTCGGCATAGAAACCGGCACCGGCGATGGGCGAATCGCCGAGGCGCCCCGGATATTTCCAGGCCCAGCCGGAGGTGGAGGTAACCGCGTGAATGCCGTTGGCGGAATCCTTCGACAGGAACACCGTGGTATCGCGGACGCGCTCCGGGTCGGTAATGGTGCGGCTCAAGGGCGCGAGCGGAATATCTGGAAAGGCTGCCAGCTCCTCCGGCGTCAATTCCTTCTGCAGCCGCTCCCACCAGACGCGTTTGCTGTCTTCATATAACGTTTCATCAAGGGGAAAGCCGATTTCCGTGGCAAAACGGCGGGCGCCATCGCCTGTCAACATGACATGCGGTAATCGTTTCATCACCGCATGCGCGAGCGCTGCGACGGGCAGCGTATCGGGAACCGCGCCCACGGCGCCGACATCCCGCGTCGTGCCATCCATCACACCCGCATCGAACTCCATGCGCCCGAGCATATTGGGCCAGCCGCCATAGCCGACACTGCGGACCTTCACTTCGCGCTCGACTTCGCTGATACCGGCGACCATGGCGTCAAGGCCATGCGCCTCCTGCTTGAGGAGCTCGACGCTCCTGGCAAAACCCGGCCAAGCCTCGTTGTTCGCAATCAGGATCATTGTCAGTCTTTACGCATTTTGGAGAGAAACTGGGCGATGCGTGGCTTGGCCATGCCGCCATCGGCTGCAAAGAATTCAGCTGTCGGCAGGTCGACAACGAGCTGTCCCTTGTCGAGAAAGACGATCCGCGACGAGATGGTGCGGGCAAACTCGATTTCATGCGTGACGAAAACCATCGTCGTTCCGTCATGGGCGAGCTTGGCGAGAATGGCCAGCACATCCGATGTCATCTCGGGATCGAGCGCACTGGTGATTTCATCGAGCAGGAGATAGCGCGGCTTCATCGCCAGCGCCCGGCAGATACCGACACGCTGGCGCTGCCCGCCGGACAGTTGCGCCGGGAAAGCATCGGCACGGGCGCTCAGGCCAACGGAGTCAAGAAGTGTGCGCGCATCGGCTTCCGCCTGCTTGCGCGGTATTTTCAGCACTTCAACCGGCGCGAGCGCGATGTTCTGCACGGCAGTCATATGCGGGTAGAGATTGAAAAGCTGAAAAACCGTCGCCGACCGCTTGCGGGCTTCCGACAGCTCCTTCGGACGGGAAACGTCGAAATCATCGATGGTGATGCGCCCGCCATCGAGCTTCTCCAGGCCGTTCATGCAGCGGATCAGGGTCGATTTGCCCGAGCCGCTGGAGCCGAGAATGGACACGACTTCACCGCTATGGACATCAAGGTCTATTCCGTCGAGTACGGTCGCAGAACCAAACGCCTTGCGTACTCCTCTCACGCTGATCATTTCACAGACCTTTCCATGCGGTGTGCGCCCTCAACCGCTTCTCCAGCTTGGCTCCGCCAAAGGCGACGAGCTTGGCCATGACATAATAAAGCCCGCCCACGACCGCCCAGACGATGAATGGTTTCAGCGTGCGCAGATTGAGAATGTTGCCGATCTTCGTCAGGTCCACCACGCCGATCACCGAAATCAGCGATGTCACCTGCAGCTGGTTCACAAGAAGACCGGTCAGCGGACCGATGGCAAAGGCCATGGCCTGCGGTGCGATGATGCGGCGAAGAATTTGCCAGCGTGACAGACCGAAAACCCGGGCGGCCTCGATCTGGTCGCGGCCGATGGATTCGATCGCCGACACGGCAATGACATAGACGAATGCCGCCGTATTGCCCGACAGCGTGATCACCGCGGCCTCGACCGGCGTTACGTTGATCTTGGCAAAAGCAGGCAGGCCGAAGAACACGAGAAACAGCTGGACCAGAACCGGGGAATTTTTCAGCACTTCCGCGATGACAGCCACGACCTGCGCCAGCACGGGAATGCGATAGAACCGGATGACGGCCCACAGAGAGCCGATGAAAAGGCCGATGATTGTCGTTGCCAGGAAAAGCGCGAGGGAAACACCCAGCCCCTGCGCGAGCAGGACGATGTCATAGGAGGTGAACGCCGTATAACGCATCAGGCGGCCTCGGTCTGATCACGGTTGAGATAGCGATGCAACGCGCCGATGCCGAGCGAGACCAGATAGGTCAGGCAGGCATAGGCGACAAGCAGAACCGCATAGATTTCGAAGGGCCGGAACGTATCCGATGCCACGATCTTGGCCGAACCGGTCAATTCGTTCAGCGTGATCGTCGAGAGGATCGACGATGTCAGGATGAGATTGATGAAAACCGAACCCAGGGGCCGCACCGAGGTCCTCAAGGCAATCGGCATGACGATCTTGCGGAAGATCGTCGGTTTGGAAAGCCCGCTGACTTCGGCGGCTTCCAGAATGCCGGGATCGATCGACAGGATTCCGGACCGGATCACATCCGAGGTAAAAGCGCCGCCCGCGATGGAAAGTGCAATGACTCCCGTGGTGAACGCATCGATATAGATGCCGATCTCCGGCAGGCCGTAGAAGAAAAAGAAGAGCTGGACGATGAACGGAATGTTGCGGAACAGATCGACATAGACATAGGCAATGCGGGAGAGAAGCGGCGACGCGGATGTGACCAGCGCTGCAACGACCGTACCAATGCACAGGCTGCCGGCAAGCGCCAGCACGCAAGCCTCGGCTGTCAGGACCGCACCTTTCACGAGAAAAGGAATGTGCGGTGCCAATATGGTCAGATCAAAGGTCAAACGTCCGTCCGGCACAAAGTGAAACCGGTTTCAGTTTTGCCTATCGCAAGGATGCTGTCAAGCGGTGGCAGCAGAAAAATGAACGCGTGGCTTAGGCGAGGAACTCGGCCCGATGCGGCGAGAAACTGTCGATCAGGCGGCCCTTTTCCAGCGCCTTGACCCCGTGGACGAGATTGGACGGGACGATGAAGCTGCCGCCCTGCTCCAGCACCTGGCTGACGCCGTCAATGGTGACTTCAAAACGTCCTTCAGCCACATAACTCGCCTGAATGTGCGGATGCGAATGCAGCGAGCCGACCGCATCCTTTTCAAACTGCACTTCCACCAGCATCATTTCCGGCAGATAGGCCATGATGCGTCGGCTGACGCCGGGCTCGGTCCTGGTCCAGTCAGCGGCATCTTTTGCAACAAACAGAATATGATCAGCCATGTTCACAATTCCCGGTAGCGAGAGACCGACAACAGCCAGTCCCGATGATCGGCATTGTGACCAGAAGCAAGGGGCGCGGTCAACCAGCAGACCGCGCCGCTTTCACCTAAGCCGCCAGACGGCGGCGATTGGCGATTTCAGCCAGCTTGAATGCACGCTCGAGGCAATCCGCCTGCTCATTGGCAAACCGGTTCTCGACGATTTCCATGATCAGCATGGTATCCGGCAGGAACGTCAGCTCCTCGAAGATTTCTTCCCAGGGAATGTCGCCCCAACCGATCGGCAGATGCAGGTCGCCAATGCCAAGCGCCGTTGCTTCAGCCGGATGATAGAATTTCGTCATGCTGTTGTAAGGACGGCCAAAGCTGTCATGCACATGCAGATGCCCAGTGACCGGTGCCATCGCCTTGATCTGTTCGCGCCAATCGAGACCAAGCCGCGTGCTCTCGATGTAGGCATGGCTGAAATCGATCAGGCCGCACACATTGGCACTGCCGATGGTCCGTACGGTTTCGCCAACCCGTGCCGGTGTCTGGCGGTATTCCGCATCGGTGACAGCGAAAATGTTTTCCAAGGCAATCCGCACGCCGTAACCCTTGGCAACCTCAGCCATTTCGGCAAGCGCATCGCGCTCCATCCGGTCGAGATCGGCAATGTGTGACTGGGCCGGCATTTTGGCACTGCCGCTGTGATGCACGAGGATGCCCGCTTCAACGCGATTGCACAGTTCCAGCATCGCGCGAACCACGGCCTTCTGATACTCCAGACGCTCGCGATCCATGAAATTGGAGACGATCTGGCCGTGCACACTGTAGCGCAGGTCGAACTGACGGGTGATCGCAGTCAAGCGTTCGGCGCGTCCCGGGATAATCCGGCCGCCCGAAATGATTTCCTCGCCATAAAGCGACAGCTCGGCAGCATTGGCATCGAGACCGGCAATCGTGCGAAGGGCATCTTCCAGCGTGTCAAAATTGCCCTTGCCCGTGTAGGTGCAAAAGCCAACGGCGGAAATGGTTGAATCCGAACTCATGTTTGATCCTTTCAAGTCGGGTTATGCGGCCACTGTTTTCGGAGCTGGTTGGCGCGTCGCTGCCGGAGCATCATCAAGGCGCAAACCGGTTTCCTGCGAAAACAGGTGAATATGTTCGGAGGGCAACTGCAGACCTGCAACCGCGCCTTGCTCGAAGAACTGATCTTCCTCAACTGACACCGCAAAGCTCAGCCCGTCAATCTCGACGTGAACGATACGGCCGGAGCCGAGTTCTTCGATGAAATCGACATTGGCCGGAACGCTGTTCACGGTACCGGCAGGAACGAGACGGCAATGTTCGGGGCGGATTCCGACGGAAACCGCGGTCCCCGCGTTCTGGCCGCCAAGCACCGGATCGATTGCCTGCGCAATGCCGTCTAGCAGCACATGATCGCCGCCAGCAGCGATGGTCGTGTCGAAGAAATTCATCGCCGGCGAGCCGATGAAGGTTCCGACAAACCGCGTGCGCGGACGGTGGTAGATTTCAAGCGGCGTGCCGACCTGTTCCACATGGCCCTTGTTCATGACGATCAGCTTGTCGGCCAAGGTCATCGCCTCCACCTGATCGTGGGTGACAAAGACAGAGGTTGCCGACAGGCGCTTGTGCAGGCGGCGGATTTCCACGCGCATCTGCACGCGCAGCTTGGCATCAAGATTGGACAGCGGTTCGTCGAACAGAAACACCTTCGGTTCGCGGATGATCGCGCGGCCCATGGCAACGCGCTGCCGCTGGCCACCGGAAAGCTGCGCCGGTTTACGGTCGAGCAGTTCTTCCAGCCCGACGATCTTGGCTGTTTCCGCAATCCGCCGGTCGCGCTCGGCACGCGGAACACCGGCAACCCTTAGGGCATAGCCGATGTTGGCGGCAACATTCATGTGCGGATAGAGCGCATAGTTCTGGAACACCATCGAGCAACCGCGATCGCGCGGCTCGAGATTGTTGACCACCTTGCCGTCAATTGAAATTTCGCCTGATGTAATCTCTTCAAGACCGGCAATCATGCGCAGCAGCGTAGACTTGCCACAGCCGGAGGGTCCGAGAATGACGACAAACTCGCCGGATTTGAAGTTCAGGTCGACGCCATGCAGGATCTGTGTGCTGCCATAGGTCTTGCGCACATCCTTGATGCCAATTTCAGCCATTGCTACTTCCTTTATTTCTCGGTCGAGACCAGGCCACGGACAAACCAGCGTTGCAGGACGGCAACGACGACCAGGGGTGGCAACATGATGATGAGGGCGCCTGCCATGGAGACATTCCATTCAGGCAAGGCATTGACGGACGGCACCAGCGCACGCATGGCGACCATGGCCGTCTGATAGCTGGCATCGGTGGTCATCAGCTTGGGCCAGAGATACTGGTTCCAGGCATAGACGAACATGATTGTTGCCAGCGCCAGCATATTGGTGCGCGACAGCGGAAGCAGGATGTCGATGAAGAATCGCAGCGGCCGCGCGCCATCCATCTTGGCCGCCTCTGCCAGTTCATCGGGGAGCGTCATGTAGAACTGCCGGTAAAGGAATGTGCCTGTCGCGGTCGCGATCAGAGGCAGGACCAGACCGGAATAGGAGTTCAGCAGGTTCCATTGCAGTGACAATTCGATGCCGGTGACGGTCTGGACGATCCAGCGGATGGGTTGGAACACATCCGAAGCGATGTTGTAGGTCGGGATGACGCGCACTTCGAGCGGCAGCATCAGCGTCAGGAATACCATCCAGAAGAAGACGTGACGCAACGGGCTCTTGAAATAGACGATGGCAAAGGCGCTGAGCGCCGCCAATGCGATCTTGCCCGCCATAACCAGCAGCGAGGTGATGAGGCTGTTGAACAGTGCCGGGCCGAGATTGGCACGATCCCAGGCGGCATGAACATTCTTCAGGAAGTCACCGCCAGGTGTCATGTTGAAGGGCACGGCCGTGACCTCTTGCAGCGACTGGGTGGACGCCGTGAAAATCATCCAGAACGGCCCGAGAATGAGGATCAGTCCCAGGATCATGATGAAGTAGGTGACGGCGTTGAGTATGGGGGTGCGTTCGATCATCGCCGGAATCCTACTTGTAATGCACGCGCCGCTCGACGAAGCGGAACTGGATGAACGTGAACACCATGATAAGTCCGATCAGGACGAGACTCTGCGCTGCAGCGCCTGAATAATTCAGGCCGCGGAAGGCTTCGCTGACGATGCGGTAGACCATGACATCGGTTGCCTTGTTGGGTCCGCCTTCGGTGGTCAGGTCGACAATACCGTAGGTATCCGGGCCAACGAAACTCTCGGTCAGATTGAGAACCAGGAGAAAGAACAGGGTTGGTGCCAGGAGTGGGACCTGGATATCGAGCGCGCGGCGCACCGGGCCCGAGCCGTCCATGGACGATGCTTCCAGCAGGCTGCGCGGGATGGATTGCAGGCCGGCCGTCATGAAGATGAAGTTGTAGCCGATCCATTTCCACGCAAAACAGATGATGACGAGGATCATGGCATGGCTGCCGTACTTGGCGGGATTCCAGAGGTCGGGCGACCAGGTGTTCACCACCGCGATCAGACCGCTTTCCGGCGCAAAGATGAAGCGGAACGCCAGACCCACCGCCGGTGCGGCAATGGCATAGGGCCAGATGTAAAAGAACCGGAACAGGCTTGAGCCCTTCAACTGACGGTCAACACAGATCGCCAGGATAAAGGCGATGAACATGGACAATCCGGTCGCCGTGAAAGCGAAGAACAGGCTCAGGGACACGGAGCGCCAATATTCGCTGTCGGCAAAAACATCGCGAAAATTGTCAAAACCAACGAAGAGACGTTCCCCCGCACCGCCAAAGGCCGGTTCCAGCGTGAAAGCCCAGTTGAAAACCGAAATAGCAGGCCAATAGAAAAAGAACAAAATGAGCAGGAGTTGCGGCAATGCAAAAAGGACGGGCAACCACCAGCTTTTGAAAACAGCGCGCTTGTTCATGGGAATATTCAATTCTGCCTATGGGATGAAAAGGAAATGGCCCGGTGCGGTTCCGCTCCGGGCCATTTGAAAGCCTGCACTTAGTTCAGGACTTTTCCGGCATAGGTCTTTTCAAAGCGGCGCAGGATGACATTGCCGCGCTCGACGGCCTGGTCGAGACCGGCCTGGACAGTCAGCTTGCCGAAGAAGATGCCTTCCATCGCATCGGAGATTTCCTTGCGGATCTGCGGGAAGCCTCCGAGGCGGATGCCGCGGGTATTGGCGGAGGTCGGGGTGAAAGTCAGGCTGGCGATGGCCTTTTCACGCCCCTTGAAGGCTGGCTGGTCGTAGAAGCCCTTGGCTTTCATCGCTTCAAAGCCCGTCTTGGTGACCGGGATATAGCCGGTGACCGTCGACCACCACTCAACCATGTCCGGCTGGGCGATGAAGTTAAGGAACGCGGCGGCGCCCTTGTATTCAGCTTCGGGGCGGTTGTTGAGAACCCAAAGGGATGCGCCACCGACCATCGAATTCTGGCGTGCCGTTCCCTTCCAGACCGGAAGCATGGTCACGTCCCATTTCGTGCCCTGCTTGATGGTCTTGCCGACTGTGCCGTGATCGGCAATCGACGACTGGATCATCTGGCAGGTTTCGGAGGTGAAGGCTGGAACAACGTCCATGCCCAGCTGCTTGGTCTTGACCACGAACAGGCCTTCATCGGTCATCTTCTTGAAGAATGTCAGATGGTCGACCAGCTTGGTCTTGTTGAGGGTAAGTTCGGCATCGAGCCCGTCATAGCCGTTGTTCTTGGTGGCGATGGGCTGGTTGTGAATGGCGGAGAACTGTTCGACCGTCGCCCAGCTGTCAAAACTGAAACCGAACGGGCAGGCATAACCGGCAGCCTTCAGCTTGCGGGCTGCGGCTTCGACATCTTCCCATGTTTCTGGCGCATTCTGGATGCCGGCCTTGGTGAAGGCATCGACATTGTAGTAGAACATCGCGGTCGACGAATTGAACGGGAACGAGTTCAGCTCGCCCTTTGCCGTCGCATAGTAATTGGCGATACCGGGGAAATAATTGCTCCAGTCGATCTTGTAGCCATTGTCTTCCATCAGCTTCTTGGCCGGGACGAAAGCGCCCGAGAGCATCAGGTCGAGCGTGCCGCCGTCGAAGACCTGCACGACGGCCGGATGCTTCTTGGCGCGATAGGCGGCAATGGCGTTCTGGACTGTTTCGGGATAGCCGTTCTGGCTGGTGCAGACGATTTCGAAATTGGCCTGGGAGTCGTTGAACTTCTTGCAGGCATCCTGCACACGCTCGCCAAGGTCGCCGCTCAGGCCGTACCAGAACTCGAACTTGACCTTCTCGGCCATGGCTGGCGTCGCGCCAAACCCGGCGGCCAGCAGCCCTGCGGCCAGACCAATTTTCACACCAAAACCCTGCATTAAAGCCCCCTGAATACGGCAATTGAGAGAATGAACCCGGGGCAGCTCTGGATAAATCCGGCTGCCTCGCTCGCGGTCAACTCTGGACGGGCTGTGTGAAAGTTTGATCGACCTTAGACGAAACTATTGTGACAATTGTTCAGCCCGGCTGCCAGGCGGCAGCCGCGCTGCGGACAGAATCTAGCGTGGGTTGCTTACAGCAAACCACGCGCGGCAAGGTTGCGCATGAGCGCCGCCATGCCGAATGTCCATTCGGGGCACTCCGTCGACAACCGCACGGTATTGGTGAGCGCACCAAGCTGCGGATTCGATATGGTGACCACATCGCCGATCTTGTGAGTAAATCCCTGCCCCGGCGTATCGCGGTCTTCGACCGGCGCAAACAGCGTTCCCATGAACAGCATGAAGCCATCCGGGTACTGGTGATGCCGGCCGGTGGTCTGGGCGACCAGATCCAGCGGATCGCGGCTGATTTCCTTCATCGTGCTGCTGCCCTTCAGCACATACCCATCCCGGCCTTCGACCATCAGGTCAAGATCGGCATTGCGCACGTCATCGATGGAATAGGTCGCATCGAACAGCCGGATGAACGGCCCGATCGATGACGAGGCATTGTTGTCCTTCGCCTTGCCGAGCAAAAGGGCGGAGCGACCTTCGACATCGCGCAGGTTCACGTCATTGCCGAGCGTCGCGCCCTGCACCCTGCCCTTGCTGTTGACGGCGAGCACGATTTCCGGCTCCGGATTGTTCCAGCTTGAGATCGGGTGCAGACCGACCGATGCGCCCCAGCCGACGGAGGAGAGGACCTGCGCCTTGGAGAATACTTCGGCATCAGGCCCGATTCCGACTTCCAGATATTGCGACCAGACACCTTCTTCAATCAGGGCAGCCTTCACCTTGGCAGCCTCCGGCGAACCGGCTTTCAGATCGCGCAGACTGTTGCCGATGATCGGCATGATGCGTTCACGGATCTTCAGCGCCAGCGCCGGATTGCCCGCGGCCTTCTCCTCGATGACGCGCTCGATCATCGAGCGAGCAAAGGTAACACCGCAGGCCTTGACTGCCTGCAGATCACAGGGCGCGAGCAGCCGAAGCCGCGCGGCATCGGCTTCACTTTCGACGGACTGCGCCAGAACCGTATCCAGCGGCCCGAGTTCTTCTCCGGCCTGCGCAGCGACATAGGCGGCAGGCTCGTCCAGTTCCAGCAGGTCACGCATTGTCGCCGTCTGACGTGAGGTGATGTCAAACAGCACGCCGTCGCGCACCACGACAAGGGCGGGGCCCTGCACATCGGGGCGCCAGACACGGCCAACGAAAGTTCCGGTTCTGTAGGTCTCGGTCGATAGGGTCACGGTAAAGGCTCCCGGAAGAGAGTGCTGATACGATGGATTAGTGCGCAGCGTTGCGCTTGCCGAGCCGCATGCCCGTTCCGCCATCAAACAGGTGGCTGTTCGCCGGATCGATCCCGATGTGAATCCGGTCGCCCGATTTGATCGACAGCCGCTCGCGGAAGAGACACATGATTTCCTGATCGCCCAGCTTGCCGACCACCATGATTTCCGAGCCCGTCGGCTCGACGACGCTGACGTCAACCGGGATGCCGCCGGCGGCAATCTTGATGTGCTCCGGCCGCACGCCATAGATCACGTCTGCTGATCCCGTGGTTTGGATCGTCTGCGGCACGGGCAACATGATGCCTTCCGGCGTCACGAACTGCCCTGCCCCGGCCAGACGGCCCTTGACGAAGTTCATCGACGGCGAGCCGATGAAACCGGCGACGAACAAATTGACGGGGTAATCGTAGAGATCGAGCGGCGTGCCGATCTGTTCGACCAAGCCGTCTTTCATCACGACGATCTTGTCGGCCATGGTCATGGCTTCGATCTGGTCATGCGTCACATAGACGATGGTGGTACCAAGCCGCTGATGCAGCCCCTTGATCTCGCTGCGCATCTGTACGCGCAGTTTCGCATCGAGATTGGAAAGCGGCTCGTCGAACAGGAAGACCTGCGGATCACGGACGATGGCGCGTCCCATGGCGACGCGCTGGCGCTGGCCGCCGGACAATTGCCGGGGAAAGCGGTCGAGCAGCTTTTCCAGGCCAAGGATTTCCGCCGCGCGGCCCACCCGGCTTTCCTTTTCCTGTTTCGGCGCATTCTTCAGCATGAGCGCGAAGCCCATATTGTCGGCCACCGTCATATGCGGATAGAGCGCGTAGTTCTGGAACACCATGGCGATGTCGCGCTCCTTGGCAGGCAGGTCATTGACCACGCGGCTGCCGATGGCAATCTCTCCCGTGGTGATTTCCTCCAGCCCGGCGATCATGCGCAGCAATGTCGATTTCCCGCAGCCCGACGGGCCGACGAGAATGACGAACTCGCCATCTTCAATATCGACGGAGACACCGTGCATCACATTGACGTTGCCGTATTTCTTGGTGACATCCTTGATCGAGACCGAAGCCATCGCGCCCTCCCTGTTCTTGAAAACCTGTTCTAGCCGCCCTTGACGGCACCGGCGGTGAGACCCGCAATGATCTGGCGCTGGGCGAAAACGGTCAGCAGCAGCACCGGCAGTGTAACGACCAGCGCCGCAGCGGCCAACGGGCCCCAACTGACCTGCTCGAATGAAAGCATGTTGTAGACCGCGACCGGCAAGGTCCGGGTTTCACGGCTGGCCAGCACGATCCCGAAGACAAAATTGTTCCAGGAGAAGATCACCGCCAGGATCAGCGAAACGACAATACCGGGCTTGGCAATGGGCAGCGCCACCTTGACAAAGACCTGCCAGGAGGTTGCACCGTCGATCATGGCGGCCTCTTCCAGTTCCATCGGTGTCGTCTCGAAATAGCCGATCATGATCCAGATCACTATGGGCACGGTCACAACCAGATGGATGATGATCTGCGGCCACAGCGTTCCCAGCAATCCCATCGTCTGGAACAGCAGGAACAGGGGAATAAGATAGGACAGGCCCGGCGTCATGCGCGCGATCATGACGACGATGGCCGCCTTGTCGGCGCGCAGGCGGGCAATGCCATAGCCGGCAGGCACCCCGACGAGCAGGGCCAGCAATGTCGATATGCCCGTCACAATCAGACTGTTCCAGAAGTAATGCAGGAAATCGTTCGTGGCAAAAATCTGGGTGTAGTTCGACCAGGCAAACCGCTCCGGGATGAAGATCGGCGGATAGGCGCCATTGTCGATCTCGTATTTCAACGACAGCGACAGCATCCAGAGAAAGAAGAAAATGGCGGGCGAAACGATCACGAACACAACGAAGGCGGTGCCCAGTGATTTCAGCGGACTACGGCGGGCCATCGGCGTCTCCCTCAGCTGTTCCATTTGGTCCGCTGGCGCAGATAAAGCAGCGCCATGGACATGGTGATGATGACGACGAAGAAGACCACGGCAATCGCCGAGCCATAGCCGATGTCGTAGTAGGAAAAGGCGACATTGTAGAGATAGATATTGATCGTCTCGGACGCCGTGCCGGGGCCGCCCTGCGTCATGGCAAAGATGATGTCAAAGCTCTTCAGGGCATCGATGGAGCGGATGATCACCGCAACCATCATGAAGGGCAGGATCATTGGCAGCGTGATGTAGCGGAATTTCTGCCAGCCATTGGCGCCGTCGATTTCCGCACTCTCGAAGGGATCGCGCGGCATGGAAGCAAGACCGCCGAGCACGATGAGCATGACAAGCGGTGTCCACTGCCAGGTCTCGACCAGCACCAGCGACGGGATTACCGTGTTCTGGTTGAATATCCACTCCTGCGGCCCGATGCCAACCAGTGACAGGAGGTAGTTGAGAACCCCGAGCTGCGGGTGGTACATCATGGTCCAGACCAGAGCGATGGCCACGGGCGTGGCCATCATCGGCATGACGAAAATGCCGCGCAACAGGCCGCGCATCGGCAATTTGCTGTCGAAGATCAGAGCCGCAATGGTTCCAAAAAACAACGGGGCGATGACGGAGAGAAGCGTATAGAGCACGGTGTGCCCCATCGACTGCCAGAAGCGCGTATCGCCTGCCAGGCGGGTAAAATTCGCAAGCCCGACGAAGCTCTGTTCTCCGCCGAGATGCCACTCATTGACGCTCATCCACAGGGTGAACGCCCAGGGAAACAGAATGACCGCCCCGACAATGACCAGCGCCGGAATGACAAACGGCCAGTAGCTCGGCTTGAGCCGGCGTTTGCCCGTTCTGGCTTTGGTGGTTTGTGCTTCGGTTGTCATGGTCGGGGCGGCGATTGTCATTTGCCCTCGCTGCGCGCAAGGATGGGACGGAACTCTTCCGTTGCCCGCTTCATTTCCGTTGCGGGATCGGCGCCGCCGAGAAGGTTGGTCAGGCCGACACCCATCACGTCGCGGAATTCCGTGACCGGGACAATGACTGGCAGGCAGAGCTGGCTGACCTTGGCCGATGCCGTCAGCACGTCAACCCATTCGGACGGCATGGTCACACCCTTGCGGACCTCCGGATCGTTGAGGATCGAATTGCGGAAGGGAACGCCGGAGCCCGTTTGCAGCAGGCGCGCGCCCATCTGCTTCGAAATAGCCCATTGGCAATAGAGGTAAGCCGCTTCCTTCTTCGATGATCCCTCGGTCACGCCGATACCATCGCCGAAGGTCGGCGCAGCCTGCACCGCCGGCCCCTTGGGCATGACGCCGTAACCGACCTTGCCGACGACCCGCGATTTCTCCGGATTTTCCAGCGGCGGGGCAAAACCGATGCCATCCAGCCACATGGCAACCTTGCCCTGCAGGAAGTTTGACTGGCATTCGGCCCAGTTGAAACCCGTTACGCCGGGCGGTGCGGACTTTGTCATCAGGCGCTGATAGAGCGTTGCGGCCTGGATTGCTTCCGGCGTGTCGGTCTGGAGATTATCGTCGTCGATCGTGCTCTTGCCATAACCGAGCATGAGGCTGGCCCAAACAGGCGTATTGGCGTTCTTCATGCCGCGGGCCACGAACCCGTATGTACCCTTGCTCGCATCGGTGAGTTTTTCTGCGGCGCTTACAAGCTCATCAAAGGATTTCGGATATTCGATGCCCTTGGCGGCGAAGAGTTCCTTGTTCCAATACAGAATCCAGTAATCCACCGAGAACGGCAGACCGCCGAAACGGCCGTTCTTGTCCTTGGCAAAGGCAAGACCCGCTTCGGCAAAATCGCTTTCGACCAATGACGGCTCGGTGAGCGTGGGGTCCTTCAGGAACGGTGTCAGATCGGCAAGCCAGCCGCCCTTCTCGAACTGCCGCTTCTGCACGTGATAGCTGATATGGATGACATCGAAGCTCGGCTTGCCGGAGGTCAGTTCGATCACGGCTTTCTGGCGCTGCTGCTGTTCCGGCGTCTGCTCGGAATTGACCTTGATTCCGGTCAATTCCTCGAATTCCTTCTGGTACTTTTGCAGAATATCGCCGCGCGGGCTCTTGATCAGGTTCACCTCGAGGGTCGTGCCTGCATATTTCTTCCAGTCGACATTGGCGAATGCCGGCTTTAGGCCGGCAAAGCTCGCCGCGCCAAGTGCTGCTGATCCGGCAAGAAATTGCCGGCGTGTCGGTTGAATCCGTTTCATGCTTATCGTCCTCCCATAATCCATTGCAGCGCCGTAACTCCCATTTCCGGCACCGTTGCGTCTAAACCTTCAGAGCGAGATTCCTTGCATTGTTGATATGCTCGGCAATGGCATCCATCGCCGTTTGCGGGTTGCGGGTCTCGATTGCCGCAATGACCGCCAGATGCTCGCGCATCACCGGAATAACGCGGCCGGTGATGCGAAACCGCTCCTGATTGATCAAGCGCATCTTGATGGCATTGATCCGATAGGCTTTCGAAATGATCCCATTGCCAAGGGAATCGATGATTGTGTCATGCAGCGACCAATCGATCGCCTGCGCGTGCAGTTCAAGCTCGGGCGTCTCTCCGTCCCTGAGAGCCTTCTCCAAGGTCTCCTCATGTTCGCGCCGCAACCTGGCCAACACCTCATCGGAAGCGGAAACACAGAACAGCGCAACCGCTTCCTTCTCCATGAAGACGCGGAACTGGAAGGCTTCGCGGATCAGATTGATATCGATATGCGCAATCTGTATCCCGCGCTGCGGCACCGTCTTCACCAGCCCCTCAGCTTCGAGACGGGGCACAACTTCGCGGATGGCCCCGAGCGGCATGCCCGTCATGGCAACGAGCTGGCGCTGCGACACGAACTGCCCCGGATGAAAGTCACGGGCCAGAAGATGTTCCGTGAAACTCGCATAGGCTTTCTCACGCAATCTTACCGGCTCGCCGCTGTCATCCATGCCTGTTCCTCCTCAGGACGCCTTCACGATTCCCCGTCAGGCGGCGGCCGCGACAAACAGACGATCAAAGACTGCCGTCAGATGCTTGCGATCGCCGTCCGGCAAGGCTTCAAGCGGACCACGCGTCCGCCGCCAGCCTTCTTCGCCCTGGTGATGGGCAACCATCGCCTTCACAGCCGGAATCACCGGATATTTCACCAGTTCATTGACAGCCGCAACCACCTCTTCATCGTCGCGCCCTTCATCGATCATACGCGCGAGACGTTCGGGGTAGATATTGGCCAGACCCGAGATGGCACCCTGCCCGCCGAGCCGCACGCCCGCAGCAAGGCTGCGCTCATCGCCGATCAGGATGGCAAGGTCATTGTGCCGTGCCAGCATCTTCTCAGTATAGCTCCAGTTGCCGGAAGAATCCTTGACCCCGGCAATCGCACCAGGGAAGGCCTCACGCAACCGGCTGACCAGATCAACCGAAATCTCGACTGCCGTCACCGAGGGCAGATTATACAGAATGATGCCTTGCACATCCGCGCCGATTGCCTTGAACGCCGCCGCATGCCAGTCAAAGAGGCCGTCATCGCTGACATTCTTGAAATAGGACGGCGGCGCCAGGAGAATACCGCGGCATCCCGCATCCAGCGCAAACCGTGCCTGCTCTGCCGCATCGACATGCGAATTGGCCATGACGCCAACGACAATCTGCGACGGCGCGATGCCTGCCGCAATAAATCCCTTGATGACAGCCTGGCGCTCATGGATACCGATGGACGAGCCCTCGCCCGTCGTCCCGAACAGGGTGACGCTGCTGCAGCCGCGCTGCAGACAGGTTTTTGCATGGTGAATTGCCGAGGGCAGATCAATTGCCAGCGCAGCATCAAACGGCATCGTCAATGCCGCAGAAAGTCCAAATCGTTCAACCCGAGACAATGATTTTCCTCCCACCCTCTCAATGCATAAAGACTACTAACATGTTAGTTGATAGTCAACATGCTGTCACATACATTTTTGCGAGCATGGATACAAATGTTATGAATTGAACAGCAAGTGCTCGACTTCGTTCCGCGTCGGCGCACCCGCACGCCCGCCAAACCGGGTGCATTTGATCGCTGCCGCCGCGCTGGCAAAACGCATGATCTCCTCCATGCCATGTCCTTCCGCCAGCGCCAGTGCGAAGGCGCCGTGAAACACATCCCCGGCGGCCAGCGTATCCACGGCATCAACGGCAAAAGCGGGCATATGGTGCACGATCCCCGCCTCGCCGCCCGACCAGTAGCAGCCCTTGCCGCCGCCGGTGACAGCGACAAAACCGCGATACCGGGCCGCCAAGGCAATGACGGCACGCTCGATATCCGCCTCACCGGTGATGATTTCGGCTGCCGGTTCCGAGGCGACAATATGCGATGCAAGCGGCAGCAGCCGCTCAAGGGTTTCCAGCGGCGCGACATCGGCATCGAGCACGCCATGAATGCCAGCCTCGCGCGCTGCCCTGAGCGCAGTGGTAGCAGCCAGCGGCCAGCGAACATCGGTCATCACCACATCGAACGCGCCGTCTTCGATGGGCGGGATCTGTTCCGGCGCGCTCAACAGGGTCTTGTCATAGAAGGGCACGATCATGCGCTCACCCGACCTGTCGACAAAGATCGAGGAAAAAGCCGACCGCGCACCTTGGATGCGGCGGACAAAGGTGCAGTCGACCCCTTCCTCCGCCAGCTCAGCGACCACGCGATCGCCGACATGGTCCAGCCCCGCCGACGCCCACAAAGACGCGCTGCCGCCCAGCCTTGCAATGGTTGCCGCCTGGCTCGATGCCATGCCTGCCGCGATCTCCACGGCCTCCTGCGGGATGAACTTGCCGGGACCGGGCGGCAGGGTGTCGAGCCGGAAGATGGTGTCCATCGTCAGGGCACCAACGCACAGAATCCTTGGCTTCGTATTTGCCGGCATCGTCACACTATCCATATTGGCTGAATCAGCAGAAGGGTCGGGCGATAAGGAAACGTTTCATTGAGCAGGTCAAGCCCGGGGGAGCCATGGAGTTTTTCGTGGAACGCCGGGAGAACCAGCGGACCAAACGATTGCCGATTGATCCCGGCAGCCCTATGGTCGCCGTCCGATCAAGTTTGATGAGACCAGTATGACTGCCACAACTGCCCGTATTGCGCGTATCATTGCCACCGAGATCAATGCCAGGCCCGAACAGGCCAATGCGGCGATTGAACTGCTGGACGGCGGCGCGACAGTTCCGTTCATTGCCCGCTACCGCAAAGAGGTGACGGGCGGACTTGACGATACGCAGCTGCGGCTTCTCGACGAGCGGCTCATCTACCTGCGCGAGCTTGACGCCCGGCGCGACACCATCATCGAGTCCATCCGCGGCCAGGGCAAGCTGACCGACGAGCTGGAAACCAAGATCCTGGCGTCCGCCACCAAAGCTGAGCTTGAGGACATTTATCTCCCCTACAAACCCAAGCGGCGCACGCGGGCCGAAATTGCCCGCGAACGCGGATTGGGGCCGCTGGCTGAAACGATTCTCGCCGACCGCCGCAGCGTTCCATCCGAACTGGCCCAGACTTTTCTTTCGGCGGACGTGCCGGATGTGAAAACGGCGCTGGATGGCGCACGCGATATTCTGGTCGAAGCCTTCTCCGAAAATGCCGATCTCGTCGGCCGCCTGCGCAATCACATGAAGGACAAGGCTGTTCTGCGCGCCAAGGTCGCCGACGGCAAGCAGGAAGCGGGCGCGAAATTCTCCGACTATTTCAGCCATTTCGAACGCTGGTCGACCATCCCCAGCCATCGCGCCCTCGCCATGCTGCGCGGGCGCAACGAAGACGTGCTTTCCCTCGACATTGAAGTCGATGCCGACGATACCTCTCCGGTGAAGCCGGTGGAACGCATGATCGCCGGTGCCTATGCAATTTCCCCGAGCGGAACCGCCGCCGACAGCTGGCTGATGGACGTCGTCCGCTGGGCCTGGCGGGCGCGCCTGTCGCTCAACCTTTCCATCGACCTGATGACACAGATGCGTGAAAAGGCGGAGGAAGAGGCGATCCACGTTTTCGCCCGCAACCTGAAAGACCTGCTGCTGGCGGCACCGGCCGGATCGCGTGCAACCATGGGCCTCGATCCCGGCATCCGTACCGGCGTGAAAGTGGCTGTCGTCGATGGTACCGGCAAGGTGCTCGACACGACGACCGTCTATCCCTTTCCGCCGCGCAACGATCTGCGTGGAACCCAGGCCGAACTGGCGCGGCTGGCCGGCAAACACAAGATCGAGCTGATCGCGATCGGCAACGGTACCGGCAGCCGCGAGACAGAACGCCTTGTCGCGGACATGCTTGCCGACATGCCTTCGCCCAAGCCGCTGAAGGTGATCGTCAGTGAGGCGGGTGCTTCGGTCTATTCGGCATCGGCGACGGCTGCCGCAGAATTCCCGGATCTCGATGTATCGCTCAGAGGCGCCGTTTCCATCGCCCGGCGCCTGCAGGACCCGCTGGCGGAACTCGTCAAGATCGAACCGAAATCCATCGGCGTCGGCCAGTACCAGCACGACGTCGACCAGTATCGCCTCGCCCGCTCGCTCGACGGTGTTGTCGAAGATGCCGTGAATGCGGTTGGCGTCGACCTCAACACCGCATCGGCGCCGCTGCTGGCCCGCATTTCGGGTCTGGGGACCTCGCTGGCAGAAGCCGTGGTCGCTTACCGCAACGACGTCGGTCCGTTCAAAACCCGCCGTGACCTCCTGAAAGTCGCGCGGTTGGGGCCACGCGCTTTCGAACAATGTGCGGGCTTCCTGCGTATTCCCGACGGCACCGAGCCGCTGGACGCTTCAGCGGTTCATCCGGAGGCTTACGGCGTCGCCAAGAAGATTGTCAGCGCCTGCGGCCGTGACGTGCGTTCGCTGATGAATGATGGCGCCGCCCTGAAGGCGCTCGATCCGCGCCTCTTCGTCGACGAGCGATTCGGCCTGCCGACGGTTCGCGACATCATCGCCGAACTGGAAAAGCCCGGCCGCGATCCACGGCCGCAGTTCAAAACCGCGGCCTTTGCCGATGGTATCGACAACATCAAGGACCTGAAGCCGGGAATGATGCTGGAAGGAACGGTCACCAATGTGGCTGCCTTCGGCGCCTTTGTGGATATCGGCGTGCATCAGGACGGATTGGTGCATCTGTCACAACTGGCAGACCGTTTCGTCAAGGACGCCCATGAGGTCGTCAAGACGGGGGATGTGGTGAAAGTCCGCGTTGTGGATATCGACGTCAAGCGCAACCGCATCAGCCTGACCATGCGCAAGGATGGTAGTGCCCCTGCCCCAAGGGAGCAAAGGGCTGACAACGCCAGCTTCAAGCCGAAACCGGCGGCGCAGGGCAAACCGCAGACATCGACAACACAGGGTGCTTTCGGCGCGGCGCTCGCGGATGCCCTTCGGAAGAAATAGTCCCGTCAGTGCATGTCCATCGGCGTCTTATGCGCAGCGATATCGTGCGGCAGGATTGTTTGCCGCTCGATCATGCGATGGACCCGGATTTCGCCGCCCCGATGCAGCGCGCGGATCCGGTCGCCAACCGCAGCATCCGCCTGCGTTCGCCGCTGGTTGTGGCGGACATATTCGACCCAGGTGGGCGTGTGGTAGGTTTCGGTCCAGATTTCCGGTTTCTCCAGATCGCGCATCAGCGCCCATTGCCCCGCACCGTCGCGGATCCGCACACGCCGCCGGTCTGACATCAGCGCGAGGAATTCGGGAATGTCTGCTTCGGCGATCTCGTAGTCGATCATGATGACAATCGGCCCACTGCGCGGCTTCAGGTCAAGCGCCAGCAGTGGTTCGCTGAACCGGTTGAGCGGATCGAGATTGAGCGACTTGAACTCCGGCAGGGCGTAGCGCAGGCCAATCACGGCACCGAGCAGCATGAGCACTCCGGAAGCGATCAGAGCCCTGTCCGCGCCGTATTGTTCGGCGGCCGCGCCCCAGAGCCAGCTGCCCGCAGCAATACCCGCAAATGTCGTCGTCTGGTAGAGCGACAGGGCCCGTCCCACCACCCAGCGCGGCGTCGACAGCTGCACCGTGACATTGAACAGCGAGAGGGCCAGGACCCAGCAGGCCCCGGCCAGCAGCAGGGCGATATTGGTGGGCCACACCGACGTGCTGACCGCCGTCACCGCCGCGCTCACCGCAAATCCGGCAAAGGCATACCGCACGATTGCCTCGCTCGAGAGGAATTCACGCAGGCGCGCACTGAGCAGCGCACCGCCGATGGCACCGATGCCGAACGAGCCGAGCATGACACCGTAGGTCAGAGGACCGCCATGGACGAGATCGCGCGCAACGAGCGGCAGGAGCGCCAGAATCGCACTGGCTGAAAGACCGAAGACAAAGCCGCGAACGACCACCTTGCCGATATTGGGCGACATGGCGACGTAGCGCAGGCCCGCCGAAATGGCGCGGCCGAGCGATTCGCGCGGCAAGGGGCTCGGATCGATTTTCGGCTGCCAGCGCATCAGGGCATAGATCACGGCGAAATAGCTGGCCGCGTTGACCGCAAACGTCGCCGCAGCACCGGCAACCGCAACGATGAGGCCGCCAATGGCCGGACCAACACTGCGCGTGATGTTGAAGCCCATGCTGTTCAGCGCCACCGCATTGGGCAGATCGTCCCGGGGAACCATGTCACCGACCGAGGCCTGCCAGGATGGATTGTTGAGAGCCGTCCCGCAGCCCAGCAGAAAGGTGAATGCCAGGAGAAGCCAGGGGGTGATGAGCCCGAGATAGGCAAAAACCGTTAGAAACGCTGAAACGACCAACATGAACCACTGTGCCACCAGCATCACCTTGCGCCGGTCGAAATTGTCCGCCAGCGCGCCGGATACCAAGGAAAAGATCATGATGGGCAGTGCCGTGGAGGCCTGCACAAGTGCCACCATGTTCACCGAATCAGAAATCGACGTCATCATCCATGCGGCACCCACCGCCTGGATCAGCGAGCCGAAATTGGAGACCAGGCTCGCGATCCAGATAGTGCGGAACGTGTCGTGCTTGAACGGGGCCAGTGGTGATGATCGGTCCGCCACCTCGTCTGCTTTCTCTTCGCTGTGCGTTGCAAATCACTTTCAGACAGTTATAGGCCTGACGTATCGGATTGCCAGCGGCCAAATGGCTTCGCCGGCATTTTCGATAGCCTGGCAACCAGTTGCAAGGACGACCCAGCCATTTGCGCCCATTAAATTCGTGTATGGAAGATAAAATGCGGCGCAGTGCAAAAACCATCCGAACAGGGGTTTTCATCCTGAACGAATTGGACTATATGACCCCGCACCGGCTTAATCAGCCACCGCACAAAAGCGGTTGTTGGGGAATAGGTTAACGGTAGACCCACGGACTCTGACTCCGTTAGTCCTGGTTCGAATCCAGGTTCCCCAGCCACTTTTTCCATCCGCACTCCCCCAGCTATATTCTGACATCGATCGTTGTTGACTTTCGATCATGCGCGGCTGACATCTTACGAGCGAATCCAGCGGCAACGGCTTGAGTGGTTGTGACATTACAATGAGCAGTCTGAAATTTGGCACAAGCGGCCTTCGCGGCCTTGTAACCGAACTACCCGATGAGGTCTGCAAAGCCTATACGCTCGCATTCCTGACACACATGCAGAAAGTCAAAGGCGTTGCGTCCGGCAGCCCTTTGCTCGTTGGTTACGATCTGCGTTCCAGCAGTCCGCGGATGGCGGCCGCATGCATGGCGGCCGCAGAAGCCTTTGGAATGCGGGTGGAAAACTGCGGTCCCTTGCCGACACCGGCACTGGCGTTTCGCGCGCTCAGCCTCAAGGCACCGGCCATCATGGTCACGGGCAGCCATATTCCCGCAGACCGGAATGGCCTGAAGTTCTACCGGCCCGACGGCGAGATCGACAAGGCCGATGAAGCCGGCATCCTGGCCGTCCTTGATCTGGAGGCGAAAAAGCCGGCGGGCTCCGTCGGACAGGCGGCAATCGTGCCGGATGCGCTGCAACATTATATCAGGCGAAGCATCTCCGTTTTGAGGCCGAATGCTTTGGCCGGCAAGAGAATCGGCGTTTATCAGCACAGCTCCGTTGCGGGTGATCTGATCGTCACCATCCTGCAGAACCTCGCCGCTGATGCCGTGGCGCTTGGGCATTCCGCCGTATTCGTGCCCGTTGACACCGAAGCTCTCCGTCCCGAAGATATCGCATTTGCCACCGATGCCTGCAACAAATACAAGCTCGACGCGCTGGTTTCGACCGATGGCGACGCCGACCGGCCGCTTGTTGCCGATGAAAATGGTGTTTTTCTGCGCGGCGACAGTGTCGGCCTTCTGACGGCACATTTTCTTGATGCGGATGCGGTCGTAACGCCCGTCACCTCCAATACGGCCATTGAGCTGAGCGGTCTCTTCACGAAAGTCTACCGGACACGTGTCGGATCGCCCTACGTGATCGAAGGCATGGAGCAGGCCCGCAGGGATGGGTTCCGGCGAATCGTGGGTTTTGAAGCCAATGGCGGGGTGCTATTGGGTTCAACTCTCGCCATGAATGGCGGAACATTGGAGGCCTTGCCAACCCGCGACGCCATGCTTCCGATCCTGAGTGTCCTCGGCATGGCAGCCGGCAGAGGCGTTCCGGTGTCAGCGCTGCTTCGGGATCTGCCCTCCCGCTTTACGCGCAGCGGCCGGCTCGAGCACATTGCATCGACGGCCAGTGGCCCCTTCCTGCAAGGTCTGCTTGACAGTGTCCGCCGCGACGCCTTCTTCGCGCCGGTCGGCACGATCAGGGAAAGCGATGCCATTGACGGCGTGCGTGTCGTCCTTTCGACGGGCGACGTCATTCACTATCGGGCCTCGGGCAATGCGCCTGAGCTGCGCTGTTATGCCGAAGCATCCGATGACGGCCGCGCCGAAGATTTGCTTCATTGGGGTTTGACGCGTGCCCGTGCAATGCTGGGGACGCATTCATAGCCTGGGGCTTTTACAGCGCGCTCGGCTGCAACAGCCGTTTGACCGTCGATATGGTCGACTGTTCCCAGGACGGCGCCTGCCAGCCGAACACAGCATGGAATTTTTCGGTGTTGAGACGCGAGTTCAGCGGGCGGCGGGCTTTCGTCGGATATTCCGACGTCAGGATGTCCTTCACCTCGGCGAACGGGCCCTGCTCATCCCGGCTGGCCTGAAAGATCGCCCGGGCGAAGGTGCTCCAGTTGGTACTGCCCGTTCCGGCAAGATGATAGACACCGAATGCATCGAATTGCGGGTCCGTACGAAGGCGGTTCGCGGCGTGCAGGATGCCGTCGGCAATATCGATGGCCGATGTCGGGTTTCCCCATTGATCGGATACCACCGACAGGCTGTCCCGGTTTGCGGCCAGATGCAGCATGGTTTTGATAAAATTCTTTCCGAACGGGCTATACACCCACGCCGTGCGCAGGATGAGGTGTTTGCCGTTGGCCTGTGCGACCAAAGCCTCGCCAGCGAGCTTCGTCTGGCCGTAAACGCCGTGCGGTCCTGTCGGGTCATCTTCCGCATAGGGGGTATCCCCTTCGCCAGCGAACACATAATCGGTTGAAAGATGAACAACCGGGGCACCAGCCCGCGCCGCGGCCGCGGCAACAGTTCCGGCACCGGTCGCATTGATGGCATGAGCCAATTCAGGCTCATCCTCCGCCTGATCAACGGCCGTATAGGCCGCAGCAGATACAACGAGATCTGGTTTTGCTGTAGCGATCGCATCGAAGACGGTATCTGGCTGCGCCAGATCAAAATCCGGGCGTCCGAGGGTCAGGAGCGTTATTTCGGGGTGCAGGCTGGCGCGCTCGACCAGACTGCGGACAACCTGCCCTTCCCGGCCCGTTACGACAATTTTCATGCCGTCCCCTTCTTCAGGGAGACAGAGCCAAGCCGTTCACCCGCATAGCTTCCGCTGCGGATCGGCTCCCACCACCACGTGTTGTCGAGATACCATTGTATGGTCCGTTCCAAACCGGTATCGAAGGTTTCGGCCGGTTTCCAGCCGAGTTCACGTTCGATCTTTGACGCGTCGATGGCATAGCGGCGGTCATGTCCGGGACGGTCGGTCACGAATGTGATGAGATCCCGGTAACGCGCGCCGCCCTTGCGCGGACGCTTGTTGTCGAGAATATCGCAAATGGTTTCGACAACGCTGAGATTGGTGCGTTCCGCGCGACCGCCGATATTGTAGCTTTCGCCCGGCTTGCCCTTCGTCACCACCAGTTCCAATGCCCGCGCATGATCCTCAACGAACAGCCAGTCGCGAACATTTGCGCCTGCACCATAGACGGGCAATGGCTTCTCATCGAGCGCATTGAGAATAACAAGCGGAATGAGCTTTTCCGGAAAATGGAAGGGACCATAATTGTTCGAGCAGTTCGACAGAACCACCGGCAGACCATATGTCTCGTGCCACGCGCGGACCAGATGGTCCGAGGCTGCCTTTGACGCCGAGTACGGAGATGACGGTGCATAAGGCGTTTCTTCGGTGAAAATGCCGCTGTCGAACGGCAAATCCCCGAACACTTCGTCCGTGGAAATGTGGTGAAAGCGGAATTCGGACTTGGCGGGTTCGGGCAGATCTCGCCAATAGGCCAGCGCCGCATTCAGCATGCGGAATGTACCCACGATATTGGTCTCGATGAACGCTGCAGGGCCATCAATGGAGCGGTCCACATGGCTCTCGGCCGCCAAATGCATGACCGCCTCGATCTTTTCGGTGCGAAGCACGTCAAGAATGGCGGCGTCATCGCAGATATCAGCCTCGACGAAGCTGTAGTTGGGATAATTCTCGATCTGGCGAAGCGATGCGAGATTGCCCGCATAGGTCAGTTTGTCGACGTTGACGACCTGATTGCGGGGATTGGAGGCGAGATGGCGGCAGACCGCCGACCCGATAAAACCCGCACCACCCGTGACTAGAATTCTCATGAAATAGCCTCTCCCTCAGGGAAAAATATCGGAACCGTCAAGCAGCGGCGCTTTCCGGTCCTTGTCGGAAAGCTGAAGCGTGGAAGCCTGCAGCGGCCAGTCAATGCCAATCGAAGGATCGTCGAAGCGGATACCACGGTCGTGTTGCGGCGAGTAATAATCCGTCACCTTGTAGATCACCTCGGTGTTCTCTTCCAAAGTGACGAAACCGTGGGCAAAACCCTTCGGGACCAGAATCTGGTTCCATTTGGCCGCCGAGACTTCAAGCGAAACCCATTTTCCGAACGTCGGGGAGCTTTTGCGAATATCGACGACCACATCGAGAATGGAGCCCTTGACCACGCGCACCAGCTTGTCCTGTGCGCGCGGCGGGAGCTGATAGTGCAGGCCGCGCAACACGCCCTTTGCAGCGGAGAACGAATGATTGTCCTGCACGAACTGCAACGTGATTCCGGCCGCGTCGAAACGCTCCGCATTGTATGTTTCGGAGAAAAAGCCCCGGTCGTCGCCGAACTTCGGCGGCAAAATCTCAAGAACGCCCTCGAGGGCGAGAGGCCTGACTTCCATCATTCTGTTCCAATCTCCGCAGCACGCCGCCGCAGATATGCGGCATATTCGGTCTTGCCCATTTTGGCTGCTCTTTCAAGTACCTGATCGGCATTCAACCAGCCCCATTCCAGGCCGATTTCCTCCGGGCATGCAATCTTGATGCCCTGCCGGTGTTCGATTGTCCGGACAAACGACGACGCCTCATGCAAGCTGTCATGGGTACCGGTATCGAGCCATGCATAGCCGCGGCCCAGTTGCTGAACCTGCAGTTCCCCGCGTTCAAGGTAAATATTGTTGACACTGGTGATTTCCAGCTCCCCGCGCGACGAGGGTTTAATCGACCGCGCAATGTCCACAACATCGTTGCTGTAAAAATACAAGCCCGTCACGGCCCAATGCGACTTGGGACGTTCGGGTTTTTCTTCAATGGACAATGCCTTGCCGGTAACCTTGTCAAAATCCACCACGCCATAGCGTTGCGGATCCTCGACGTGGTAAGCGAATACCATGCCGCCCTTGGTTATCGATGAGGCAACCTGGCATAGCTTGGAAAGGCCGTCGCCGAAATAGATGTTGTCGCCCAGAATCATCGCAACACTGTCCTGGCCGATGAAGTCGCGCCCGATGATGAAGGCTTCGGCCAGACCATTTGGCTGTGGCTGTTCGGCATAGGAGAAATTGACCCCGAAATCAGCCCCATCTCCAAGCAGCTTCTGGAAAAGCGGCAAATCATGCGGCGTCGAGATGATCAGAATGTCGCGTATTCCGGCGAGCATCAGAACGCTCAGCGGGTAATAGATCATGGGCTTATCATAGATGGGAAGGATTTGCTTCGACACAGCGATCGTTAGTGGATAAAGACGTGTACCGCTGCCCCCGGCTAATATAATACCCTTCATGCGATCGCTTCCTTATGTCAATGCTACAAACTGAGCCGATATATAACGCCCTAAGTGGCCACACTTGGTTTCATGCAAAGATGGCAAAATGCGGTTCACCGGTCATTGAAAAACCATTTGGCGACAACAGAAAGACAAGTCAACCGGAAGTAAATGAGAAGTCGGCGTGACCCGGATGTTTCCCGACACACAACCTATTGTTTTCACACCATGATCCTGGTTTAGAACCAAATATGCGGTCCAGGTAACACGGAACCTTAAATGCGAATTGAACAACAGCCAGAAGTCAGCGCGATCATCGTGACCTACAATCCGGATCTTGCGGGTCTTGCAGCGCTTCTGAACGCAATCAGTCCGCAAGTCGCCCGTGTCATCGTCGTTGACAATGGTTCGAAAACGAATCTGGAACAATGGTTTGCAAGCCAGAGCAATCAAGCGGAATTTGTACCGCTTGACGCCAATTACGGTATTGCCAAAGCGCAGAACGTTGGGATCGACCGGGCACGCGCATCGGGTTCAACCTTCGTTCTCCTGCTCGACCAGGACAGCATACCGGCACCAGACATGGTCGCCACGTTGCTGTCGGCGGCAAAAGCCCAGATTGCCAAGGGGGTGAAGCTCGGATGTGTCGGTCCGCGTTATGAGGACTCGCGGCAAAAAAATCCGCCTCCATTCATCAAAACGGAAGGATTGCGGCTTCGGCGGCAGACCTGTGACACGGCCGATGCCGTCGTCGATGTCGATTATCTCATAGCATCGGGTTGCCTCATTCCGACAGCGACCCTTGATGACGTCGGCGGCATGAAAGAGGAACTGTTCATCGACTATGTCGACATCGAATGGGGCCTGCGGGCGCAACACATGGGATACCAGTCCTTTGGGGTTTGCGCCGCTGAAATGCAGCATGATCTGGGTGACAACCCGATAAAGTTTCGTGGACGGTTCATTCCGGTGCACAGCCCGCTGCGGCACTACTACCATTTCCGCAATGCCATCTGGCTTTACCGGCAGCCGTGGCTGCGCGCCAACTGGAAGATCGTCGATGCGGTGCGTCTCGTCCGGAAATTTGTGTTCTACAGTATCTTTACAGTGCCAAGGCTGCAGCACGCCTGGATGATGACGCTGGGCATTTTTCACGGGCTTTTCGGCCGTATGGGAAAGAAACCGAGCAATGGTTGAACGGAGCCTTGCCACCATGTCCCCGGACTTCGACCTCACCATAGGCGTGGTCATTTTCAAACCCGAACAGGCCGTGCTCGCGGCCACGCTGACGAGCCTTCGGAAAGCCGTGGAGACGATTGCCCCGCTTCGCGCCAAACTCTATGTGATCGACAATTCGCCCGAGCCTGCAGACCACGGCTGGATGAGAAATCTGCTGCCTGACCTGCCGCTTGAGATCATCGCAGGGCATGGCAATGTCGGCTTTGGTGCGGCCAACAACATGGTTCTGGACAAGGCGGGGAAATTTCATCTCGTCTTGAATCCCGACGTGGAAATGGAGCCGGATGCCCTGAAGCAGGCATTGACCTTCATGGCCGGTGCGCCGGAAACGGGGCTGATCACGCCCAAGGCGTTCAATCCGGACGGGAGCACGCAATATCTCTGCAAGCGCTATCCAGCAGTCTTCGACCTGCTTCTTCGCGGTTTTGCGCCTGCCGGCATCAAGGCAATGTTCCGGCGGCGTCTTGAACGGTACGAAATGCGCGACGAAATCGCCAATACCCCGTTCTGGGACCCGCCTATTGTCAGCGGATGCTTCATGTTTTTTCGCGGCGATGTTTACAGGCAGCTGGGCGGTTTTGATCCACGCTACCTCCTGTATTTCGAGGATTTCGATATTTCCCTGCGCGTTCGCAAGATTGCACGCATAGCATATGTGCCAGCGGTCAGGATCGTGCATGAAGGCGGCCGGGCCGCAAGCAAGGGCCTTTGGCACATCCGGCAGTTCCTCCGCTCGGCTTTGATATTCTACAGGACCTATCCGCTGAAGCTTTTCTAGGCGGCTCTACTTGTCGCGGCCGTCAATCTGCCGGTTTATTGCCAGGGCGATCAGTGTGCATGCAGCACCCGACAGCAGATAGGCCCCGCTCGCGATGAGACCAAAGCGGCTCGACAGGATCAAGGCGACAAGCGGCGCGAAACCCGCACCGAACAGCCATGCGAGGTCCGTTGTCAGGGCCGATCCCGTATAGCGGTATCGCCTGGAAAAATTCGATGCGACTGAGCCGGAGGACTGGCCGAACGACAGGCCGAGAAGCAGGAAGCCGAAGACCATGAAGATGATTTCACCGATATCGCCGCCGTCAAGCAACTGAGGGGCGAACCCGCTGAACACGGCAATGGCGATGGCCGTGGCGATGAGCAAACGGCTCCGGCCAACGCGATCAGCAATATTTCCGGATGCAAAGATCGCCAACACGCCGACGGCCGCACCAATCGTCTCGATCATGAGGAAGCGTGCCGGTCCCTGGTCCGTGAAGAGAAAGACCCATGACAGCGGAAACACCGTCACCATATGGAAGAGTGCGAAACTGGCCAAAGGCGCAAAGGCACCGATGACCACGTGGCGGCCCTCTGTCTGCAATGTGTCGCTGACCGTCGTCGGCTGCAGTTCCCGGCGCTTGAAGAGCTCGGCATATTGTTCCGTCACGACCATGCGCAAGCGCGCGAACAGCGCCACCACATTGATGGCAAAGGCGACGAAGAAGGGATAGCGCCAGCCCCACTCCAGGAAATCCTGCGCGGAAAGGTGCGAGACAAAGAATGCAAACAGGCTGGCCGCAACCATCAGTCCGAGCGGGGCACCGAGCTGCGGGATCATGGCGTACCAGCCGCGGCGGCGTTCCGGCGCATTCAGTGCAAGGAGGGAGGCAAGACCGTCCCATTCACCACCCAGCGCCAGGCCTTGGCCGAGCCGGAAAAGCGCAAGTAGCAGCGCCGATATCCAGCCCACCTGCTCGTAACCCGGCAGAAAGGCAATCGCCACCGTCGAGCTTCCCAAGAGGAACAGGGTAATGGTGAGCTTGACGCCGCGGCCATAGGTGCGGTCGATGGCCATGAAGATCACGGTTCCAAGCGGACGCGCGATGAATGCGAGCGCAAAAATTGCAAAGGAATAGAGCGTGCCCGTCAGCGGATCGACATAGGGAAAGACAAGCTTCGGAAAGACCAGGACGGAGGCGATGGCGTAGACGAAAAAGTCGAAGAACTCCGACGTACGCCCGATGATGACACCGATGGCGATCTCACCGACATTGACATCCTCGTGGCCATGCAGGCCCTTCACGTCACGTCCGTGCGTCGATGAGGGCACCCCTATTTCCGCGCTCATGTCTCGTTGCGCTCCTCAATCCTGATTTGGCAGCTGCTGACGTCAAGCCGCGTTCACGGCTTATGCTAGCATCTCCTTTATCATTGTGACACATTAGGGAAGGATTGGGCAAATTGTCCAATGTCACTTTGAATGGGGTGCCGTTACGGATGGCGCAAATTAGCGCCGTTATCATGACAGGAACGACCTTGAAACGTTTTCTTGCCGTCGCCATACTTCCATTTCTCACCATGCTGACCGCATGCAATGCCGTCGTCATGAGCCCGTCTGGCGACGTAGCTGCACAGCAGCGGGATCTCATCGTCATCTCGACCATCCTGATGCTGATCATCATCGTACCCGTCATGCTGTTGACGGTGTTTTTCGCGTGGCGTTATCGCCAATCCAATACGGAGGCACGCTACGAACCCGATTGGGATCACTCGACGCAACTGGAACTGATCATCTGGGCCGCGCCGCTCCTCATCATCATCTGCCTTGGCGCGCTGACATGGATGGGTACGCATCTGCTTGATCCCTACCGTCCGCTGGATCGCATTGCGCCCGGCAGGCTGGTCGACAAGCAGGTCAAGCCCCTGCAGGTGGAAGTCGTGGCGCTCGACTGGAAGTGGCTGTTCATCTATCCGGAATATGGTGTGGCGACGGTCAACGAACTGGCCGCCCCGGTGGACAGGCCAATCGATTTCCGTCTGACATCGTCGGCGGTCATGAACTCGTTCTATATTCCGGCGCTTGCAGGCCAGATCTACACCATGCCGGGTATGCAGACGAAACTCAGCGCCGTGATCAACCACCCCGGCACCTTCGAAGGCTTCTCGGCGAACTACAGCGGCGCGGGTTTCTCGGGCATGAAATTTGCCTTCCTCGGCCTGTCCGATGCCAATTTTGACAAATGGATGGCCGACGTGAAAGCGCAGGGCACCAAGCTCGATCGCAATGCCTATCTCGACCTTGAACGGCCCAGCGAAAACGAGCCGGCGCGCCGTTACGGCAGTGTCGAGAGACAGCTCTTCACCGCCGTGCTCAACCGCTGCGTGGAGCTTGGCAAAATGTGCATGGACGAGATGAGCTCGATCGATGCCAAGGGCGGGCTCGGGCTTGCCGGCATCAACAATGTCCACCCGCTCGAATATGACAAATACAGGCGACGCGGCGCCATTTTTGCTCCGCCGACAACCTATGTCGCACGGATATGCACGACGGAAGAGGAAGAGAGAATGCGGGCGGCCGCACAATCTCCACTGCTGTCACCACGCGACTCCTCACCAATACTCGGTGCCGGACTGCCACGCCCAACTGCCCCACTGTTCGGCGCACAGCGCCGTCCATCGAATTCCTGAACGGATTGAGTCCGACATGTTTGATAATCCCGATCTTCTCAAGGCGGTCTTCGGCCGGTTGACCCTGGAATCCTTCCCGTATCATGAGCCGATCCTGGTCGGCACATTCGCCATGGTGGCCCTTGGCGGTTTGGCGTTGGTGGGGCTTCTCACCTATTACCGCCTCTGGAGCTACCTCTGGCGCGAATGGTTCACCAGCATCGACCACAAGCGCATCGGCATCATGTACATGATCCTCGGCATCGTCATGCTGCTGCGCGGCTTTGCCGACGCCATCATGATGCGCCTGCAACAGGCCATGGCCTTCGGCGGCTCCGACGGCTATCTCCCGGCCCACCACTATGACCAGGTGTTCACCGCCCACGGCGTGATCATGATTTTCTTCGTGGCCATGCCGCTTGTCACCGGTCTGATGAACTTTGTCGTTCCGCTGCAGATCGGCGCGCGCGACGTATCCTTCCCGTTCCTCAACAATTTCAGTTTCTGGATGACCACGGCCGGGGCGATCCTCGTCATGATGTCGCTGTTTGTCGGGGAATTCGCCAAGACCGGCTGGCTCGCCTATCCGCCGCTTTCCAACATCGGATACAGTCCCGATGTCGGGGTGGACTATTACATATGGGCGCTGCAGATCGCGGGTATCGGCACGCTCCTGTCCGGCGTCAATCTGGTGGCGACCATCGTCAAGATGCGCGCGCCCGGCATGACCATGATGAAGCTGCCGGTCTTTACCTGGACGGCGCTCTGCACCAACGTGCTGATCGTGGCGGCCTTCCCGGTATTGACTGCCGTTCTCGCCCTGCTCAGCCTTGACCGTTATGTCGGCACGAACTTCTTCACCAATGATTTCGGCGGCAATCCGATGATGTATGTCAACCTCATCTGGATCTGGGGGCATCCGGAGGTTTACATTCTTATTCTGCCGGCTTTCGGCATCTTCTCCGAGGTCACTTCCACGTTCTCCGGCAAGCGCCTGTTCGGCTACACGTCGATGGTCTATGCCACGGTCGTCATCACCATCCTCGCCTATCTCGTCTGGCTGCACCACTTCTTCACCATGGGCTCCGGCGCCAGCGTGAATTCCTTCTTCGGCATCACGACGATGATCATCTCGATCCCCACCGGGGCCAAGATATTCAACTGGCTGTTCACGATGTATCGCGGGCGCATCCGCTTCGAACTGCCGATGATGTGGACAATCGCCTTCATGCTGACCTTCGTCATCGGCGGCATGACCGGCGTACTGCTCGCCGTACCTCCGGCAGACTTTGTCCTGCACAACAGCCTGTTCCTTGTGGCGCACTTCCACAATGTCATCATCGGCGGCGTGCTGTTCGGCCTGTTTGCCGGCATCAGCTACTGGTTCCCGAAGGCATTCGGCTTCAAGCTCGATCCGTTCTGGGGCAAGATGTCGTTCTGGTTCTGGGTCATCGGTTTCTACTTCGCCTTCATGCCACTTTATGTACTCGGCCTGATGGGTGTGACCCGGCGCCTGCGCGTGTTCAACGATCCGTCGCTGCAGATCTGGTTCGTGATTGCGGCTTTCGGCGCCGTCCTGATCGCCATCGGCATCCTCTCCTTCCTCATCCAGATCTATGTCAGCATCCGCAACCGTGAGAAGCTGGCCGACCTGACAGGCGATCCCTGGGATGGACGCACGCTGGAATGGTCGACCTCGTCGCCGCCACCGGCCTATAATTTCGCCTTCACGCCGGTGGTGCATGACCTCGATGCATGGCACGACATGAAACGGCGCGGCTACACCCGTCCGCTCGAAGGCTTCAAGGCCATCCATATGCCCAGCAACACCGGCACAGGCATCATCCTGGCGGTCCTGAGCATCATCTTCGGCTTTGCCATGATCTGGTACATCTGGTGGCTCGCGGCAGCCAGCTTCATTGCCCTGCTTGCCGTCACCATCGGACATACCTTCAATTACAAGCGCGACTTCCACATACCGGCGGAGGATGTTGTCCGCACGGAAGGTGAGCGAACCGCTCTTCTCGCAGGAGTTGCACGATGAGTTCACCAGCTTCCGCAGTGCACGGGGACGGCGTGGCTCCGACATTCTATCTCGTTGACGAACATGATCATGCCGAAGGCGGCAGCACCATGTTCGGCTTCTGGATTTACCTGATGAGCGACTGCCTCATCTTCGCCGTGCTGTTTGCGACCTATGGCGTGCTTGGCAGCAATTATGCGGCCGGGCCGTCACCGAAGGACCTCTTCGATCTGCCGCTCGTGGCGCTCAACACGTCGATGCTGCTTTTCTCGTCCATCACCTATGGCTTTGCCATGCTCACCATGGACAAGGGACGCATTGCTGCGACGCAGGGATGGCTGGCCGTGACGGGTCTGTTCGGCCTGGCGTTCCTTGGCATCGAGCTCTACGAATTCGCGCACATGATCCATGAGGGCGCAACGCCGCAACGGAGCGCGTTCCTGTCATCGTTCTTTACGCTCGTCGGGACACACGGCCTGCACGTCACCGTTGGCCTGGTCTGGCTGGTCACGCTCATGATCCAGGTCAAGCGCTATGGCCTTATCCAGGCGAACAAGCGCCGGCTGATGTGCCTCAGCCTGTTCTGGCACTTCCTCGACGTCATCTGGATCGGCGTCTTCACCTTTGTCTATCTGATGGGAATGTTGCGATGACACCAGCACACACGGATGATCACGGCCACGCGGAAGACGATGGGCATGCCCATGGTTCCCTGCGATCCTATCTGATCGGTTTTGGCCTTTCGGTCATCCTGACGGCCATTCCTTTCTGGCTGGTCATGACCGGCGCACTGGACTCCAAACAGGCAACCGCATTCGCGATCATGGCATTGGCCGTGATCCAGATCGTGGTTCACATGGTGTTTTTCCTGCACATGAATGTTCGGTCGGAAAATGGCTGGAACATGATGGCGCTGATCTTCACACTCGTCCTTGTCGTCATCACCCTGACCGGCTCCCTATGGGTCATGTATCACCTCAATACCAACATGATGCCCGGGCATGACATGAGCCAGATACCGTGATGGCCGAATAACTCCGGGACGATGCAATGGATGATGATGGCCACTCTCCAAGCTCCCGGCCCAGAGCTCTGTGGCAACTCGGCCTCCTCGGTCTGATCGGCCTTTCGGGCGTGCTTTTGCTGACAGGACTTGGCGTCTGGCAGCTGGAGCGACGCGTCTGGAAGCTCGACCTCATCCAGCGCGTCGAACAGCGTATTCACGCACCGGCGGTTTCCGCACCCGGTCCGTCCCAATGGCCTGGGATCGATGACACGGAAACCTACCGTCATGTCCAGGTCCGCGGGCATTTCCGGACCGGCCATGACACGCTTGTAAAGGCCGTTACCGAACGCGGCAGCGGTTCCTGGGTCATTTCACCGTTCCAGACCGATGATGGTTTCACCGTCCTGATCAATCGTGGCTTTGTACCGGACGATGTTGCACAGGATTCATGGCAGGTGAGCGATGTGACGGCACAGGCCGTGACCGGTCTTCTTCGCATGAGCGAGCCTGGCGGCGGCTTTCTGCGACGCAACGACCCCGCTGCCGACCGCTGGTACTCGCGCGATATCGCTGCCATTGCGACCGCACGCGGACTCGGAGAGATAGCCCCCTATTTCATCGACAAGGATGCCGGGGCCAATCCGGATGATCTGCCGATCGGCGGCTTGACGGTTATCCGTTTTGCCAACAATCATCTGGTTTATGCCATAACATGGTTTGCACTTGCGCTCATGCTGGCCGCGGCTTTGATTTATGTTGGACGATATGAATGGCAAGTCCGCAAAACCATGCGATTGAATCAGGCCTGATATGTTGAACCCAGAGGCGAACCGAGTGGATTCAAACCAGATCCGCCAAACTGAAGACGGCCTGATGGCCGGGCTTCGGCCAGCAGCGCCGCCAGCTGACTACACCGCCAACTGGAAGAACATGAACCTGCTGGTCCAGCTGCGCTGGATCGCGGTCATCGGGCAGGTCGTGACCATCGCCGTTGTGCATGAATGGCTCAATCTTGAATTGCCATTGCTACCGATGTTCCTGGTTCTGGCGGGTTTGATCGGGCTGAATCTTGCCAGTATCGTCTGGCTCCGCAACGATCAGATCACCACGCAGGCTTCCCTGTTCATTGTCCTTGTCTTCGACGTGGCAGCGCTCACGGCGCAGCTCTATTTGAGCGGCGGCGCGACCAATCCGTTTATCTTTCTGTATCTGCTGCAGGTCACACTCAGCGCCGTCTTGCTTGACGCACGCTTGACCTCGGCAATCGTCGCTATTGCCGGCATCAGTTTTGCCGGCCTGACGCTGTTCTACGAGCCAATCATTCTGCCCGGTCAGGGCCCAGACGAACTTTTCCGCCTTCACATCATCGGCATGCTCATCTGCTTCGTGCTCGACGCCGCCCTGCTCGTCGTCTTCGTTGCCCGCATCAACCGCAACCTGCGTGAGCGCGACGCCAATCTTGCCGCGCTGAAACAGCATGCGGCGGAAGAAGACCATATCGTCCGCATGGGCCTGCTTGCCTCCGGCGCGGCACACGAGCTGGGCACGCCTCTTTCTTCCCTGTCGGTCATCCTCGGAGATTGGCGCCGGGTTCCGGCTCTTGCCGCCGATCCCGATCTCGTTCAGGAAATCGATGAAATGCAGGCCGAAGTGCAGCGTTGCAAGGCCATCGTCACGGGCATTCTGCTGGCGGCAGGCGAGGCGCGCGGCGAAGCGCCCACGGTGACCACCGTCAATGCCTTCCTGGATGAACTGGTCGCCGAATGGCGGGCGGCGCGGTCCGCAACGACGCTTTCCTACGGAAATGCCTTCGGGCTCAATCTCACCATCGTTTCCGACTCGGCGCTCAAGCAGGTCATCTTCAACGTTCTCGACAATGCCTTCGACGCATCGCCGGGATGGGTCGGATTTCTGGCGGAACGCGAGGGTGATATGCTGGTGCTGCGCGTCAACGATGCCGGGCCCGGCTTCCAGCCGGATATACTGGCAAAGTTCGGCAAGCCCTACCAGTCAAGCAAGGGCCGTCTCGGCGGCGGCCTAGGACTGTTTCTGGTCGTCAACGCCGTGCGCAAGCTCGGTGGTGCTGTGCATGCCCGCAACCTGCCGCAGGGCGGCGCGTCCGTGACGCTGGAACTGCCGCTTGCCTCGCTGGCCATCGGAGTGCGCGAACATGACAAATGATCGGCTGCTGGTTATCGTCGAGGACGATACGGCGTTTGCCCGGACGCTGAAACGTTCGTTCGAACGGCGCGAATACAATGTGGTGCTGGCAAGCGGACTGGAAGAACTGCGGGACATCCTGCAAACCCAGTCACCCCACTACGCCATCGTCGATCTGAAACTTTCCGGCGCGTCAGGTCTTACCTGCGTCGAGGCGCTGCATGCCCATGATTCGGAAATGCTGATCGTTGTGCTGACAGGATTCGCCAGCATCGCCACCGCCGTGGAAGCGATCAAGCTCGGCGCCTGTCACTACCTCGCCAAGCCATCCAATTCCGACGACATCGAAGCAGCTTTCAGCAAGGCAGCAGGCAATACGGAG
Source organism: Phyllobacterium sp. T2-21 (assembly GCF_055378485.1). Classification (NCBI taxonomy): domain Bacteria; kingdom Pseudomonadati; phylum Pseudomonadota; class Alphaproteobacteria; order Hyphomicrobiales; family Phyllobacteriaceae; genus Phyllobacterium; species Phyllobacterium sp. T2-21. The sequence continues at coordinate 404,853 of NZ_AP027913.1, read as the reverse complement.
ATCGATCTGACCGCGCGCCCGACATCGATCAAGACGCTGGAATGGGAACGTATCCACCAGATGCTGGTGGAAACAGACTTCAACATTTCGGAAGCAGCCCGGCGCCTTGGCATGCACCGCCGCACCCTTGCCCGCAAACTGGAGAAACGCCGGGTGAACTGACCCGGCGCTGCCCTTCACCTATCGGCCGGGCTGGTTGCGCAGCTTTTCCGCTTCCGCATAAAAGCGCTTTTCCCATTCCTTGTGATTGTCGAGCCCTTCCCGGATGAACGGGGTGAACACCGCCAGGTTCATCAACATCCAGTTGACGATATTGGCTGGAAACCGTGTGGGTTTGACGAAATCAACAAAGAGCACGACGCGTGTCTTGTCCGTGTGATTCCACGCCTCATGTTCGTAGGCATCGTCAAAAATCAGCGCCTTGCCTTCATGCCAATGGCAAATCTGGTCTTTAACGCGAATGGCCAGCCTATCTGACTGTTCGGGAACGATCATACCGACATGGAGACGCAGCACGCCATTATAGGGGCCGCGATGCGGCGGCAAATGCTTGCCGGGCTCGAAAATCGAGAACATGGCCGTCTTCAGATTGGGAATCTTCTGCACGGCCGCCCATGTCTTCGGACAGGCCTGAATGTTCTGTTCCGATTTCACCCCGAAACCGATCAGGAAGAAAGTCTTCCAGTTCTTGTCCGTAGAGATGGTTTTGACGTCCGTGGAAATCTCCTGGAACGCCGGCAATTCACTCTGCCGGAGAAGGACACGATCAAGTTCGGTGCGGATTTCCGGCCAGGCCTTCTCGATCTCGCTTGACCAGGGAAAGGTTGCATTGTCGTAGACGGGAGGATTGCCGAATTTGGCATATTTGAGATTGAGCCCTTCGGCCCAGGAGACAATGCTCATGAAAAAACGCGTGACCCGGCTGGGGCGATCCATCGGTGCGATACCGGCCGTCGCGAAGGATTGATCCGCATTTCCAGTTTGCAGTTGTCCTGAATCTGTTTCTTTCAATGTTCTGTCAGTCACGATCATCCCAATCATTCATTGGTCTTACCGAAAGTCCGCCCGCCATTGCCACCAGGGCACGCGGCCGGACATTCGCACCGGCCAGATTATACGATCCAGGCGGAGTTTCTAGGTGCTGCAGCAATAATTGAGAAGCCAACTCACCTTTTTCAAAGGCTTTTTTGGCCATTCCACAGGCACAATGGCGCGGATCACGCGATCGTGAATCCGCGCAATGGGGCCCTCTCCGGTAGCGTTGGGCTAAAAGCCCAGTGTTTGCTGAGCAGGTTCAGGCGCGCCGACATGCACGCCTTCAAGTTCCAGCATGCGGATTTTGGAGGTTGAGCCGCCCGGCGCCGAGAAACCGCCAACCTTGCCGCCCGCCGCCAGCACCCGGTGGCAGGGGATGATCAGGGCGACCGGATTCTTCGCCATCGCCTGCCCTACGTCCCGTGCGGCTTCCGGCCCGGCACCGAGCTCCTTGGCCAATCCGCCATAGGTAACCGTATGGCCCCAACCAACCCGCCGGACAGCATCATATATGCGTTTGAAGAACTCGTCCTGCCCGTCAAGATCCAGTTTGATATCGGAAAAGTCCGTTTCTTCACCCTTGAAATAGCGCTTTACCGCCGCAACCGCGTCGGCAATTGCCGGAGTGGGCGTTGCGGGTTCGGCGACTGGCAGGCGCCTGAGCAAGAGCCGCTCCGTTCCCTCTTCACTCCTTGTCGGAAGTTGGAACCGCGTCACACCACGCGTATTCCAGGCGATTCCGCAAAACCCGCCTTCGGTTTCAAAGATATGATAGCTGTGCACTGTCTGACCCATGACATGGCCTCCGTCTTTCACATGTCATGAACATCATGCCGGCAGCCCCGGAATTCAACCCGTTTCTTGCACTGGAAGAATGTTGTTGCCAGCCCATGACACATTCAATGGGCTGGAGCGCCGCTCGCCTGGCCTTTCTTGGTCAGAAGCACGAAGAAAGCGGCAATGATCAGCATTGCACCCAGCACAACGAACGTGTCGCTGTAGCCCATGATCAGCGATTGCCTTTTGACCGTCTGGCCAAGCGCAATTATCGCCTGTTCACGTGCCGCAACCGGGTCTGTCACGCCATGCGCCATGAAATAGGCCGTCATCTGATCAAGCCTGCCCCGAACCGTTTCACTGAACAGATTGACCGAATTGCCGATGGTGTTGGAATGGAACTGTTCCCGTTTGGTGACGATCGTGGCCAGCATCGCCGTGCCGAATGCACCGCCGAGGTTCCGCAGCATGTTGAAGACGCCGGACGCTGCAGCGGACTCATGGCGGGCAACACCAACCATCGCGATAGCCGTCAGCGGTGCCATCACCACAGCCTGCCCGACGGCGCGAACGATGTTGGGCAGCCAGAGCTGATCGCCGGAATAGTTGGCCGACATGTGAATATTCATGAAGCAGCTGCCGCCGAACACGCACAGGCCGAGAAACACGATGATGCGCGTATCAAACCGGCCCATCAGCATCGGAACGAACGGAATGATCAAAAGCTGCGGCAAGCCGGTCCAGGCCATGACCGAGCCGATCTGTTCGGAATTGTAGCCCTGCACCTGACCAAGATATTGCGGCAACAGATACACCGAGCCGTAGAGGCCGAAACCGACAAGCATGTTGGCAACGGTGCCGAGGCCAAAATTGCGCCGTTTCAACAGACGCAGATTAACGGCCGGGTTTTTCACGGTCAGTTCGATCCAGACAAACAGCGCCAGAAACACCACAGCGACAATCATCAGGCGAACGATGAAGGGCGAACCCAGCCAATCGTTCTTGTTGCCTTCTTCAAGCACCGTCTGAAGTGCACCAAGACCGATGGCCATGGCCAGAATGCCGAACCAGTCGCCTTCCCTCAGCAGGCCGAGGTTCATCGGCTGGCGCTCAAGATTGAGATAGAGCGCGGTGACCATGAAGGCGCCGGGAACGAGATTGATAAAGAATATGTACTGCCAGCCGTAATTCTCGGTGAGGTAACCGCCGATGGTCGGACCGATCGCTGGCGCAAAGGTTGCGGTGATGGCAAAGAGGGCCATGCCAACGGAATGCTGTGACCGCGGCAGCTTGGTCAGGATCAGCGTGAACGCCATCGGAATGAGCACGCCGCCGGTAAACCCCTGAATGGCCCGCAGAATGATCATCTCTTCGAGATTGCGCGCAAAGGCGCAGGCCACCGAGAACGCCAGGAACAGCAGGGCATTGACCAGCAGGAAACGCCGGAAGGAAAACACCCGGCTGAGATAGTCGGTCAACGGGATGACAATGATTTCGCCGATGAGATAGGCCGTCGAAATCCACGCGCCATTGTCGACGCCAGTGCCGATACCGCCCTCGATATTGAGGAGCGAGGCATTGGTGATCTGGATATTCAGCACAGCCATGAAGGCGCCGATCAGGCCGGCAAAGACGGTAATCCACGTCTTGAGGCTTGCGGGGCGTTCCTGATCGGCAACGGGTGTGGCAGCAACGGACATTTTCTTCGTCCTATCCGGATTTGCTAGTTGGCGGCCTTGAAGCAGGCAGTCTCGCCGCACTTGGCCGCGCCGTCGGAATCCTTGAGATTGATGGTCGGGGTCACCGACATGCCGGGACGCAACAGGCCGGTGAGCTTGCTGTCATTGTTCAGGACAACCTTGACCGGAATGCGCTGCACGATCTTGGTAAAATTGCCGGTTGCATTGTCCGGCGGCAGCAGAGCAAATTCCTGGCCGCTGGCCGGTGCAATGCTGTCAACACGCCCCGTCAGGGCGACACCCGGGAAGGTGTCGACGGCGATATCGACAGGCTGGCCTTTTTTCACGTCCGTGAGCTGGGTCTCCTTGAAGTTGGCGATGACGTAGACATCGTCAAGCGGAACGACCGCCATCAGCTGGGTGCCGGACTGGACATACTGTCCGACACGCAGGGTGCGGTTGCCAACCACGCCATCCACCGGCGAGACGATCGTCGTGTAACCCAGATTGAGCTCGGCCTGATCTTGAACGGCCTTGTCGCGTGCAAGGGCCGCGTTCATCTTGGCCAGTTGGGCTTGCAACACGCCAACCTGTTTCTGCGCCGAAACAACAGCGCCTTCGTCACGCTGAAGCGTCGCCTTGGCAATATCCAGTTTGGAAACAGCCTGCTGGGCGTTCTGCACGCTTCCCGCGCCTTGCGTTGCAAGGGCACCGTAACGCTCATTGTCCTGCTGGGCGAATTTCAAGCTGGCCTGATCGACCGATACGGTCGACTGCGCCTGGGCAATCGCTGCCTGCTGCTGGTCGAGACTCGCCACGATGTTCTCTATGTCAGCCTGTGCCGCGGCGACATCAGCCTTCGCCTGCTCAAGCGCAACCACGTAATCGCGGTCATCTATTTTTGCGAGGGGCTGATTGGCACGGACGGGTTGATTGTCCGTCACAAGCACTTCGCGCACATAGCCGGAAACCTTTGGGGCAACGATGGTGGAATCGGCCTTCACATAGGCATCGTCGGTTGATTCCTGGAACCGTCCGACGGTCCAGTAGTGCCAGCCGAACTTCGCTCCCAGTCCCACAACGATCACAGCCGCGCCAATCAGCAGCAACTTTCGAACATTGCGCGGCTGCGGCTTGTGCGGCGGCTCCATCTTGCCTTCCTGCGGTGCCGACATGGCTTCGTCGGCACTCAGTGTCTTTTCAACCTTGAGATCGAGGGGTTGCGTGTTTTTGGTCATGGCGAATGCCCTTAGTTGAGGAACTAGATCGGCACGGTTCATTGGGAGAACTCGGGTCGGGGATAAATAAGGAACCCAGCAGTTCCCTAATTATGTCTGGACAATTCCGTTTGCAAGACAGAAAATGCGCAAGCAACTATTTTTGAAGACCGAAAGCGGAAGACTGGTGACAAAACCAACGGATACAATCGAGATCGAGCGGGACAATCAGGACGAAAACACACCAGAGATCAAACGTCCGCGCGGACGGCCGCAAAACCGGTCTGACGCGGAGACGAAACACCTGATCCTGCAGACCGCCACCCATGTGCTGCTGGAAAACGGCTACACCGCGACCCGGATGGAGACGGTTGCCCGGGAGGCGGGTGTTGCGAAACGGACCATTTACCGCTTCTGGACAACGAAATCCGAACTGCTTGCGGCCATCGTGGCAGAACGCGGCGAGCAGATTGCCAGCAGGGTCGACGCTTTCCTGCAGACGATTCATCCGGAATCACTGGACCATTTGGGACTGAAACACGCGCTCGAACATATCCTGAGCGAATTTGCGCACCTTGTCCTATCCGACCAGACCGTCGCATTCTATCGTCTGGTGACGGCCGAAGCCCTGAACTTTCCGGAAGTGGCCAAAGCCTTCTACAGAGAAGGTCCGTCGCGAAGCTCGGCCATGGTCGCCCGGTTTTTGGAACAGCAGGAACAGCGCGGACTGATCAAGCTCGATAATTCCAGGATTGCCGCAACGATGCTGCTCGGCATGGTCACCGCAGAACCCTTCCGTATCGCAACACTGGGGTTGGCCAGCGTTCCCGAAGACCGCGAGATCGAAGAACGCGTGGCCATGGCAGCGGCATTGTTCCTCGAGGGATGCAGCATCAGGCCAGCCAATTCCAGATAGTTTACTCTTTCTGCAGCCCGAGATAATCCGTGAGTTCGCGCGCGGCCGCGCCCCCGGCACGATTGGCACCTATGGTGGACGCCGAAGGACCGTACCCGACCAGATGAATGCGCGGATCCTTGGCAACCTGTGTCGCCAGCCTGCCCGACATGATGATGCCGCCATTCTCCTCGCGGATTTGGAGCGGGGCAAGATGATCGAGCGAACTGCGGAACCCGGTGCACCACAAAATGACGTCGGCTCGCTCTTCCCGGCCATCGGACCAGCGTATGCCATTCCGGGTGATCACGGCAAACATGGGCAGCCGTTTGAGCACACCGCGCGCCTGCGCTGCGCGCAGCGCCGGTGTCAACGGAATCCCGGTGACTGAAACCACCGACCCCGGCACCAGCCCGCGTCGCACCCGGTCTTCCACAATCGCCACCGCCGCCCGCCCATCTTCCGGCGTAAACGGTGTATCGCGAAACTGCGGTTCCTGCCGCGTCACCCAGGTCGTCGACGTGACCCGGGAAATTTCGTCCAGCAATTGCAGCGCGGAAATGCCACCACCGACAACAACGACATGCTTTCCGGCAAACTCATCCGCTGTCTTGTAGTCATGGGTGTGCAGCTGCCGGCCCTCAAAATTTTCTGCGCCCGGATAGGCAGGAATATAGGGCGTCTCCCACGTTCCCGTCGCATTGATGATGCCGCGCGCGGAAAAACCACCCTCTTCGGTCTCGATACGAAAGCGCCCGTTGCGCTCGCACACGACCTTGACCGTCTGCGGCCGGTAGACCGGCAATTCGAACTTCCGTTCATAGGCGGCGTAGTATTGCGGCACCGCTACCGATGCCTTGACTTCGTCACCAGCATCAACTGCCTCGACAAACCGCAGCCCCGGCAGATCGTGAACGCGATTGACCGTCGTCAAAGTCAGGGATGGCCACCGGTACTGCCAAGCGCCACCGGCACCGGGCGACTTGTCCAAAACCAGGTAATTCTTCCAGGATTTCAGCCCAAGCTGTTGCAGGTGATAGGCGGAGGAAAGACCGGCCTGCCCGGCACCGATCACGACAATATCCGCCTTCAACAGCGCGCGCGCATCGTGTTGTCCCGAGGGAGCATCCGCGCCGTTTACAGGTATGGGAGGGGCCGCTTGATCTGAAGGCATAGCCGATCATAAATTCGATCCGCGCAAATTCAAGGTCCGGCGATTGGCTTTTACACCCGATCGCCACGGCGCGTCGGCTGGGGCGTCGTCAGTTGCTCGACCAGTTCGCGCCCATGAGGATGCAAATCCTCAAACCTGCGTGCGCAGATGGCCAGATGCCGCGTGGCCCACGTATCCGTCAGACGCACCGAATGAATGGGCATCGAGCGGCGATATCTCTTCGCTGCAGTCTCCGGGACTATCCCCAACCCGACATTCTGAGCAACCATACGGCAAATGCCTTCAAAGGTCCGCAGACGAATACGGAACGCAAGAGCATGGCCGGCACGTGCCGCGTGATCACCGAGATAATCCTGCAGCGGACTGCCGGCACTCAATCCGACAAATTCCTGCCCGGCGACATCGGCGAAGGCGATATGGCGACGTTCCGCCCATTGGCTCGAGCGGGCAACAACCAGGACCAGGCGGTCAATGGCGAAGGGCCGCAATTCCAGACTGCCGTGATCCACGGCATCCGTGATCACACCGATATCGGCAGAACCGCCTGCCACCGCCTTGACGATCTCGGTGCTGAGACGTTCCTTCAAATCGATATCGACATTGGGCCGGACGGCGAGAAAGGCCGCAAGCCTTTCCGGCAGGAATTCCGTCATGGCCGCAGTATTCGCCATCAGGCGAATGTGACTTTTCAGACCCTTCGAGAATTCACCCAGCTCCCCGCGCATCTGCTCGATCTGCCGCAGGACAATACGGGCATGATGGGCAACCGCATCGCCAGCCGGTGTGGTTGCGACGCCGCGCCGGCCGCGTTCAAGCAGCGGGAGACCGATGACGTCTTCCATGCCGCGCAGGCGGGCACTGGCCGATGGCAACGTCATGTTGGCCTGCATGGCACCATGGGTGATGCTTCCGGCTTCCACAACCAGAAGAAAGAGACGCAGATCGGTCAGGTCGAAACGCATGCATAGGGGTGTAGCACTCAATCTGCCTTCGGCATAGCCTTAGGCAGAGTTCGGTTCTTCCGCATTGTGAACAGTACCATCCCGCGCAATGCTGGGACATGTTTGACCTGTCCGCAGCTTCCCTTCTCATGATTGTCCTGACGTTCTTCCTTGCCGGTATGGTCAAGGGTGTGACCGGAATGGGGCTGCCGACCGTCGCCATGGGTATTCTCGGCACCATCATGCCTCCGGCAGGCGCAGCGGCGTTGCTGCTCGTTCCCTCTTTCGTCACCAATGTCCTGCAATTGCTTTCCGGGCCAAGCTTTGCGGTCCTCGCGTTACGGCTGTGGGCCATGATGCTCACCATCCTGCTGGGAACCATTGCAGGTGCCTGGCTTATGGCCAATGATACGGCTGGATGGACCACAATGGGTCTCGGCGCTGCCTTGATGCTCTATGCGGGTTTCGGTCTTGCAGCCCGCCAATTGTCGGTTCCGCGCAGCCTGGAGCCCTTTCTGTCGCCGCTCGTTGGCATCGTCACGGGCATCGTAACCGGCGCAACAGGCGTTTTTGTCATACCGGCCGTTCCCTATCTGCAGGCGCTGGGTCTGGCCAAGGACGATTTGATCCAGGCGCTTGGCCTGTCCTTTACCGTGTCCACCGTCGCGCTCGCAATCGGGCTGACATCGGGTGGAGCATTGCAGTTCGACAATATGAGCACGTCAGCTCTCGCATTGGCACCTGCGCTGTTCGGCATGTGGTGTGGTCAGAAGGTGCGCGATGCCATCAGCCCTGCAACTTTCCGCCGCTGGTTCCTGGTCTGTCTCCTGCTGCTTGGACTGGAGCTGGTTGTGAAGCCGTTGTTCTGACATCCCGCGCCCTTCTTTTTTGTTGCGCTCGCTTTCGAGAGCCGCTTAGTTTCCTCCGCCAGTCGAAATGAGAGGAATGGTCAATGTCGAAACTCTACGTTCGCAGCTTCTCTTTGTCCTTGGATGGTTACGGTGCGGGTCCTGACCAAAGCATAGATAATCCGCTTGGCGTGAACGGAATGTCCCTGCACCAATGGGCCTTCACCACACGCACGTTTCAAAAGATGTTCGGTCAGAACGGCGGCTCCACCGGCGTCGATGATGATTATGCGATACTTGGATTCAACAATATCGGCGCGTGGATTCTCGGCCGCAACATGTTCGGACCGGTCAGGGGCCCTTGGCCGGACGATAGCTGGAAAGGATGGTGGGGCGACACGCCTCCCTATCACTGTCCGGTTTTTGTTCTCACCCACTACGCGCGTCCATCCATCGTGATGGAGGGCGGAACGACGTTTCATTTCGTGACGGATGGAATTGAAAGCGCTCTGGAACGTGCCAGAGATGCAGCAGACGGAAAAGACGTGCGGGTCGGTGGTGGTGTCAGCACGATCAAGCAATACCTGCATGCCCGTCTCATCGACGAATTACATCTCGCCATTTCGCCGGTTTTTCTAGGACAGGGCGAAAACCTGTTCGCCGATATTGATCTTCTGAGCCTCGGATATAAATGCCGCGAACACATGTCCACCCCGAATGCAACCCATCTGATCATAACCAGGGACGGCTGAAAGCAAAAACCCGTGCTGAACTCTTCAGCACGGGATGGAATGGCATTGTTGGGTTCGTCTCGACCAGCCTACTCCTGGCGCTGACCAGTCAGGCTGAGCAGCAGCTGGAAGATGTTGACGAAGTTCAGGTAGAGCGAGAAAGCGCCGAAGACAGCGAGCTTCTGTTGCGATTCGGAATCATGGCTCTCGGCATACTGCTCCTTGATCGACTGGGTGTCCCAGGCGGTCAACCCGATGAACACAAGCACACCGGCTACGGATACGACGAACTGCAGCATCGACGAGCCGAGGAAAAGATTGACGAGACTCGCGATGACCACGCCGATCAGGCCCATCATCAGGAAGGAGCTGAACTGCGACAGGTCACGCTTGGTCGTGTATCCGTAGAGGCTGGTTGCGCCAAACATCGTTGCCGCGATAAAGAAGGTACGGGCAATGCTGGTTCCGGTGAAGACAAGGAATACGGATGCCAGGGATAGGCCCATGACAGCGCAAAATGCCCAGAACATGGCCTGTGCCGACGATGCCGACATGGACTGCATCTTGAACGAGAAAAACATGACAAAGGCCAGCGGGGCCAGCATCACGACCCACTTCAACGGCGTCGAAAAGATCGGCACATAGAGAGCCGGTGTTGAGGCAACGACAAAGGCTACAAGACCGGTAACAACCAGACCAAGGCCCATGTAGTTGTAGATGCGCAGCATATGCTGGCGCAGGCCTTCATCAAACACCGCGGATGACTGGCCGCGCGCCGTATCCATCCCATAACGCAGAGGTGTATTCATAAACTCGGTTCCTTTCGGTTCGTTGGATCAGTAAAGGGTTTTGGCAAGGCCCAGCGCAGCCTTTTCCAGATCTGCCGTTGCAGCATCCGAAACGAGCGCATAGGCGACATCGCCAATTTGAAAATAGGCCGCAGACGTGCCGTTCACGCGGAGAGCGCGCGGTTTGACGACATCAAACGTGCCGGGACGCACGGCAAAGAGCGAAACCGGACCAAGGCTGTCGGACCGGACTTCCATTTCGACACTCGGTCCAAAATTGGACGGAAACAGTTGAACGTCATGCACCGTCCATTTCTCAGGCATTGCGGGTATGACGATTCCGGTCGACGCGCGTATCTCCGCAGGGTCGTAGCTGCGGGTTTCCGGCTGCGATACCATTTCGGCACGGAGCGTTGATGTCTTGTGCGCCATGATGGCGTCTGAGACGTAGGCGGGCGGCGGCGTTGCGGCGACAACTTTGGAGACGGTCAAAGGACCGAACCCCGCATGGGCCATCCAGCCCAGGGCCAGCAGCACCCCAACCGCCGCAATGCGTTGCAAACCGCCAAACAGCCGGTCCCGTCCGAGACCCCGTTCAAGCCGGTGCGCAAGTTCTGACGTTTCCGGAGACCCGGCCGTATGCCCCTGCGCCAGCGCAAGCCGAAGTTCGTCGCGCGACTGCAGATCGGACATGACACGAGCGGCCTGTTCCGGATGCTGCGACAGGTAACGGGCAATCTCAATCCGGCGAAGGGTATCGAGCTGGTCGTCGATATAGGCGTCCAGATCCGCTTCGACGACGGGATCGATCGTTTCAGTCATCTCGGCCTCCTACAATTTTCAAATGACCGGCCTTTCCCAATTGCCGGTCGTTTTCGTGGGAACGAAGGGTTGCGCGGGCCCGGCTGATCCGCGACATCAAGGTACCGACCGGGATGTTCAATGTGTTCGCGGCCTCTTCATAGGAAAGGCCTTCCAGCGCAACGAGATGAAGTGCAGACCTCTGCTCTTCAGGAAGAGCAAAAAATGCTTCCCGCACCTGGCCAAGCCGGACGGAATGTTCCTGTGGCGCATCGATGGCCACATCGGCAAGGGAATAGGCAGCCTCCAATGTTCGGGTCTCTGCCGCGTTTGAACGCTTGACGTCGATGAACCGGTTGTGAAGGATCGAAAGCAACCACCCCCGAAGCGTATTGCCATAACGAAACCCGCTTCGCCGCTCATAGGCGCGCAAAAGCGTATCCTGGACGAGGTCCTCTGCATCCGCGTCGTTCCGGGTCAGGGAACGGGCATAACGGCGAAGAGAACCAAGCTGTCCAACAACATCAAAACGTGGCTTCGGCGTTTTCATATGGTGTATACGGAGCCCATGCGGTTTTATTCCCGTTACACGAAATTATTTTATTGTAGCACAAGGGTGACCTGTTCGCGCCGATAAGAGCGAAGCCCAGATACGGTTCGACCAGCGATGCCGCATCACAGGCGAGACTTCATATTCCTTCAGTCCTATGCCTTTTGGTTTCGGTGCAGACGCGTTTGATGACGAGCGCAGCCGCAAAACCCAATCCCACCACGCCAAGCACGAGTATGACAGGCATCTGCGCGCCGACAAACCAATAAAAAACTGCAAACAGACCTAACAACGCCAGAAGCGCGACGAGCGCTGAACGCTCCGTACTCACCTTAAATCGGCAACTGCCTATCATAGCCACAATGCCAATCAGGACCGCTCCCATCCCCACGATGAGTGGCAGTGCCGCCATGAGCACAGGCTCGGTTGTTCCGTCCATGCGTATTCCCGTTTCTTGAATTTCTGCTTACTGACACCACAGTTATAATCACCTTTCATTGCAACGAAATTACGGTTGCATCCCGGCAGGCAATCTATCGTTGAAGAGCGCCGGAAAAGCGCAGAATTCAGCGCAATCTCCTGCCAGTCATTCTGCTGGCTGGCCGGAACCCGTGGTGGAAGGCGCAAATTCGACACGGAAGCAGGCGCCAAACGGTCTCTGCACAATGGTAATATTCCCGCCATGCAGTTCCATGATCTCCTGGACGAGTTTGAGACCGAGACCGGAGCCTTTGGTGCCCTGATGCCGTTTGAAAAACGGCTCGAACACACGCTCGCGAAGTTCAGCGGGAACGCCCTGCCCTTCATCCGCGACCTCGATCCAGTTTTGCCCGACAACCACCGCGATGGTGCCCGCACGGCCGCCGTGATCGATGGCATTCTGCACGAGATTGGTCATCACTCTTTCCAAGGCAACGGGATCGCCCTGCACGACCGCATTGGCGGCGGCGGCTTCAAAACCAACTTCATACCCCGCGGTGAATGCCAAAGGCCCCATATCGAGAACGACACGCTGCGCGAGCTGGATGAGATCAACATCGGTGAAATGACGCACGTCCTGCTTCAGCCGCTGCAGGTCAAGCATTTGTTCCGCCAGAACCGCCAGTCTTGCGGTATCCTCTGTCAAAAGAGATTTGGTCATGCCTTGCGGCAACGATGCGACCCTCGTCTTGAGGATCGCAATGGGCGTGCGCAGTTCGTGGGCGGCGTCGGCGAGAAAACGCTCCTGGCGGTCATAGCCTTCGTCCAGACGACCCAGCGCTCCATTGACCGCACGCACAAAAGGCGTGACTTCGGAGGGCATACCGGTCGACGTCAATCGTACCCCGCGTTTTTCGATGTCTATCGAATCCGCTTGTGCGGCAGCCTGTTCCAATCCCCGCAGCGATCGCCGCACGACGATGGGCGTTGCCACGAAAGCACCGAGCGCAATGATCCCGAGTATCGGAACGACAAGTTTCAGCAGGATCAGTGAGATTCCCAGGAACACCATGAAGAACGGCGCAAGCGCGGATGATCCCGTCAGTATCTGTACACGGCCAGCGTCGGTCTCGACCCAGCGCATCCGGGCCGTCGGCCTCTCCCGGTCACCGATATTCCAACCGAAGCGGGCCTGGCCAATCCGGTCCAGAGCATTTCCTACGCCGGCATATTCCTCCGGGATATCGCCTTCCGTCAGTTGATGCCCCTGCCCATCCCGAATGATGTACCAGAGGTCCGGCACATCTTTTCGCAACGCCCTTATTGCATCCGCATCCTTCAGTATCAGACCACCGTGCGGGTCTCTTCCAATACCCGCTTCGAGAATTTCAACGGTATTTTCGGTCGAACGGAAGTCGAACAATTGCCCGGAACCGAAAAGCACTGCGATGACAAGAATGAGCACAACGGACTGAACCGCCAGCAACCGCCAGAACAATCGCCGCCTGAGGGATTGCGGGCGCTGCTCCGTCATGACTCTTCCCGCAGGAGATAACCCACGCCGCGAATGACATTGATCACAACCCCGGCCTTCGCATCGGCCAGTTTGCGGCGAAGTCTTGAGACGTGGGAATCGAGTGCGTTCGACTGAATCTCATCGTCAAAGCCGAAGACAGCTTCCATCAGCGCGGGCCGCGGAACCATGCGGCCGACGCGGCGCACCAGGCTTTCAAGTACCAGCATTTCGCGCCGCGGCATCTCGAGCCGGCAATTGCCGACGAGAACATCGCGATAGGCCATGTCGAAGCTCAATCGCCCGACGGTGATGATTTGCGAGTGCGCCAGCCCCGGACGGCGCAGGATCGCCCGCAACCGGGCCAGAAGCTCGTCGAAGTCGAATGGTTTGGCCATGTAATCATCGGCACCGGTCTCGAGGCCGCTGATACGCTCTGGCACCCGCCCCTTCGCCGTCAACACAATAATCGGCAGGGTAAGGCCATTGCTGCGCAATTTTGGAATGAGGCTCAACCCGTCACCATCCGGCAGTTGGCGATCGAGCAGCAGCGCATCGTAGACTCCGTCATTGAGAATGAGCTCGGCATCAAAGAGACTGCCGACATGGTCCATCACCAGATTGTGGCGCGCAAACGCCGCTCTCAGCGCCGCGACCAGTTGCGGTTCGTCCTCAACCAGCAATATGCGCATCTGCCACTCTGCCCCCGATTCACCCGACTTTATCGCCACGTCCTTGCATGCGGAAGGTGCCACTCATCCACGCACACGGCGAAAGATCAATCCAACGGCCAGTTCACCCAGAAGAATAGCGCCAACAACAGCTATTCCCATCTGCAGCGGATCACGTTCCGATTGACGCAACAGGAAGCCGAGACCGACCAAGGGCGTATTCCAGACAAAGATGCCGAGAATGGTTGCCGGCAGAAAGCCTTGCAGTTTCAATCGCAAGACACCAGCTGGCATTGCCAGGAATATCCGGATGGTCGGAATGGTCTGGGCGACGAGCGTAACCCAGAACTGATTTGTCTCGTAGGCGTTGGCCATGGCGCGGTACCGGGTGACCGGCAGGAAAATATAGCGGCCGAAACGGGCGACAAGCGCATCCGTTCGTTTCTTTCCCGCCAACCGGCCAATGCCATACCAGAACAGGGCACCCAGCGTGGACCCGCAAACGGTGGCGAGCACGAGCACAATCAGGTCCGGGACGCCCGACACATATGTCGCACCGAGAAACACCAGCATGAGATAAGACGGAAGAACCGGGATCAGCTTCTCCGCGAAGGCAAGAGCGACAATGCCAAGCAATCCCATGTCCAGCAGCGATGCATAAAGTGGAGAATCCATCAGCGCGCATTCCCGAGCAAGGGAACCTGATGGCGGGTAATGCGGTAGACCGAAGCCGGCGGGAAATTGCGGAACGTCCAGCCAGTCTTCTCTGCCTTGAGGTCGAGCTTGTGCAGGAGCAAGGAGGACACCGGGCATTTGGGGCCGTAGGTAAACTGGTAAAATCCTCCATCCCGGCGCAACCGGGAAAAACATCCCGCGAGGATCGCCAGCACGATGGCGGGTTTCATCGACAGAAGCGGCAATCCGCTGATGACATTGCCGAAAACCGCGTCTTCAAAGAGGCCGCGCTTCCCGATATGCCGCGCATCCATCTGGTAGAGTTTGGTATCGGGAAATCTTACCTTGAGGAGAGGCACGAACTCCGGCCCATACTCAATCAGCGTGATGTCGCGCTCTGCAATGCCGCGTTTCAGCAGGGCTGACGTGAACACGCCCGTCCCGGGGCCAAGCTCCAGAACAGGGCCGTGAGACGGCGATATGTGCTCGGTCATCAGAGCCGACAGACTGTTGCTGGATGGTGTTACCGATGCGACGCGTAGGGGTGCGCGCAGCCAGGCACTGAAGAACCGAAGAATATCTGTTTGAGCCATTCAAAATCTCACATGAGGAACGTTGCGGGTTCCACCATGTGCGAGCGCAAACATTGTGACAGTCTGGCATGCCCGGCAAGAATTTACACGTTTGGTTTGGCGATTCCGGCAGGCCCTGCCGCTGGTTAAATGGCAGCACCGCCAAGCGAAGAACGCCAATATGCAACGCGCTCCTTGAGACGGGCCTGACGGACATAGGCCAGTTTCTCGTCCTCCATTCGCTCGAGTTCCTCGAACACGAAATCGTCCGATGTCCCATGGTTCCAGACCTGCTGCAGGTCCCGGCACGGATGATTGCCAAGACGAAGCGTAAACCACAGACGGTTCTGGATCGTATCAAGGTTGGTGCTTTGGCCAATCCAGATCTTGCCCGACGTGAGGCAGCGGACGACATAAATTCCAACGATTGCTTTTCTTTCCTTATAGGCCGCGATCGCCGCCTTTTTGTCCTCGGTCTTCATCCGTCATTCCGTTCACAAGAGTTTTCAAATCAAAGCCCCCATAGCAGTCAATCCGAATTTCGTCAATTTATTACCCGGATGATATTGACTTTTCATTTTATAACCCGGATATAAATCAAATATCAATCGAGTACCCGTCATGACCGACCATCTTTCCCGACCCTGCACCGCTTTCGACGGCACACACCTTCTCTTGTCCGGCCCCCTGGTCGAAGTGGCCTTGGCCGTAAAGAATACTTCCGAAGAAAGCGGCACTTCCGGACCTCTCCTCGTCTTTGACGACATGACTGGCCGCGTCGTGGATCTCGATCTGCGCGGTACAAAGACCGACATCATCGCACGGTTGTTGCAGTCGTCGAAGGATGATGACGGTTGGCAAAATGCAAGCCAAGCGTCGCGGGAACCCGAGGGCGGCCTGCCCGCACCTGCACCGCGTGGGCGAGGACGACCAAAACTCGGCGTCATTGCCCGGGAAGTCACACTTCTGCCGCGGCATTGGGAGTGGCTTGCCGAGCAAAGCGGGGGTGCATCCGTTGCGCTCAGGCGATTGATCGACGAAGCCAGAAAGGCGGGCGGCAGTGAAACCAAAACCCGTGCCGCCCAGGAAGCAGCCTACCACTTCGCATTGGCGATGGCGGGCAATATGCCCGGCTTTGAAGACGCAATCCGGGCGTTGTTTGCCGGCAACCAGACCGCTTTTGTCGAACGGGTCAGCGAATGGCCAACCGACGTGCGCCAGTATGCGATAAAGCTGGCATACGGGAGACAGTAAGCACCTCTTTCCGGGCGGGAAGACGCACTTCGACGAAATATACGACTATCCAACCTATCAGAACTGGAGCGAAATGCCGTTCCGGAAGGGCAGGCTATTGCCTGACACTTGACATGACCCAACAGAGTATCACCCCAAGAGCTGCACGGCCCCTATGGCGCACATTCCTTGCCATCCTCCTGCCGATGATGCTGACCAATGTATTGCAGGCGGCATCAGGCACGATTGACGGAATCTTTCTGGGCCAATTTCTCGGCGTCAAAGCGATTGCAGCTGCATCGGCATTCCTTCCGATCATCCTGTTGTTGTTCTCAATCGTTATCGGCCTGAGCAGTGGTGCGACAGTTCTCATCGGCCCAGCCTGGGGTAGCGGCGACCGCGGGAAGGTCCGGACTGTGGCCGGCACGGCTTTGGGAATGATGATCCTTGCGGGTTTCATCGTCAGCATAGCCGGAAGCTTGTTTGCGCAAAAAATCATAGCGATGCTTGGGACACCCGCAGACATCCAAGCCGATGCCACGATTTATGCGCGCACAATGCTTGCAGGGATGCCGACCATCTTTACGCTTTGGCTGACAACATCGATGAGCCGTGGCGTATCCGATGCAGTGACACCGTTATTAGCTCTCTCAATCGCTACAGTCGCTTCTCTTGTCTGCACGCCTGCATTCATTCGTGGCTGGTTTGGCATACCGTCCCTTGGTGTAGCCAGCGCACCCATCTCAGCGTTTGTCGGCGCCATCATTGCGATGCTGTGGCTTGCCAGGCATTGGCGACGCAAGAATCACCCTCTTGCGCCGGATTTCCGAAAACTTTTCCAGATGCGGATCAATCTCCATCTTGCCAAAGCCATCTTGCGCATAGGCCTGCCAATGGCTGTGCAGATGCTGACGATGGCGGTGGCTGAAATGGTCCTGCTTGGATTGGTAAACCGGCATGGCGCCAATGCAACAGCAGCCTACGGGGCAATCAATCAGGTGATGCACTGGGTACAGCTTCCAGTCATGTCGCTTGGCATCACAACATCGATTTTGACCGCCCACGCCATCGGTGCAGGCCGGGCAGACAGGATCGGCAAAATCCTGCACACCGGCCTATGGCTGAATGTCGTCACAACGGGTGGCTTCGTCATCTTCGCTTATGCGTTTGCCAACCCGATTATCGGCTTGTTCATAACCGATAGTGACGTCGTTGCTGCAGCAATACAGCTTCTGCACATTGTGCTCTGGAGTCTTCTGGCGGCGGGAGCGACCAGTGTCCTGACCGGCGTGATGCGTGGCAGCGGTACTGTGCTCAATCCGACCGGCCTGTCAATTCTCGCCATCCTGGCAGTGGAAATACCGCTGGCCTACTTCATGAATGCCAAGATTGGGCTGACTGGAATATGGATTGCCTATGCCACGACCTTCGTCACAACACTGCTCTTTCAGATGCTGTACTTCCGTTTTTCATGGCGACGTCACCACATCACACGCCTGGTCTGAATGACCAGGGTTAATCCTGCGGCGCACGCGCTGCGCGTTGCAGGATTTCGACCACCATCTCGGAGGCCTTTTCGAGCGAACGCACCGGCAGAAATTCGTAGATCGAATGAAAATTATGGGCGCCGCAAAACAGATTGGGGCAAGGCAGGCCCTTTTCCGACAGCACCGCGCCATCATAGCCGCCGCGCATGGGGATCGACTTAGGCGATACGCCAATCGCCCGCATCGCCTCCAGCGCCAGCTGTACCGGATAATGATTGGGGCCCTGCAAACTATCGGCGACGTTGCGATACATTGGCTGATATGCCGCTGTCACAGTCCGGGCACCGTGGAGTTGATTAAAACTCTCGACGACGGTCTCGACAAAGTGGCGCCGGTGATCGAATCCCGCCTGGGTAAAATCGCGGATGTCGAGAACGATCCGTGTCTCGGCAACCGTGCCATGGATGGATTTGACCCAGTAGTAGCCTTCGCGGTTTTCCGTATATTCCGGTCTTTCACCTGCCGGCAGCATGGCGATGAATTGCTGGGCAAAGAGCACGGCATTGCGCAGCTTGCCCTTGGCCGACATCGGGTGCGCGGTCTGCCCGTGAAAAGTGATGTGGAACTCACCCGCATTCCAGTTCTCGTGCACGATCTCGCCAATCTCGCAGCAATCCAGCGTGTAGGCGAAATCGGCATCGAGGGTTTTGACATCCAGCGCTTTGGCTCCCAGAAGGCCAATTTCCTCATCCGGGACAAACACGACCTTCACCTCGCCGTGTTCAATCCCGGGGTTCGACTGAAGCGTCTGCATCGCATGCATGATCTCGGCTATGGCAGACTTGTTATCCGCACCGAGCAGGCTCGTTCCATCAGTAACGATGATCCGGTCACCGGCATAACGCGTCAGCTCGGGAAAATCGCTCGGACGCATAACGATCTGAAGCTGTTCGTTCAAGACGATATCGCCGCCTTCATACTGCACGATCTGGGCTTTGGTATCCGTATTGTACTCGCTGCTGGTGTCGAGATGGGCGACCCATGCCACGGTAGGAATCGTGCGATTCTTGTCGGTTGCATTGCTCGGCAGTGTTCCCACCACGATCGAATGCTCCCGTTCCTCGACATCCAGCCCCAGGTCACGCAACTCTCCGGCCAGCAAGCGCGCCAGTACTGATTGACCGGCACTCGAAGGCAAATGACCCGCGCCGGGGACCGTCGTGGTATTGATGCGTGTGTAGTTGAGAAATCGTTCAACAATGTCCATTGCGTTCTCTGCCTCTGATCAAAGATGCTGGTTTCAATGATTCCACTTTTCAGGACAAGCGTTTAGGTGACATATTTGTATTGCATTGCCCCGAGCCCTCGCCGATAAATTCCGATCCCATCCATGTGATACGTTGATTCCCAGAAAAGACAGGACGACATGAAACTTCCCGAGAAAATTCTTTCAGCGACTATCCTTGCCCTCGGATTGAGCGGAACAACCATGGCTGTCGCCTCAGCAAAGACATTGATTTATTGCTCGGAAGCCGCGCCAGACGGCTTTGACGCTGCGAGCACCACATCGGGTGCGACATATGACGCCTCCGCACGCAATGTTTCCAATGGCCTCATCAAGATCAAACGCGGTTCGACCGAACTGGAGCCGGGCCTCGCCGAAAGCTGGGATATTTCCGCCGACGGGAAAGAATATACGTTTCACCTGCGCAAGGGCGTGAAATTCCAGACAACGAGCTATTTTACCCCGACGCGCGATTTCAATGCGGATGACGTCATCTTTACGTTCGACCGTCAGGGGAACAAGGCCAATCCCTACAATGGTAAGGGAGTCTGGCCGCAATACAATTCCTATTCGTTCCCGAGCCTTATCGGCAAGATCGAAAAAATCGACGAGCATACCGTCAAATTCGTCCTTACCCGTCCGGAAGCGACGATGCTCGCTTCCCTTTCCCTCACATTCGCAGTCATTCAATCCAAGGAATATGCGGACAAGCTTCTGGCTGAGGGCAAGCAGGACGAATTTGGCCTGTTACCTATCGGAACCGGTCCCTACCAGTTTGTCGATTATCAGCCGGATACGGCCGTTCGCTATACGGCCAATCCCGATTACTGGGGCGGGAAGCAGAAGATCGATAATCTGATCATCGCCGTAACCCCGGATGCGTCTGTTCGCTACCAGAAGCTCAAGGCTGGCGAATGCCATGTCATGGCTTACCCGAACCCGGCCGATCTGGCTGAGATGAAAACCGACCCGGCGATCAACCTCCTGCAAAAGGAAGGCTTGAACATTGCGTTCATGGCCTACAACACGCTGGTCGCACCTTTCAACGATGTGCGCGTGCGCAAGGCCATCAACATGGCCGTCAACAAGCAGGCGATCATCGACGCGGTCTACGGCTCGACCGGCATGGTTGCCGTCAATGCCATTCCGCCGGGTGTCTGGTCATACAATGCAGCGGTCAAGGACGATGCCTATGATCCCGCGCAGTCGCAGAAACTGCTCGCAGAGGCTGGCGTCAAAGATCTTTCGATGAAGATCTGGGCCATGCCGGTTCAGCGTCCCTACATGCCCAACGCGCGCCGGACCGCCGAAATGATGCAGTCTGACCTGGCAAAAGTTGGCATCAAGGCTGAAATCGTTTCCTATGACTGGACCGAGTACCTGAAGCGGTCACTGGAAAAAGACCGGGACGGCGCGGTCATTCTCGGATGGACGGGCGGCATTGCCGATCCGGACAATTTTCTTGCGGCCCTTCTGGGTTGCCAGGCTATTGGCAGCGGCAATCGCGCCAACTGGTGCAACGAGGACTTTGAAAAACTGATCCAGGCAGCCAAACTGACCACGGACCAGGCTGAGAGAACAAAGCTGTATGAACAGGCTCAGGTCGTGTTCAAGGAGCAGGCACCCTGGCTGACGATTGCCCATCAGATCGTCCAGCAACCGATTAGTGCCAAGGTGAAGGATTTCCGCGTTGATCCATTCGGCGGCAATCTGTTTGAAGATGTCGACATCGACGAATAAGATCGTTGAGCGACGGGGCCGGGACAACGCCCGGCCCCTGCGCAATTCTTTGCAGTATCCGAGCGTCGTTCATGCCGGTGCTGATGTGGCCAATACTGCGGCTCTGCAACATCATTGAAATACGTCTATAGATAAGTTACGCTATTACGATGCCGGGCTTTCACGATGGGGAAGCCCCTAATATCGGCAGGCAGTATTATTTAGACTAGTGACGGTTTTATGCTCTGAAAAACGCATAAACCGTATTTTCGTTCTGGACTTCTGAGATAACCAGAAATCCGCACGCAATATATTTCATACATAAACAAATTTATAAGTTGCAGAGACATGCAGAAAGACCTGAAGCCTTCCCTGATAATTGCGGTATCCATCTGGTGCATTGCCCTGCTGGTGTATGTTTCCGTGTCGGCCGTCACGATTTTTCGGGACAAGTCGGACATGTTCGCGGCAAAGGCCAATGAGATCACAACCAGTGTTGATCGCCGCATTGCCCAGAATTTTGCTTTCGTCAAATCCCTGGAGGTTTTTTCAACCGTATCCGGTGTTGAGTCCATGAAGGTATTCAGCTCGCTGGTTCAGCATATAATGGACGCTTGCCCTCGCATACACCTGATCCATTTGTACGAGCTCCCCAAAGGCGATCACCCCTCTCACGCTACCCTCGTGGCCAGTTTTCCGTCGACCACTGACGTTGCGGCAATACCTGCTGTGCTCCCTACAGTCATTAGCCAGCCCCGTGGTATGATCCGCGGATTCGCTGATCCACGCTTTCCCGGGCGCTATTTCACGACAGCACATGTTGACAATGGCAATGCCCATTATGCCATTGTCATGCTTCTGGATGTAGCACAAATGATCAAGCCACTCCTGGTGTCCGGCTCACCGGAGGTCGAGTGGATCATTGGCGGCGTCCCTGCCATCTTGTTGAATGACGAACAGGATTCGCTTTTCACCCCCTGGCTTCGGCTCGAAAAAACAATCGTTTCCAGTCTGCCCAAAACCGCATCGGAGGACCTCACCAACTTCCCCGAAGGGACGGTGTTTCGCATAAGCGAAACTGTTGATCTGAGTGAATTGTTTAATCCGTTGGGACTTACGGCATATTGCAGTCTTTCCGCCGCAGCGGTCGCGGCAGCCTATCATACCCTGCACCAACGTCGGCTCTCCCAGCGCCTGCGGCAATCGGAGGAAGAAGCACTGGGGCGTGCCGCGAGGCTGGAAAAAGAGAACCGGCTGGAGCATGCGGCACGGGTCAATGCCATCGGGGAGCTTGCAGCCGGCATTATCCATGAACTGGCGCAGCCCCTCACATCACTGCTCAGCCAAAGCCAGGCGAGCCTCAAGATACTCGAGGAAAAAGCCCCCCGCACCGGCTTCCTGAAACAGGCAATGGATGCCAACGTCCGGGATGCAAGAAGAGCCGGCCGAATACTCGGAAAGATCCGTGATTACATTGCAAATACAGCGGCAGCCCCTGAAATCACGACGCTTAACAGCGCGATCCTGGAGATTGTCGAGATTCTCAATTTGGAGATCAAACAACGGAACGTTTCGTTGGTGCTTTGTCTTGCAGAGCCTTCGCCCGTTGCAAACATCAATCGGGTAGAGCTTGAACAAGTCGTCCACAATCTGGTCCGCAACTCGATTGAAGCACTCGGCACATCGGAGCAGCCGCAAAAGCGTATAACCATCCACACCATCGCAGATCACACCGTGAATATCATCCAAGTGTCAGACAACGGGCCCGGTTTGAGCCCGGATACGCTTGCACAGCTCTTTCAGCCCTTCTTCACAACCAAGAGCAGCGGAATGGGATTGGGTCTCTCGTTGTCCCAAAGAATAGTGCAACGCGTCGGCGGGCTGCTCACCGCTTCGAACAAAAATGGCGCGGTCTTCACGATTACCCTGCCAAAAGCGGAGACTCGTTCAGCAACAGCACCTTGCATACCGCTAGTGGCTTTCGACGCAACCAGCGGAATGCAACGGGAACACGACATCAAGCATGTCGCCGCCCACACCAACAAGCGATATGCCGGATAAAGAACAAAGCGCGTCGATGCCCTACTGAACCCTCATTTTCATCTGCACAAATTCAGCCACCGATGTCGTGCCCAGTTTCTCGGAAATATTGGCCCGGTGAGCATCGACCGTCCGCAACGAGATGTTCAATGACGTTGCAATTTCCTTCGAACCCCATCCCCGGCAGACGAGATTGATGATTTCATTTTCGCGCGGGGTCAATGATGCGAACAACGCTTCAGCCTCTCGCTTTTCCAAAACAGTCTCTAGAAGCACTTCAGCTTTCCTGAGCGCTTCAAAAAGCTGCTCCGGATCGACAGGCTTGGCCAGGAAATCAACGACACGCGATTGAAACGCCGTGCGGCAACTCCTCAGATCTCCATACCCGGTAATAATGATGATAGGCCAGTCAATACCTTTGCCGATCAGTTCCTTCTGCAATTCCAGCCCGTTCAACTCCGGCATCTGCAAATCCAGAAGCAGGTATCCGGGCGGCAACAGGCTGACCTCACGAAGAAAGGTCAACGGGCCATCAAAAGCAATGACATTGATCCTGTAGGCCTCGAAGAGCAGACAGAGCCCCTCCCGGACGGCAGCATCATCGTCAACGAGATAGACTGGATAGCGCATCAAAAGGTGACCTTGTCTGGCGGCAGCAGCAATGGGCAAACCGAAACCCTGCCGTCGAGCAGGCGGAGAATACCCCGCCACACGATCACAGACTCACATGACAATGTATCCGTACTTGTACCTATTCATGTATCTGCCAGGCGATCAGATCGAAACAGCCATGGCAACGATGAGGACGGCCAGGGCGAGCGTGAAAACGAGAACCGCCACATCCGCATCGCTGAGTCTGACCTTTGCCGTCCGAAGCGGTGATATTCCCGACCTGGGCTTGGCCTGACACGCAAGAAGCATGATGGCAATGATAGCCAGAACGTAGGTAAGATCGCGCATTCTATTCAACTATATCTGGTTCATGTCCCTGTTTAAAATAATGAATTCAACATATGAAATCCATTGCAGCAGCACACCCACAATATAAAAATCTCATATAAGTTTTGATGCCCTGGAAATCTCTATGCTCGACTGGGTACAGCCTCGCCCCCCCTGATCCTTATACTTTTTTGATATGATTGCCGCGAACACGCAATGGAATTCCTATCGGAAGCGTTGATACGTATTTGCCGTACTCAACACGAGAATTGCGCGAGATGACAGCGACACGGAACAAGATGCCGGCAAAGCCTGCCTCCAGGGGTACGCGCTTTCAATGCCGTCGCGTCCGTTTGCCGCCCGGCAGAGCCAGTTCCTGTCCATGCGCGGATGGAATGCAGAAGAGGACATCATGAACAGCGACAGTCAAGTTGAGCGATCACGGCTAACCGGCGCGATGACAGCGCTCGTCACCCCGTTCAAAGACGGGAATGTCGACTATGACGCGATCGGCGAACTGGCGGAGTGGCACATCCAGTCCGGCATAAGCGCTCTGGTTGCGTGCGGAACCACGGGAGAAGCGTCCACGCTTACCTGGGATGAACGGCTGAGGATCATCAGAACGTGCCTGAAGGTATCGAACGGCCGTGTACCCATCATTGCCGGGACCGGCACGAGCAGTACCGAACTGACTATTGCCCATACATCCGCTGCCCTTTCCTGCGGCGCGGATGCGGCCTTGATCGTCACGCCTTTTTACAATAGGCCCAATCAGGATGGCATTGTTCGTCATTTCGAAGCGATTGCCGCACGCGTTCCGATACCGGTCATTGTCTATAACGTACCGTCCCGGACCGGCGTCGATATCTCCTTGCAGGCCCTCGACCGGTTGTCGCAGATGCCTTCAATCCTTGGCATCAAGGATGCAACCGGCGACGTGAGACGGGTCGAAGAGATGCGCAACGCATTCGGAGATCGCTTCATTCTCCTGTCGGGGCACGATGCTTCAGCCCACGCCTTCAACCTTTTGGGCGGCGACGGAATGATTTCGGTCATGGCCAATGTCCTGCCCCACGTTTTTGTCGCCCTGCAAAATGCCTGCATCAAAGGTGATTGGCCAACGGCGAAGTATATTCACCAGAGGCTGAAACCTGTCCTCGAGGCTTTCGAGCTGGATACGAACCCCTGCCCCATCAAGGCCGCACTGAAACACCGGCGCGGCATGCGCGACGAGGTCCGCCTGCCCCTCATCACCGTTGCCGATGATGTCGCCGCACAGATTGCATCCGCCCTGGATCACCTTGGAGGTGTTACCGCTCCTGATCACGGCGCCTCGGATGATGCAGCGTTCAATCTCCGGGAAAAATCCCCGGTTCATCCTGCTCCACTCGCATGGCGCGTTTAGAGTCTTTTCCCAATGAAATCACACCAGCCCGGAAGCAAGACATGATGGAAAGCAGCATGCAATATCCCGGCAACTCCAATACCCGCTGCCGTTTCATCGTCGGCCGCAATCTGGATGGCTACTGGGTCGTTTGCGACAGGCAACGCCTTGTCGGCGGCCTCTTCGCCGACAGGGAGTCCGCCATCCATTTCGCCGTGAGTGAAAGTGAACATGAAGCTGGGGCCGTCTGGTGCGCACAGGACGGCGATTGTCTCATCGCCGATCCCTGGACCGATCTTTCAGTCCATGTCACGCCCTTTGACGGCTCGTCACATCGACAGGGCCGCTATCGCAGATCAGCCTAGATCGATTTTTCTGGATAGGATGGACAGGCGGTCTCTTGGCTGCCTGTCACGCTATATCTGTCAGACACGCGCAAAGCGTCGTTGCGTCCCCGGCGGCCCGCATTTGTTCGAGCACCCCGGGAACTCTCAGTTTTCGCGTAAAATGCGCCAGCACATTCAAGTGCCTGTTTGCTTCAACGTCCGGCGTGATCAGCATAAGAATGACATCCACCGGCAGATCATCAATGGCATCGAACTCGACGGCCCTCTTCAGCCTTGCCAGGCAGGCTCTTGGCTTATCGACCCCTTCCATCCGCGTATGCGGAATCGCAACGCCGTGTCCGATGCCGGTGGAACCGAGGCGTTCGCGCTTTTGCAGCGCAGCCAAGAGAGCCGCCGCCGGAACTCCCGCATCCCTGCTCACAATATCCGCCATGGCATGCAGTGCCTGCGTCTTGGATGACACCTCCAGATCGTACATCACATCATCAAGATTGAGATAATCAGCCAATTTCATTCTCATTTCCAATTGCAAATCCCGGCGTACAAGCACGCGGCAATCCTAGTCAGCTTCTTTCAGGCGATACCCCACGCCGGTCTCCGTCACGATGTATCGCGGCTGATCCGGCAGTTGCTCGATTTTCTGCCGGAGTTGTCGGATGTAGACGCGTAGATACTGGACATCCGCGGAGCCACCCCACACCTGTGACAGGAGAAAGCGGTGCGTGAGCACCTTGCCGGCGTGCTGCACCAGAACGCGGAGGATATCGTATTCCTTCGGCGACAGCTTCACTTCATTGCCGTCGACCTTCACAATTCTCTTCACCAGATCGACCGACAGACCGCCGGTTTCGAAAACCGGCAACTCCCCCTGCTGCTGCAGGCGATGCCGCAGGGCAACCCGAATGCGTGCGACCAGCTCGTTCATTCCAAACGGCTTGACGACATAATCATCGGCTCCAAGCTCCAGCGCCTCCACTATGCCCCGCTCATCGGTGCGGCTTGACAGTATGACCACCGGAATATCCGAGCCCTTCTCGCGCCACCGGCGCAGAAGATCGAGACCGGAAACACCGGGAAGACCGAGGTCGAGCAAAATCAGGTCGGGCTGATGCGCTTCCGCCTGCTCGGCCGCGCTGGTGGCATTCCCAGCCTCCAGGATATTGTAGCCCTGCGTACCAAGGCCGACCCGCAACAGTTTCCGAATGGGTTGCTCATCGTCCACGACAAGGATCCTGACGCTGGAATTTGTCACGGCCTGGCATCCATGCTGGGAACGGTCCGGGAAGCCGGCATTCGGATGGTGAAAACGGCTCCTGACCGATCGGTTCTTTGTTCCGCGGTGATTGTGCCGCCCATTGCCTCAATGAATCCGCGGGAAATGGAAAGTCCCAATCCGGTTCCCGCCTTGACCTGATCGCCCTTGCTCACCCTGTAGAAACTGTCAAAGACCCGCTCGAGATCCTCAACGGGAATTCCCGGACCTTCGTCCATCACCTGAAGGATGACCGATCCGTCATCCGACCAGGCTTGTATCCGCAGAGCTGAACCGTCGGGGGCATATTTCGCGGCATTGTCCAGCAGATTGAAAAGCACCTGCTCAAATAGGACAGGATCAATCCTCAGCATCGGCAAGTCATCCGGTATCGAGATCTCGATCTTATGGGTTCCAATGATCTTCTTTGCCCGGCTCAGGGCTGAACCGACGATATCCCCGGCATAGTGATGGGCAAAGTTCGGTTCCATTGCTCCGGACTCAATCCGGGTCATGTCGAGCAGATTGGCAATAAAGCGATTGAGACGTTCGGATTCGTCGATGACTGTCGAGAGAAGATCAGAGCACTCGGCAGCGGCAAGCACGGGAGAGAATTCCTTCAAGGTGCCGGCGGCACCCATGATGGCAGCCAATGGAGTCTTCAGATCATGCGAAATGGATGTCAGCAGAGCCGAACGGAGGCGGTCCGCTTCCGCCGCCAGCTTTGCCTTGTCCACATCGGCCGCCAGTTGTGTTCGCTCAATGCCAACCGCCGCCTGGTCGGCCAGCGCGTCAAGCAGGCGCTGCTGTTCAGGCGTCAGCAGAGGCCCCTTCTTGTCGCTGTCGAGACCGATGACACCAACGGCCATGCGGCCCGTCCGCAAGGGCAGATAAAGCCGCTTTGCGCCCGGCAGGGTATCGGCGCCCCTGCCCGCGGCCCGGTTGTTTTCCCATGCCCATCGCGCTGCCGCGATGTCAGCGTCATCCAATGTGTCGTCGGGCGGATAGCCGGCCTTCACTTCAATCGAACCCTTCTCCGGCAGAAGAAGCACGACCCGCAGTTTCAACATGGATGCGATCTGGAAGGCTGTGGCCCACAGGACATCATCGAGCGTACTCGTTCCCGCCAGCTTCTTGCTGAAGAGATAGAGATCTTCCGTTGTTCTGGCCCGTTGCCGCGCTGCCGCGGCCTGCCGCTGCACCCTCGCCGTCAAATTGCTGGCAATCACAGCGACACCGAAAAAGAAGCCAAGCGCAATCACACTTTCCGGGTCGCTGATGACCAGGGTGTAAAGGGGATCAAGGAAGAAGAAGTTCAGCACAACCGCGCTCAGCACCGACGCAAACAGGGCAGGCCAAAGTCCAACCGTCACTGCCGAAGCAAGCACGGCCATCAGGAAGACCAGGGCGATATTGCGCACATCCAGCACGCGCGAGATCAGCAGCCCCACCGCTAGCGCCCCGGCGACATATGCCGTGCTCAGAAGATAGGCCTTGAGCTGGAAACGTCCCTCCGGAGTTTCCGGCGCTTTCTGACGTGCCGGTTCGCCGTTCTGTTCGTTTCCAGAAATCACATGCACGCTGATATTCCCGGCGTGCCGGATAAGATCATGCGACACCGACCCTTCGAAGAACTCGCGCCAGCGCGGCTTTGTCGGCTTGCCCGTCACAATGTGCGTGACGTTGTTCTCCCGCGCATAGCGGGCAATCTCCTCCGCCGGATCGCGTCCCGGCGTCGTGATCGCATCTCCCCCCAATTGGCTTGCCAGCCGCAAGGTGGAGGCAATGCGATCCTTGTCGTCTTCCGAGAGCCGGGTTGATCCGGGCGTTTCCACATAGAGTGCCGTCCACGGCGCACGCAACCGGTCAGCGAGACGCCGTGCATAGCGGACAAGGGCGGTTCCTCCCTGATGATCATCGATGCACACGACAACGCGATCGCCGGCAGCCCAGGGTCCCGATATCGCGTTCGCCTGCATGTGCGAGAGAAGCTGGTCGTCGACCCGCTGCGCCGTGCGGCGCAGGGCAAGCTCGCGCAATGCAGTCAGGTTCCCCGGAGAGAAATAGTTCTCTATCGCCCGTTTGGCGGTGTCGGGAACATATACTTTGCCTTCATGCAGGCGCTTGATCAGATCTGCCGGCGTGAGATCGATGATTTCAACATCGTCCGCCTCGTCGATGACGGAATCAGGCACGGTTTCCCGCACACGCACATGGGTGATCTGGGCCACGACATCATTCAGACTTTCCACATGCTGAATGTTAAGGGTGGAGTAAACATCAATGTCGTGTCTTAAAATCTCCTGGACATCCAGGTAACGCTTTGGATGGCGCGAACCAGGCGCATTCGTGTGTGCCAGTTCGTCCACGAGGACAAGAGCCGGACGGCGCGCCAGGATCGCCTCAATGTCCATCTCTTCAAGCTGGTGGTCCTT
The DNA here is from genome assembly GCF_055378485.1 of Phyllobacterium sp. T2-21. Taxonomy (NCBI): domain Bacteria; kingdom Pseudomonadati; phylum Pseudomonadota; class Alphaproteobacteria; order Hyphomicrobiales; family Phyllobacteriaceae; genus Phyllobacterium; species Phyllobacterium sp. T2-21. Next base: position 375,445 of record NZ_AP027913.1, on the reverse strand, counting down.
GTAGTTGATACCGGCTTTGGGGAGAACTTCAAAACCTTTGACAAGGGCTTCCGTTTCCTTGCGCCCGTGTGTCTCGACCACACCGATAACAACATCGATGCCCTCGGCAACCGCCGCCCGTCCGGACATCAGCATCTCGTAGGTCTTTCCGACCCCCGGCGCTGCCCCCAAAAAAATCTTCAATCGACCGCGGGTCTCTCGCTCGGCGTTCTCCAGCAGCGCCTCGGGCGATGGTCTTCGTTCAGTGTCGCGGCCGTCATCAGGCATGTGTCATGACCCCTTCGAAAATACCGGGAACCCGCATCGCACGTTCCCGGCATTTCAGGCTAACCGGCTTATTTCAGACCGTCGAGTGCCTGATTCAACGCCAGCACATTGATAACCGGCTCACCCATGAATCCAAGCTCACGCGCCTGTATGTTCTGATCCACCAGCTGGCGAATGCGTGCCTCGTCGACACCTCTTGCCTTCGCCACGCGCGGTATCTGGAAATAGGCAGCGGCCGGAGAAAGATGCGGGTCCAGGCCGCTGCCCGACGCCGTAACCAGATCAATGGGGACAGGAGCAGCGCTATTGGTTTCCTTCAGTGCCGCTGCATCTGTCTTGATGCGGTCGATCAGTTTCGGATTAGTCGGTCCGAGATTGGAGCCACCGGAAGAACTCGCATTGTATCCATCACCGGCGGCTGATGGCCTGCCGTGAAAGTACTTGTCGGCTGCAAACGCTTGGCCGATCAGTTCGGACCCGATGACAGTGCCGTTCTTCTCGATCAGACTGCCATTGGCCTGGTGCGGAAACAGCAGTTGCGAGAGCCCGGTCATACCCAGGGGATAGATGAGACCCGTGATCACTGTAAGGGCGATAACCATGACAATCGCGGGTTTGAGTTGTTTTAACATTGGAATGATCCTTTATGCGAGCCCAAGGCTGGTGATGACCATGTCGATCGCTTTGATGGCGATGAATGGCACGATGACACCGCCCAGGCCGTAAATCAGAAGGTTGCGGCTCAAGAGCGCCCCTGCACCGACCGCCCGGTACTTGACGCCTTTGAGCGACAGCGGAATGAGCGCAACGATGATCAGGGCATTGAAGATGATTGCCGACAGAATGGCGCTTTGCGGCGTCTGCAAGCCCATGATGTTGAGCGCGGCGAGCTGCGGGTAGAACGCCAGAAACATTGCCGGGATAATGGCGAAGTATTTGGCGATATCGTTGGCGATCGAAAACGTCGTCAATGCACCGCGCGTCATCAGCAGCTGCTTGCCGATGCCGACGATTTCAATGAGCTTGGTCGGATCGCTGTCGAGATCGACCATGTTGCCCGCTTCACGCGCGGCCACCGTGCCGGTGTTCATGGCAACACCGACGTCGGCCTGCGCAAGCGCCGGCGCGTCGTTGGTCCCGTCGCCGCACATTGCCACAAGCTTGCCCTTGGCCTGTTCGTCGCGGATGAGCGAGAGCTTGTTCTCAGGTGTGGCCTGAGCGAGGAAATCGTCAACGCCGGCTTCCGCCGCAATGGCCGCCGCTGTCAGCGGGTTATCACCCGTGATCATCACAGTCTTGATGCCCATGCGGCGCAGTTCAGAGAAGCGTTCACGAATCCCGCCCTTGACGATATCCTTCAGGTGAATGACGCCGAGCAGCTTGCCATCGCGCACCACTGCAAGCGGTGTCCCGCCTGCCTTGGCTATCTGGTCGGCGATGGACTGCAGCTCACGCACCAGCTCTGCGCTTGCCCGGACGGTTCCCGTCGCAACGGTTGTGGAATTGACATAGGCGAGAACCGCATCGACAGCCCCCTTGCGGATGGACGAGCCATCGATATCCACGCCGCTCATGCGGCTTTGTGCAGTGAACGGCACGAACGTGGCATGCAATGTCGCCATGTCACGCGCCCGAATGCCATATTTTTCCTTTGCCAGTACGACGATAGAGCGGCCTTCCGGCGTTTCATCGGCCAGGGAGGCAAGCTGCGCCGCATCGGCCAGTTCCTGCTCGGTCACGCCGGTCACGGGACTGAATTCCGTTGCTTGGCGATTGCCGAATGTGATGGTCCCGGTCTTGTCGAGAAGCAAAGTGTCGACGTCACCGGCAGCCTCGACGGCGCGTCCGGACATGGCAAGAACATTGAACTGGATCAGCCGGTCCATGCCTGCAATGCCGATTGCCGAGAGGAGCGCGCCGATCGTGGTCGGGATAAGCGTGACAAACAGAGCGACCAGGACAACAACAGGAATGGCGCCGCCTGCATAGGTTGCAAAGCTTGGGATCGTTGCCGTTGCCAGCACGAAGATCAGGGTCATGCCGGCAAGAAGAATGTTGAGCGCAATTTCGTTGGGTGTCTTCTGCCGTTCCGCGCCTTCGACAAGCGCAATCATCCGGTCGATGAACGTGGAACCGGCAGCGGCAGTGATACGCACGCGCAGCCAGTCCGACAGAACCTGGGTTCCGCCGGTGACAGCCGAGCGGTCGCCGCCGGACTCGCGGATGACCGGAGCGGATTCACCGGTGATGGCGGATTCATTAACCGAGGCGATGCCTTCGATCACTTCACCGTCCGAGGGGATGATATCACCTGCCTCGACCAGCACGATATCGCCAACTTTCAGCTTGGTGCCGGGCACCAGTTTGAAGCTGGTGCGGTCATCGCCGGTAAGAAGCTTGGCCTGCGTTTCCGTGCGCGCCTTGCGCAGTGAATCCGCCTGTGCCTTGCCGCGGCCTTCGGCGACGGCTTCGGCAAAATTGGCGAAAAGCACGGTGAACCAGAGCCAGACGATGATCTGGAATGAAAATCCGAGATCGCGGCCGCCGGTCGCCAGGTCCTTGAGGAACAGCACCGTCGTCAGGAACGAGACCACAGCAACCACGAACATGACAGGGTTTTTGATGAGGCTGCGTGGATCAAGCTTTTTGAAAGCTCCTCCGACGGCCGGTATGAGTATGCGAGAGTCCATAAGGCTCGCGGATTTGGACTGGCTCATTTGAGACTCCAGTTTTGAAATTCTTGTAACGGCACAGCGGCGATCATGACGCTGTGACTGTGTGAAGACAGGCGTATGCCGCAAGCCAGACGATCAGCATCACCAGCGTCATGCCAAGGATGATATCGGAGGCGCGCACGCGCTTGGCTGCCCCTCGCGCCAGCTTGCCGGCGCGAGGATGGACATTGAATTGCAGGTAACCGTGACGCATAACAGGCTCCATCAGAAGGTCTGGCCAAGACCGATGGCGAGGTGTTCGACAATCGGGCCGACAGCCAGGGCCGGGAAGAATGTGAGACCGCCGACGATCAGGATGACGCCAATGAGAAGTCCGACAAACAAACCACCATGGGTTGGGAAGGTGCCTGCGGATTCCGGAACGGTCTTCTTGACGACCAGCGACCCGGCAATTGCCATGACCGGAATGATCACGAAGAACCGGCCCATGAGCATGCCGATGGCGAGCGTCAGATTATACCAGGTGGTGTTTCCGCTGAGACCGCCGAATGCCGAGCCATTGTTGGCGGCAGCTGACGTATAGGCATACAGGATTTCGGAGAAACCGTGCGGGCCGGAATTGCCGGTCGCAGCGACAGCCGATGGCAGCACGCATGCAATCGCCGTGAAGCCAAGCATGGCAAGCGGCAGGCACAGCACGCCCAGCATGGCCATCTTCACTTCCTTGGCTTCGATCTTCTTGCCGAGATATTCCGGCGTGCGGCCGACCATAAGCCCGGCAACGAAAACCGCGATCACCACATAGAGCAGAATGCCATAGAGACCGGCACCAACACCGCCGATGATGACCTCACCCAGCATCATGTTGATCATGGGCAGCATGCCGCCAATGGCCATGAAACTGTCGTGCATGGCATTGACCGCGCCGCAGGATGCGGCCGTTGTGATCACGGCGAAGAGCGCGGACAAGGCGATGCCGAAGCGGGTCTCCTTGCCTTCCATATTGCCACCATCGATCCCAAGCGCATGCACCAACGGATTGCCGGCGGCTTCCGACCAGTAGCAGGCGATAACGCCGGCCAGGAAAAGAACACCCATGGCGGCGAAGAGAGCCCAGCCTTGACGTTGGTTTCCAACCATCCGGCCGAAAACATTGGTCAGCGCGGCACCGATCGCAAAGATCGAGACCATCTGGATGAAGTTCGAGATGGCGTCCGGGTTTTCAAAGGGATGGGCCGAGTTTGCATTGAAGAAACCGCCGCCATTCGTGCCGAGCATCTTGATCGCCAGCTGGGATGCGACGGGGCCGACGGCAATGGTCTGCTTTGCGCCTTCGAGCGTTGTGGCATCCACATAGGTCCCGAGTGTCTGCGGAACACCGAGATACACATAGACAAGCGTCAGAACGATGCAGATGGGGAGCAGTATGTAGAGCGTGCTTCGCGTCAGATCGACCCAGAAATTGCCGACGGATTTGCCTGACGTGCGGGCAAACCCGCGAATGAGGGCGATGGCAATCGCAATGCCTGTGGCTGCCGATACGAAGTTCTGAACCGTGAAACCGGCCATTTGAACAAGATAGGACATGGAGCTTTCGCCGCCATAGTTCTGCCAGTTGGTGTTGGTGACAAAGCTGACAGCGCTGTTGAAGGCAAGACCGGGTTCCGTTGCCGTCATGCCGGCGGGATTATAGGGAAGGATTCCCTGGAACCTCTGCAAGGCATAAAGCACAATGAGGCCGCCCAAGCTGAAGAGCAGCAATGCAGCCGTATAGGTGGTCCAGTGTTGTTCGTCGCGCTCGCTTGTTCCGGCAAGACGATAAAGGCCACGCTCCACCGGAACGAGGACGGGCGAAAGGAATGTGCGCTCGCCGTTAAAAACACGCGTCATGTAACCGCCAAGCGGTTTCACAAGTAAGATGATGATCCCGCAGTAAACGAGAATCTGTATCCAGCCGTTGAGAGTCATAGGTGTAGCTTTCCAAGCCTGGTGTCAGAGGCGATCAGAAGCGCTCTGGGCGAACCAGCGCGTAAGTGAGATAGGCAAGAAGGAACAAGGTCACTCCACCTCCGAGAATGTAATCGATGGTCATTATCTGATCCTTCCGATCACAAATTTTCGCAGGCTTTTGTATAAGCCAGCGAAATGAGAAAGAACAAAACACCAATTCCAAGAACAATAAAGTCCATCTGGAGAACTCCTTATATAGATAGCATCAATGCTGCCGATCATTACTCAAAAGTATTTTCAGACAAATTGCTGAGCAAAGGAGTTATGCCGCCTCGGACATAAGAATTCGAGACGGGACACAGAGAGGAGGTATAAGGAAAATATAAGGATTTGAGGGGGAATTAACCTGCACCGTGTAACATCAGGCCGCCATATGACTATGATAAGGCATTGCATAACTGCGGCTACAAAGGTCAGTTTGGAATATTGCGATCCTCTCGCCGATGCCCGGATTGAACGAGCTATTGCGAGCATTATTTTTGGGAGGATGCGAATTTTTTCAAAATGTTACGAACCTGTGTCCAAAGAAAGCGACAAGGTGCCGTGATCCGCCAACTGCTCGAGTGCTCATAGGCAGCGATTTTACTGGCTTTCTGCGAGAGCTCGTTTTGAAGCTCATCCACTGTGTCAGTCAGTTCCGATAATTTTGTCTTCAGGGCAGAAATTTCATTTGTTAAACTATCGTTCAGTCGGCTTTTGTCTTCAATCTCAAGCTCTAAACTCTGGATATGTCTTGCAGATTCATTTAGTTCTCGTGTTTTCTCGTCTAAAATTTCCTGCTTTAAGCGGATATCAGATTCGGCCTTGATCACTGCGCCGAGGCGCGCGTACATTTCCCTTATGGGACCGATCTCATTCTCAGATTTCGCCAGTTCGAAGACGGCATTCATCGCAGTTGGCAATTCCTTCCCAACGCCCAGAATACCAAGGCCGTGTCCGTGTAAGAATTCAAGGGAAGGATAAGACTCACGCAGTGTTTCCCATAATTTATAGACGCCAAAACCCCGCTCTCTGACGTTGGTATCGTGAAAAACAACAACCGCTCGATCGGACAATTTCGGCTTCCAACTCTCGAAATCGTGGTTTACGTCCTCGAAAAAATGACGGCCGTCAATATGAAGTAAATCCACTGTCCCGTCGCTGAAATGCGAACACGCTTCGTCAAAGGTCGACCGCACAAGGCTAGAAAACATTGAATAATTGTCATCGTTGTGAGTCTTCACCGATTGAAATACCGCTTCTGAGTATTTGCCAGAATGTTCATCGCCTTCCCACGTGTCCACCGCATAGCATCGGGTGTTGATTTGGAGTCTCTGCACTGCTTGACAGAACGCGAAATAGGAGAATCCCCCATGGGTTCCCAGTTCGACAAACGTGCGGGGCCGCAATGCATCAACGAGCCAGAATGCAAATGGCGCGTGCTCAAGCCAAGCTGACTGAGCCACAATATTGTCTACCGGCCAGAACGATGCGCGCGAAAATACCTTACCCAACTCTTCCGATGTATCTGTGATATCGGTTCGGGCATTCTCGCTAGAATCGTTGCTCATCGGCATTTATTCCTCCTCCACGTTATGCATGCCCCGCCTCTTAAAATCAGCGATGGTAGGATTGCAGCGATAACCAATAGGGCTGTCTGTGCAGGTAGTAGCAAGATCGGGCAATTGGCAAACAGAATTCAAGCCACCTTGACATAGCAGATATCCAAATCAATTGAATACGGCACGAGATTGCCCTTTGAGACGTATGCTTGTTGATTTCCGGCAAGAGCCTGAACTGGGATGAACCCGACCGGACCGTTTGACGCTGCTTAGGATGCGGCTTAGTGGCCGTGCTATCTGCCGTTCTTTTGCGCCAAAGAACGAAGATAATCGTAAAGTTCGGCCGCCTGTCCCTCAAAACTTTGTATACGGTTCTTGAAAGGATTGACGTAAACAGAAAGCGCCGCCCTGTTCGCGATGACCCTTTCCATTGCTGTTCGCAGATGAGTGCTGTCAGGCGAAATAGGAATGATATAGCCATTCTCGCCATCCGTCAGGTCCTCAACGGCCCCACCGGAATCTGTCGCAATGACCCAGATATCACGAAGCAGCGCCTCACGCACCGTAAGTCCAAAGCTCTCCTTCCATTGGGATGGAAAGAGAAGCACATCAATGTGAGAGAAAAACTCGTCAATGGTATCCTGGGTATACGCCGGTACGATGCGGACGGGATTGCGCGCATTCAGTCCCTTGGTATTGACGCTACTATAACCGCTGTTCAGCGTGTTATCGACCATGATCAGCTCAATGTCACATTCCGGCAGCGCAGAAAAAGCTTCGCGGACGAGATCGTAACCCTTGATTGCTGTTGAGCCCCCGACATACCCGAAGCGGATACGATCAGATCGTTTGCGTGTGAAAACTGGTGAGGGCGATTTTATCCCGTTCTTGTTGACGAAAACCTGGTCGTCCCGCAGGCCGTTGTGCATGTACAGCTGCTTGAAATAGGCACTTGGCGAAATCCGCCCGTCAGCTTCCATCAGGCTTCTGCGCACGAGTTCGGTCCGTTGCTGATTGAAGGCTTTGTCGGGCACGCACACCGCGCAAACCGCTGGATCAATACGCGTCTGAAAACAATACTTGCCTTCACCAGTTACCATAAACTGGCGTTCGCATAGCCACCAGGCGTCGTGGAGCGTTATGGCATAGGGAATGCCGGCGGCCTTGCAGACGGAGCCTAGGGTAACGCCCAGCGTCTGTATCGAATGCAGGTGGACGACATCCGGCTTGATCGTCTCAAGCACCTCTTCAAACACCCGGCCCATGGCATCGTCTTTGATATCCATCAAGCGTGTGCGCACCACCGGTACTTTTACCGCGAAGACCGTGGCTCCCTTTGCATTGTATCGGACTAGATCGTAATCCGCAGCGTGGCTGTTTGACCAAGATGTGAAGACATACACCTCCACGTCATCCCTTTGGGCAAGCCGCAGGGCCATCTCTTCGGCCACCACGGTCGCTCCGCCGAACGATTGCGGAGAAAAATATACATTCGCGAGAAGTATGCGGGTGACGTTCTGATTGCGTGGACGAAACCGCTCTACCAGCGGCATCAGTTGCCGGTGCGCGATCTTTTCGGGCGCATAGGCCAGATTGACGCTTTCACATGCCCTGCGCGCCATTTCGGCGCGAAGCGCAGGTTGATCAACCAACTGGAGCAGTTTTTGCTCCCATTCAGCCGGTTTGGTCGCCAGAAAACCATTCTCGCCATCGACCACGGCAGCTTGAAACGCATCGGCAGGAGAACAGACCGAAGGCACGCCGAGAATCGATGCTTCCAGAAATTTGATATTGCTTTTGGCATCATTGAAGATGGAAACCTCAAGCGGCGCGATTGAAATATCTGCCTCCGCGAGGAGCTCCAGGTAGCGATCAAAGCCAACAAATGAGAAGCGTTCGATACGCTCGGCGAAAGTATCGAACCGGCTTTCTATAGTCAAACTGCCGATGATGCGAAGCCTGACGTTGGGGCGTTGCGACAGGACATTGAACAGGGCATCGCTTGCCGCCAAAAAATCAATATCGTGCGTCCTGGTGCCCGAACCATAGACGATTGTAACGGTATGTTTCGGCGGCTTCGTGGTTTCTGCCAAGCGTGTGCGGATGCCCTCGGCAATCCGCAGCGTATCGGTGTCGAGGGCGTTCTCGACAACAAGGGCATTCCTGTTTGTAATCCCCCTCATGCTCTTTGCGAGGGCTTTGGTGGATGCAATGCCTTCATCGCACAGGAGAAGCGCCTCGCGATAAAGTTTCATCCCTTCAAGGACGCCTTTTCGATCCGCTAGTGCAAGGGTTTCAAGGTTTTTGTTGGAAAGATACCCCTCCGGGTCGAAAACAAGATCGTCCACTTCCCAGAATGTGTGGACGCCCAGACGTTTGGCCTCCTGTATCAGCAGGATAGCCTCGGGCACTGCGGGAACGCGGTAAAATATGGCGATTGAGTGGGTCTGGAGAAGTTTCCTGGCCTTATCGAAATCGGTCCAGTCGACCGCAGTCGCTTCGATACCGATCCTCGAAAACAGCTCGACTTTCTGGATGACGCGATATTTCTTGCACTGTGGAATCGACATCTCGGCCACAATGAGAACCCGTGGCGGCATCAATGCCGAGGCCAGTCGCCCCGTGTTACCGGCATAGAATGACGTAAGGATATCCTGGTTTTTGTCTGTCACGGTCGAGAGCAATGTCGCGCGTCGATGAGCAAAAAGGGCAACCAATCTGCCGGTACGAATGAAGGAAACTATGCGGCCCAATGTACCGGCCACGCCAAATATCCGGACCGACTCAGCGAACTTGCGGATGACAAACCGAAGCGTCGTCAAGGGCGCGTTTATGCGTTGCATAACTAACGTTATCACACGAAATGAGCGCGCAAGTTTCATGTGTTCAACAATCGATTGATCGTTGAACCTGAGAACCGCAACTCAACGTGTTTTCGTTTACTGATTTCCAAAATACGCATTCGCGACGGTTTCGGCATCTCCATCCATCTTGACCTTGCCATGCTCGAGCCAGACGATACGGCTGCAATTGGCGAGGAGCAACTGCCTGGAGTGGCTGGCGATGATCAGGATCTTGGTCTTGTTGACGAGGTCGTGCAGGCGCTCATTGGCCTTGTTCTGAAAGCTTTCGTCGCCCGCCGCCAGCCATTCGTCCATGATCAGGATTTCCGGCTGGATGACGGTCGAGATCGAAAAGGCCAGGCGCAGCTGCATGCCGGTCGAATAGGTCCTGACCGGCATGTCGAGGAAGTTGCCGAGCTCGGAGAATTCTTCGATTTCCGCCTGTTTGGCAGCCATCTCGCGCTTGGAAAAGCCGAGCAGCGCGCCGCGGATGCGGATGTTTTCCCGCCCCGTGGCTTCCGCATCGATGCCCAGCGAGATGTTGATCAGCGAGGTGCATTTGCCGTTGATGGCGATGCGCCCGCCGGAGGGATAGTACACGCCGCTCATCACGCGCAGGAGCGTGGTTTTCCCCGAGCCGTTGTGCCCGATCAGGCCGAGCCGTTCGCCGTCGTTCAGGCTCAGGCTGATCGATTCCAGGCCGCGGATGATCACATGGCCTTCGGCGTTCGAGCCGATGGTGCCGCCCGTCGCCAGACTCATGACCTGGTTCTTGAGGGACCGGCTTTTCGCATTGTAGATCGGAAAATCCACAGTGACGTTATCGAGTATCATAGAAGTCATGTTGGCCTTCGCAGGAAAAGGGTGGGGCGTGCCGAAAGGGTTTAGAGCCAATAGGTGATGCGCGAGCGGTAGCGGTTGAGGAAGAGCAGGGCGACGATCCATCCGATGATGGCCATGCCGGCAACCACGCCCCAGTTGAGCGCGGTGCCCGTCTGCCCGAGCAGCGGCTCGCGGACCACGCTGATGAGATGATAGAACGGGTTGAGATCCAGCATCAGCATGGATTTGTCCGCCGGCAGCTGGTGCGGCTGCCACATGATGGGCGTTACATACATGCCGACCTGCATGACGTTCTGGATGATCTGCGTCAGGTCACGGTAGCGCGTGCACACCACCGCCAGCACCACCATCATCCACAGAAGGTTGAGCGAGACGAGAACGAACGCCGGGAAGACCAGCAGGGCGGTCCATCCCATGAACTTGCCGAACAGCAAGAGCACGATGGGGAAAATGACGATGTTGTGGAACAGGATGATCGAGTTGCGCCACCAGGTGCGCAGGACATAGGTGAAGAACGGCAGCGGCAATTGCAGCATCGTCTCGGTATTGGAGATGAAGCTGAGGCAGCCCTCGTTGATGAGCTGTGAAAAATACCCCCACATGATGAGGCCGACGCAGATGAAGGGCAGGAACTCGGACATGGGCGAGCGGAAAATGGTGCCGAATATCAGGCCCAGGGCGCCGATGAGCACGCCCATGTTGATGGTCAGCCAGAAGGCGCCCACGCTGGAGCGCCGGTAGCGCTGCGCCACGTCCTGCCAGCCGAGAAGCGCGGCGAGATGAAAATTGTTCACGGCAGCCGTGATATCTTCCCATGCGGTGATTTTCTGCGAATTCGCTATGGTCATGTCGACGCGCGTCTTTCCTTACAATGCGGGCTTTAGCATGCGGGCAAGGCCCTGCCGGACCTGCCTATACACCGGTTGGCAGAACAATTCCAAGCCGCATGACACGGGCAGCAGGTGCCTTCTGCGTTATTCTTATCATGATGCAAGGCCGGCCGCGGCTCCGTTGCGCGCCCTGAAGCCGCCTGATCAATCAAACCGTTTGTGCCGGCCTTTCGGTCAAATTCCGGAATCGAAGGTCGAAATCACGCGCGATATCGGAAAGCTTCACCTCGGCAAAACGCGACAGGAGCATTTGTTCCGCCGCGTCGAAAGCGTCAGTCAAGGCTGCGTTGACCGATTGCTCCACGAGACAATCCGGGTGGTCGATGGCTATGCCGATTGCAAACATTTCCGGTCGCCCCAATGCCTGGTGCACGTCAAGCAGCGATATTTCATCAAGCGGGCGCGCCAGTATCCAGCCGCCGCCATGCCCCTTGTCGGAACGGACATAGCCGGCATTTCTTAACCCAGCCATGGTTCGCCGCACCACCACAGGATTGGTGTTCAGCATCTTTGCAATGTTGTCGGACGTGATCGAACCGTCGTGCCGATCCATATGGATCAGAACATGGAGCATTCTCGATAGGCGGCTGTCATGTCTCATACTGGTCATTCTCCCCATCCACGCTTAGCACATGCCAACGATACGTAATAGAATAAGTTACATGACGATTGACGGAAATTTTCATGTAACTTATGTTGTTATCTAATTCAAACTCCGATGCGGCTCGACATTGGAGATATCTTGCCTCCCACAGTGAAGGAGCTTCCATGACCTATGATGCCATTGTTATCGGCGGTAGTTTTGCCGGTCTTTCCGCCGCCATCCAGATTGCCCGTGCTCGCCGGCGCGTGCTCCTGATTGACGCTGGGCTGCCTCGCAACCGCTTCGCCGAAGCGTCCCACGGTTTTCTGGGCCAGGACGGTAGGCGGCCCCGCGATATCATTGGCGATGCGCGGCGGCAGCTTTCCCTCTACCCGACAGTGGAGTTTATCGATAGCGTGGCTGTATCGGCCGGCAAAGCCGACGACCATTTTGCCGTCGCGTTGGCCGACGGCACCGAAAAACGGGCCATGCGTCTCATTCTGGCTACCGGCGTGAAAGATGATCTGCCTGCAATCCCTGGCCTACCGGAGCGATGGGGCGTGTCGGTTCTTCACTGCCCCTATTGCCACGGCTATGAAGTTGGCGGCCAAGCACTGGGCGTTTTGGCCAATACACCCCTGTCGGCACATCAGGCACTGCTGATATCGGATTGGGGACCGGCCACATACTTCACGCAAAATACGTTTGAGCCGGATGCGGAGCACCTGTCCAGTCTGGCGGCGAGGAATGTACCGATCGAACGGACACCGGTTGTCGAGCTACTGGGCAATGCACCCCGGCTTGAAGCGGTCAGGCTCGGTGATGGCAGGGTTGTGCCTGTCGACGCTGTTTTCACCGCACCGAAAACCAGCATGGCCAGCCCGCTGGCGGAACAACTTGGCTGTGCTTTCGACGACGGTCCGCTTGGTGCATTCATTCGTGTGGACGACTGGATGCAGACAACGGTCAAGGGCGTTTATGCGGCCGGCGATGCAGCCAGTCCCATGGCCAATGCAACAATGGCTGCAGCGGCTGGTGTCAAAGCAGGGGTTGGCGCGCATCAGTCGCTCGTCTTCGCAAGATAGAGCAGGCGCCCCTGTCGTACCTTACTATGGCGACGGTTTCCGCTTGACTCAGCTGTGCGCGAAGACTCAACTATGACGAGGAAACCGCTAAGATGGAGCGACGATCATGGATGCCGATGAAGCCATTGCACTGATCTCCGCGTCTGGCATCGAACTCACCGATCGCCGCCGAAATGCCAGCAATGACGGCTGGTCTTTGAGCTTTGCCAACGGATCCGTTGTCGATGTGAAAGACAGCGGTGCGCTGTCCGCATCCGGCAACGGAGTTGCAGAGGTGGCAAGGCTGCTTGACCTGCCCGGACAACCCTAGAGCTTTGCTGTTTGAACAAAGAAGTCTCTGACGGCTCGGCAGCGCTATTGTTCGGGCGGGGTGTAACCATCGGTCAGCGTATTGAGAAAACTGATGACGTCCTGGATCTCGTCCGGCGTGAGAGCCGGCGCTTCTCCGGCATGCCGGTCGAAGGGCGGATCCATGTTCACATTGGCTTTGGCGTCCACTGGCAGATCGTCATATTTGTCAACGCTGCCATCAGACTTGCGTGGATACCAACGCTCTGGCCTGGTTTCGCGCTCGACATAGAATTCAACGGCTTGCTGTAGAGAGTGAAACACGCCGTTGTGAAAGAATGTCTTGCGAAGCGCCACATTGCGCAGTGTGGGCGTGCGGAAAAGACCGCAATAGTCCATGCGGTTCAAGAAATCCGTCCGGAGCGGGCCACAAAGGCCCAGATCAAAATAATGAAGGTCCCTGTTTGCGGGAATCTCGGGATTGCGCGGCGCACCCAAGGCAATCAAACCGTAATCGGTAAACTGCGGCGGTGTCCCGTCATTGCCGCGCTGACTCACATGGCATGACGCGCAATTGCCCTTCGCGGGCGCATTGAACAGATCCAAGCCTCGGGCTTCCTGCGGGTTCAGCACGGCTTTTCCGGCGAGCACCGCATCGTACTTGCTCGTATAGGGGTAAAAGGTGCGGTAGTCCTGTTCGAACACCTCCAGTGCCTTGAGGGCGGTATTGACCAGAACAGATGTGTCCGGCGTGCTTGGCAGACCGGCGACTGCTGCAATCCTGGCGCCGTAATCTGCCGCGATCAGCCGCCGGGCAATGTCCTCATCGCTTTTGTTGCCCATTTCGAAATCGGAAAGCAGCGGAATCCTCGCCTGTTGCTGGCCGCGATCGACCCGGCCATCCCAAGTCAGCCCGCCCGTCGGGCCATTGTCGATGCTCTCGTCCGCATCATCTTCCGATTCAAAAAAATGTTCGGTGAACGGCGGGACGGCCTGCAAATATTTGAGCGACGGCACCGCCCTCACCCCAGGCTGCCGCAGATCGCCGCCGCCCAGCTGAACCGCAAGGCCATTGGCGGCGGCAAAGCCGTGGGCCGGATCATGGCAGGACGCACAGGAGAGCTTGCCGGAACCTGACAAGGCAGGATCGAAAAACAAGGCCTGACCGAGCGCGCCAAGTGCTTTCACCTGCTCGCGCACCTGCGCGCGCGATGGTTCCGGCGCGGCTCTGCCTGAACTTTCCGTGACCGCGCTGTGCGCTGCCACCGCAGCGCTGATCGTCGCGACGATGCAAAGGATCACCGCCCGGTGCTTTGTGCTTGTGTATCCAAGAGGCTTTATGATTAGCTTCCTCCGTCAGATCCCCGGGCACGTTTGGACGGCTTGTGGGTATGGTGGAGTAAACTTGAAAAGTTATCAACATGTAGCCGACAAGGAGACTGCCAGCATGCGGATAAATATGATTGCGACCGCTTCGGTGATCAGTGCCGCCATGGGTGGGCTCTCTCCCGCATCGGCGGCCGGATACAATGACGGTCATTCCGACTCTCTGAACCTGATCGACACCGTGGTGGTGATCTACGCAGAAAACCGCAGTTTTGATAATCTTTATGGCAGTTTCCCCGGAGCAGACGGCCTGCAGGGGGTTTCGGACGCAGCGCTCACCCAGCTTGACCGCGACAACACTCCGCTACGCGAATTGCCGCCTGTTTGGGGCGGATTGACCGCAAAGGGCGTTACTCCACCGGTCACGCAGGCGGAGACCGAGCACCTTGCCAATCACCCCTATCGGGTCGACGATCCCCAGGGGTTCAATCTCCCCCTCGGTACAATCACCCACGATTTGTGGCACCGGTTCTATCAAAACCAGATGCAGATCAATGGCGGCAAGAACGATAAGTTCGTCGCCTATGCCGATTCCGGCGCAATGGTCATGGGGCTTTGGGACGGCTCGAAGACGGCGATGTGGAAGGTCGCGCAAAAATACACGCTTGCCGATGAATTTTTCATGGGCGGCTTTGGCGGCTCGTTCTTCAATCACCAATGGCTGATATGCGCGTGCGCGCCCTATTACGCCCATGCCGACACCAGCCCGGCCAAGCCTTCTGTCGCCGTGGTGGAACCGGATGGCGTCTCGTTGACGCTCGCTGCCAATTCACCCAAATCCGCGATTGATGGCATCCCAAAATTTACCGGCGATGGCAATCTCACCCCGGACTTTTACGCCGTCAACACCATGCAGCCGCCCTATCAGCCGAGCGGCAATACGCCCGCAAAGAACGCCGATGCTGCGACCGCGGACCCTGCAAACCCGACAACCCTCCCGCCGCAGACCGAACCGACGATCGGCGATATGCTCAGCCTGAAGCATATCAGCTGGGCCTGGTATGGCGGTGCGTGGCAGGATGTGCTGGACCACGGCAACAAAACGCCGGTTCCCAATTTTCAGTACCATCACCAGCCGTTCAACTATTATGCGAATTTTGCGCCGGGAACAGCGGCACGCACCGAGCATCTGCTCGATGGCGGCTTGGCCGGATCGCAATTCATCAAGGCAATCGATACTGGCACACTGCCGCAAGTTGCCTTCTACAAACCGCAGGGTGACCTGAACGAGCACTCCGGCTATGCGGATATCGAGGCGGGCGATGCGCATATTGCCGACATCATCGGGCATCTGGAAAAAAGCCCGCAATGGCCGCATATGCTGGTCGTTGTCACCTACGATGAAAATGGCGGTATATGGGACCACGCCGCACCGCCGAAAGGCGACCGTTGGGGACCTGGCAGCCGTATCCCGGCCATCATTGTCTCGCCGTTCGCCCGCCGCGGTTTCGTTGATCACACGCCGATGGACACAACCTCGATTCTACGCTTCCTGACCAAGCGTTTCGAATTGCCGACATTGCATGGGATTACGGTCCGTGATGATGCGGTTGCCTCCCACAATCAGCCGCCATTGGGCGACCTGACCAGTGCTCTCGACATGACAAACAGCCAGTAAGCGCCTGGAAAGAGGCTCAGCCCTGCTGGCTCATGCTGTATTTTATCTGGCGCATCTGGGTGATGACACGCTCCATTTCCTCGTCTGACAGGATCGGCGGTTCGCCCAAAGTGAGTGCCTGGACATAGATGCGCGACAAGGTTTCAACTTCGATTGCAAGCCAAAGGGCGGATTCAAGCGTCACCCCCAGGGATATCTGACCGTGCTGGCTGAGCAGGCATGCCAGCCTGTTCTCCAGTGCGACGATCGCATTGTCGGACAGTGCCTGCGTTCCAAAGGTGGCATAGGGCGCGCAACGGATCGTCGTTCCTCCGGCAATCCCGGTCATGTAGTGGAAACTCGGGATTGTCTTGTTGTGGCACGCAAGCGTTGTCGCATAGACCGAGTGGCAATGCAGAACCACATTGATATCGGAACGCTTCTGCAGGATATCGCGGTGAAAGCGCCATTCGGACGATGGCGGCCGCCCCACATAACTGCCATCGAAGTGCATCTCGACGAGATCGTCCGGCTGCATGGTCTCATAAGGCAGGGACGACGGTGTCACAAGAAATCCGCGATCCGTGCGCACGGAGAGATTTCCCGACGTTCCCTGGTTGACGCCGCTCGAGTTCATCAACCGGCACGTCGTCACCATTTCCCGGCGAAGATCGATGGAATCTTGTACTGATGTGGTCATTCAGGCATCTTCCCGCTGCTCATGGCATCCCGACGGATTTATCACCGCTTACTTTGCGGAAACAAGGCGCTTAAACCCTCCGCCGAGGCTTGGGCAACGCCACGTTCGGTAATCAGCCCGGTTATGAGACGCGCGGGGGTCACATCGAAAGCCGGATTGGCGGTGGGGCTGCCCGTCGGGGAAATCTGCACGGAGGCGATTTTACCGTCGGCCGCCAGTCCCTGCACATGAGACACTTCCGCACCGGCGCGTTCTTCAATCGGAATCTCGCTGATCCCGTCATGGACAGTCCAATCGATCGTCGGGGAAGGCAAGGCCACATAGAAGGGAACGTTGTTGTCCTTGGCCGCCAGGGCTTTCAGATAGGTGCCGATCTTGTTGCACACATCGCCGTTGGCCGTCGTCCGGTCGGTACCGACAATAACCATGTCCACCTGACCATGCTGCATCAAATGTCCACCTGCATTGTCGACGATCAGCGTATGCGGCACACCGTGTCCGTTCAACTCCCATGCCGTCAGTTGCGCGCCCTGGTTGCGCGGACGTGTCTCATCAACATAGACATGAACGTTGATCCCCTCCTCCGCCGCAACGTAGATAGGAGCGGTTGCTGTGCCGTAATCGACGGTTGCGAGCCAGCCTGCATTGCAATGGGTGAGAATATTGACCGGCTCGCCCGGCTTTTTCCTTGCGGCAATATCGCGAATGATTTCGAGGCCGTGCAGGCCGATCTGACGATTGAGCTGTACGTCTTCCTCGGCAATGTCAGCCGCCCGGCGATAGGCGGCCGCCATGCGGTCCTTTTCCGGTAGCGGCAGCAGATACTGGCGCATCGTATCGAGCGCCCAGCGGAGATTGATTGCCGTTGGCCGGGTTTCATGCAGCTTGTCCCACACATCGTGCAGTGCGGCATCGGAGGGATCATCCGCCATGGCGATCGCAACGCCATAGGCCGCCGTCACCCCGATCAATGGTGCTCCGCGCACCCACATATCGCGGATGGCAATGGCGACATCATCGACCGTTTTCAGTGTCACCACCTTGAATTCGTGGGGTAGCCAGCGCTGATCGATAATATCGACCGAGCGACCATCATTGTTGAGCCAGATGGTGTGATAGTGACGGTCTGCGACTTTCACAGGGTAATCTCCTTTTCAAGCCGCTCAACCAAACCGTTGATTTCAGCCAAACTATGGATATGGCGCCGGTTGCAGGCCAGATGACGGCCGAACTTAAGCGCCTTGGATTCGCATCGCGCTCTCAGGTCCGGATCCTCGATCAGTTCAAAGTCGGCGTTGTGAGCAAGGCCGAGAATGCGCCGGTGCATTTCAATTCCGGCGAACCCCAGCATGTCCTGCCAGATGTCATGCAGCACTTCGTTGAGCGCCTGTTCGGCACCGAGGCTGTCATCCTGATCCTCAAATAAAGTGCGTTGATACAAGATGCCGCTGCGTTCGGTACGCCAGAGGTGGGAGAACTCGGAACGGAACGTTTCCCAAATCGTCACGACGGCCTCAAGCAGGGAACGGCGCATATCGCGGCGGTTGTCATCCTGCTCGTAACCGCGCTGTGCCAGATAATTCATCCAGAAATTGGCGAGCAGCATGCCGACATCAAAGGCGATGGGCCCGTAGAACGCAAATTCCGGATCGATGACCCGCGTCTCGCCGGGTGTGACCATCACCGACCCGGTGTGCAGATCACCGTGCAGCAGGGTCTCGGCCTTTGTGGCGAACAGATGCTTGAGCCGCTGCGCTTCCACCTTGAGGTCACGGTCGGCACGCAATGCAGCGACAAGCCCGTCCAGCTGCGGCGCAGTATGCCTGTTCAGCGGGGCGTTGAAATAGGGATCCGAAAAAACCAGGCTCTCGGTGATGTCGCAAAGTTCCACGTTGTCGGCAAAGAGCGCGACATCAGCCTTGCGCGTCGCCGCTTTCATTGAAAAATCTGAGCCACGGAACAGGGTGCGGGCGAGAAACAGGCCAAGATCACAGGCCGCATTGGGATACTGATTACCTTCAATCAGCCCTCGCCGCAAAATGATATGGGGTGACAGGAATTCCATAACGATGATGGCCTGCTCACCGTCGAAATGGAAAACTTCAGGCACCCTGCCCGGATCACGGGCCGCCTGCCGTGTCAATGCGTGGTACTCGAAGAATGAACGTTTCAACGGCAATGGCCAGCTCTCGCCGACCAGCCGCACATAGGGCAGTGCCTGTTTGACAATTGCACTGCCCGCGCTGCCTTCGACAATGAAGACCAGGTTTAAATTGCCGTCGCCGACTTCACGAACCTTCCAACTCCTCCAGTCTTCACCGAGCCGTTGCAGCAGCGTGGTATTTTGACCGAGACGAAGCGGCAGTGTTTCCACATTCAGGGCCTCAAACACAGGCATTTCGATATTCCTCCCTGCAGACAAGAACCGTTTCTCAGCTTTTTGTGCCCTTGCCCTCCATTTGTTAAGGCAGCAAACTGGCAAATGTCAATGGCCTTGACATTTGATGATGTGGCGTCCTAGCATGCTCGCAAGGGGAGGAGCAGATGGTCGAGGAAACCGTCTTCCATATTGAAAAATTGCGCAAATCATTTGGTTCAATCCAGGTACTGGATGGGATCGACCTGGAATTGCGTGCGGGAACTGTCACAATTCTGATGGGTGCCAACGGCGCTGGAAAATCCACGCTTGTCCGGATTATCAGCGGCGTATATGCGCGAACGTCGGGAGCAATCAGCCTCGATGGCCGGGAGTTTTCGCCGGCCTCGCCTGCGGAAGCTATTCGTGCAGGCGTTGTAACGGTTCACCAGAATATCAATGATGGCGTCGTAGCCGATCTGGACGTTGCAACGAACCTGACACTGGATCGATTGAACGGGCGTGGGGCGCGTGCAATTTTCAACCCGCGTCGCGTACGGCGGGAGGCTGCTGTCGTCGCCGAGCGCATGGGGTTGCATATCGATCTAGGTGCGATTGTTGCCGATCTGCCGCTGGCAGAGCGGCAGATGGTCGCCATTGCCCGGGCCATGGCGCATGAGCCGAAGGTGCTCATTCTCGATGAGCCGACATCGTCCCTGTCGAGCGTGGAAGCAGAACGGCTGTTTCAGGTGATCGACCGTTTGCGCGCCCGCGGTGTGGCGATCCTGTACATTTCCCACCGCATGTCCGATATACGCCGGCTGGCAGACATTATTGTGACGTTGCGCGACGGCCGGATCAGCGGCGTTTTTGATGGCCCCGAGCTGGACTATGGCGGCGCAGTCAACGCCATGCTCGGTCAAAAGATCAGCCTCGGCAATGTCGTCACCAGAGATGCCAGCGCACCGGTTCTGCAGATCGAAAACCTGTGTATCGCTCCGGGAAGCCGGCCGTTCTCACTCACGCTGGGCGACGGCGAGATCGTGGCCGTCACCGGCCTCGTCGGCGTCGGCAAAACGGCCTTTGCCGAGACGCTTTTCGGCGTCCGAAGGCCGATATCGGGCAGCATGCGCCTCGACGGCCGACCCTATGAGCCCCGCACAACCAGACAAGCCATCAATCAGGGTGTTTTCCTTGTCGCCAAGGACCGCGCAGACAGCGGTATCGTGCCGGATTTCAACATATACGAGAATATCAGCCTGCCGTTTCTTAGACGCAGCAGCTTCTTTTCGGTTTCCAACCGGCGGCGGGAAAGGAACAGGGCGCGCGAGCAGATCGCATCGCTCGGCGTCGTCTGCCGCACCGAGCGGGACGAAATGGACACCTTGTCCGGTGGCAACCAGCAGAAAGTCATGGTTGCCCGCTGGTTGAGCGAGGCATCACGCATGCTCATTCTCGATGAACCGTTTCAGGGCGTCGATATCGCCGCAAGACGGGATATCGGCTCGAAACTTCGCGCCTCCGCCGATGGGCGTGCGACCCTGGTCTTCCTGACCGAGATCGACGAAGCCTTCGAAATTGCGGACCGGATTGTCGTCATGTCGGAACACACACTCGTCGGCGAGCATCGCAACGCCGATGTCAACATCGATAAGCTGCTGGCTGAAATCGCCGGCCAGCACAGAATGGTCATTTGAATGAATACCGATACACCATCGACCTCCGCTATTGCCCCCGCTTCAAAGCACGGGACGAAAAGCAGCGCTCTGCCTGTCCGCGATCTGGCAATCAAATACGGCTTTCTGTCTCTGCTTGCCGGTCTGATCATCTATTTCTGTATCGTGACCAACGGGTTTGCCTCGCCGCAAAGCGCGGTGTTCATTCTCCAGTCCGTCTCAATCACCGGCATATTGGCACTTGGCGTTACGGCAACGCTGGTCGTTGGCGGTTTCGATCTTTCAATCGGATCGGTGGCGACCACCGCCATGATGGCATCGTCCTACGTCATGGTGGTGATGGGCGGAGACGCCCTGACCGCGACGCTCGTCTGTCTTGCCATCGGCATCATCGTCGGGCTGATCAATGGAATATTGATTGTCTATATGCGGGTCCCCGATCTCCTCGCGACCCTGGGCATGATGTTCCTGCTGGTGGGGCTTCAGCGCATTCCGACCGAAGGACGCTCTATCGCCACGGGAATGACCTTGCCGGACGGCAGCGTCGCCAATGGCACGTTCAGCCCGGTTTTCCTTGCCCTGGGCCGTCACCGCTTCGACTTCATCCTGCCAAACCTCTTGCCGGTATCTGTTGTCGTGTTGATCGTCCTGGCCGTGCTGATCTGGTTTTTCCTCGAATACACCCGCTTCGGACGCATGATGTATGCCGTTGGCTCGAATGAGCGCGCGGCCGAACTCGCCGGCGCTCCGGTCAAGGCATACAAGATCAGCGCCTATATCATATCGGGCGTTTTTGCTTCCGTTGGCGGCATATTGCTCGCTGCGCGTCTTGGCCGGGGCGATATTGCTTCAGGCAACAATCTGCTGCTGGATTCCGTCGCCGCGGCACTGATCGGTTTTGCCGTGCTGGGCGCGGCAAAACCCAATGCTTTCGGCACTGGTATCGGTGCGCTGTTTGTCGGCGTACTGCTGCAGGGGCTGACCATGATGAACGCCCCCTACTATACGCAGGATTTCGTCAAGGGCGCGGTGCTGGTGGTCGCACTGGTGTTTACATTTGCACTCTCCAAAAGAGGCAAACGCTGAGCGGGCGGATGCCCCGAGGCAATTGGGACAAGTATAAAAATCAAAAATGGAGGAAATGAAATGAAGGTGACGCGGAGATTTTTTGCCAAGCTCGGGTTCGGCTTGCTTGGTGCGACCATGTTGGGCGGCGCTGCATTTGCCGATGGCATGCCCGCTCCGTTTGATAATCCCGGCAAGGTCAAGATTGCCCTGGTGCGATACCTTTCGACGGGTGACTTCTTCCAGTCCTATCTTTCCGGCGTCGAGGCGCAGGCAAAGGCGCTTGGCGTCGATCTTCGCGTGCTGGACAGCCGGCAGGATGCTGCCTTGCAGTCTGACATGGTCGATCAGGCGATTGCCCTCGGTGTCAATGGGATCATCATCCAGCACGGCTTGACGGAGTCCATGAAGGATGCCGCGCAACGCGCCGTGGACGCCGGGATCAAGGTCGTTGCGTTCGACGTGAATGTCGGCAACGACAAGATACCGCAAATCGAACAGTCCGATCGCGATCTTGCCCGGCTGGCCCTGGAGCAGGCCGTCAAGGACAATGGCGACAGCTGGAAAGCCGGTTATGTCTATGTCGCAGGGATCGCGCCTCTCGACCGTCGCGACGAGACCTGGAAGGAATTCAAGAAGAAATATTCCGGCATTCATGAAGCGGCCATGTTCGGAACGATGGACAATCCGATCGCCAATTCAGTAGCCAATCAGGCGCGATCGGTCATCTCCGCCAATCCGGACATTACCGTGATGTTTGCGCCCTATGACGAGTTCGCCAAGGGCGTGAAAATTGCCGTTGACGAGGCCGGGCTTTCCTCCAGTGTCAAAATCTACTCGGCAGATATTTCGACATCAGACATCGCGGCAATGCGTGAACCGGCCAGTGCCTGGACAGCGACCGCTGCGACCAATCCGGCCGTTGTCGGCCAGGTTTCGGTGCGCGCGCTGGCCATGCTGCTTGCCGGTCAGGATCCCGGTCACAACGTCATTGTGCCCCCGACACTGATCACACAAAGCCAGCTCAACAGCGCCGATATCAAGAACATGGAAGAACTGGCGGCCAAATTGCCGCAATTCGCCCATGCGGATGTCGCGGTGCCGGCATGGATGCCGCTTCCCAAGGGGAAATAACAAACGAAAAAGGCGGCCCGAAAGGCCGCCTTTTTGTTGTGTGCCAGTACGCCCCAATCAGCGCAGAGCCGCTGCGATATTCCCGCCATCAACGGTCGTCACATCGGCAGTTGTCCGCTCCGCCAGTGCATGGTGCAAAAACGCCTGAGCTACGTCATCGGCGGTGACTTCCAGCCCGAGCAAATTGCCCGCCATGTATTCGCTGGTCGAAAGCCCGCGGGACGCCGAACGGTTCGCAATCATCTCGTCGTTCAACAGGCCGGACCGGATGCGGTCTGCATTGACCGCGTTGGAGCGTATGCCGTCTGCACCATGTTCCAGGGCATACTGGCGCGACAGGAAGAGGGTCGCAGCCTTGGGCAGGCCATAGGCACCAAATTTGGCACCCGGATTGACCGCCTGCTTGCTGGCATTGAACAGAAGAGCGCCGCCGGTCCGCTGTTGTTTCATGATGCGTACGGCACATTGCGCCACGGTCTGGTGCGCGAAAAAGTTGAGTTCGAAACTCTTGCGCAGCAAATCGTCGTCAAGGGTTGCAATCGGGCTTTCCCATGCGGCCCCCGCATTGGAAACAACGATATCGACGCCGCCATAGGCAGCAATGACAGCCTCGAACGCCGCACGAACGGACGCGGGATCGGTCACATCGCAGGCCAGGCCGATGGAATCATTGCCAGCGGACCGGGCGACGGCCTCCGCCTTCGCCGCGTCGAGATCCAGCACGGCAACGTGGGCGCCCTGCTGGGCGAACAGCCTGGCCGTTGCGGCCCCGATGGCGCCCGCTCCACCCGTCACCAAGGTCACCTGGCCCGTGAGCGGCTTTGCCTTCGCACTGGCAAGCTTGGCCTGCTCCAGCGACCAGTATTCCAGATCAAACAGATCGGGCCGGCTCACCGGTTCGAACCGCCCGATGGACTCCGCATCCCGCGCCGCTTCGATCCACATCTCACCGACATCCGCGGCAATTCTGGCGTCCTTGAGCGTACGGCCGTGTCCGAACATGCCGAGGCCTGGCACCAGCGTCAGCCGTGGCATCGGATCGAGCATGATCCGCTTTCCGCTGCTGCGCTGGTCATTCGTTGTGAAATAGTCGGTATAATCCGCCACATAAGCCGCAACGGCACGTTCCACCCCCGCCTTGAACGCATCGAGATCACTGCCATCAGGCGCTGGGAGCACCATCGGACCAGTCTTGATCCGTATGGACAAGTCTGGGGTCGACACGCCGCGCTGCGCCATCTCGTGAACGGTAGTCGCATTGACAAACTCGAGGATCGCCGGCGACGAGCGGAATTCGCTGACCATGCGATCAAACTTGCCTTCGCCCCGATTGACGGCGACGGCGCCGCGCACGCTAGCAGCGATATCACCGGATTTGGCCAGCGTTTTCGGCAATGCCGCCGGTGTGAACGGGTTCCGGCCCTTGTCGCGGACATAGGTCTCGGCGAGCGAGACATAATGAATCATGCGGTCGTAGGCTTCCCGAGCCGTCGCGCCAAACGTGAAAATGCCGTGCTTGTCGAGAATGAGACCGTCAACGGTGGGATCCGCATCAAAAACCTCGGCCGCTCGCTTTGCCAGATCAAAACCGGGCATCACGTAGGGCACGAAGCCCATCTTGCGGCCAAAGATTTTCTCACTGAGGGCCCGGCTCTCTGCCTGGTCAGCGATGGCAAGAATTGCGGTCGAGTGGGTGTGATCGACAAATTTATGCGGGATGAAGGCATGCAGCAGCGCTTCCACTGACGGGTTTGGCGAAGCCGGATCAATCAGGTTTGCCCGTTGCAGGGTGACCATATCCTCGTCCGACAGTTTGCTCAGCTTGCGGGCCTTGAGCAGGGGGGCGATCTTGACGGCCGGCAGGCCGGCGGGCTCGATGATACCCATGTCCCAGCCGCTCCCCTTCACGCAGAGCACATCCCACTCGTCACCGATCAAATCCTTGACCGTGGTTTTGACGGAGGTGTTTCCGCCGCCGTGCAACACCAGCTGCGGCACACTTCCAAGAAGCCGCGTGGTATAGGTTCTCAATGCAAGATCGCGGTTGATACCCTTGCCGGCATAAGCCGCCACCATGTCTTCCGCCTCTTTGTCATTCCACAAATTTTTCATGCGAACTCCTCCCGTCCGGCAAATGGTCTCACGGCCTGGCAACGGGCCAGGCGATCCGCCAATGTTTCCAACTGTTGCTATGCTTGTTTGAGCCCGGCGCCCTTGGCGCGTTTGAGCAGGCGTTTCGCCATGGATGCCGTGACCATGAGATGAGACGCGAACCCGCCCTTGATGGCTGCCACAAGCGGTTCGTACTTGCTGTCCTCCTGAACCACCAGCATCCTCTTGGGGATTTTCCGGATGGAATCGAGGTCTGCAGAAATACAGCGCCGGTTATGGGCGCAGTCCAGCCACTGCCCGTCCACATCGATCAGTTGCCCAGCAATCACACCCGCAGCGCCGGCCTGCCCGAGTGCATGCATTTCCGCCGCGGTGATCGCGCCGCATTTCACCAGATGGCTGTCATCTTCGATGCCACCCACGGAGTAAAGTGCCAGCTGACAGTCGGTGATTGCCAATAACTGCTCCCGGATGACCGGCTCCCGGCGCAACTCCTCCGCCAGACGTTCAGAGCTGAGCACGAGCGGTGCGTAAAGGTTGATGCCTTCCGCATTCAACCGGCGGGCAATTTCAGTCGTGCATTGATCCGGGCGATAGGAATACGGCGCCCCGAGATTGCCGCAGAGCTGCACGACCGCCACGCCCTGCAGGTCTGCGTAAGGCATGACGTCGGCGATATGATAGACGGTCCGCCCCCAGGCCACGCCGACACGATCACCCTTGTTGATCAGCTCAATAAACGCAGCCGCTGCAACAACGGGCATTTCAACCGATGGATTGAAAGCCTGCCTGTCTTCGGGAATGATCCAAACGGTTTCAAGGCCAAGGGCATCCTCGGTTTCGCGCGCAAGAACATCATCGGAAAACAATTCCGTCGATGTGGAGATGGTGACAATGCCGATTTCGCGGGCACGGCGCAGATACATCGCCACGGACGCGCGGGAAATATCGAGATGTTTGGCCACTTCGTCTTGCCGCAAACCATGGGTATAATAGAGCCAGGCGGCCTTATGGATTATCTGATCGGCGGACCGGACAGGCATTGAAGTTCCTCACAAAATATCGCTGATTAGACAATATTCATGTGATCTGACAAAAGTCAAATAGCGGATCATTTGCTGTCTGCTTTGCGAGCGTTTCTCTCCGCAATTTTATGAAAAAGTCGCGTTGCCACTCTCGCCCCAGGTGGCAAATCGATGCGTGAGCGCCTCAGGCGAGCTTTGGTATGGCGTTGAGGAGCGCGCGCGTATAGGCCTCCTGCGGCGCGTCGAATATTTCCTCCGCCGTCCCCACTTCGATGATCTTGCCGCGATACATCACGGCAACCCGGTCGCAGAGATGACGCACGACGGAAAGGTCATGACTGATGAACAGCAGCGTCAGGCCCAGCTCCTTGCGCAATTGCAAAAGAAGGTTGAGAATCTGCGCCTGAATGGAAACGTCGAGCGATGCCACCGGTTCGTCGCAGACAATGACCTCGGGTCGCATGGCCAAGGCGCGGGCGATGGCGATACGCTGGCGCTGGCCGCCTGAAAACTGATGCGGATAGCGGTCCGCAAATGCCGGGTCGAGCGAGACAGCCTTCAGCCACTCCGCCACATATGAACGGGCTTCGGCCTTGCTGGTCAGACCATGCGCTATCGGTCCTTCCGCGATGGACTGTCCAATCGTGCGGCGCGGGTCAAGTGATGCAAATGGATCCTGAAAGATCATCTGGACATTGGTGATCAGCTTTCTCGGCTGCGGGCCGGCAGACATCACCGGGCTGTTGTTCAGCGTTACCCTGCCTTCGGTCGGCTGATAGATGCCGCAAACAATACGTCCGAGCGTCGATTTGCCCGAACCGGATTCCCCGACCAATCCAAGCGCCTCTCCCTTTGCGATGGTCAGATCAACGTTTTCAACGGCAAGCACCGGCTTCTTTGATTTGAGCAGGCCGGTCCGCTCGCCCAGCCGCGCCCAGAAACCACGTTTCTGTTCAAACACTTTGACGAGCCCATCCATCGCCACGAAGGACGGATCGGCCATCGTCGCGGCAACGGGATGCGCAGCGCTTTCGCTGTCATCGTCGTTGGCGCCAGCACCAAGCCGCTGACCGGGCTTTGACCGCGATGGCAATGCATCGAGCAGAGATTGCGTATAGGGATGGCTCGGCGTACGCAGGACCTCGGAGGCATGGCCCGTTTCCACGATCTTGCCCGCCTTCATCACGGCGATGCGCTTCGAGATGGAAGCCACGGTTGCCAAGTCATGGCTGATCCAAATCATGGAAATGCCAAGCTCGGCAACCAGCGACTTTACTTCAACGAGAATTTCCGCCTGGACCGACACGTCAAGCGCCGTGGTTGGTTCGTCGGCAATGACAATTTTGGGCCGGTGCAGCAATGCGATGGCTATGGCAACGCGCTGGCGCATGCCGCCGGAGAACTGGTGCGGATAAAAATCCACCTTCTGTTCAGGATCGACAATGCGAACCTTTCGCAGCGCCTCGACGGCACGCAGGCGCGCATCGGCGTCTGAAATCCGTTCATGCGCCTGCAGCGCCAGGGTCATTTGATCCAATACGGTCAGGACCGGATTGAGTGTCATCATCGGGTCCTGGAAGACCATGGCAATGTCCCGGCCACGGATCTTGCGCAATTCCGGCTCGCTGAGGCCAACAAGCTCGCGGCCGTCAAGTTTGATCGAACCGCTGACAATGCGCCCTGGCTTGTCGATGAGACCGATCAGGGAAAAGCCGGTAATGGACTTGCCCGAGCCTGACTCGCCCACCAGTCCCAATATCTCGCCCTTTTCCAGATGGAGCGAGATGCCGTCGACTGATTTCACGGTTCCCGTCCGCGCTTCGAAATAGGTGCAAAGATCAGTCACTTCGAGAAGGGGAGCGGTCATCGTTTCAACCTCGGATTGAGCTGACTCCGCACCTGATCACCGACAAGATTGATCGCCATGATGAGAATGATGAGAGCCACACCCGGATAGATGGAAATCCAGTATCGGCCGGAAAGAAGATACTGGAAGCCTCCGGAAATCAGCATGCCAAGCGATGGTTCGGTGGGCGGCAGGCCGACCCCCAGAAATGACAGGGTTGCTTCTAGCGAAATGGCGCTCGCCACCTGAACGGTCGCCACGACGATAAGCGGCGGCAGCGCGTTGGGCAGAATATGCCGTGTCACCACAAACCAGCCGCTCATGGGTACGGACAGAGCCGCCTCGACATAGTCCTTGTTCCGTTCAACGGCCGCCGCGCCATGGGCAGTACGCACGAAATAGGCGTATTGCGAAAAGACGAGCGCGACGATCAGCTGCCCCTTGCCCTGCCCGAGGAGTGCCGCCACCACGAAAGCGAGCAGGATCGCCGGGAACGAAAGCTGCAGATCCACCAGCCGCATCACGAGGGCTTCAAAACGGCCGCCCACATAGGCGGCGGTACAGCCGACCAGCGCGCCGATCGAAAAGGCTATCGCTCCCGCGAGAAGGCCCATCTCCAGCGAAATGCGCAGGCCGTAGAGGATGGCGGAAAAGAGATCACGGCCCTGGCTGTCGGTTCCCAGAATGTGGGTATATCCGCCGGTGCCGATATATCCCGGTGCCCTGCGTGCATCACGCATCACGAGGCTAGAAAGATCATAGGGGTCCTGCGGCGCAATCAGCGGCGCGAAAACAGCCAGCACAATGACAACGAGCAGTATGACGGCAGCGATGACGGCAACGGGATGGCGTGCAAACTCTGCCCAGAAATCGGATGAGGTACGGGCTTTTTCAACGGATAGGGTCATTTGCCGCCCCCATGGCGCATGCGCGGATCGAGGACGGCATAAGCCAGATCGACAACCAGGTTGATCGTAATGAACATGAGCGAAACCAGCATGAGATAGGCCACCATCACCGGCCGGTCCAGCGACGTGATGCTGTCAATGATCAGCTTTCCCAGACCCGGCCACGAATAGATCGTCTCGGTCACGACGGCGAACGCAATGGTCGAGCCCAATTCCAGCCCGAATACGGTGACGAGCGGTATGGAAATCAACCGCAGCACGTGCCGGCGCAGGATCGTCCACTCATGGATACCTGCCGCCCTGGCAAACTTGATCGTATCGGTCAGCATCACTTCCCGCGTGCCAGAGGCCGCCAGCCGTATCATCATCGACATCTTGAACAGGGACAGGTTGACGGCCGGCAGGATGAGGTGGCGCATGCCATCGAACGTCAGAAAACTGAGGGGAACGCCGAAAACAGAAATCGTCTCGCCCCGCCCGCCTGCCGGCATGATGCCCAGTTGCACGGCAAAGACCATGATGAGCATGAGCCCGATCCAGAAGGTGGGAACCGAGAAGCCGAGTATGGACAGGGCCATGATCGCCTTCGCGGTCCAGCTTTCCGGTTTGTACCCCGCATATATTCCAAGTGGTATGCCGATGAGGCTTGCCAGGAGAACGGCGATAACCGCGAGCTCCATTGTCGCGGGGAAGCGCGAGGCAATCAGCTGGGAAACCGGCATGTTGTAGACGAATGAACGACCCAGATCGCCATGCAGAAGGTTGCTTGCGAAGTGCAGATACTGCTGCCAGATGGGCAGATCGAGGCCATACTGCGCAATGACGCGATTGCGGATGTCCTGGGTTGCATCCGGAGAAATCAGCACGTCGACCGGGTTTCCGATGACGAAGACACCCAGAAAAACCAGCAATGACATGACGAGCATGACCAGTGCCGCTTGCCATAATCGCCTGACAATGAACGCAACCATTCGCTCAACCTTCCCCTGCACATTCGTGCTTGTTTGAATTGGCTGTCACCGGCGGGTTTTCCTGCCTCCGCCGGTGACAACAATCAATGCCAGCCGTTTTCCAGCTCTTCCCGTGTTTCCCCGACGGCAACATCCCAGATCGCCAGCATGTCCGCATCGGGTCGTTCGAACAGTCCGTGGTAGTTGCCCTCGCCCTGAGAAAGCTGTGCCCGCTTGCCGCCGGCGCCGACGCGGGCTAGCGCGCCAAAATCAACGCGTTCCTGTGCATGGTCTGGCTGGGCGACACCCGGAAGGCGCGTCCAGGGAAAATTTTCCATCCAGGAGGCGTGTGATGCGCGATTATCGATTTCGAGAACCTTGCCCATGGTCTTGGGTGCACGCCACCAATCGTGCATTTTCACACTGGCATCGCGATTGCGATTGAGCCATTCGGAAACAACCGTTGCCGCCGGCGTGTTGCCCCCGTGGCCGTTGACAATGAGGATACGGCGGAACCCGCCATGATAGAGGCTATCAAGGACGTCCTCGATCACACCGACATAGGTGCGCAGGCTCAGCGATACGGTTCCCGGAAAATCAGCAAAACTTGAAGCAAGCCCATAGGGCAAGACCGGGAAAACCGGAACGCCGAGCGGCTCGGCTGCATCGACTGATACTTTTTCCGCCAGGATCATGTCGGTCGCGAGACTCAGCCGCGCGTGCTGCTCCACGCTGCCAATGGGCAGGATGCACCGGTCATCCCTGCGGACGCGTTCCTCAACCTGACTCCAGTTCATCGCACTTATGCGCATGCCTCTTACCTCTGCTGATTTCGTCCCCAAGCATAAACACAAGGATCATGCGCATACAAGTTCCAAATGGTACAAAAATTACGTTTGACATACAGCAATAGCAAGATATTTTGTCCCTAATGGAACTTAATGGCGAGGGAGCGCGCATGCAGAACCTGATCGATATCGCGCTGCTGGAGGGCCGTGCCGGACGCACGACAGCGCCGAATGAGAGTATTGCGGAAAGCGACATTCTTTATGCAAAGCTATGGTCGAACCCATGCTGGCTTTCCTTCCGCATCAACTATCTGGCACTGCACTACAACAACCCCGTATACGGCACGATCAATGCGGATCATGACCTGCTGCGCCCCGAATTCGTCGTGCTCTATTCGCTGTTTCTGCGGGACCGCACCACGCTTTCGGAAGTGGTGGCCGGTTCCGGTTTTCCAAAGAACACGTTGAGCCGCGCAACCAAGAAGCTCGACCGCCTCAAGCTGGTCCGGCGCGAGGAGGATCTGGGAGATCTTCGCCGCGTCGTCCTGTGCCTGACGCAGGAAGGCCGGGCGATTGTCGAAGCCAAGATGGCGCCCATGATCGACCGGGAACGCATGATGCTGGAGGCACTCAGCCCCGCCGAACGCATGATGCTGTCCGACATCCTCGCCAAAATGGTCATCGCTTCGCGCGGCTGGCCCGACACGATTTCTTCCAACGCAACCGCATTCGAAGAATAAGAAGCAACCTCTGGAATAGGGAACAACAATGCAAAGAAGACTGAGAGCCCTCTTATTGGGAACTGCACTCCTGCTGGGCACAGGCCAAGCCATCGCCGCAGACCTTATCATGGCGATCAAGGCCGGGCCGGCTTCGATGGATCCGCATTTCACCGCCACCGCCGCCAACGCGGAAGCAACCAAGCATATTTTCGATACGCTCATCCGCTCGGGCAGCAATCTCGAGCTGGAGCCATCGCTTGCGCTCAGCTGGACAGCCATCGACCAGACGACCTGGGAATTCAAGCTGCGTCAGGGCGTCAAGTTTCACGATGGATCAGATTTCACGGCGGAAGATGTAAAATTCTCCATCGAACGCATTCCTCATGTCACCGGCCCCAACCCCGCGACAATCTTTGTGCGCCGGGTCAAATCGGTGGAGGTGGCCGATCTATTCACCGTGCGTGTCAAGACGGAAGGCCCCGCGCCCACCTTGCCGAACGATTTTGTGCGTCTGTTCATCACCTCGCATACGGCAGCCGCCAATTACTCAACGCAGGAAACAGCGGCCGAAGGCTTCAATTCAGGCAAGGCAACCATCGGCACCGGCCCTTACAAGTTCGTTTCCTGGGCTCCGACACAGGATCTGGTTCTCCAGCGCTTCGACGGCTATTGGGGCGGAGCACAGCCCTGGGATCGCGTCATCCGCAAGGAAATCCCCAACGATGCAGCGCGCGTTGCACAGTTGAAGGCAGGACAGGTCGATGTGATTTCGAAAGTGCCCGCCGCGGATGTGCCGGTGCTTGAGCGGGATGCATCGCTTGCCGTGGTCAAGAACGAGAGCATCTATATCAGTTATCTCGAATTCGATTTCCGTGAGAAAAGCCCGCAGGTCTTCGACAAGAGCGGCGCGAAGCTCGACAAGAATCCCTTGCTCGACCCGCGTGTGCGCGAAGCCATCGATCTCGCACTCGACCGCCAAACCATCGTCGAATTTGCCCTGGAAGGGATGGCTGTCGTGCCGACCCAGTTGGTCACATCGAATATCTTCGGCTATGACAAGTCTCTCCAGGCACCGGCCTTCGATCTGAAGCGCGCCAAGGAACTGCTGAAGGATGCGGGTTATCCCAACGGCTTCAAGATCACGCTCAGCTATGCCAATGATCGCATGCCGAACGAGCTTGGGCCGACAGTCGCGCAGATGCTGGCTGCAATCGGCATCACAGCCGATGTTAATGGCGTGCCTGCGACTGTGTTCAATCCGGCAAAGACCCGGGGCGAGTATTCACTCTACATGGCCAGTTGGGGCACGTTGACGGGCGAAGCAAATTACATGCTATCGTCGCTGATGCACGCCCATGACACCGCAAAATCGCTGGGCGCATTCAATGTCCGCGGTTATGCCAATCCGCAGATGGACAAGCTGATTGAAGACGCCGGAGCCGAGATGGATACGGACAAGCGCCGCGTCCTTCTGGAAAAGGCCAACAATCTCGTCGCAACGGACCGCCCCGACCTGCCTCTCGCAACCCAGCTCAGCGCCTGGGCGGTGAAGAAGGCCAAAGTCGTCCTGACACCCCGGGCGGACGAAGACACGCTGGCGATGAATATCCGTCCGGCGCAGCAATAAGCATCGACGTGAAGGGGCCGGATACCGATCCGGCCCTTTTGTTGTTTCACACGCAGGAAAGACAGACATGACGAACATAGCTCTGGCCATTCACGGCGGTTGCGGCGTGATGGCCAAACTTGATCTGAGCGAGGCTGAGTGGGCCGGCGCCCGCGCCGATCTGGCATCGGCACTGAAAGCAGGTTGGGCAATTCTGAGTTCCGGCGGCTCCTCGCTCGATGCGGTGGAAGCTGCGGTGGTGGTGATGGAGGACAGCCCGCATTTCAATGCAGGATATGGCGCCGCGCTTAACGAACACGGTATCCATGAACTGGATGCATCCATCATGGACGGCTCCAGCCTGGCTGCCGGTGCGGTCTGCGCCAGCAGGGCTATCCGCAATCCCATAAGGGCAGCACGCGCAGTCATGGAAAAGGGAGATGCGGTTCTCTTGAATGGAACGGCGGCCGATCGTTTCGCTGAAGTGGCTGGACTGGCCACGGAACCGCAAGCCTATTTCACGACCGAACGCCGCCTCATCGCTCTTGCCGCCATGAAAGCCCATGAGGCCCGGGGCACGTCCGCGCTGGCGAAGGAGGCTGAGAAACACGGCACGGTCGGCGCGGTTGCGCTTGATGCCGCCGGTCATCTCGCAGCTGCGACTTCAACGGGCGGCTACAACAACAAGCCCGATGGCCGTATCGGCGATTCCCCGATCATCGGTGCAGGCACCTATGCGCGGGATGGAATCTGTGCCGTATCCGGTACCGGCAAGGGTGAAGTATTCATCCGCCATGTCGTCGGTCACGAGATCGCAAGCCGGATGGCCTATCTCGGAGAAGACCTCAAGACCGCTT
This sequence comes from Phyllobacterium sp. T2-21, assembly GCF_055378485.1. NCBI lineage: Bacteria > Pseudomonadati > Pseudomonadota > Alphaproteobacteria > Hyphomicrobiales > Phyllobacteriaceae > Phyllobacterium > Phyllobacterium sp. T2-21. Next base: position 341,692 of record NZ_AP027913.1, on the reverse strand, counting down.
CGGACAAGGTCATCCACGAAGACCTCAAACGGCACAATGCAGGTGCCGGGCTGGTTGCCGTAGGTGCCGACGGCTCCATCGTCGCGCCGTATAATACCGATGGCATGTTCCGCGGCTGGGTCACCAGCAACGGTGATGTCTTTGTCGGCACGCACGACAAAGTTTTCCAGCTCCCAGGTCTTCCACGCTAAGACCTGGGCGGCATGGTTGACGGCACCTTATGGTTAAAATCGGGATTCAGTCTTTCTTGGTAATTTCCTGTTAGCAATTGCAGCAGTGAAACCGATTGGCCTCGTTCGCGCCATCGACAGTTATTTCGAGTACGGGTGCCTATGCGTGTTTCGTGTGTGCTGACAATCATGTTTTCGTGCCTCGTGCTGACGAACTGCCAATCCAGTTCGGGCGTGGACGATGTGCTGGCGCAACGGCCTTCGCAGGAAATGACCAGTTCGGTGGTCCGGCCAAGCCGTTCGGTGAAACGTATCGCCATGGCAACCGTTCCCCCCTCGCCGGTACCCCAACAGGAAATTCTGGCATGGGCCGGACCGGTCCCGGAATCGGCAGCGATCCTGCCTCCGGCACCATCCCCTGTCATGGCCGCCCCAACGGAAAGGCCGGTCCCCCAGCCTGCCCTCGCGGATCCCATGGTCAAGGCTGCACCGCAGGCCCGAATGCAGATCTACAGCCGCCGTTTCCGAGATGCCAAACCCATTAATTTCGGGCCGGCGTCGCCGAAGAAACTCGCCGTGCACGGGGTTGACGTGTCGCGCTGGCAGGGTGACGTGGATTGGGCGAACCTGCGTACGCAAGGCGCCAATTTCGCCTATATCAAAGCTACCGACGGCGGCGATCATATCGACCCGATGTTCAAGACCAACTGGCGCAAGGCCAAGGAAGCCGGTCTGAAGCGGGGCGCCTATCACTTCTTTTACTGGTGCCGCACGGCGGGCGAGCAGGCTGACTGGTTCATCCGCAATGTTCCCCGGGAACCCGGTGCGCTTCCACCTGCGATAGATGTGGAATGGAATGGCGAATCAAGCTGCAAGCGGCGCCCTTCCCGCGCGCAGGTGCTGGAAAAGATGCAGGTCTTCATGGACAAGCTGGAGAAACATTATGGCCAGCGGCCGATCATCTACACCGCCCCGGATTTCTATCGGGACAATCTGAGGGGCGAGCTTGCCGACTATCCCTTCTGGTTGCGCGCGGTCGCCGCTCATCCCTCCAAGGTTTATCCCGGCCGGCGCTGGCTGTTCTGGCAGTACTCCGGTTCGGGCCTTTCCCATGGCGTCAGCGGCCGAATTGACCTGAACGTGTTCCATGGCAGTGAGGAGGAATGGCACAACTGGGTGACGGCGCGGGCCGGTTAACCCAAGTAAGCGTAGCGCCAATTACATGCAATTTGCGTCCCGGGTTTAACCTAATTCTGACGAATGGCCGCTATTCAAGGTGTTCCATTCTGAAGGGGGAAACAATGGCGTGGAGACTTATGCTGGCAAGTGCCGTACTTGCCATGACACGGACGGTACCGAACGTTTTCACAGGGCCGCGCAGTTCTGGTCTCGTATCGGACAACGCCCTCGAAATGCAGTTGAACCCCGCTCCCATCAATCCCGACTGGATATTGGACGGTAACCCGCTGGCGCGCGCACGCGAACAATCTGCAAGCCGCGACCGGGCGGCCTACACCGCGATATGGGATTGCACGGCCGGAACCTTCCGCTGGTATTTCGGTTGGGACGAAACCGTCTGCATTCTCGAAGGTGAAGTACACGTCACGGACGCGGAAGGGATCACCCGTACCTTGCGTGCGGGAGATGTTGCCTACTTTACCGGCGGAACATGGGCAACCTGGAAGATAGACCGCTATCTGAAGAAGGTCGCGTTCATGCGCCGTACCCTGCCTGCACCGGCATCATTCATCTATCGCGCCAGTGATGCCGCCCGCAGGCGTTGGGGCCGCACCAAAGGCGGCGCGCTGCAATAGGGCAGCCCCTTCCAGCCAAGATTTCCCGATCTATCGCAGCTTGAGATTCTCCCGGGTCAGTTGATCGACGGAGGTGCAGCCCATGAGCTTCATCCCCCGCTCTATCTCAATCTTGAGCTGATCCAGCGCGCGGTCGACGCCAGCCTGACCGGCCGCGGCAAGGGGATAAAGATAATAACGTCCGATCCCGACCGCCTTGGCGCCCATGGACAAGGCCTTGAGCACATGCGTCCCGCGCTGGATTCCGCCGTCCATGATCACATCGATTTTGTCGCCCACGGCGTCAACGATCTCAGCCAGTTGGTCGAATGCGGCGCGCGATCCGTCGAGTTGCCTGCCGCCGTGATTGGAGAGAATGATACCCGTGCAGCCGATATCGACTGCACGCCTTGCATCCGCCACCGACATGATGCCCTTCAGGCAGAACTGCCCTGACCAGTGCTGCACCATCTCGGCGACATCATCCCAGCTCATCGAGGGATCCAGCATCTCCGTGAAATACCGGCTGATCGACATGGCGCCGTTGCCCATGTCCACGTGTTCTTCCAGTTGCGGCAGGCTGAAGCGTTCATGCGTGAGATAGTTCAGTGCCCATTGCGGCTTGATGGCAAATTGCAGCATGCCGGCAAGATTGAGCCTGAACGGAATGGAAAAGCCGGTGCGCAAATCACGCTCGCGGTTACCCCCGGTAATGCTGTCGACTGTCAGCATCATCACCTCGACGCCAGCGTCCTTGGCCCTCTGCATCATCGCCCGGTTCAGGCCGCGGTCCTTGTGAAAGTAGAACTGATAGACCTGCGGGCCGCTATAGGATTTGCGCAGTTTCTCAAGGCTGACTGTACCCAGCGATGAAACACCGAACATCGTTCCGTGCCTTGCCGCTGCGGCTGCAACAGCATGCTCTCCCTGATGGTGAAACAGCCGCTGAAGGGCCGTCGGGGAGCAGTAGAAGGGCACGGCAAGCTTTTGACCCATGACGACAACGGATGTATCGACACTCTTTACCCCGCGCAGCACATTGGGAATGAGATCACAACGGTCGAAACTTTCCGTATTCCGGCGATAGGTGACTTCATCATCCGCTGCCCCGTCGATATAGTCGAAGATTGGCCCCGGCAGTCGCCGTTTGGCCAAAGTCCTGAAATCGTGGAAATTGTGGCAATCGCTCAGACGCATCATTCAACCCTTGTTTGATTCACGCCTCAGAATAGGCGGGAATTGCTGCGGATGCACTAAGTGTGGCGACAAGACATCATTTTCCAACAGGTATGAGGCTGAGCCTTGGCTATATTGCCCATGCGTCATTTGTGGCGGCAATATCACTCAGCGTAAAATCTTATGCCTGCCCGGTCGCACTTAACGTCACCGCGAAGACGCCCGAAAAAGCTCGAACCCGAATAATATTCTTCATCTGAATGATCTCTTCTGCTGTCTTCGTCCTTCTGCCAGCAATAGTCGGACTTGCAATCTGTCGAAAAATGGGCTGCCTATACTGAAAATGGAATAAGGAGCGGTCCCTTGCAGCGCACTTTTCTCCGGTTGGTCGGTTCCTGCTTGCGGTCGGCACTTCTTTCCACGGAGACAAGGGGAAATTACTTCCGGTTCACGATTTTTCAAAAGATTTATCTGTCAGTTATATTATCAATAAAGTTCTTGATCTTGGCGTTATATGATATCGTCACACGTGTGATGGGCAGAGGACGGGGGTTCAAAGCAAAAGCAAGTTAGAGTTGCGGGCTTTTCTTTTATGGAAGCTTAGGCTATTCCGCCGTCCATGACTGAAAGGTCAATTGCAGCTACCGCGCACAATCAGCCGATAGACAGTGCTCGCTGAAGAGGCAGCACGGTGTTTTCTGCGGGCATAAGCCCGGCGATGCTCGACCTACGACGAGAGAGTTTGGAAATGGACCATGGTGTTGACGGTGCCGGACGCGACAGGGGCGCGGCGGAAAATTCAAGTAACCAGCCTGTAGCAAGGACTGGCTTCGGAAGTATTGATGCGATTGTAAAAAACGCCTCTGACTCCGGAACGATTGCACGCCCGCAGATTTTGACGGGTGCTGACTTTGCTCAGGAAGGGCGCCCGGGTGAACGGCTCGACCGCTTCTTCGAGGAGCTTGCACAAACCTATGATGCGTCACCGGCAGTTATCTCCGAAGGACGCGTCTGGACCTATCGCGAGCTGAACAGGCGGGCCAATCAGTTCGCCCGTCTCCTGGCGGATCGGGGCGTGCGGCCCGGCGACCGGGTCGGACTCCTGCTCGACCGTTCCGCCGAGACCTACGTTGCATTGTTGGCCGTGATGAAGGCCGGTGCGGCGTTTGTTCCGCTCGCCACCGCCTTTCCTGAAGAGCGGATGAAGCTCATCATCGAAGATGCCAATGTCGGATTGATCATCACCATTGCGGCCTATTCTTCCCGGGTCGAGCAGTTGCCTGTTCCCCATGTGCTGATCGACGGGGCTACAGCCGAAATCACCGCCAAGCCCGACAAGCCGTTGCCGTTGAATCCAGCAGCCTCCTCGGCCGAGGACATCTGCTATATCCTCTATACCTCGGGCACCACCGGCAGGCCCAAGGGCGTGGCCATCACGCATCAGAGCATCTGCAACTTCGTCCGGGTCGCCGCCGCATCCTACGGCTATCGGCCGGGCGACCGCGTCTATCAGGGCATGACCATCGCCTTCGACTTCTCTGCGGAAGAGATCTGGGTGCCCTTCGCCGCCGGTGCAACGGTGGTGCCTGCGCCGGGACCACTGACACTGGTTGGCGAGGAACTTGCTGATTTTCTCCGGGCGAATGATGTAACATGCATGGCCTGCAGCCCGACCCTGCTTTCCTCCATCGAAAGCGATGTGCCCAGTCTGCGGGCGCTGCTGGTGGGCGGCGAGGCATGCTCGCACAACCTTGTGGTGCGCTGGTCGAAACCCGGACGGCAAATCCTCAACACCTATGGCCCCACCGAAGCCACCGTTACCGCCACGATGGGACTGCTCACACCCGACAGGCCCGTGACCATCGGCGCGCCGCTGCCCACTTACTCCATTGTCGTGATCGATCCTTCCGTGTCGGCACTGACCGAGCCCGGTGAGCTTGGCGAAATCGGCATTGCCGGCATCGGTCTTGCGGTGGGCTATCTCAACCGGCCGGACCTGACGGAACAGAAATTCATTCCCGATTTTCTCGACCTGCCGAACAATCCTTCAAAGCGCATCTACCGGACGGGTGATCTTGGCCGGATCAATGACGATGGCGAGATTGAGTATCACGGGCGCATCGACACCCAGGTCAAAATCCGCGGCTACCGCATCGAACTCGGAGAAATCGAAACCGTGCTGCTGGAGCAGCCCGCAATCGCACAGGCCGCCGTCACGACCTGGGAAATTGAACCCGGCCGTGTCGAACTCGTTGCCTATTATGCTCCCAAGAGCGGCATGCCGCCGATCTCCCGCGCCGACATTGCCGGAGAGCTCAAACGGCGCCTGCCCGACTACATGGTGCCATCCTATCTGGAAGAGCTGGCCGCCATCCCGATGACCGTCTCGAACAAGGTGGACTTGCGCCAGCTTCCCAAGCCGACAAGCGTGCGTTTGTCGGCCGAACGAACCATCACCCCGCCCAGCAATGATGACGAACGCTTTTTGGCCGAAGTGCTGGCCGAAGTGCTGAAGTTCGACGAGGTGTCCGTGGAGGACAACTTCTTCGACGATCTCGGCGCCAATTCTCTGCTGATGGCCCGTTTCTGCGCGCGCGTCCGCACCCGGAAAGAATGGGCGACGACGTCCATGCGGGATATCTATCTCTATCCCACCGTCGCCCGCCTTGCGCAGCATCTGCGCATACCCGAGGAGATGGCGACCGCCGTCAACGAGCGCGTTCTTACGCACCGGGCGTCGAACATTGCCTATTGGACCTGCGGAGCGGCGCAGCTGCTTTTCTACGGTCTCTATAGCTACTTTGGACTGTGGGCACTGGACCGCGGACTCAACTGGACCTACGACAAGCTCGACGAGCCGCTGCAGCTCTATCTGCGTTGTGTGCTGCTTTCGGGTGGCATCTTCTTTGGAATGTCAGGCGTTGCCATTGTTGCAAAATGGGTGCTTGTCGGGCGCTGGAAGCCGGAAGTCTTCCCAATCTGGGGCTGGCGCTATTATCGTTTCTGGGTTCTGCAGACGTTGATCCGCACAGCCCCTGTTGTGCTGTTCCGCGGCAGCCCGCTCTATAATCTGTATCTGCGGCTCCTCGGAGCCAAGCTCGGACGAAACGCAGTCATTGAGTGCCGCACCGTTCCAGTGTGCACAGACCTCATATCCATTGGCGACAATGCGATACTGCGCAAGGAATCGATGATCCTTGGCTATCGAGCCCAAGCCGGCTATATCCAGACGGGATCGCTGACCATCGGTCACGATGCGTTTGTCGGCGTGGGCTGCACGCTCGACATCGACACCAAGATGGGCGACCGCTCCCAGCTTGGCCATTCTTCCTCGCTTCAGCGCGGACAGAGCATCCCAGACGGTATCCGCTGGCATGGATCGCCGGCAGTGCCGACGACGGCTGACTATTGCAAGGTTCGCAACGTCAATCCGTCCAATATCCGGCGCTTCCTCTTTGAAGCCGTTCAACTGGTGGGCTTGTTTACTCTCGTCACCCCGATCCCGCTGCTGTTCCACAGCTATTGGCAGAATGTCAGCGACGACTACCAGGAAACCATCGGCATCGTGGCGATCGGCACCACCGTCACGTTGTTCGGATATATTGTCGTGGCTTTTTTGGCAGCAACAATCGTGCCTCGCCTGCTCAGTCTGATTTTGAAATCCGGCCGCACCTACACGCTTTACGGGTTCCGTTACTGGTTGCAGACTGTGGTCGAATTCACCAGTAATTCGCGCGTTCTCAATCTCATGTTCGGCGACAGCTCGGCAATCGTCCACTACATGCGCGCCATCGGCTGGAACCTCAACAAGGTGGTGCAGACCGGTTCCAATTTTGGCAGCAACCAGCAGCACGAAAATCCGCTCCTTTGCGAAATCGGCAGCCAAACCATGGTGTCGGATGGGCTTTTCATGATCAACATGCACAAGTCCGCCTCCTCCTTCCGGCTTGAGCATACGAAGATTGGCGACCGCAATTATTTGGGCAACAACATCTACTATCCGCCGGACGGACAGACGGGCGATAACTGCCTGCTTGGCACGAAAGTGATGATCCCCATTGACGGACCGGTCCGTGAGAATGTCGGCCTTCTCGGCTCGCCGTCCTTTGAAATCCCTCGCATGGTCAACCGCGACAAGGAACTTATCGCCGGCATCAGCGAAGAGGACCGGCGCCATCGCCTCAAGTTCAAGAACCGTTACAATGCGATGACAGCGCTGCTGTTTCTGGCGGCGCAATGGGTCATGCTGTTTGTCACGTTGGTGATCTGGGACCGCGCGCTCAACTACTACACCGAATGGGCGCAGACCGCGCTCTTCGTCGCCGTGCTCCTGACGTCGGTCATCACCATTCCATTCTATATTCTGGTGGAGCGGGCAAGCCTCGGTTTCGGCAAGCTGAAGCCGCAGATGACGACGATCTATGACGTTACTTTCTGGCATCACGAACGCCACTGGAAGCTGGCGGATTCGCCCATCATCCGCTTGTTCGCCGGCACGCCATTCCGGCCGATGATCCTGCGCCTGCTGGGCGTCAAGATGGGCCGGAGGGTTTATGACGGCGGCAGCAATCTGACCGAACGTTCGCTGGTGGAAATCGGCGATGATGCCACCCTCAATGAAGGTAGCGTCATTCAGGCCCATTCGCTCGAAGAAGGTGCATTCAAGTCCGATTTCATCCGCATCGGCCGCGGCTGCACGCTCGGACCTGCTGCCTTTATCCATTACGGTGTCGTGATGGGCAACGGGTCGGTGGTGGATGCGGATTCATTCGTGATGAAAGGCGAAGTGCTGGAGCCCAACTCCATATGGCGGGGTAACCCGGCCAAGCTTCATCGCTTTGTCACGCCTGTTCTGAACGGTGGTGTGAAGACAACCGCTTGACCCTCGTCTTCGCGATGTGGATTGTTGAACTGCAAAACGCTCCTGGGATGCTTGCATCCCAGGAGATTGTGTCGGAGATCGCATATTGACAGACCGCCAGGGGAAGACTGTTGACGTCGAGCTCGCACCCGTCACCGAGGCCGTCAGGGCCCTGGTGATATCGCTTGAACTTGCCCCGGAGCAGTTGGATTTTGTTGCAAGCAATACGGAATCCCTGGATGAGGCCGCTCTTGATACGGATGCACGGCCCCGCGTCGTGATGGCCGGGGACCGCGTCGTCGGATTCCTGATGTACGAGGCGCCCGCAGACGATGACGAGGCGACGATCTACCGTTTTATGATCGATCGCGCCCATCAGGGCAAAGGCTATGGCAAAGCTGCCTTGCGCAAGGTGCTGGACGAAATCAGTGGCCTTGGACATGTGCGGCACGTTTCGATCTGCTATGAACCGGAAAACGAAGGTGCGCGGCACCTCTATCGCGCCGCAGGCTTCGTGGAAGAAGGATTGGACGAAGACGGAGAAATGATCGCCGATCTGGTTCTGCCGGTGCAAACGGTTGATCCGTGACACATCCACCCCGCATCTCCGCAAATCCGTCAGCAGAATTAACCCTCCTGGAAGCCATGAATGGCATTGCTCCGGAGGGCGTCCGGGTCGGATGCCGGAGTATCCGTGACGGAGATGAGGCCTGCCTGCTGCCCCGGGAAGCGCATTCCATTCCGTCACGCCACCCGGCCAGGCGCCGGGCCAGTGGCGCGGCGCGGCGGGTCGCACGGGGATTGCTGGCGGAACATGGCTTGAACGATGTTGCGATCCTGCGCGCGTCATCCGGTGCGCCGGTATGGCCCATGGGCATGACCGGTTCTCTGGCCCATGATGAGGAAATGGCCGTAGCCGCGATTGCAACTCTTTCAGCCAAGATCGGCTCAATCGGCATCGATGTCGAACCTGCCGCAGCGCTCCCGGATGATATTTTTGCGCTCGTTGCAACCCGGGACGATGTGACAGACGCGGTGGAGCCGAGCCTTGCCGGCCGTGTCCTGTTCGCAGCCAAGGAGGCCGTCTACAAGGCTGTGTATCCGCTCGACCATGACATGCTGGACTATGACGATATCGCGGTGGATTTGAACGCAGGCCACGCGATGACCAGCACGGGACGCAGGGTGAGTCTCACATACTGCATTGCGCCAAGAGTGGTCGCCCTCGCCATTGTTCGCGGCAGTGGTCCAGTCGGATTCGCCTGACCCGCCCCACCCACGCGACCGGACGATTTAGTCGGGTGAACCGGATATCCGTTGGAATCTGACTGCAATCCCCGCGTCAAATCACCATCTCGGGGCGCAGTGGCTTGCTGCCGGCTGTCAACCATTTTGCAAAATTGATCATCCGCTTCTCCACGACCACAAATACGGCCCATGAGACCAAAATCGTAAGAAGTACACACAGACTCATAACAAGCAGATCGCTCCATTGCCCGGTCAATGGAAAAACCCGGTAGACAAGCGTGCAGACGATCCAATGGAACAGGTATATCGAATAGCTGATCTGACCAATGAACGAGAGGAACGCAAAGTTTGGTCGCGCGCTCCGGACCGCGGCAATGAAAACAACCGCCGCGAGCCCATAGGCTCCCAGCACCGGTTGCAATCCAGTGATGACAAAACCATCGTCACGCCCAAGTGAAAAATCTGATATTGCCGCTATTGAAGCAAACTGCACACAAAGCAGGCCGATCGCTGCAAGCCCGGCATATCTAACCTTTTCCATGATGGCGAGACGCAGCAGCAATCCGCAGAACAAGAATGACAGATGCAACCCGATATATTGGACGGGAATGTTTGCAGAGAAAGAAAGCCGGGCCAAAATCGGCAGAGCTGTCGACGCCACGAGGAGAAGTCCAAACGCAAACATCGCACGAAAATCAAAGAGCAATCCGGTTGCAAACAATGCAGCAGCCAGGAAATAGAACACGAGCTCGATGAACAATGTCCAGTAAATACTGGAAAGCCAGGCTTTGCCGAACAGGGTCGGCGCCATCGTCAAGTTCGCTGTGATCGTCGCAAGGCTCGGCGTGTTCCCGTCACTCCAGTACAACACTGTCAGCGCGGCAATCGCAACCCATAGCGCCGGATACAGCCGGAACAGGCGCGATATCGCAAATCTCTTGAGAGGCCGATCGCCGCGAATGCTGAATGGGACAACGAAACCACTGATCAGAAAGAATAGAACGACGCCGAACCGTCCAAGGTCGATATTGTCAATCGACTGGCCAGCGAAGCTGAACAAAGCTCCTGGTCCAGCAGCACCGCTGCGCAGCATGTCGCCGAACATATGTTGAACCAAAACGGAGAGCGCAGCGATAGCCCGCAGGCCATCGATATGTGATAGTCGGTTTAAAGACATGGTTCATCATTCAGCAGTTAGAGAAAATTGTCAGCCTAAAGCAACGAACCGTTACCCGACCCCTCAGCCAACACCGCGCATTCCCCTGAAATTTCGCGTCATGTTGTAGTCTTTGAATATTCTTGTTTCACCCTACCAGTCAGTTGTTACCTATTGCGCCGATAGTTCGGTCAAATTGTCTTAACCTGCTGTAACGAATTTGATAGTGGAGCGCTGAGCATTTGCAGCGGGCTTTTCAAGCGGTGTCAAGCGGTATTGAGCATGATAGCTTATTACGACCGGGTTCTGTTCTTGTCGCTGAAACAATAGATCAAGTTCAAATCGCAAAAGCGACCGATAAGTCTCCCGCTCCGGCGCGAGCCAAGCACATCGCCGAAATAATGCCGTGGGTTGCTCCAAAGCCCATCTCATCTCTCTTCATCGCTTTCATTGCCAACGGTCCGCTTTCAGCGAAATTGTGCGCACGCCTAACGCGAGAGCGCCTGGCTTGGATAACGCAATGTCGGATCAAAAGGATTGAGTTTCGCACTGATCGCAGCGGCTTCTGACTTCAAAAGCTCTGTCATCGTAGCGCGGCGCGCATCAGTCAAACGATCGGACAGCGTGCCGATACTGAGAGCGGCGACTGCGCAGCCCCTGTTATCAATGATAGGCACGCCGAGCCCCGCCATGCCTGCTATCATGTCAAAATTGATGTGTGCCGCCCCCAGACGCCGCACTTCCTCTATCTTGATACGCAGATCAACTTCATCAATCTGCGAGCGATCCAGAATGCGTGGCATATTGAACTGAATGATTGCGTCACGCTCCGGTTCCGGCAGAAAAGCCAGGATAGCAATACTTCCCTGGCCGATTCCAAGGGGCACCCTCCCGCCGATATCACCTGTGAAAGACCGTATTGGAAACGGCCCTTCCACGCGATCCAGGCAGACAGCGTCAAAGTTGCTGCGAACGAGAAGAAACACCGTGTCATTCAGGGTTGCCGAGAGCCGAAGGAGCGATGGCCTTGCGATCTCCAGAATACCGTCGCGGCGGCGTGCCTGAGCAGCCATTGAAAAGAACTCGAGGGACAGGCGGTATAGTTTGCTGCCTGGCAATTGCTCGACCAGGCTCTCGGCAACCAGTGATTTCAGCAAGCGGTGGGCCGATGGTTGATTCAACCCGACAGTCAGAGCCAGCTCTTTCAGCCGCATGCCTTGTGCTGGCCCGTGCGAAAGCGCCCTCATGAGGTTTACAGCCTTGTTCAGGCTCGTGCTTGTTTCGATCTGCTGTTTCATTTCCACAACCATTTTTCTGCAAACTAACATAGTAATTTTGTATTTCAGAATTTTTATTAATTTTATTCCAAAATACAAGATTCTATTTGATGAACCCTTCGGATTTGGGTCACTAATGGTGAAACTGCCACAAAGCAACCACGATGGCGGATCTGAATTCAGGGGATTGCGGCATGGGATTCTTACACCTCGAACGGGTTTCCAAACTTTACGGAGAGTTTGCTGCCGTTCGTGATTTCGATCTGGAAATCGAACAAGGCGAGTTCATTTCGCTGTTGGGGCCGTCCGGTTGCGGCAAGACAACAACGCTTCAGATGATCGCCGGACTGGTGGCGCCGACAGATGGCAGAATCGCCCTCGACGGCAGGGACATCACACGGGAAAAGCCGGCCAGACGCGGGCTTGGTGTTGTTTTCCAGAGCTATGCGCTCTTTCCGCATATGACCGTCGCGCAGAATGTCGCCTTCGGACTGGAAATGCGGAAAATTGCAAAGGCCGAGCGCGACAGACAGGTTGCGGAAATCCTTTCGCTGGTTCAGCTGACCGCCCTCGCCGATCGTTATCCGCGCGAAATGTCCGGTGGCCAGCGCCAGCGGGTGGCAATTGCCAGGGCGCTCGTGATCAAGCCCCCCGTACTGCTTCTCGATGAACCTCTCTCAAATCTTGACGCCAAACTGCGCGAAGAAATGCAATTCGAATTGCGCCGCATTCAACGCGTCGTCGGCATTACCACAATTATGGTGACCCACGATCAGGCGGAAGCCCTGTCGATCAGCGATCGCGTCGTGGTGATGGAAGGTGGCAGGATCACGCAGGTCGATCATCCCTACAGCCTGTACGAACACCCGAAGAACAACTTCATTTCCTCGTTTGTCGGCAAGTCGAATTTTCTGGCCGCCCGCGCGGTGAAAGAAACCGCTGGTGTATCGCTGCTCGTTGACAACACGGATCTGAAAATACCGGCAACGGGAAACTATCCGCGCGGCGAACTTTGCCTGTCGGTCAGGCCGGAAAAGATCCGCTTGACGGATCCCGCCGGCGGTATGCTGCGTGGATCGATATCGAGCCGTTATTTTCTCGGAAACCAGTGGCTTCTCAGTGTTGCGACGCCAGCGGGCGAAATATCCGTCTCGGTGGCCAATCTGGGCGCTCCGCCGCCATCTGAAGGAGAGGTCACGGGCCTCGCATGGAACATGGAAGAATGCCGGATACTGGCCGCTGAGCAAGAAGGCATTCTGCAATCATGACAGGCGCAGCAACCAGCCCCTCGCCGCGCCTGCCGGCACCATTCTTTCTCGCAGCACCGGCCACATTGCTGTTCATCGGGCTTATTCTCTTACCCCTCGCATTGACGGCCGTTCTGTCATTCAATGTCTATGACTACAGCAGCGGCGTGCAGAACCGGTACACAACGGCAAACTATCTGACCGTTCTCCAGGATCCCTATTACCTCGCCATATTCTGGCGGACGTTGCGTCTTGCCTTACTCACCACAGTGATCACGGTGCTCTTGGGAACACCGGAGGCCTATATTCTCACGCGCATGGGCAAGCCGTGGCGCTCGATCTTCCTGCTTGTCATCATCGGGCCGCTTTTGGTGTCCGTCGTTGTCAGGACCTTTGGCTGGAGCATGCTGCTTGGCCGCGATGGCCTCGTCAATCACGCCCTGGCCATGCTCGGCCTTGAGCCGGTACAGCTGCTTTATACGGAAACGGCCATCGTCATTGCGCTCGTTCACGTCATGCTACCCTTCATGGTCATTCCCGTGTGGACGGCTTTACAGAAGCTTGATCCGACGGTTGAAGCCGCCGCACTATCGCTGGGCGCTTCGCGGTTTACCGCCTTGCGCCGCATTGTCTTTCCACAGGCAACACTCGGCATTCTCTCCGGCAGTCTGATCGTTTTCGGACTTTCGGCCAGTGCCTTCGCCATCCCTGGCCTCCTTGGCGGTCGGCGGCTCAAAATGGCGGCAACGGTGGTCTACGATGAATATCTGATCGAACTGAACTGGCCGCTCGGAGCGGCGATTGCGATCATCGTGCTGTTGGCAAATCTTGCGATCATGCTGGCCTACAACCGCATGGTGGAGCGTCAGGCAAAGCGGAGGCTCGGATAACGCCATGCAGAAGAATGGTCTCTTTGCCCTCGCGTTTCACAGCCTGATTGTCCTCTTCGTGCTGGCACCCCTGGTTGTGGTCTGCCTCGTCGCCTTCACGCCCCAGAACACGCTTTCCCTGCCATGGGATGGCGTGTCCCTGCGGTGGTTTTCGGCGGTCTTCCATCATCCCGACTTCGTCGCCTCATTTTGGAATAGCGCGCGTCTGGCTTTATTCTCGGCAACCATCTCCACGACACTCGCCGTACCGTCAGCGCTCGCCATCACCCGGTATTCATTCAGAGGCAGGGACGCGCTCAATGCCCTGTTTCTGTCGCCGCTCATCATTCCGCATCTGGTGATCGGCGTGGCCTTCCTGCGGCTCTTCTCGTTCATCGGCGCAACCGGTTCTTTCGGCTGGCTCGTGGCTGCCCATGTGATGGTGATCATGCCCTATGCCCTCCGCCTGATATTGGCCGCCCTGAACGGCATGGACCTCAGCGCTGAAATGGCGGCGCGTACACTTGGCGCGGGTGAATGGATCGTGTTCCGGCGGATTACCTTTCCGATGCTCCTGCCCGGCATCAGCGGCGGATGGTTGCTTGCCTTCATCAATAGCTTTGACGAATTGACCATGTCGATTTTCGTGACTGCACCATCAACCATCACCCTGCCGGTGCGCATGTACATGTATGCGAGCGAGTCGATCGATCCAATGATGGCTGCCGTCTCAACCCTGATGATCGCTTTGACGGGCATCACCATGATCATACTCGACAGATTGTTCGGGCTTGATCAACTGCTGGTTGGAAAAGGCTGATGGCCGCACATCATTCCCGGTCGCAATTTCAGCGTCACTTCAGACGCGATGAAGCGCCCATCCCATTCATGATCGATGGCATTGCATATTCCGGACGGCGCGGCGACACGGTTCTCGTGGCCATCATGTCCGTAACAGACCGCCTGCGCCAGAGCGAGTTCACCAGTGAACCGCGTGCAGGGTTCTGTCTTATCGGAGCGTGTCAGGATTGCTTCGTGACCCTTGCCTGCGGAACGCGGGTGCGGGCGTGTACCACGCCTCTCGAGGCGCAGATGGCATTCATAACAAGAGAATCCGGCAATGAATGATACGTCACCCCCGGTGGTTGTCGGAGCTGGGCCTGCAGGCATCTGCGCCGCAAAAACGCTTGTCGCTGCGGGGTTGCGCCCGATCGTGATCGACGAAGGTTTCCGTGCCGGTGGTCAGATCTATCGCCGTCCCTACCTCGATGACGGCCGCAGTGCCACAGATCTTTATGGCTCGGAAGCAGCCAAGGCCACCAGACTGCACAGTGAATTCGATGCCCTGCTCCCCTCCATCGATTACCGGCCGCAGACACTGGTCTGGAATATTGCGGACAATCAGCTCCACCTCATGGTCAATGGAGATCATCAGCAGATCGGCTTTCAAAATCTGATCCTGTCGACCGGCGCCACCGACCGTGTGCTGCCTTTTCCCGGCTGGACTTTGCCGGGCGTCTATACGTTGGGCGCAGCCCAGACCGCACTGAAAGCACAGGGCTGCACCATCGGCAGAAAGGTCATCTTTCTCGGATCAGGCCCGCTTCTCTACCTTGTCGCCTGGCAATATCTGAAGGCCGGCGCCAGCGTGGCCGCTGTACTCGATACAGCTCCGTTCACCGCCAAGCTCAATCTTCTCTCCGCATTCCGGTTCGATCCGCGTCTCGTGCTCATCGGCATGTCCTATGCGGCAAGGCTCGTTCGCCGCGGCGTAAAGATTCGCTACAACGTTCGCCCAACGGGTGTGGACGGCTCTCAACATGTCGAGGGGCTGAGTTTTAAATCCGGCGCAAAGACATATTCCATAGCGTGTGACGCAGTTGCATACGGTTTCGCGCTTCGTCCCGAAACACAATTGGCAGACCTTGCGGGCTGTTCATTCCGCTTTGATGACAGGGATCGTACATGGTTGCCGGTAACGGATGAGACTGGCCGCACGAACCGCAAGGGCGTTTACCTCGCCGGTGATGGCAGCGGCATTGCCGGTGCCGATGCTGCGGAGATTTCAGGCGAACTCGCCGCCCTCGCCCTGATTAAGGATTCCGGAGCGGTGGCTGATCCCAGGCGAATGTCTGTGCTTGCGGGAGCACGCCGGCGGAAAGCCAGACTGAGGGATGTTCTAGAAAAGGCATTCCCGTTCCCGGAAAACTGGTTTGAACAGGTTCCGGGCGAGACAAAACTCTGCCGCTGTGAGGAAATCACCGTTTCCTCCGTTGTCGACACGGTGCATGGAAACAACCTTCGTGAGCTCAACCGGCTGAAAGCGCTGAGCCGCGCGGGTATGGGGCGCTGTCAGGGCCGCATGTGCAGCGCGGCTTTGGCTGAAGTTCTTTCATCCACGCAAAAGCTCACTCTAACAGAAATCGGACGCTTGCGGGCGCAGGCGCCGGTCAAGCCACTACCGCTTTCTTTGCATGAGGGCGGCGCATGACCCGGCGTCTCTCTGCAGATGTTGCTATCGTTGGCGGCGGCCTGGTCGGCAGTTCTGCCGCACTTGCACTGCGCTTGGCTGGCCTGTCGGTCATCCTCATCGACAAAGGCTTTTGCGGGGCGCAGGCAAGCGGTGTCAACTATGGTGGCGTGCGGCGTCAAGGCCGCTCCGTAGCTCAGATCCCGCTCTCACAACGCGCCCACCAGATCTGGCCGAGATTGAAGGAGTTGATCGGGATCGATGGAGAATACCAGCGTAGCGGGCATCTGAAACTCGCACGCACGCCGGAGGACTTCGCAAAGCTCGAACACTATGCCGAAACCGTAAAATCCTTTGGTCTTGATCTCGAGCTGTACACCGGCGCGATGGCAAAAGCCCGTTTTCCATGGCTGTCCGGAAACATCGCCGGCGCTTCGCTGTGTCCGGACGACGGACAGGCCAATCCCCGGCTGGTATCGCCAGCCTTCGCCAAGGCAGCACGGGATGCTGGGGTGATTGTCCTTGAACGGACCGCTGTCCATGCGGCGGTGCGCGCAAATGACGGGTTTGCCCTTCAGGCGGGCGCGGACTGTGAAATAACCTGCCGCTTCCTCATCAACAGTGCCGGGGCATGGGCCAACAAAATTGCCGCCGACTTCGCCGAGCCCGTGCCGCTCTCCCGCATATATCCCTCAATGGTCGTGACCGAGCCGCTTGCACCGCGGTTGTCCGTTAGCCTGGGAGAGGAAGGCGGCGGTTTCTACTGCCGGCAGGTGACACGCGGAAACTATATCATGGGCGGCGGGCGTGGTTACGCACTTGCCGATCCTGATTTTTCCCGTCCATCCACCACGGCCGCGCAATCCGTCATGAAACGGGCCACCACACTTTTCCCGCATCTTGCTGGCGCGCACGTGATCCGTTTCTGGTCGGGTACGGAAGGTCAACTTCCCGACAACAATCCTGTCATTGGCCCAAGCGGCACGACACCGGGCCTTTCCCATGCGTTCGGTTTTTGCGGCGCCGGTTTTCAGGTGGCACCGGCAGTTGGTGCCGTCCTGTGTGACCTCGTCACATCAGGCGAAACAGCAACGCCGATCGAGGCTTTCTCGATCGAACGCTTCAGAAACATGTCTCCACAACACAACGAGAAAAAGGGAACTCACAATGAAACAGTTGAATAATTGCCTGGTGTCCACGATCGCTCTGACAGTCGCGGGATTAGCCGCCTCGCACGCTCAGGCTGAAACGAAAACGCTCTACGTTGGAATGAATGGCGGAAATTACGAACGCACATTCACCCAGGACGTTTTTCCTGAATTCGAAAAGGCCAATGACGTCAAGATCGTCGTCGTGCCCGGAACATCCGCCGATATTCTCGCCAAGGCGACGGCGGCGAAAGATAACCCGCAGATGCATGTCATGTTCCTGGATGATGGTGTCATGGTTCGGGCGATTGGTACGGGCCTGTGCCAGAAACTACAGCCTTCACCGGTTCTTGACGACATTACGCCCGGTGCACGGCTGAAAGACGACATGGCTGTCGGCATTGACATGGGCATGACAGGCCTTGCCTACAACAAGCAGATGTTCGACCAGAATGGCTGGAGCGCACCCACATCATGGATGGATCTTGCCGATCCAAAATTCAAGGGCAAGGTGGTCTTCCAGTCGGCTTCCGTCTCGACGTTTGGTCTCCATGCGTTTCTGATGTTCAACCGTATCCAGGGCGGCGATGAGAACAATGTCGAACCGGGATTCGAGAAATTCGCGGATACGGTTGGCAAGAATGTCCTGGAGTATATCTCCAGTTCGGCAAAAATTTCGGAAATGGTCCAGACCGGCGATGCAGCGATCTTTCCGCTCACGCCGACTGCCGTCAACAATCTGAAGGAGAAGGGCATTCCGGTTGAATATGCCCAGCCAAAGGAGGGATCTGTTGTGCTGACGGTCTCCGAATGTGTGATCGCAAACAACAGCGAGCCGGAACTCAGCCAGAAACTGGCCCAATATCTTCTTTCTGCCGAGGTGCAAGCCAAGGCGCTGGACAAGGGTAACATCGTCCCTTCAAACGTCAAAACCCACGCAGGAACGGCTGGGGGCGAAGAAAAGCTGACTGCCTTTCAGACCTATATGAGCAATGCTAGGGTTGTGGATTGGGACGCAATCAACAAGAACCGGCCCGAATGGAACAATCGCTGGAACCGCAAGATCGAACGGTAATCCATGGTGGTGGAGCGCAGCACCGATCAAGGCTGCGCTCACCGCTTTGATGGACGAAGGCGCTGTACCGTCAACCCGCAGGCACCACCCGAGCGGCTGCAACTTTAATATCGTCGATCAACCGGCTGACAAACATGTCCTCCATCCGCTCGTGAAGGACATAAATTCCCACATTGAACCGCTCAAGCACATTCTCGTCTTCGATAATGACGGGATAGACGTCCCGTTGCCTGAACGTGTGCGACATCACTGCCGAGTGACAGAAGACGGCATCGGTCTCCTTGATGTAATCAAGGCAAGCCGCCAGTGAGTTGGAGGCGAACGCAAACTTGTAGGCATTGGAAGCGATGTCCGCCCGTTCCCTGACATTGTAGCCAAAGAGCCTCAGGTGCCTTGTTTCCGGAGAGTTGCTCACCACAGCCGGATATTCCTCCAATTCAGCCAGTTTTCGCGGTTTGCCGAGCAAAGGATGACCCGCCCGGACAAAATAGCCATTGTGCACCTGCGTCAGCGGGATGAAGGTCGTCCCCGTATCCCGCGCCATGCCCTTCACCTCATGGCCGATGAAGAGTGAGGTATCGCCGGAGAGCAGTTGATCCATGCAGCGCAATTGATTGCCGATGCTCACGTAAATCGGCGCATTTGGATTTTTCTGGCGATAATCGAGAATGAGATCCTTGAGAAAAAGTGACCACCAGGAATAGCCGGTGCCGATATTCAGACCCTGTTCGCGGCGTGCGCGTTGCTCCTCGATGGATGCGATCGTATTGTCGTAGAGGCGGCGCATGACGCGGGTGTTCTCGTACAACGTCTCGCCATAGCTGGTGAGGGTAATGCCGCGTGATGTGCGCACAAACAGCGGCACGCCAAGGCTATCTTCCAGCTTTTTCATGTTGAACGTCAGCGTGGGCTGGGTCACGAACAATGTGGTTGCCGCCCCGCTGATGGTGCCGGCTTCCGCAATAGCAAGAAACTGCTGGAGTACCTTGTCCATGACATTTGCTCCCCTACAAAGACTGGCAGATGGCTGCCGGTTCGTTTGCTTCCGGCGTCAACACGGCGATGACTCTACTTCACGATATAGATTTTATCTATAATACGATGCTCATTTCGTATTTTTCCATAGTCTGGTGAACTGTTACAGTTGCATGCCGTCATCCGGTGAGGAGACCGATGCCGGCTCGTTTCAGTGGGAGGCACTATGAACGGACAAATCGACAGGCGTCATTTTCTCAAGGCGACAAGCGCATTGCTGGCAATGGGAGCCATGGGAAGCCGGATGGCCTTTGCAGAAGGCAGCAATCTGCGTCTCATTTTCTGGGGAAGTCAGACGCGAGCCCAAGTCACCAACGCAGCCGCCGACCTTTACGGGAAGAGAGAGGGGGGCAGCATTCAAAGCGAGTTCCTGTCATGGAACGACTACTGGCCAAAACTGGCCACGCAAACCGCCGGCGGCAACGCGCCGGATGTGCTGCAGATGGATTACCGCTACATCGTCGAGTACGCCTTGCGTCAAGCGATTGCACCGCTTGACGAGTTCATCGGCAACGCACTCAATCTCGGTCAATTCGACAAGGATCAGCTTGCGGGCGGCTCGGTCGGCGGAAAACTGTATGGCATCAGTCTGGGTGCCAATTCATGCGCCACAATGATCAATACGGATGCTTTCAAGGAAGCAGGCATTGCAGTCCCGACAAACACCCTCACCTATGACAGTCTTCGCGACATTGGTGCGGCGTTCAAGAAAGCCAATATACGCGGCGGTATCAGGGCGATTGCGGATACATCCGGACTGGAACCAGTTCTCGAGAATTGGCTGCGGCAGCGTGGCAAGGCGCTCTACACGGCAGACGGTAAACTTGCATTCGATGCCGACGATATCGTTCAGTGGTTCAAACTGTGGACCGACCTGCGCGCGGCCGGAATCTGCGTGACCGCGGAAGACCAGGCGCTCGACACGGGCTCGCTCGAGACCTCGATGCTTGTGACCGGCAAGGCTGCGATGTTCCCTGCAAATTCCAACCAGCTTGTCGCCCTGCAGGCGCTCGTCAAAGACAAGCTCGCACTGTGCGGTTATCCGCGCGTCGCGGCAACCACGGGCGGCGGCCACTACCGGAAGCCCGCCATGCTGTTCTCCGTCGCCGGGTCATCCAAGCAAAAGGCGGCAGCGGCCAAGTTCATCAGCTTTTTCGTCAGCGACCCCGATGCCGCCAAGCTGCTCGGTACGGAGCGTGGCATCCCCTGTTCGGCTGCCGCGCGCGAGGCCATTGCAGCAACCCTCAACGAAAACAGCCGGATGGCACTCGACTTCGTCACCAATCTCGGCGACCTGCTTGGGCCAATTCCTCCGTCACCGCCCAAAGCTGCCGGGGAGATCGAACTCTCTGTCCTCAGAACCCTTAGCCAGGAAGTCGCATTCGGAACCAAGACACCCGAAAATGCCGGACCTGAATTTGTTGCACTTGCCAATGATCTGCTGAGCAGGGGCTGATCATGGATATCACCGCCTCTAATCCAGCTGCCCGCACAAACCGGCGGGCAGCGACAGGAGAGCTATCACGCGGTTTTGGCTCCAGGGAACGCTACGGTTATCTGTTCCTGGCTCCCTGGTTCATCGGTTTCTTCGGCTTGTCGGTCGGGCCGATGATCTGGTCCTTCTATCTGTCATTCACAAACTTCGACCTGTTGACCGATCCCAAATGGGTCGGCGCCAGCAATTATATCCGCATGTTCACGACCGATCCGAAATTCATGACGTCCATGCGTGTCACGCTGTTCTTCGTTGTCCTGTCCGTGCCCTTGAAACTGATCGCGGCTTTGACCGTCGCCCTGCTGCTCAACCGCGGCATGAAGGGCCTGCCGATCTACCGCGCCCTGTTCTACCTGCCGTCGCTTTTGGGAGCCAGCGTGGCAATCGCCATACTGTGGCGGCAGATTTTTGCGGGGAACGGGCTGGTCAACAAGTTTCTGGCGCTGTTCGGAATCGCCGGGCCAAGCTGGATATCCAATCCCTCCTATTCGCTCTGGACGCTTATCATCCTGTCGGTTTGGCAGTTTGGCTCACCGATGATCATTTTTCTCGCCGGCCTGCGGCAAATTCCTGCGGATGTGTATGAGGCTGCCAGCCTTGATGGTGCCGGACGCTGGCGGCAGTTCATCAAGATCACCCTGCCCCTGTTGTCTCCGGTGGTTTTCTTCAACGCAATCATTCAGACCATAGAAGCATTCAAGAACTTTACTCCGGCCTTCATTATCTCCGGCGGCACCGGCAATCCGATCAACTCGACCCTGTTCTATACGCTTTACCTCTATCAGGAGGCGTTCGGCTTCTTCCGCATGGGCTATGCCTCGGCGCTTGCCTGGGTTCTTCTTGCGCTCGTGGCGATCTTCACCGCCTTTGCCTTCCTCACAGCGAAGCATTGGGTGCACTATGACTGACATCGCAAAACAACCGGCTGTATCGGCAGAGACGTCACAGAACGCCCGAAAATATCTGGCATTGGGCGCAACGCATATCGTCCTGATCATCGCCTGCGTCGTGATGCTCTATCCGCTGTTGTGGATGCTGTCGGCCTCCTGCCGTCCGGAAGAGGAGATTTTCACATCGGTCAGCATCTGGCCGTCATCCTGTCATTTTGATGCCTATGTCCGCGGATGGAACGGACTGAAGGTCGGTTTCGAGACCTTCTTCAAGAACTCGCTCGTCATTGCGCTCTTGTCGGTGATAGGCAATGTGCTCAGTTGCTCCATGGCGGCTTATGCCTTTGCCCGGTTGGAATTCCGGGGGCGCAGTTTCTGGTTCGCCCTCATGCTGATGACGATGATGCTGCCCTATCAGGTCACGCTCATCCCGCAATATGTGCTGTTCCGGCACCTCGACTGGGTGAATACCATCCTGCCGCTGGTTGTCCCGAAGTTTCTCGCGGCCGACGCATTCTTCATCTTCCTGATGGTGCAGTTCTTCCGCGGGCTGCCGAAGGAGTTGGACGAGGCCGCCATGATGGATGGCTGTTCGCCCTGGCGGATTTACTGGAAGATTATCCTGCCGCTTTCAACGCCGGTGCTGGCAACCGCGGCAATCTTCACCTTCATCTGGACCTGGGACGACTTCGTCGGCCCCCTGATCTACCTCAGTGATATGCGGCAATACACCGTGATGCTGGGACTTCGCACCTTCACGGACTCAACCGGCGTTTCCGACTACGGCAGCCTCTTTGCGATGTCGGTTCTGTCCCTTGTGCCGATCTTCGCCTTTTTCCTCTTCTTCCAGCGCCTTCTGATCGAAGGCATAGCAACCACAGGAATGAAACGATAAGCCATGTCCCATCTGAATTTTGCAGCCATTGGCATCAATCACAGCCATATCTATGGACAGGTCGAGTGCCTGAAACGAGCAGGCGCACGGCTCGTCTCCTTCCATGCACAGGAAGACGATCTTGCCGCCGCATTTTCCGGCAAATTTCCGGAAGCCATACGCGTTGCCGATCCGCGCGCGATTTTCGACGACCCGTCCATCCAGATCATAACGACAGCCGCAATTCCCGCCGAGCGCGCTGCAATATCGATTACCGCCATGCAGCACGGCAAGGATGTCCTGTCTGACAAGCCGGGAATGACAAGCTTTGAACAGCTGTCGGACATTCGCGCGGTCCAGAAGGCGACCGGGCGAATATACAGCGTCCTGTATTCCGAGCATTTTGAGGTGCCGGCCACGGTCAAGGCGGGCAGCCTTGTCGCTCAAGGAGCGATTGGCGAGGTTATCAACACCGTCGGTCTCGGGCCCCACGCCATCCGCAACAACCACCGGCCTGACTGGTTCTTTGACAGAGCACAATACGGTGGAATTCTCTGCGATATCGCCAGCCACCAGTTTGAACAGTTTCTGTTCTTTTCCAATGCGATCGACGGGGAAATCATTTCCGCCACCGTTGCCAACCGGGCCAATGCCGGTCGGCCCGGCCTGCAGGACATCGGCGATGTCCACATGAAGACAGAACGCACATCCGGCTATGTCCGCGTTGACTGGTTCACGCCGCAGGGACTTCCCACCTGGGGCGACGGCCGCCTGACCATCCTCGGCACGGAAGGATATATCGAGCTTCGCAAATATATCGACATCAATGGACGTCCTGGAACAGACCACCTTTTCCTGGTCAATGCGGATGGTATCCAGCACCTGGACTGTACGGCCGTCGACCTGCCTTTTGGGCGGCAATTCCTTGACGACGTGCGCAACCGGACCGAAACGGCCATGCCGCAGGAACGCTGCTTCAACGCTATGAAACTTGCCTTGACCGCTCAGCAACTGGCCGAGCGCGCTACGGAGTGGAATCAATGACACGCCTCAGAACAGTCGCCGTCGTCGGATGCGGTATCGGCAGAAGCCACATTGTCGAGGGCTATGTCCCCAATGCCGACAAATTCAGGCTCCTCGCCATCTGCGACATCGACGAGAAAAAAATGCACGCGCTTGCGGATGAATTCGCCGTCGAGCGCCGGATCGCTGATTTCGACGACCTGCTGGCCATGGACGATCTGGATATCATCGATATCTGCACGCCGCCGAAACTGCATTTCCCCATGGTCATGAAGGCGCTGAAGGCAGGAAAGCACGTTATCTGCGAGAAGCCACTCGTCGGGTCGCTATCCGAGGTGGATCAGGTTATCGCCCAGGAGAAATTGTCCAAGGGCCGCCTGATGCCGGTGTTCCAATACCGCTTTGGTGACGGGATCGAGCAGGCAAAGGCCATTATCGACGCCGGTATCGCCGGAAAACCCTTTATCGGTTCCGTCGAAACATTCTGGACGCGCGGACCGGACTACTACGAGGTGCCATGGCGCGGCAAATGGGCAACGGAACTCGGCGGTGTGTTGATGACACACGCCATTCACCAGCACGATCTGTTCAATTATCTGATGGGGGATATCAAACGTCTGTTTGGCCGGGTCGCCACCAGAGTCAACAAGATCGAGGTGGAAGACTGCGTCACCGCCTCGATCGAACTGACCAACGGCGCGCTTGCCAGCTTCACCGCCACCCTGGGCTCTGCCGATGAAATCACCCGTATCCGTCTCACCTTCGAGCACGTGACGTTCGAAAGCGACCACGAGGCCTATAACCCCGGCGCAAAACCCTGGGTTATCCTGCCACGGGATCAGGCAACGAAGGACAAGATCGACGTCCTGCTCAAAGACTGGAAACATGTTCCGTCGCGCTTCCAGACGCAAATGGCACGGTTCTTCGATGCGCTTGAAAATGATAGCGCGCTTCCGGTGACAAGCGCCGATTCACGCAGGGCACTCGAACTGGTCACCGCATTCTACTATTCATCACTGACGCACCAGGATGTGGAGTTGCCAATTCCGAACGACCACCCGAACTATGAAAGCTGGGTCCCCGCCGCATTCCGTCAGACTGATGAGGTCCCGCATGGCAACCGCAGTTGAGCTTCAGAATGTTGTAAAGAGCTACGGTAATCTTCAGGTCATCCACGGCGTCAACCTGACGATCGATCCCGGCGAATTCACCGTCTTCGTCGGTCCGTCCGGTTGCGGCAAGTCGACATTGCTGCGGATGATTGCAGGTCTTGAAGCCATCAGCGACGGGGACCTGCTGATTGATGGCGAGCGCATGAATGCTGTCACGCCGTCAGAGCGGGGAATTGCGATGGTTTTTCAGTCATACGCGCTTTACCCCCATATGAGCGTCTACAAGAACCTTGCTTTTGGTCTCGAAACCGCGCGGCTGCCGCGGGCTGAAATAGCAAAACGGGTTCAGCGGGCCGCTGAGATTCTGCAAATTGAACCGCTGTTGAACCGCAAGCCGAAGCAGCTCTCCGGCGGGCAGCGTCAGCGTGTTGCCATTGGCCGCGCCATTGTGCGCGAACCGAAAATCTTCCTGTTCGACGAACCTCTCTCAAACCTGGACGCGGAACTGCGGGTTCAGATGCGCGTGGAGATCGCCAAACTCCAGCAGCGACTGGGTAACACGACGATCTACGTCACGCATGACCAGGTCGAGGCGATGACCATGGCGGACAAGATCGTTGTCTTGCGCGATGGCAGGATCGAACAGGTCGGTGCGCCCCTTGATCTATACAATCATCCGCGCAACCTGTTTGTCGCCGGCTTCATCGGCTCGCCGAAAATGAACTTCCTGCAGATCTCCACCGCGGAGATCAAGGCCGATGCTGACGCAACTGCATCAGCAGCGGGCGGGCGGGCGGACATCCCCATGACATTGGGTATCCGCCCTGAACATATCACCATCGACCCCAATACCGGTACCTCCCTCGGTCCGTTGAAAGTCGTGCTGGTCGAGAGCCTGGGCGGTCAAACCGTGGTCTACGCGACCGCGGCGAATGGACAAACGATTACGGTTGTTCTCGATGGACAGGTGGCGGTTGGAGAAACGCTGGAGGCCTTTTTTGATCCGGCCAAGGCCCATCTTTTTGCGGCCGATGGCAATGTGGTGGCGGGCGCCCGACTGCCACACATCATAAAGCTCGTTTGACAGAAACGGGCGGTCTGGCACGGATGGGCCGTCCCGCGTCAGACCGCTTGCCATGCTCTGCTTTGCCGGTATTAATCCGTGCATGGCATTCACACTCCGGCAGTTGCAATATTTCGTCGCCGTCGCGGAACAGGGCTCGATCACCCGCGCCGCGCAGAACCTGTCGATTTCGCAGTCGTCCATCACCGAAGCCATCAAGGAGCTTGAAACCGATCTGGGCGTCGAGCTGTTCGAACGCCACCCACGCGGCTTGCACATCACCTATAACGGCCATCAGTTCCTGCGCCATGCCACCAAGATACTGGCCGACGTTTCCGATGCACGCCGCTCCTTCTCCGAGGACAGGCCGACCGATGCCGGCAAGCTGCAATTGGGTGTCACCTCGCTCGTCGCCGGTTATGTCCTGTCCGATCTGCTCGCCCGCTATCGCCGTGCGTGCCCAGGAGTGGAAGTCAGCGCCATCGAGGATAATGGCTCTTATCTCGAACACCTGCTGATCGGCGGCGAGCTGGATGTCGCCGTCATGGTCATTTCCAACCTGCGCGACCGCATGGCCCTGCAGGCGGAAATCATCGAGACCTCGCCCTACCGGCTGTGGCTGCCGCTTGGCCATCCCCTGGTCAGTGCCGATATCATTTCCATCAATGATATCGCCAAGGAACCACTGATCATGCTGACGGTCGACGAAATCGAGGAGAACACCGGCAAGCTGCTGACAGCATTGGGCGCCCGCCCACATGTCGCTTTCCGTACCCGATCCGTCGAAGCGGTCCGCAGCCTCGTGGCGACTGGCGCAGGCATCGCGCTATTGCCTGATCTGGTCTACCGCCCCTGGTCACTGGAAGGCGACCGCATCGAAAGCCGTGACGTTTCCGGCGCGCTCCCGGTGGTGCAGGTAGGCATGGTCTGGCGCAAGGGATCCAGCCTGCCGCAGGCGGCGCGTGATTTTGTCGGCATCGCCGAAGCGCTGCGCAGCGGTCGTACGCGATGATATCGGAAAAACCGATAGCGCCCTTCTGATTAATGAATTTGCGAAAGCGGCAAAAGAGAGGCACTTTTTCTCCCGGGAACACACGCCGCAAAGGCGGCACCACAATCGGGAGACTCAAGATGAAGCAGTTTCTGAAATCCTGCACGGCGCTGACCCTTTCGCTTGCCTTCTGCACGCAGGTCATGGCTCAGGAGGCCTTGAAGCAATTGGGCAAGGGCGAAGGCGAACTTTCCATCGTTGCCTGGGCCGGCTATATCGAGCGCGGCGACACCGACAAGGCCTATGACTGGGTTACCGGCTTCGAAAAGGAAACCGGCTGCAAGGTCAGCGTCAAGACGGCCGCCACATCGGACGAGATGGTGGCGCTGATGAACGAAGGCGGCTTCGATCTCGTAACCGCCTCCGGTGATGCCTCGCTGCGCCTCGTGGCCGGCAAACGCGTCCAGCCCATCAACACTGATCTTATCCCGAGCTGGAAGACAATCGACAAACGCCTGCAGGATGCTCCTTGGTACACGGTCAAGGGCGTGCATTATGGCGTGCCCTATGTCTGGGGTCCGAACGTCCTGATGTACAATACCGAGGTCTTCAAAGGTAAACCGCCAAAGAGCTGGAACGTTGTCTTCGAGGAAATGACCCTGCCGGACGGCAAGTCCAACAAGGGCCGCGTGCAGGCCTATGACGGTCCGATCCATATAGCCGACGCCGCCAACTATCTGATGTTCCATAAGCCGGAACTTGGCATCAAAAGCCCCTATGAGTTGAACGAAGACCAGTACAAGGCAGCCCTTGAGCTGTTGCGCGGGCAACGCAAACTCGCCGGCCGTTACTGGCACGATGCAATGATCCAGGTCGATGACTTCAAGAATGAAGGCGTTGTCGCTTCCGGTTCGTGGCCTTTTCAGGTCAATTTGCTGAAGTCGGAAAAGCAACCCGTTGCTTCGAATTTCCCGGAAGAAGGCACGACCGGCTGGGCTGATACGACCATGCTGCATGCGGAAAGCACGCATCCGAACTGCGCCTATATGTGGATGGAACACAGCCTTTCCGCAAAGGTGCAAGGCGATGTTTCCGCGTGGTTCGGCGCCAACCCATCCGTCGGCGCAGCCTGCAAAGGCAATGAACTCCTCACGGACGAAGGCTGCGCGACCAACGGCTACAATGATTTTGACAAGATCAAATTCTGGAGGACGCCGGTTGCCAAGTGCGAAAGCCAGAGTGAATGCGTGCCGTATCACCGCTGGGTGTCCGATTACATCGGTGTCATTGGCGGCCGCTGATCCCCGGTATCACGCTGCGGTGTGTGGTTCGCCCGGCAAGCATGCCTGAAACATGGAGTGAGACATGACAGCTGCTGTCCTGTTTGAAAACGTATCGCGCCATTTCGGAGCGGTTCGCGCCGTCGATGCGGTTGATCTTGCCGTTGCCGAAGGGGAATTCTTTGCCATGCTTGGCCCCTCCGGCTCGGGCAAGACCACCTGCCTGCGCCTGATGGCGGGGTTCGAACAGCCAACCGGCGGCCATATCGAGATTTTCGGCGAGACGGCGGAGGGCGTGCCGCCGTACCGGCGCAACGTCAATACGGTGTTTCAGGATTATGCATTGTTTCCGCATCTGAGTATCCTCGACAATGTCGCCTATGGCCTGATGGTCAAGGGCGTGGCGCGGGAAGAACGGCGCAAGGCTGCGGAAGATGCGCTTGCGATGGTCAAGCTGCCTGGGTACGGCACGCGGCGGCCCGGTCAGCTTTCCGGCGGCCAGCGCCAGCGCGTTGCGCTTGCACGCGCCCTCGTCAACAAGCCTAAAGTCCTTCTGCTAGACGAGCCATTGGGTGCGCTTGATCTCAAGCTGCGTGAACAGATGCAGGAGGAATTGAAGATCCTGCAGAAATCGCTCGGCATCACCTTTGTCTTTGTCACCCATGATCAAGGCGAAGCCCTGTCCATGGCCGACCGCATCGCCGTGTTCAACGAAGGCAGGATCCGGCAACTTGGTACGCCGGAAGATGTCTACAAGCGGCCGAAGACGCGGTTTGTCGCCGATTTCGTCGGCTCGTCCAATATCCTGCAACCGGAATTTGTCACCCAGCTTGGCGCGGGCCGGCAACTCGCCAGCCTGCGTCCCGAAGCCATCGAGCTTACCGGCAAGAAAGACGGTCAGCTCTCGCTGTCCGGCATTGTCCTGTCGCGCAGCTTCCTTGGTGCATCGAACCGTATCACCGTCGATGTCAGCGGGACCAAACTTCATGTGACCAGCCCGGCGGCAAGTCCTGTTCCGGAAGAAGGCAGCAAGGTCACATTGAGTTTTGCCCCGGCCGATCTTCATCTTATGGAGGCGGTGTGATGAGCGCCATCACCGGCGAACAGGCCATATCAACCCAAAGGCCCGGTCTTGCCGGCCGCATATCGGATTTCTTCTGGAAACATCCGCATGTTTTCCTGGCAGTGATGCTGGCTCCGCCGCTGCTGTGGCTCGGCATCATCTATTTGGGTTCGTTGCTCGCGCTCCTGTTGCAGAGCTTCTTTTCCATCGATGATTATTCGGGCCTGGTGAATTACGAGTTCACGCTTGCCACCTACGGGCAGCTGCTGAACGAGACCAATCTCGACATCATCATCCGCACCGTGTGCATGGCGGCGATCGTGACCCTGTTTTCCGCACTGATCGCCTTTCCGATCGCCTACTATGCGGCGCGCTATGCCAGGGGAAAATGGAAGGCGCTGTTCTATCTCGGGGTAATGCTGCCGCTGTGGTCGAGCTATCTCGTCAAGATTTACGCGTGGAAACTGATCCTTGCCAAGGAAGGTATTCTGACCTGGCTCCTGACCAAGCTGAACCTGCTCTGGCTGCTGGATGCGTGGCTGTCACTCCCCGTGATCGGCGGCAATTCCCTCTCGGTCAGCTATACCGGCACCTTCATCGTGTTTGTCTATGTCTGGATGCCCTTCATGATCCTGCCGATCCAGGCATCGCTGGAACGCGTACCGGTCAATCTGATCGAGGCCTCCTCCGATCTTGGCAGCACCCCGCAGCAGACATTCCGCCATGTACTGTTTCCGCTGGCTCTGCCCGGCATCGTCGCGGGGTCAATCTTCACATTCTCGTTGACGCTGGGTGACTACATCATTCCGCAGATCATCGGCTCATCGCGTCTGTTCATCGGCCAGGCCGTCTATGCGCAGCAGGGCACGGCGGGCAACATCCCGCTTGCTGCCGCCTTTACCGTCGTGCCGATCGTCATCATGGGGCTCTATCTCTGGGCCGCCCGCAGAATGGGAGCTTTCGATGCGCTCTGACCGTTCCGCCTCTGCTCCGCTGGCCCTGAAGATTGCCGCCGCTGGCGGGCTGCTCTTCCTGCATCTGCCGATCCTGCTGATTTTCCTCTATGCCTTCACCACGGAAGAAAAGAGTTACCAATTCCCGCCGCCCGGCCTGACACTGCAATGGTTCGCAGTGACCTGGAACCGGCCGGATGTGTGGCAGGCGCTGAGCCTCTCGGTCCGGGTCGCCTCGATCGCCACGGCCATCGCATTGCTGCTTGGCACGCTCTGCGCCGCCGCTGTCAGCCAGACCCGGTTCTTCGGGCGCGAGACGATTTCACTGCTGGTCATCCTGCCGATTGCCCTGCCCGGCATCATCACCGGCATTGCTCTGCGGTCAGCCTTCAGCATGGCGGACATTCCCTTCTCGATCTGGACCATCGTGCTTGGTCACGCCACGTTCTGCGTCGTGGTTGTCTATAACAATGCGGTGGCCCGCTTCCGCCGTGTTTCGGGTTCACTGGTCGAAGCGTCGATGGATCTCGGTGCCAACGGCTTCCAGACATTTCGGTATGTCATCCTGCCGAATATCAGCACGGCGCTGCTGGCGGGCGGCATGCTCGCCTTTGCCCTGTCCTTCGACGAAGTCATCGTCACCACATTCACCGGCGGCCAGCAATCCACCCTGCCGATCTGGATGCTGCAGGAACTCATCCGCCCGCGCCAGCGGCCCGTCACCAACGTGGTCGCGATGGTCGTCGTGCTGGTGACATTCCTGCCGATCCTTGCCGCCTATTACCTCACACGTGACGGCGACCAGATCGCCGGTTCCGGCAAATAATGCAAAGACTATGGGAGAACGACACATGGATACGCAACTGCTGATCGGGTCGACATTCGTCGCCGGAACCGAGGCCGAGGAGCATATCCTCAATCCGAAGACCGGCGCGACAATCATTGATCTTGCCGAAGCCTCCCACAGTCAGATCGATGCAGCTGTCGACGCGGCCGAACGGGCCTTTGCGACGTGGTCACTGACGACACCTGCCGAGCGCTCCGGTTATCTCCTGCGGATTGCCGATGCCATTGAAAAACAGGCGGATGATTTCGCCGCGCTTGAAGCGCTCAACTGCGGCAAGCCGATCAATGCCGTGCGCAATGACGAACTTCCCGCCATCATCGATTGCTGGCGGTTCTTTGCCGGAGCCATCCGTTCCATGCATGCGCCCGTCGCGGGCGAATATCTGCCCGGCCACACCTCAATGGTTCGCCGCGACGCTGTCGGCATTGTCGGATCGATTGCGCCGTGGAATTACCCGCTGATGATGATGGCGTGGAAACTTGCGCCAGCTATTGCAGGTGGCAATACGGTGGTGTTCAAGCCGTCCGAACAAACACCGCTGACAGCGCTGAAAATGGCGCGGCTTCTGGCGGATATTCTCCCCGAAGGAGTGGTCAACGTCATTCTTGGCCGCGGCGACACGGTCGGCAACGCGCTGATCAACCACCCCAAGATTGGCATGGTGTCCATCACCGGCGATATCGCCACGGGCAAGAAGGTGCTGCAGGCCGCCGCCAAGACGGTCAAGCGGACTCATCTGGAACTGGGCGGCAAGGCGCCTGTCATCGTCTATGACGATGCGGACCTTGACGCGGTGGTCAACGGTATCCGTACCTTCGGTTATTACAATGCCGGCCAGGATTGTACGGCCGCCTGCCGCATCTATGCGCAGGATGGCATCTACGAGAAACTGGTGGCTGACCTCACCTCGGCCGTTTCCACCATCCGCTTCAACGACGCCGACGATACGGTCAACGAGATCGGACCGCTTATCTCCAGCCGCCAGCGCGATCGTGTGGCGAGTTTTGTGGAGCGCGCCACGGAACAGAAGCACATCGAGATCACCACTGGCGGCCATGCGGGCAGCGCCAATGGCTTCTTCTTTCAGCCCACCGTCGTTGCCGGTGCGACGCAGGAGGACGAGATTGTCCGCCGCGAGGTGTTCGGTCCGGTGGTTTCCGTGACGCGTTTCCGTGCCGATGATGAGGCGGTAAGATGGGCCAATGACAGCGATTACGGCCTCGCATCTTCGGTCTGGACGAAAGATATTTCCAAGGCGATGAGAACCGCATCGCGGCTGCAATATGGCTGCACCTGGATCAACATCCACTTCATGCTGACCAACGAAATGCCGCATGGCGGCGTGAAGCAGTCAGGCTATGGCAAGGACATGTCGATCTACGCGTTGGAGGATTATACGGCCGTTCGCCATATCATGATCAACCACGGCTGAAGGCCGCATTGGGCAAAGTGGGATCAGCATCAACGCTCTTTGCAGAAAGGAATAAAATATCCATAAAACATTGAAATCGGGAATTTATTATTCTAGCCTGATTTTACTGACCTGACTTGTCCATGCGGTAGAATGAACATCCATCTCGAAGTCACAGAAGCCCCCTCGCCAACCGATCTCAAATTCCTGGGAGATCAGCTGACGGCATTCAATGATGGCGACGTCGGGCCGAGCCAAAGAGTGGCCCTTGCGGTCTTTGTGCGCGATGAAGCGGATAGGGTTGTCAGTGGAATATCGGGCTACACCGCGTGGGGATGGCTCTACATTCAATGGTTGTGGGTGGATGAGAGTTTTCGCGGACAGCACATGGCAGCCAGAATGTTGGATGCCGCAGAACGGGAAGCGGCGAAACGCGGATGCCATGGCGCATATATTGATACGTTCAATCCGAAAGCCGCGAAGACCTACCAGAAGCAGGGATACCAGACCTTTGCGACCCTGCCCGATTTTCCGATGGGGCGTGACCGCATCTTCCTGCAGAAACGGCTCTGACTAGTGGTCCGATTCTGATATTTGCCTCAATGGCCTGTATAAGAGGGATGCAAATGTCAAATTCGTTCCACTAGCCTGCAATGCGTCCGCCGCGCGTGGGCTCGCGAACGCCTGTCGTCGTCGGGAAACTGATCGGCAGGTTCCTGAGAACACGCACCGCAAGAAAACCAAAGCATTCCGCCTCGACCGCGTCGCCGCGCAAACCCAAGGTTTCGGCGGACAGGACCTCGACGCCGGCGCGATCCGAAAGCATGGCCATGATCGCCGGATTGCGGCGGCCGCCTCCGCAAACCACCAGCCGGCCGGGCCGCTGCGGCAAGAGATCGAGCGCTTTCCCCACGGCAGATGCGGTAAATGCCGACAGAAGTGCCGCCCCATCCCGTGCATTGAGGCCATCGGCCATTTCCGCACCAAAATCGAAGCGGTCCAATGATTTTGGATAAGGTGCTGCCAGATAAGGATGCTGCAGGAGCCTGGAGAGGCGTTCTTCGTCAACCATTCCAGCCAAAGCCAGAGCGCCGTCCCGATCCATTTCGCCCAGCCCTTTCGACTTGACGAAATCGTTGAGCGGCGCGTTGGCAGGCCCGGTATCGAACGCGACAAAGCCACCATCGCCATCCCACCAGGTGATGTTCGCAACACCGCCCAGGTTCAGCATGGCGGTGTCCTTTCCCACTCCGGCAGCCTGCAGCAGTGCAGCATGATACGCGGCCGACAAAGGAGCACCCTGCCCGCCCAAGCGCATATCAGCCGAGCGAAAATCATAGGCGACTTTCGTTCCAAGAATGGCGCTCATCAGTTCGCCATCGCCGAGCTGGCGGGTCGCGCCAAGACGGCCGCCCTGGGGAGCGCGGTGCAGAACGGTCTGGCCGTGAAAACCGACGATGCCAATGTCAGCCATTGTCAGGCCGGCACCGTTGACCAGATCCTGGACTGCCGCGGATTGCGCGCGCGTCAGTGCCTCTTCGGCTTGCCGGAAGATCACCGGTTCGGGACCATTGAAATTCCAGACACGGGCCTGGCTCAACGTCTCCTCCAGCAGGCTTCGAACGGATGCGTCATAGGGGGTCAGCGCGTAAGCGCCGAACGCCTCTATGCGCTCGCCGTCTGTCTTGATCAGGGCAACGTCAATGTTGCCGTCAAGTACGGTACCGGTCATCAGGCCAACGGCCCACATTGGTTCCATGGTTGAATTCCTACTGTCCGTTGACGAGATTGCCGACTTCCTGCCGAAGCAACGTTATTCCACTGTCGAAATGGCGTGTCGGATGAATGCGGTTGGTGAGCAGTGTCCAGGCCCTGCCCTTGTCGAAATCAATCCACAGGCCAGTACCTGTAAAGCCCGTATGACCGATCGTGTTCGCAGAACACAATCCTCCGCCTGACCAGTCCTCATAGGGCCGCTCCCACCCATGGGTGCGTTTGGCGGACAGAGGTTTCTTCATGAGCGCAATCGCATGCTCGGACGCTCCTGTTCCATCCAGCAGACCTTGCGCGAAATCCAGGACGGAATGGGCCGTTCCGAACAGCCCGGCATGACCGGCTCCCTGCAAGGCGGCACAATTGTCGTCATGCACCTCACCCGACAGCACCCGGTGACGCCAGGTGCAGTCCTCGGTGGCCGCCGCAGCATCAGATGCAGCAGAGAACGCAAAGCCTGCTCCTGGGTCCATGTCACGGACGGAGCACTTGGATAGGCGCTCCAGCACAAAACCCAGAAGAATGAAATTGATATCGGAATAGACCGGTTCCCCGGCCTGCCATTCACGCTGCAGGATGAAGCTGCGCAGCAAATCCGGATCGCGGCCATATGTGTATATCGGGGCAACGGCCGGCAAGGGCGTCTGATGGCCGAGACATTGCCTAAAGGTGATTTTCCGCTCCCAGACGTTTGCGTCATATTGGCGTAGATCCGGCAGCACGGAGATGAGCGGTGCGTCGAGATCAATGATGCCCGCTTCCGCCAAAGCAAGGATGCGCGGTGTCGTAAAGATGACCTTGGTCAGCGATGCAAGGTCGAACCACGTGTCGATCCGCATCGGCCTGATATTCGGAATGAGTTGAGCTGAGCCAATCGCCTGGATGATCCGGCGCTGGTCCCGATCAACGATGCCGAACACGCCCCCGGGGATACGGCTGGTTGCTACGGCGTTGGCGAGTGGTGCAAAAGCGCGATTGAACAACCGGGAAAGCGCGGCATTGGCGAACTGTTCCGTACGATCAGATGCACTCATGATCTATCCCGCCGTTTGCGAATATGATGGAGCTTCGGTACGTGCCTTGTGATCGGCACCAAAATGCGTCCAGTCGGCCGGGGCGGGTTCAAAACCCGGCTGGCGCACCAGGGACGGAACCTGCCGCGTATCCAGTTCAAAGTGCTCCTTGCGGCGGCTAACCGTCGGAACGGCGGCAATGAGCCTTTGCGTATAGGAATGCTGCGGATTTGCCAGCACCGCTGCAGCACGACCGATTTCAACAATCTGTCCGGCATACATGACGGCAATCCTGTGGGCGATCCGCTCGACAACGGCCATGTCATGCGAGATGAACAGATAGGCCAGATTGAATTCCCGTTGCAGGTCGACAAGCAGATCCAATACCTTGGCCTGCACGGACACATCCAACGCCGAAACCGCTTCATCCAGAACCACAACGGAAGGGTTCAGCATCAGCGCCCGGGCAATGCACAAGCGCTGGCGTTGACCGCCGGAGAATTCATGCGGATAGCGGTCAAGGCTGTTGGACGGCAGGCCGACGCGCTCGATCAGCATGGACATTCTCTCGCGCGTCTGGACATCGAGCCGCCCGCCTGCGGCAATCACCGGCTCGGCAAGAATGCTCGCAATGGAGAGCCGCGGATTGAGCGAAGCATAGGGGTTCTGGAAAACCATCTGCACCGGCCGCTGGCTTTGCCGTGCGGAGGCTTCCTGCCTGACGGCAGAAAAGGTGCCGCGCATGGATTTTGTCAGACCCAGAATGGCCCGCGCCGTTGTCGATTTCCCCGAGCCGCTTTCACCGACAATCGCCAGTGTTTCCCCTGGCATCAGGTCAAAATCCACGCCCTCCACCGCGTGAACCGCACCGGCGGAACGGCGAAAAATACCTGTTGTAACCGGAAACCGCACCGTAAGCCCGTCAACCCTGAGAGCCGGATCGACTGATGCCTCGCTGTTGCGTTTGCCGTCGGTACGCGCTGCCTGCCCGCTGGCGAAATGCGGGACGGCATGCAGGAGATGTTGCGTATAGGGATGTTGCGGGTGATCGAGTATCTGGTTCGACTCCCCTTGTTCCACCGCCTGCCCGTTCTGCATCACCATGACCCTGTCGGCAATTCCCGCGACGAGGCCGATGTCATGCGTGATGAAAATCATCGACATCCCGGTTTCCCGCTTCAATTCTGCGAGAAGCGCCATGATCTGTGCCTGCACGGTGACGTCCAATGCCGTGGTGGGCTCATCGGCAATCAGCAGACGGGAGTTGCACGCCAAAGCCGTTGCTATCATGACGCGCTGGAGCATGCCGCCCGATAGCTGGTTGGGATAATAGTTCAAGCGCCGTAGAGCATCGGGAATCCGCACGCGATCGAGCGCGTCCTTGGCAGCCGCACGCGCCTGCTTTCCGGTCAGACCCCGATGGAGCCGAAAGGATTCTTCAATCTGCGTGCCTATGGAAAGCACGGGATTGAGCGATGTCATCGGCTCCTGAAAAATCATGCCGATTTCAGCGCCGCGCACTTTTGTCAGTTGTGGTTCCGTCGCGGCCGTCAGGTCCAGAATGCTGCTATCGGCCCGTTTCAGCTTTATGGAACCGGAGACGATGCGGCCCCCGCCAAAATCAACGAGCCGATTGATTGAGAGCGCCGTGACGGATTTTCCGGAGCCGCTTTCACCGACGATCGCCAGTGTTTCTCCGGCGGCCACATCAAAGCTTACGCCGCGCACAACCTGATTGACCTCGGGGTCGTGGCCGAAGCCGACGCGCAAATCACGGACAGAGAGCAGCGGGCTCATGGGTTTGACCTCCGCATTCTCGGATCAAGGATATCGCGCAGCGCATCGCCGAGCAGGTTGAAACCAAGGATGCTCACCATGATTGCAAGGCCGGGGAAGACCAGCAGCCATGGGGCTGTTTCCATCAGATTGCGGCTGTCGCTCAGCATCAGACCGAGCGACGATGCGGGCGGCTGTGTGCCAAGACCAAGGAAACTGAGGCCCGCTTCCGTCAGGAGAGCCCATGCCAGCGCCAGGGTGATCTGGACCGTCAGCGGCGCCACCAGATTGAGCAGGAGATGCCGCGTCAAGATATATGTGCGGCTGCTGCCGAACGTGCGCGCCGCGTCAACGAAATCGCGTGCCTTCAGCGACAGCGCCGGCCCGCGCACGACACGGGTGAATATGGGCGTGTAGACAATCCCGATCGCCACGACGCTGGTCCAGGTTCCCGGCCCGACAATTGCCACGACCAAAAGGGCGAGAAGAATGGCTGGAAATGCCAGCAACACATCCATCAGGCGCATGATGATGCCATCCAGCCGATGGCCGAACCATGCCGCGGCCAGGCCAAGGACAGTTCCCGCAAGCGATGCAAAGGCAACCGACAGGAAGGCGACGGTAAAGGACTGCCCTACCCCACGCATGAGACGGCTGGTGACATCGCGGCCGAACAGGTCAGTGCCCATCCAATAGGTGATGGTGGGAGAGTGCAGGCGGTCCAGACGGTTCTGCATCAACGGGTCATGCGGTGTGAAACCCATAAGGCCGAGCAAGGCGATCACGAGGTAGAGCAGGACGATGGCCCCGCCAATTCTGCCACTTGTATGTCCAAAAATCGCGCGGAGGATGCGCATCAGCGTTCTCCCAAACGAATGCGGGGATCAAGCGCCGAATAAGCGAGGTCGACCAGAAGATTGACGACCATGAAGTTGAAGGCAATGAACAGCACGCTTCCCTGCAACAGGGCATAATCCCGCTGCAATATCGCGTCGAGAACCACGCGCCCCAATCCTGGCAGCGCATAGATCTTCTCGACGAGAACGGCACCGCCCAGCAGATAACCGAATTCCATACCGCTGAGAGTGACGACCGGGATGAGTGCATTCGGCAGCGCATGCCGCCAGATGACACTGCGCGCCGACGCCCCCTTGCTGCGTGCTGTCCTGACATAATCATCGCTCAGGACATCGAGCATGGCCGAACGGGATATGCGGGTGACGGAAGCGGCAAATGCCAATCCAAGCGTGATGGCCGGAAAGATTAATTGGCTAAGGTTACGCAGCGGGTCCTTCCAGAAGGGTGAAAACTCTCCCATAGTCGGCAGCGCACCGAAGCCGACGGACAGCATGTAGATAATCAGAAGGCCGACAACGAAGCTCGGTGTTGACTGGCCGACCATGGCAAAGATGCGCACTGTCAGGTCGGATGGCCTGCCATTATGGGTTGCGGCGAACACCCCTGCCGGAAGACCGATGGCAAGCGCAATGATCATGGAAAGAAAGGCCAATTCCAAAGTCAGGGGAAAACGATCAAATATTACGTCGAGCACCGGTTTTCCGTAGGCGACCGAGATACCCAGATCGCCACGGAAAAGCCCGAGCAGCCAGTGCCAGTATTGAACGAGCCAATTCTGGTCGAGGCCGAAATAGGCCGTCAACGCCACGCGTTGTTGCGGCGTCAACAGCCCGGCCTCTGTCCCCAGCATCGCCGTGATGGCATCGCCGGGAACGAGACGGATTGCAACGAACACAAGTATTGAGACGCCGATCAAAACCAGCGGAAACGTCACCAGACGCCGTGTAACATAACCCATCCAGAAACGTCTCCGGGTAAGAAGTGATCGGCAATCCCAGTCCAGCTATTGCTGGACGGTCACCTTGCTGAGACCGAAAAGCGAACCGATGGGCGTTGCAGTGAAGCCCTGGACACTCTTTTGCTGTGCCGTATAGCTGTAGGAGGTATAGAGCCAGATCCAGGGAGACATCTCTGCGAGATGTTTTTCGAAATCACTGAAAATGACCTTGCGCGCTGCGGGATCGGTCTCGGCGCGGCCCTTCTGCATGAGGCTGTCCAGGGTATCGTCAATGTAATTTGCAACCTTTTGCAGGTTTCCGGTCTTGGTCCAGTACCGGCTGTACATCGAATAGGGATCCGCACTGCCGCCATTCAGGGCAACAGCCATGTCGAAATCGCCTTTCAGCCATGTATCGACATAGACGTTCAGTTCCATGACCTTGATATCGAGTTTGACGCCGATTTCGGCCAGTTGGGATTGGATGACCTGAGCCTCTGCGGCGGCTGTCGGCGGTTCGCCGGTTGCCGCGATGACCGTGGCCGAGAATCCCTTCGCATATCCTGCATCGGCCATGAGTTTCTTGGCCTTCTCGACATCCCGCTTGTAACAGAACAGGCTGTTGGGATCGGTTGCAAAGGATGGTGTCGTTATCGGGCCCGTCACTTTGCCTTCTCCCAGGGAAGCCGTATCGAGAACTTCCTTCCGGTCGATGGCGCAGGAAATGGCCTGCCGTACTGCAAGCTCGGTCATTGGCTTGCGCGACGGATTGAGCTGCAGCACGTGATAGGCAAGCACAGGCGCACGGTTCAGGACCAGTCGCTCTTCCCGTGGAATGAGCGTTGCAATCAGAGGGTCGTTCAGCAGCGCAAAATCAACCTGGCCGGTGCGCATGGCCGCCAGGATCGCAGTTTCGTCGGGAAGAACACTGATATTGATGCCCTCGACACCTGTTGCACCTCCGGCCCACGCCTTGTTGGCAACCAGTATCTCGCGGGAATTCGGATCCCACTTCTCAAGCTTGAAAGGCCCCGAACCTGCAGGCGTTGTGCTGATCGCTCCTTTTTCAATTTCACGCGCGGAAATGATCGCCGCGTTCAGATTTGTCATCGCCGTCAGAAGCGGCACATCCGGCTGGGACAGATGAAAAACCACCGTGTGAGGGTCAACGGCTTCGATATTGGCAATCGACAAGAAGTTGGCCCGCGCCACCGCACCGGTCGCCTCGTTGAGTATACGCTCAAATGACGCTTTCACATCCGCTGAGGTGACCGGGTCCCCGTTCTGGAATTTTGCATTCGGGTTGAGTTTGAAGGTCAATTCCGTACCGTTGGATGAAAACTGCCAGGAATCGGCAAGAGCCGGAACGATCTGCAGGTTGGCATCCAGACGCACGAGCGGCTCATAAATGAGCTCAAGCAGCCTTATGGAAGAGAATGCGGTCTGCTTGTGCGGATCGAGGCCCGTCGCGTCCTGCGACCAGGCCATGCGCAGCGTTGCCGCACTTGCTGGCGAACCCACCATCGCCACGCCAAGGGCTGCAGCTATTGCAAGACAAGAAACCAGTTTCGCTGTTGAACGCCTTTTCATTTTTCTTTTTCCCTCTGGAGCTATTTTGAGCGGCCTTGTGGACGCTTGATTCGTTTTACTTCCTGCTAAACCGGCATGGTCTTACAACGGTTTTGCATTTATCGCCTTTCGCAGAAAACCTCCTGCATCTTTTAGCGCCACCCGCGCTTTTTCCACGTCCATTCCCGTTTTGACCATCAATATCGCCAGCTTCACATCATTGCTTGTCTGATCGAGAGCTTGGCGCGCCTGCTCGGTGGTACAACCGGTTGCCTGCATGACAATACGCGACGCCCTGGCCACGAGTTTTTTGTTGCTCGCGTGCACGTCCACCATGAGATTCTGATAGCTCTTACCGATCCGTATCATACTGGCCGTCGTCAGCATGTTGAGAATGAGCTTCTGCGCGGTGCCGGATTTCAAGCGGGTTGACCCGGTAAGAGCCTCCGGACCGACAACGGGGGAAATCGCGATATCGGCAATTCCGGCAATGATTGAATCCGGGTTGCAGGACAAGGCGATGGTCGAAGCCCCTACCAGTTTGGCGTAATTCAGCCCGCCGATCACGTAGGGCGTGCGCCCGCTGACCGCGATCCCCACAACCACATCCTGTGCCGTCAGCCCAATGTCCCGCAGCGCTTGCTCACCCCTATGAGGATCATCTTCAGCACCTTCAATTGCTCTGACCATCGCCTCGGGACCGCCCGCAATCAGCCCTACCACCACACCTTCGGGTACACCGAAGGTTGGCGGACATTCCGAAGCATCCAGAACCCCCAAACGGCCGCTGGTTCCCGCTCCCATATAGATCAGCCTCCCCCCGGCTTGGAAGGCAGTGACGACCCGGTCAACCGCCGCTGCGATATGCGGAATAACCTTCTCGACAGCCGATGGCACGCCTTTGTCTTCATCATTGATCTTCTGCAAAATATCGGCAGTCGGCAGAAGATCGATCTGCATGGTCTGCGGATTTCTGCCCTCGGAGACCAGTTTTTCCAACTCGGATATCAACGCTTGCTCAGTC
Organism: Phyllobacterium sp. T2-21; assembly: GCF_055378485.1. Taxonomy (NCBI): domain Bacteria; kingdom Pseudomonadati; phylum Pseudomonadota; class Alphaproteobacteria; order Hyphomicrobiales; family Phyllobacteriaceae; genus Phyllobacterium; species Phyllobacterium sp. T2-21. The sequence continues at coordinate 300,215 of NZ_AP027913.1, read as the reverse complement.
ATCGGCCAACTTTCGGGAGAACTGCCTCTAATGAAAATGCGATACCGGCGAAAAGCGATGAGATCGCATCTCACCGGGGTCGTCCGCGTATTGCTGAATTGTCTATTCCGCATCCGGAATGCGGCCGCTCGCTCCCTGCTGCAACAGTTCTCATTCTTTTTATGTTAACTTTTTATGATTTATTATTCCTTATGTCAATATAAATTTGGAATTATATATTCCTCACCAGATGTGTTTATCCTTCGGCTGAAACTGGCAGTTCACTTGCCGTCCGCAAACGGAAGGCCATGATTGAACACCGCTTACCGACAATGATGATGGGCAGTCGTGGTCTGAAGTCTCAGCACGATTTTCTCGCCAGAATGATCGCACCTGAAACCGCATCACCGTCGGCTGGTTTCAGGCGGCGGCGAATGTCGGGAGCCAGCCAAGGTTCCAGTGGCGTCGACAGCCCTCCGAGAAGCGTGACGCGGGGCGCACCTTTTTCGATCAGCGCGCGGACGATGGAGTCAATCTGTTCGGCCGCTCCCTGAACCAGACGCCGCCCCACCATGTCACCCTGATCGGCATGGCGCATCACCATGGGCGCAAGGACGGCATAATCGGTCGCTGTCGCCCGATCCATCCACGCAACCACCTCCACAGGGTCGTTCTGGAACCGCTGCATCACTTCGCCCAGCAATGCGCTCTGTTCGTGGCGGCCATCGAAAGCCCGCAACGCGAGTTGAACGGCCTTCAATCCGAGATCCGCGCCACTGCCCTCATCAGATATTGGAAAGCCATAGCCGCCAACCCGCAGATCGCGCCCTTCGGCAAAACCGAGGCCGATGGAACCCGTTCCGGCAATGACGATCGCGCCATCCGCGCCGGAGTGTGCCCCCAGACAGGCAGCAACGCCATCGCTCGTGAAAGCGATGCTGGCAAACGGATGAGGGATAGCCCGAAGCGCCTCGAGCGCGCCTTTGCGGCCGATGCCGGCAAGACCGATACCGGCATGTATGCGTGCGGTTTCCCGCTCCGTGAAACCGGCTTCCGCTATTGCCGAGGTAAAGGCGCTGGCAACGGACGCCCAGGCCGCGTCCACGCCAAGACGGGTTGTCGCAGGTCCGGAGAGCCCTTGGCCGAGGACCGCACCAAAGCCGTCTTCGATGCGGGCGCGGCAGCCCGTGCCGCCGCCATCGACGCCAAGAAAAAACGGCTTCTCATGCTTCGCGTCGCTCATGAGCTGATCCGCTCGATATCCGCGCCGCAGAGCCGAAGCTTGCGATCCAGTTGCTCATAGCCGCGATCAAGGTGATACACCCGGTTGATGATCGTCTCACCTTCGCAAACGAGCCCCGCCAGAACGAGCGAGACGGAAGCCCGCAAGTCCGTCGCCATGACCTGCGCACCATGCAGCGGTTCCCCGCCGCGCACCAGCGCGGTCGTTCCCTGCAGCGTTATGTTCGCCCCCAGACGCATGAGCTCCGGGACGTGCATGAAGCGGTTTTCGAATATGGTTTCGCGCAGCAGCGATGCGCCCTGGCTCTGGCACGTCAATGCCATGAACTGGGCCTGGAGATCCGTGGGGAACCCCGGATAGGGCTCCGTGGTGATGTCCACGGCCTTCAGCGGCCCCTCCCGAGACACAATCAGGCCCCGGTCGCTGGGCCAGACGCTGACACCTGCCGTTTCAAGCGCCTGCACGACGGAAGCCAGATGCTCCAGGCGGGCATGGGTCAGCTCGAGCTGGCCGCCGGTAATGGCCGCAGCGATTGCATAGGTGCCCGCCTCTATCCGGTCAGGGATGATAGCATGCCGGGCGGAGCGCCATGTCGTATCACCTTCCACAAGGATGCGATGCGTCCCGGCCCCTTCAATGCGGGCTCCCATCGCATTGAGGCAGGCGGCGAGGTCAACCACTTCCGGTTCGCGTGCAGCATTGAGGATTTCGGTTTCACCTATTGCTGCGGTGGCCGCCATCATGGCCGTTTCAGTCGCCCCCACAGAGGGAGAACTGAGAACAATACGGGTTCCCTTCAACGAACCCTGCGCAGATGCAACGATGACGCCGTTCTCGATGGCAATATCGGCGCCAAGCGCGGCAAGTGCACTGACATGCATGTTGACGGGCCGGGCACCAATTGCACACCCGCCCGGCAGCGAAACCCTGGCATGCCCGAAGCGGGCGAGCAGCGGCCCAAGAACCAGTATGGTCGCACGCATTCGCCTGACAGTGTCATAGGATGTTTCCTTCGACACAACGGCGCTTGTATCGATGGTTGCCGCATGCGGCGACCGGTCAATGCGCGCGCCGTGGAGTTGCACCACGCCCAGCATGTTCTCGACATCGTTGACAGCCGGCAGATTGGTCAGTTCCAGCGGATAGGGACTCAGCAGCGCAGCGGCGATTTGCGGGAGTGCCGCATTTTTCGCGCCGGAAATCGTCACCGCGCCTTCCAGCCTGTTTCCCCCGATGATCCGTAATCTATCCATGATAACCACTGCCTGATCTGAGGAGCATGAAAACAGGGTGGGTTTCGTTCGACACCCTCTTCACCCGCAGGCTGCGTCCGGTATAGACGGTGCAACCATCATGGCGATACACAAAAACTAATTGATCATTCCACGGTGTCAATTGATTTAGGAATATATTATTCTACGTCAGATTGTTTGCGGCGCGGTGCTTTTATCGGGAACGCTTCTGACGCCATTGCGAGGAGTAGCCAGTGCTTTGAATTGACGGTAGGTATGTCATTTCGGCGCGCTTGAAGGCTCCGATTATTCCATAGGTCCGCGCTTTGGCGCGAGCAGCCTGAACTGCCAACGCGCAAAGGAACGCATGTCTATACTGCAAAAAATCAATGCACAGTTGGACTCCATGGCGCCTGCCGATCGCCAGATCGGGCAGTTCATCATCGACAATCCGGATCAGATGCTGCGGCTGTCATCGGCTGCTCTGGCCGTGGAGACGGGCCGAAGCCAGTCCAGTGTGGTGAAGTTCAGCCAGAAGCTCGGCTATGCCGGCTACATGGAGCTGAAGCTCGCGGTCAGCGAAGCCAAGGCACAGGAATGGACAGCTCCGGCGGGAATGATCCACGGCACGATCGAAATAGGCGACAGCTATCTCGTGATCCTGCAGAAACTGATCGGCAGCAAACAATTGTCGATGCAGCAGACGGTTGCCGTCAACAATGAAAAAGACATCGGCATCGCTTTGGACATCCTGCGCAAGGCCCGGCGCATTCATATGGCAGGCGTCGGCGCATCCTCGCTGGTGGCACGGGATTTTGCCTATAAGCTGATGAAGCTCGGGCGCAATGTGCTGCACGACAGTGACAGCCATGTCCAGATGGCCAACGCATCCACGCTTGGAGCTGATGACGTCTTGTTCGCCCTCTCCTATTCGGGTGACAGTATCGAGACGTTGCGCATTGCCGAGCTTGCCAGCCAGCGCGGCGCGACCGTCATTGCCGTGACCGGGCTGAAGGACAATCCATTGAGCCGCGTGGCGGACATCCGGCTTTACACCTTTGCCGATGAAGAACGCGTTCGCTCTTCATCCATCACCGCAAGGGATGCGCAACTGACGCTGACCGACCTGTTGTTCATCCTGCTTATTCAAGGGCAACCGGATGCCCATGAATATATTCACAACAGCGAAGTTGCAGTCTCCGTTCTGAAGGCTGAACACCTCTAGAAACCCGGGCCGGCAACCCATACCGGCCGCTACCTTGACGGGTTGATCACGCCAAATTGCCCACCTGCTCCACGTTCGATGCGGGGGACGGCGATTTGATCCGGGGGAAATCATAGCCATTCACCTTGGATGTCTTGTATCCGGCCCCGACCAGCGCTTCGGCAACCTTGACGGCCGCCGTGACGCCGTCAATGACGGGAATACCGGTCGCGGCACTGAGCCGGTCGCACAACAACGACATGCCCGCACAACCAAGAACGATCGCTTCCGCGCGGTCTTCCAGTTTCGCCTTGCCGATTTCAAGCACGAGAAGACGCTCTGCCTCGACCGGGTCTTCATCCAGTCCCAGCACCGGCAGATTGATGGCGCGCACGTTGCGGCAATGATGGTTCGCGCCGTAAGCACTGACCAGATCTTCGATGATCGGAATGGAGCGGGGCAATGTCGTGATCACCGTGAAGCGCCGGCTGATCGTCATCGCGACCTGTATGGCGGCCTGGCAGATGCCGATCACGGGGCCGCGTGCAATCTCGCGAGCCGCATGCAGGCCGGGATCATCGAAGCAGGCGATGACATAGGCATCCACGCCTTGCGCCTGCCCTTTGCGTATTTCGGAAAGCATGGCCGGAACAGCCATGGCCTCGTCGGCCCCGCCCTCGATGCTCACCGGCGTATCCACGGGATTGACTGCGGTGACGCGCGTTGTCGGATAGGCCACCCGGACGGCACTTTCCAGAACCTGGGAAGTCATGGACGCAGTGGAGTTTGGATTGATGAGAAGAATATGCACGGTCGAGTTCCTTCAGCGCCACTTAATCGCGGCGGGATTTGGTAAAATCGGCAATTGGCGGAGCCGCCAGAACGAACTGTCGATCGGAGGTGATGTAATTATCAGCGTGGAGACGGGCGATGGGCTGATAAACGTCCGGATTGACGTAGCGCCCCTCCGCGTCAAGGCAATCGCGGCGCACATGCATGTGGACGACTTCGCCAAGGACAAGCACCCGCTTTGGAAATTCGATCAGGCGCTCGACGCGGCATTCCAGGGCGCAGGGAGCCGTGGCAGCATACGTTGCATCGATTTGATTGCATGCGGCTGCCTCCAGACCAGCCATCTCCAGTTCATCGACCTCGCTGTCGAAACCCAGCCCGCAAATGAGCATCTGCTGCGCCATGCTCATATCCACCATGTTGACGGCAAATTCACCCGTCCGGCGGATATTGGCGATCGTGTCTTTCTCTTCCCCCGACGGCCGTGGTTGTACACCGAGGATCAGGATCGGCGGATCATGCGAGAACACGTTGAAGAAGCTCATGGGCGCCGCGTTGCTGTGACCGGCGCTTGAACGGGTCGTTACCAGGGCGATCGGCCGCGGGCCGATAAAATTCGTCAGCAGACGATATCGGCTCTCCGGTTCAAGCTCTGTAAAATCAAACTGCATGCCGACTCTCCCGTTTCGCTATATAGTATACAATTATTGGGCATTATTGTCTACAATCATGCAGACAAAACGAGTTGACATTTTCCATTTGATCGCGATTGTCTGTCACAATCGGGAGACAGATACATGACTGAACAAACAGGGGCTTCAACACAGCAGATTGTTGAACGGGTATGGCTTTCCATTGCCGAGCGCAGGCTTCGGCCCGGCGTGCAACTTAAGGAAGGGCAACTGGCAGCGATCTTCGACGTCAGTCGTGCCCGCATCCGCCAGGCATTGGTTGCACTTGAACGGGATGGGCTCGTCACGATCATCCCGAACCGCGGCGCATTTGTCTGCCAACCTTCGGTGGATGAAGCACGGGATGTCTTCTTTGTCCGCCGTGCGGTCGAACGCTGTATTGTCGAGCGGCTTTGCAAATCAATCTCCAAGGTAAACGTCACGCGGCTGCGAACCCATGTTTCCAAGGAACGAACCGCCAATGCACAGGATAGCACGACCGATATCATCAAGCTGTCAGGCGGCTTCCATCTCTTGCTTGCGGAGGTCGCGAACTCGGACTTTCTTTTCGCCACGATGCGCGATCTGATCGCAAGAAGTTCCCTCATCACTGCGGTCTACCGCAACACCAATCGCTTCAACTGCGGGCCGGACGAACACGCCGAAATTGTCGACGCAATCGCAAATGGCGATCTTTCCAAGGCAACAGGGCTCATGGAGCACCACCTTGAACATGTGGAGGCTGAGCTCGATCTGAGCGAAATCCGCGATCTTCCGCATGATTTGCGTTCCGCGCTGGCCTGAACCGCCGACCGTCATTCTGCGGCAGTTGCCATCTTCTCCTCGACCAGATGGCATGCCACGCGCGTGCCGCCCTGGAGAGTACGAACCTCTGGCACTTCGGCCAAGCAGCGTCCAATGGCAACCGGACACCGCGGGTGGAAAGTACAGCCGGATGGCGGCTTGAGCGGGCTCGGCACCTCGCCGCCGCCAACGACCCGGTCCCTGTTCGGCTGCTGCACATTGGGGATCGTCTGCAGGAGAAGCCGCGTGTAGGGATGCCGCGGATTGGCAAACAGCTCTTCCGTATCCCCCTCTTCGACGATACGCCCGAGATACATGACCGCTATGCGGTCCGACATATGCCTGACAACGCTCATGTCATGGCTGATGAACAGATAGGTAAGGCCAAGTTCGTCCTGCAGCTTGCGCATAAGGTTGAGAACCTGTGCCTGCACCGACACATCGAGCGCAGATGTCGGCTCGTCGCATACGAGGAATTCGGGTTCGCTGGCCAGCGCCCGTGCGATTGAAATACGCTGGCGTTGACCGCCCGAAAACTCATGCGGATATTTTTCGCCATCCGAAGCCGATAGCCCGACGGTCTCGAGCAGTTCCTCAACGCGATCAGCGATTTCATTCGACGTTTTGAGCAACTTCATCTCGCGCAGCGGCTCGGCAACGATGTTCTTCACACGCCATCGGGGATTGAGCGAGGCATAGGGATCCTGGAAGATCATCTGCACCGAAAGTGGCGCCCCATTGCGTCCCGGTGCAAAGCGAAGTTCGCCACTGCTGGGTTTGTGCAACCCGGTTACAAGACGCGCAACCGTTGATTTGCCGCAGCCGCTTTCTCCGACGATGCTGAGGCATCCGCCTGTGGGCACGGTGAAGCTGATGTCATTGACGGCTTGCAGAAGCTGACGCGGCTTGCGCTCGATAACCCGGCTCAGCCACGGTGCCGAGACATCGAATGTCTTGACGAGACGTTCGGCGGTAAAAGCCGGCATTTTTTGTCCGGTCCCGGTCATGCTGTTCCTCCCGCATTGAGCCAGCAGGCGCTTGCGCCATCGCCCGCCGGCATGAGTTCAGGTTGCTCTCGAATACAGCGCGGTCCGACCGATTTGCAGCGCGGATTGAAAGCACACCCATCCGGAATCGCGTCAAGCCGGGGCATGGATCCGTCGATCTGGTTGAGGCGCTCCACGCGGGCAGCAAGTGCCGGAATGGAAGCCATAAGGCCGCGCGTGTAGGGATGCGCCGACGCGTGCAACACCTGATTGACCGAACCAACCTCGATCAACCGGCCCGCATACATGACCGCCACCCTGTCGGCTGCTTCTGCGATGACACCCATATCATGGGTGACCAGCATGACAGCCGTGCGCTTCTCCTTGCAAAGTTTACGCAGCAGCGAAATGATCTGCGCCTGAATGGATACGTCCAGCGCCGTGGTTGGCTCATCGGCGATCACCAGCTTGGGCGAGGCCGCGAGTGCCAGGGCGATGACCACTCTCTGCCGCATCCCGCCCGAGAACTGGTGCGGATAATGGTTCACCCGCTCATCCGGAGAAGGAATGCCGACCTCTCCGAGCAATTCGATCGCCCGGGCTTTCGCCTGCGATTTGCTCATGTTGAGATGCTGGCGGATTGTCTCGCTCAGTTGGGCACCCACCGTGAACAGCGGGTTCAGCGAGGTCAGCGGATCCTGAAAGATCGCACCGATTTTGCGGCCGCGGATTTTTTCCATCTCATAGTCGTCAAGCGTATCAATCCGGCGATTTTCGAGCCAGATTTCGCCGCCGCTGATATGTCCGGGGCGCTCAAGCAGACCTTGAATGGCCAGACCGGTCATCGACTTGCCGGCTCCGGATTCGCCGACCACGCCAAGGATCTCGCCTGCCCGGATGTCGAGACTCACATCCGAAAGCGCGGCCACTGTTCCGTGGCGCCCGGGGAATTCCACCGTGAGATTGCGAACCTCAAGGATGGGCTGATCCATTGTTTCACCCATGTGCGCTGCTCTCTATTGGATAACTCGGAGGGAATATTTCGGCGACCGATGGATGCGCCCAGCTTCGCTCGGGATATTTGGCAATCAGTCCGTCAAACTGTTTCTGTATGCGTTCCCGGGCAGACATCATGTCGATGCCTGCAACCTCACCGAACAGCATGGAAGGACGCCCATCGACAAAGGCCGCCCGTGTCACCTTGCCAGACCCGCCGGTAACAAGCGTCGTGATCGGATCGATCGATGGCGCCATGATCGCATCGTCAAGGCCGAACACCGCAATATCCGCGCGCGCGCCCTGCGAAAGATGGCCGAGGTCCGTTCTGCCGAGCGCCCGCGCACCGCCAAGCGTTGCGGCGTCGAAAAGATCAGCGCTGCGCACCCGGTCCGGCACCCCGTCATTGATACGCGATGTGATCAGGCCGATGAGCAGATTCATCAACATGTCGGCCGGTGCCGTGTCGGTACCCATCGCAATATTGATCCCGCGGTTGCGGCATGCGGAAAACGAGTTCAGCGTATTGCCGCCACGGGCAGACACCAGCGGACAATGCACAATTGAAACACCGTTGGCCGCATAAAGGCGAAGATCTTCGTCCGTTGCGTTGGTTGCGTGCGGCGCAATCAGCCGCTCGCTCAAAAGTCCCGATTGCGCGAGCCAGACCGGCGCTGTTGAGCCATGCAGCGCACGGACCGTATCGACCTCCATGGCGCCTTGCGCCATATGCAGGCGAATCTTGCAACCGAGTTCGCGCGCTGCGGCGTCGGTGCGTTGCAGCAATCCAGCCGTGCATGTCTCGACGCGGTCGGGCGCAAGCATCCCCCGCACGAGATCTCCGTGACGCCCGGTCTGCCGTTCGATGAAGCGCACGGCATCTTCCAGACCACGCAGGCCGCGCTGCTCATCGAATACCGGTCGTATCTGGCCCGGGCTTTCAAGGACCATGCCACCCGAACGGTAGGCGGGACTGAGATAGACCCGCAAGCCGAGGTCTCCAGCTGCATCGGCAGCGGCATCGAACTCGGCAACGGTCTCACCCCACTCGCGATAGAACAGCGACGCGATCGGCGCGGCGGTGGTTATGCCGTTCAGCAGAAGCTGACCGAAGGCAAACCGCTTCTGGAAGGCCAGCTCTTCCGGCGTATACATCTCGTAGGGGCCAGCCTCGACATAAGAGCGGGGCCAGACCCGCCCCTTGGCCCAACCCGGATGGTTGTCGATGCCGAGGATCGTCGTGTCGAGATCGGAAAGTGCGTCGAGGTCGATGAAACCCGGACTGATCAGCGATCTCCCGAAATCGACATGGCGTGCCACCTCCCCCGGAAAGTGATGCCCGACGAACAGAATTTCGCCGTTCTCGAACACAACTTCTCCTTTATGGACAAGCCTATGGGCCCCATCACGATGGCCAAGCACCCAATCGGCAGTCAGCAGCGTCCGCCCTTCGGGCCTGCGGCCAAGCGTCAGCGTCTCGAATCCGGCTTTTGTCATGGCATGTCCACAATGGCTTGGCCTTGCCGTGCCGTGACACGTCCGCCCTTGATGACCAGCGGACGCGGGGCAATGTCGACAACCGCATGCGCCAGGGTTTCACCCGTCAAAAGGGTCAGATCGGCCGTACACCCGACTTGCAGACCATAACCCTCGATCTGCATCACGTCAGCGCCGCCCTGCGAAACGATATGCAGAACATGTTCAAGTTCGCGGTCTTTCCGCAGCCCGTTTTTCATACCGATGATCTTGGCACGGTCGAGCATGTCGGGCTGGCCCCACGGCCCCCAGGTGTCGCGAATGCCATCGCAGCCGCCGCCGACGCGTATGCCGGCTTCCTTCAGTCGCATGACCGATGGAACCGAAGCAGACGGCGCGCCCGTGGTGAGGATCGCCACATCGAGTGCTGCGAGTTCATCCATCAGCTTTCCGACCCGCAGATAGTCGTTCATCCCGAGTGCGAACGCATGGCTAATGGCAACTTTACCCTGCATGCCGTTTGCGCGGATACGCTCAAAAATGAGCTCCATGGTGAATGCGCCGAGATCCCCGACCTCGTGCAGATGAATATCGATCGGCCGTTGATGTTTGACGGCAAGCGTAAATATCGTGTCGAGCTGGCCCTTCGGGTCGCGATCGATACCGCAGGGATCGATACCTCCCAGCACCTCGCAGCCTTGCCGTAGCGCCTCGTCAAGCAGTTCGGCGGTGCCGGGCATGACCATGACACCGGACTGGGGGAAGGCAACGATTTCGATATCGATGATACCGCGCAATTTCTCGCGGGTTTCCCAAACGCCTTCCACGATGGACAGGCCGTGGGTCGGGTCGATATCGACATGGCTGCGGATATGGGTTGCACCATGCGCCGCCAGCCCGATCGCATGCCGCATGGACTGCCGGTGCGGATCAATGCCGATCGCACTGCGGTTCTCGCGCTCAAAATCAATGCGCTCGCGCAGCACGGCCGCCCGGTTGTTTTCGTGCCACGGCATGCCCCATGTCGTCTTGTCGAGGTGGGTGTGGGCATCGATGAGGCCCGGAATGACGATGGAGTTGCCTCCATCCTCGACCGGTACGCCCGGCTCCGGTGCGAATTGACCGAAACCAGCGATCTTTCCATCCTTGATCAGGACATCACAGCTGTCGCCGGCCATGGGCCGTACATTACGGAGCAATAGATTGGTCATGTGTCATCTACCTCAATTTCGGGTTTAGAGCGTCGCGCAACCAGTCGCCCAGCAGGTTCACCGCAACGACGAGAAGGCAAAGCTGGAGCACGGGAAACAGCACGATCCACCACGAACCGGAAAACAGGAATTGGTTGCCGATGCGGATCAAGGTTCCGAGCGACGGCTGGCTGGGTGGCATGCCTATGCCGAGGAAAGACAGCGTCGCCTCAGTCAGAATCGCCATGCCGAAGTTCAATGTCGCTGCCACAAGGACCGGTGTGAGCGTGTTTGGCAGGATATGGTTGGCCATGATCCGGCGAGCCGGTACCTTGATCAGCCTGGCTGCGTGCACATAGTCCTTGCCGCTCTCCACAATCGTCTGGGCGCGCACCGTGCGCGCATACTGAACCCATGCCGACAGCGCGATAGCAAACACCAGCACGGCCGAAGCCCCCATTTCCCGAAGATCCGCGGGAAGCATTTGCCGAACGACCGTCGAAACCAGTATGGCGACGAGAATGGTAGGGATCGAAAGCGTGACATCGCCGATGCGCATCAGAAGGTTATCGACAAAGCCGCCGAAATAACCCGCCACGAGGCCGGCACTCATGCCGATCACCAGGGACAGGGCGACCGACGCTATGCCGATGAAAATCGAAATGCGTGTCCCGTAAAGGATGGCCGAGAGCATATCGCGGCCTTGCGTATCGGTTCCAAGCAAGTAGGGCCATTCACCGTTTTGCTCCCAGATCGGCGGCAGCTCCGCCTTCCACATGTCCAGCTGTGCCCCGTCATAGGGGTTTTGAGCCGCGATCAGCGGCGCAAACAGGGCCGTCAAGATCAGGATTGCCAGAATGATGGCACCCGCAATTGCTACCTTGCTATGCGTGAATGACCACCAGAGGTCGCTGTTGCGCATGCGCCTGAGTAGGGGCGCTCGTGCAGGCCTTGGCGCTTTCGGTGTCTTCGATACGTCTGTTGTCATCGGACAGGTCCCTGACTCTGGGGCTAGCGTGTGCTGCGCAAACGCGGATCAATGACCGCATAAGCGATATCCACGAGCATATTCAGAACAACGAAAATGAAAGAGATGATGCACAGATAGGCCGCCATTACGGGGATATCGATGAATGTTACAGCCTGGATGAACAGCATGCCCATACCCGGCCACTGGAACACGGTTTCCGTGATGAGTGCGAAAGCGATCAATGAGCCCACATTCATTGCCGTCATCGTGACAACCGGCATGAGGCAGTTTCTCAGCGCGTGGCGGAAATAGATGCGCCAGCGGGGAATGCCCCTCGCCCGGGCGAATTTAATGTAGTCGGACCGGAGCACCTCCAGCATTTCGGCCCGCACCAGCCGCATGATCAGCGTGATCTGGTAAAGCGACAGCGCGATTGACGGCAGGATGAGGGCGGCCCGTCCAGACGATGTCAGCAACCCGGTCGACCACCAGCCAAGTCTGACGACGTCGCCGCGTCCGAATGCCGGCAGCCACCCCATGCTGACCGAGAACACCAGGATCAGCAGGATACCGACGACGAAACTGGGCAACGACACACCGACGATGGAGAGGAACTGAAGCCCTTCGGTGTACCATTTGCCGCGCTTGATCGCGGTAAGAACGCCAAGAGGAATGCCGAACACCAGAGAAATCAGTGTTGCCACCAGCACCAGTTCCAGGGTTGCGGGAAACCGGTCAGCGATCAGCGTCAGAACATCCTGGCCATTGCGATAGGAGATACCGAAATTGCCCTCAGCCGCATGGATGACAAAGCGGATATACTGGGTGGGCAGGTTATCGTTGAGACCCAGGCGTTCACGCAGATTGTCGCGATCGGCCTGCGTCATCTGTTCATTCGCCATAAGCTCAACCGGATCGCCGGCGAGCCGGAAAATCAGGAAGGCGAGCATAGCCACTGCGAGCATCACCAGGATTGCGTTTGCCAAGCGCCTCACAATAAAAACCAGCATCTGTCGCCTCCCTTAATTCTGTCTGCCTTGAACCCGTCAAGGCAGAGCGCCACGTCTACTTGGCAAAATGCGTCAACCAGTGACGGGGCTTGTTGTCGGGCAGTTGAACGATATGATCGATCTTGTCCGTCATCACCCAAGCCATGGGCTGCTGGTGCAAGGGAAGCATGATGATCTCATCCTTGACCATCTGCAGGGCCTTGGTCTGCAGCGCCAGCCGCTTGTTCCTGTCCATCTCCGTCGAGGCCTGTATGACCAGCTTGTCGATTTCGGGATAGCTCCAGCCGCCCCAATTGAAGACACCGGCATTGTCCGACTTCGTCTCAATCATCTGCAGCAGAATGGAGTAGCTGTCGAGCATCGGCTCATTGGCCCAACCGATCAGATAGACATCAGCCTTGCCATTGGTCCGTTTGGGCGTTTGTGCCGCCACCGGTGCAATGTCAAGCTGCGGCTTGAACCCGGCACGGCTCAGCATGTTGACCATGCCCTGGCAGAGCTCCTCCTCGTTGACATAGGCGTCTGTCGTGCACACAAGCGTGAAAGCGAAATCCTTTGCCCCGGCCTCTGCCAACAGCTTCTTGGACAGTTCCGGATCGTAGGAAACCGGCTTGTCGAGCGCCTCGGTATAGCCCGGAATTTCCGGTGCAATAATCGCACCGGCCGTACGCGATTTACCGCGCATGATCCGCTTCTGGATCAGTTGCGGGTCCAGCGCATGGGCGAATGCCTGCCGGACACGCAGATCATTGAACTTATTATCATCGCCGTTGGTGAGCTTCGGCTTGCGATTGAACCCCATCATGACCGTCCGCAGATCGGTCCGTTCCATGACCTTAAGTTCGGGTTGGGCCGAGAGGCGGGGCAGGTCCTGGGAGGGCGCGTTATCCGTAAAATTGATCTCCCCCGACAGGAGAGCCGCAACGCGGGTGGCTGCCGATGTTATCGGGGTGAACTCGATACGGTCTATATTGGTTTCGGACTTGTCCCACCAATTCGGATTCTTGACGAGAACCGTCTTGCTGTCCGGCACCCGGCTTTCAATGGTGAAGGGGCCTGTGCCATTGGCATGGTAGGTCGCATAGCCCTCGAGCTTTGCGCCGACGTCGGTCGGCTTCAACGAATTGTTCTCCGCAAGCCAAGCGGCGTTGAAAATGTGAATGTTGGTCAGATCGTTGAGCAGAAGCGGGTACGGACCCGTCAACTCGATGTCGATCGTGTAGTCATCGACCTTTTTTGCAGATTTGTAGGCAGGCAGATTTCCACGCAAGGGCGAGGTCTTGTCACTCACGCGGGTGAGCGACGCCAAGACGTCATCGGCGGTAAAACCCGCGCCGTTGTGGAATTTCACGCCCTTGCGCAGATGAAACCGCCAGACCGTGTCCGACACCGTCTCCCACGATGTGGCAAGGGCTGGCTCAATCTTCAGCTTGGCATCGTACCGGACCAGGCCTTCATAGACGTGGTTCAGGAAAGCAAGCGTATAGCTGTCACCGTAGGAATATGGATCGAGCGAGTATATGTCATGGGGCGCGCCCCATTTGAGTGTTGCGGCTTGGCCTGGAAAAATCAGGCTCATTGCCACCGTGGCCGCGAGGCCTAGTTGCTTCAACATTGTGGTTTGCTCCGCTTCTGGACGTTTGCCGCCTCCTTGAACGGAGGTCTTGCCTTGGTTATCAGACAGCGCCAAAGGCGCTGCAGATCAGTCTGTCATGCGTGTCAGCCAATGCCGCGGCTTGTTGTCGGCCCGGATCACGACGTTCTCTATTTTGCTGGTCATGGCCCATGCCATCGGCTGCTGGTGCAGCGGGATCATGATCGCCTGATCCTTCGCAAATTTCAGCGCGGCGGTTTCAATCGCCAGGCGCTTGTCGCGATCCTGCTCCGTGGCGGCCTCTTTGACCATCTTGTCGAGTTCGGGATAGGACCAGCCGCCATAGTTTGCGACACCGTCGGCACCGTGACGGGTGGAAAGCACCTGAACCAGGATCGAATAGGCATCGAGCGTGGGTTCGTTGGCCCAGCCCACCATGTACACGTCGGATTTACCGCTCGAGCGTTTTGGTGTCTGCACGGCACGCGGGCCGATATCGAGCGTCGGCTTGAAGCCGGCACGCGTCAGCATGTTGACGACACCGGAGCAAACGTCCTCCTCGTTCACGCTTTCATCGCTCATGCAAAGATAGGTAAAGGCAAGATCGCTCTTCCCGGCCTCAGCCAGAAGCTTGCGCGACAATTGCGGATCATAGGTTGCAGGCTTGTCCAGCTCGGCGCTGTAGCCCGGTATCTCCGGCGCAACCAAAGCACCGGCGGGATGCGCCAGTCCGCGCATCACCTTCTTGTTGATCAGGTCCCGGTCAATTGCATGATCGAACGCCTGCCGCACCCGCAGATCGTTGAATGGATTGTCACGCCCGTCCGTCAGCTTTTCCCGGCGATTGAATGCGATGGAAATGGTTCGCAGATCCGAGCGCTTATCGACCTTGATGCCCGGCGTCGATTCAAGCCGGCCGATATCCTGGATAGGCGCCGCATCAACCAGATCGACTTCGCCGGACAACAGAGCGGCGACCCGCGTTGCCGCGGATGTAATCGGTGTAAACTCGATGCGATCGATATTGTGCTTCTTCTCGTCCCACCAGCCGTCGTTCACGACTAGGATTGTCTTGCTGTCTGGAACGCGGCTTTCAAGCTTGAAAGGCCCGGTCCCGTTGGTGTGGTAGGTTGTGTAGCCTTCGACTTGCGCGCCCACGTCGGTGGGCTTTTCGCTCTTGTTGTCGATCAGCCATTGCGCATTGAACATGAAGATGTTCGTCAGATCGTTGAGAAAGAGTGGCGACGGCGCCGAGACTTCAATATCGACCGTATAATTGTCGACCTTTTTCGACCCGACGTAGAGAGGAATGTTGCCCCTGAGCGGTGAGCTCGGATCACTCACACGCTTGAGCGATGCAATGACGTCATCAGCATTGAAATCCGCGCCATTGTGGAACTTCACGCCCTGGCGGAGCTTGAAACGCCAGTATTTGTTGTCGATCAGCTGCCATTCCGTGGCCAGCGCCGGAACAACCTTGAACTCAGGCGAGTAACGGACCAGGCCTTCATAGATATGATTGAGAAATGCCAGGTTGGATGTCGAACCGTAGGAATAGGGATCGAGGGAGAATATGTCCCGTTGCCCGGCCCACCGCAGTGTCGCAGCCTCTGCCGCTGTTCCAAACAATAGCAATGATGTCATTGCCACCAAGACGGATTTTCGCAGTCGCGTCATCGGCATTTCCTCCTCGTGTGTGCCCCATCGCTAGGCTTGCCCGCGACTTTTATTTCCCTCCATAGGCCACAAGGATTTTGCTTTGTCAACGATATTGTCGACAATTTTCTCTATTATTGGCACCAATAAAGTATACAGTTCATGCGCAGCCATCACTGAATTCGGCTCAGGCCTTCAACGATGCTGTTGTCGAAATAGTACTTCCCCTTTGCCAGACACCGCAGTATCGCCGCCATATTTTCCCGGCTTTGGACCGAGAAGCGGCTTGTCCATGATTTTCTCATCCATCAGAAAGCGATCGAACAGACGGGAGAAAGCGATATCCGGCTCGCCGCACGGCATGAAAGTTGGCGACAAATTCTCAGGCGGGCGATCAAGCAGCAATGAACCGCGCTTCATGAGATAGCCAGCCATGGCGCCGATACGGCCGGTAATGACAATTGTTCCGGCGATCATGCGATAGCCGGCATAATCGCCACAACCTTTGAGTATCGCGATGGTTCCGCGGCGAAGGCGGTCCCCCGCATAATCTGCGGCCTTCCCGCGGACGATCAACAGGCCGCCCTCCATGCCGGTGATTTCTCCGGCAAGCGGCCCACCGAGATAGTCTCCGGCATTGCCTTTGATCTCGAGCCGTCCATTGATCATGCCCGAACCGGCATGGGTTCCGGCACTCCCGTCCACATACAGCGCGCCTCCGGACTGCCTTCTGCCCGCCTGGTTGCCGACATCCCCCATCACTCGGACTGATCCGGCACTCAACCCTGCCCCCACCTTGTCAAACCGTGAACTGCCGCCCTCGAACACGATATGGTTCACGTCTTTACCGGTGATCCTGAACACATCGCCGACCAGGGCCGGATTACGGCTCGTCCCGATGCGCAATTTGGCAATCTGGACATCCGTCAGTCCGGCCAAAGCCGCAGGCGTCAGGCATGATAGATCCAGACGTTCGACCGGTTGGGCCAACAGCGAGAAGGTCAACGCTTTCATGGCAGCAGATCCTTCAGATGATAATGGAATTTGCCAAGCTTGCCGCCGTAGTTGCCAGCGCTTATCCGCAACGCGCCCTTCTCCGGACCAAGATCAATGGCCGCCTTCAACCCCGCGCGCATGGCAGCTGCAACCGCATCACTGGTTTCCCCATCAATGACGATTTCAAGCACCGCGTTGACCCCGGGCGTCAAGGCGCTGTCAACAACGCCGCGCAATGTCGGTGCAAAGGCGTCATTGGTAGAAGCCATCATCCCCTTGTATTTTCCGCCCACTTTCGAACCCGAACGAACGATGCCGCCGGGAAATGGCATGATCGCCCCCGCTACTTTCTCGATGGCGGCAACCGCGTATTCCGCCGCATTCAAGGCTTTGGTGTTATCAGCCGCGAGAAACAGCAGATTGCCACCGCCAACCGCAAGCTTGGTCAGCCCCGTTGTTGCTTCACACAGGAACTCGCCATCCATGACGGGAACGCGCCAATAATGCTTTCCGCCAAATTTCTTTGATATCTGCCAGCCGTCGCCGAAGTAGCGCAGCGAATTGCCGAGGTCGAGCGGAGCCGTCCCTTCAAGACCGGCAAAGCAGGCACTTCCCGGCGAAGTCAGCACACATTGGCCAAGCCTGCTTTTCAATTGCTTCTGCAGATCGTCGGTTCCCATGGCAAAAATCATCACGCGGCATCCCGGCCGTCCGTCCGGCGTCTTGGATGCGGGCAAATCGACATCAATCGCGGCCTCGCAACCGCAGCCAATGACCGAGGTCGCATAGCCTGTCATGGTGATGGCGGCCTGCCGCGCCCATTTCAGGGTCGGCGCGGTGATGATGATCGCCGTCGCACGCATGCCGAAAGCTTCGGCGAAGGTATCGTCAATAAGAACGCCATTGCGGCTCAGCTGTTGCATGGCACCTCGGCAAACGGTTCGTCGCGCTGGATGGCAGAATCCGGAAATGTGAACCAGTCCAGTGACAGTCCATAACGCTCTTCGTGATAGGTCTTCATGCGCTTGATTATCGCCTTGTCGGGCGGCGGATTGAGCCGAAGCGTTTTGCCCCAACGATATCGACTGACCTTGCCATTTTTAACGACCAGATCGCCATTCTTGAAAACCAATGCGGCCTCGCGGAACATTTTGGCGATATCCCTGCCCTTCCGGTATACGGCGATATCGGCAATCGCCCCTGCTCCCAGATGACCGCGATCCTTGAGGCCAAGCAATTTGGCGGGCGCCGCCCTGGTCATGATCGCGATCTCTTCCAGGGTATATTCGCGACGAACCGACGCGAGCGTCGTCAGTTCAAGCGCCGCTGCATTGAGCTCCGCCGATTTCGTGTCGCGGGCCGCACTGCTCATCAGCAGCTCGAACAATTCCGGATAGGCCGTGAATGGCGCGCCATTGGGATGATCGGTCGTGAAGAACACCCGCCATGGATCGGTGATCAGCAAGAAGAGCTCAAGCCCGATAGCCCATTGCAGCGAACCGTAATAATCCTGTTTGTAGCGATAGGGCACGATTCCGCCACCGCCATTGCCGTCGCCATCAAAGATGACCGTCTTTTTCGGACTAGCGTTGCCGATGGCAGAAAACTGCCGCATCACGTCCGAGGAAATTGTCACGGTCTGGCCGAACATGACCTGACCGACATCGATTGTAACATCGGGATTGGCATTGACGGCTTCCGCCAGCCGCGCTGCCTCCGACGAGAACTTCCGCTTGCCTCCGGTGCCATAGCCATAGAATTGCAGATGGGCCAGATGCAGAGGCACACCCTCCGTTGCCGCGATGGTTGCAGCCGCCGTATCGGCGCTGCCGGCAATGCCGAGATTGTTGGCGTGGACATGCAACGGATGCGGGATGCCAAGCCGGGTCACGGAGGACTGAAGCGACTTGACGATCTTGCGCGAGCTGACGCCATATTCCGGAACCACGTCATCCAGCGCGAAGGAGCGGACATTGTCCTTGAACGCCGCAGCTGCGCCGGCATTGATGACTTTGACACCAAGAGCGCGTGTTGAACCGACCACCCACGCCACATAGTCGTCGATCATTGCCGACGATTTGCCGTCACGCAGCAAAGACAGGGTAAAATCGTCATTGCCGAGTATCGCCAATGTCGCCCTGTCGATAATCGGAATATCGGCCAGCTCCAGATGCGTATGCAACGCGGTGTAGGGCGCCATGGCCGGCTCCACCACCGTCGTGAAACCCATTTGCGCATAGAGGCAGCCAGTCTGGAAAGTCGACCAACCTGCATTCGACAGTGGCGTATTGGCAGGCCTTGGGATGTGTGCCGCGTGATGCTCCGGCAGGAGCAGGCGCGCGGTATTCACATTGCCGCCACCGATATGGGAATGAATATCGATAGCGCCAGCCATGACGATACAACCCGAAACATCGTGGGTTTGATCTGCCGCTTCACCCATTGGCGCATCGATGAGCACCTCATCCCGGATCCAAACGTCACGCTGGCTGGTTTTGCCGTTGACGGGGTCGACGACGTCACCACCTGACAACCGGATCAGCATGCGAATTCCCTTCTTCCAGGCAATGCATCAGCCAATTGGCCTATGACCTTTGAAACACTGGGCAGATGCGACGGTGTGGCGGCCTGTACCGCTCTGAACGTGCCGATCCGGCTCGAATAGGCAACACCATCATGATCCAGCCCAGCCTGACCAACGGCAATCGTTACCGCCGCGCCAGCTGTTGGCACTTCGGTCCGGCTCAACGAAATCAAGGCGACCTTTCCCCCCTTGGGGGGACTTTGACCGCCGCGCCCCGACACCCAGACATGAAGATCCGCTTCCTTCGCATGAATCATGCGCTGGACGTCCCATTGCACCGGGTCATAGCTTGGGAGGCTATTGATAAAACCTGTCCGGGGTGGAAATCCGGTCATCCACAGCGAGGCAAGGGCAGAACCCCATGCATCGTCATCAGCCGGCAGGAATACACTGCTGGCACGCCCCTTTCTGTTCAGGTCGGCGATCAACCCCTGCAACATGACGAGACCCGCAGTTTCAACTGAACTGCCGGAAAACACGAAAACCGGGAATTGCGCGGTCGCCAGGGCCTTTTCAAAAGAATCGATATTCCTCAGCGAGGACAATGCAGGACGGCCCTGCAATCGAACCCGCAGAAGCGCCAGTGTCGCTTCCAGCGAAAGGCCCTCGCCGCGCAGCGGTTTAGCCTTCAACTGCCGCAGAAGTTTGCCATGCGATGAACTCGTTTCATCGCTCGCGATGTGAAACCAGCGACGGCTGTGTTTGTCACCGAGATCGGGTTGCGAGGCTGCCCAGGCCTGCAAAAGGTCGTGGTGCAGGGGCGGGATTTCACCGACCAGAATGATCAGGCTGGAGCGACGGCGCGCTTCTCCCGGCGTCGTGAACATGCCACCATGATTTGTGAACAGTGCAACTTCATTTGCAAGCACCTGACCCTTGGCGTGATCGTAAGCGCCGCCCAACATAGTCGCCAGCGCGATGGTGCTGCGCGTACCATGCACATCCGTATCAAGAGTGAAAACTGGGCAGCGGCATGATGCCAGAAGCTTCGCAGCATTCCGAATTGCATCCGTCAAAGGTACCGGCTGGCTGCCAATCCATGCAACCGACATATTCCGCAACTTTCTGGTGCCAACCTGAGCTTAGCTATTTTTTCTCGAATGTGAACCCTGTGGAGATGCAAAAGTTTACGGGATCAATTGTCGTACTTGATATAGGCAAAGCGCTGGTCAGTTTGCGGCGTCCCTTCAAGCGATCCCGCCTCCTGGCCCGGCTGCCACTGGACAACGCTTTCAATCTTCGCTGCAAGATCGAAGTCCTTGTCGGTAACGCCTTTGGCAGCATGGTTCATCAACAGCACCTCCACCCAGGCGTACGATGCCTTAA
Organism: Phyllobacterium sp. T2-21; assembly: GCF_055378485.1. NCBI lineage: Bacteria > Pseudomonadati > Pseudomonadota > Alphaproteobacteria > Hyphomicrobiales > Phyllobacteriaceae > Phyllobacterium > Phyllobacterium sp. T2-21. The sequence continues at coordinate 279,506 of NZ_AP027913.1, read as the reverse complement.
GATCCGGATGATGCCAGGCCGCCTCCGCCAGATGACCGATGGTATTGATGACCATCAGGGTCGATTTCCAGCCATGCGTCTTGTATTTCCGGCGAATCCAACCGTTCTCATAGCGCCAGTGTGGCAGATCTTTCTCAAGTCTCGCAATAATTTCAGGTTCTGAATACACCTTTTCAGCGGGCCTCGTCCCTTTCGCTTCTTCAACCATTTGACCAATCCTCCACTTCTTTGCTCATGGTGCTTGCGCCTCGCCCGAAAGACGATATCATACTGCAGGGCCCGATTTCTGAGATTGTGTAAATTAAGCAAATGTCGGAATCCGTCACGATCGAAGTCCCGGCCCGTCTTCACCTTGGCTTCCTTGATATACCACGCAACGTACCCGAACCTGGTCAGGATCGGTTCGGCAGTATTGGCTTACCCATTCAGGACATTTCGACCGTTCTGACGATCTCCCGCGCGGCAAAAGCCCATATCGAAGGAGACGAGCGGGAACGCGTTGCGCAGCACATTGCAACCCTTTCCCGTCAGCTTGGGATCACGGCGCACCACAGGGTTGTCGTGCATCGAACCATTCCCCGACATATCGGCCTTGGCTCCGGCACCCAGATTGCCCTTGCCATTGCAGCAGCGCTGCGCACCCTGCATGCGATACCGCTTGATATCGTGAACGATGCCCATCTGCTGGGACGCGGGGCGCGGTCCGGCATCGGCATAGCTGCTTTCGACGCGGGGGGTGTCATTATCGATGCCGGCAAAGCCACACACGGCGCTGCACCCACCATTGTCTCGCGGATTGCATTTCCCGGGGAATGGCGAATCATTCTTGTCTTTGACACGTCAACCCAAGGCATTCACGGCAATGCCGAGGTCGAAGCTTTCAAGGCGTTACCTCCGTTCCCGGTGGCGACATCGGCAGCGATCAGCCGCCTTGTGCTGATGAGCGCCATGCCCGGCCTGATCGAACGGAACCTTGCCTTGTTTGGCCGGGCGATCGCCGCCATCCAGACCGAGATCGGCAATTATTTTGCACCCGCACAGGGTGGAATTTTCACCAGCAAACACGTTGAAACCACCATCACGCAGCTTGCAAAGGCTGGCGCAGTCGGTATTGGCCAGAGTTCATGGGGACCGACGGGCTTCGCCTTCGCCGCGTCACAGGCGGAAGCCGAGCGGATCGTCAATACCATCCACAGCAACCCGCATGGCACGGCCATTCAAATCGTCGCAGGAAGAAATGCCGGGGCTGATATCACGCATACCGCTCTGAATCTTGCCAGAGCTTGTACCATGGGCGCCGTCATCAAGAAGGAGCGGATACCGTGAGCCGCAAAACGATCCTGCATATGCTAACCCCGCTTCGGCAAATGAGCCCTTTCGACGTCAATATGGCGCTCGACGCAGGTTATGACGCCGTTGTTCCCTACACCGACGTCACTCTTTCGGATGTCGGAAATCTTGTTCAAGACGCCATATTCTCGCGGCCACCGGATGCGGGTGTGGCCACGGGCATTTTCCTTGCTGGCAAGGACGCGCCCGCAGCGCTCGACATGCTGGATGCAGCAAGGAATGCCATGGTTCCGCCCTTCGAAATCTCGGTGTTTGCCGACCCGGCGGGATCATTCACGACCGCCGCCGCCATGGTGGCCAAAGTCGAAAAGGCTCTCGCCAAAATTCACGGCCGCAAGCTGGAAGGAACCAGCGTGGCAGTCTTCGGCGCGACAGGCGTGGTCGGCTATTGCACCGCGGTGATTACAGCCCAACAGGGGGCAAACGTGACGGTCATCGGCCATGACGGCATTGAGCGGGTGAAGGCGATCGCCGCTTCGATCAAGCAAAGGTTCAATCTGACTGTTGAGCCAGCCGACGGGTCAACCGAAGCAAAAAAAATGGAGGTCCTGCGAACCGCAGAGGTCGTGCTGGCCGCCGCAAAAGCGGGTGTGCAGGTCATATCGGCCGCACAACTCGGCAAGGCCGGCAAGCTTCTGATCGCTGCCGACGTCAACGCCGTTCCGCCAGCTGGTATCGAGGGACTGAAGGTCAACGCCAATGCTGATCCGCTCGATGCGACAGAAGCTGTCGGCATTGGCCCGCTTTCCATCGGTAATGTCAAATACAAGACTCAAGCCGGTTTGTTCGAACAGATGATCAAGGCGAAGAAGCCGGTTATCTTTGATTTTCGGGACGCATTTGCCCTTGCTCGCGAACTTGCCAAATAATGCGGTTCTGATAGCCGCTGTCTCTGGACGCTCGCTTGCCGCGGCGGCGCGGCGGGCTGGATTGCGGCCGTTGGTTGCCGACCTCTTCAACGATGCCGACACGCTGGCATTGGCGGAACGCGCCGTGAAACTTTCGGGGAGCCTGCAGAACGGTATCGACCGAAAACATCTTGTTGAAACGCTGCAAAAACTGGCCGGCGATGATGACCCGGTGGCCGTGATCTACGGCTCCGGTTTCGAGCGCGATCCGCAGATGATAGAGGCGATTTCACAACACTTTGCCGTTGCTGGAAACAGCGCCAGGACGGTTCGTCTCGTCAAGGACCCCGTCTCTCTGTCGCAGCTGTGCACCGAGTTTGCCATACCGCATCCCGATATATGTTTCGACACTCCCGACAATCCTCAGAATTGGCTGAGTAAATTGACCGGTGGTGCAGGCGGTTCACATGTGAGGCCTGCGCATCGCGGAACGTCGGGACAAGAATACTATTTTCAGCGGTTCGTTGGAGGCAGCAATCTCTCTGCCCTGTTTCTGGCCAATGGGGACAAGGCGCACGTGATTGGCTTGAGCCGGCAATGGTTTTCTCCGTCGGAAAACAGCCCCTTTCGCTATGGAGGCGCGGTCCGGCTGCTCCGCTACAACCCGCGCAGAGCACAGCAGATAGGCGATTGGCTGACGGCTTTAACCCGACGGACCGGTTTGACCGGATTATGCAGCGCCGATTTCATCGTTGGCGCAGAGGGTCTGCATCTCATCGAAATCAATCCACGACCAGGTGCCACGCTCGATATTTTCGATACGGAAGAAACGCCTCTCCTGCGCCAGCATTTGCATGCGGTCACCGGATCGGATTTCTCGATACCCAGCTACAAAATCTCGGCGGCCTCGGCAATTGCCTATACCGCAAAAGCCATCAGCGCATTTCCGGATGTTGTTTGGCCGACGCTCACCGCAGACCACCAAACAGCAGGCACCTCCCTTCAAGCCGGTGATCCTGTTTGTACCGTTTTCGCCACGGCTCCCTCTGCCTCCGCAGCGATGAAAGCCGTGAAGGGCCGCGTCAAACAACTCGCGGTTAATTGGAGGGAGGAGTTTTCATGAGAGACGGTCACGCCTATCTCAACAGAAGCGCTCAACATCTGGCAGATAAGATGATCGAGCAAGCGGGACGGCTTGGCATCAATCACAGTCGTGGCAAGCTTGGCGAGCATGTGATTGACGCAGGGGCAAGTTGTCCGGGCGGCGTCGAAGCCGGACTGCGGATTGTCGAAATCTGCATGGGCGGCCTTGGCGTGGTTTCGGCAACACTCGATACAGGCAAATGGCCCTACAGCGTGCATGTCAGATCTTCACAACCGGTTTTGGCCTGCCTTGCCAGCCAGTATGCCGGCTGGAACCTCTCGCATGAGAAATACTTCGCCATGGGATCGGGGCCAGCCCGGACACTGGCGCGGGTCGAGCCACTCTTTGATGAAATTGCCTATCGTGAACCTGAGGCAAAATCGTCGGTCATCGTCCTTGAAACCACGACGCCGCCGCCTGTGGCCATTGTCGAGAAAGTGTCCAAGGCAACAGGATTTGCACCCGAGAACCTGACATTCATCTATGCACCGACGCAAAGTCTGACGGGTGCGGTACAGATTGTCGGGCGTGTTCTTGAAGTCGCAATGCACAAGGCACACGATCTGAAATTTCCGCTGGGTGACATCGTGGACGGCGCGGGCCGCGCGCCCATCCCTGCTCCGCATCCGGACTTTCTGAAGGCGATGGGCAGAACCAACGACGCGATCATCTATGGCGGCACCGTCCAGCTTTTCGTGCGCGGCACCTCAGAAGCCGCACGCACACTCGCGGAACAGCTTCCCAGCCATACATCACGCGACCACGGCCAGCCTTTCGCCGACATATTCAAGAAATTCAAAGGCGATTTCTACGCGATCGATCCGCATCTGTTCAGCCCCGCCGAGGTCATTGTTACCGCGATTGAAACCGGCGATACTTTCCGCAGCGGTGGAATCCATGAAGCAATGCTCAAACAATCCCTGGACTGACGGACACAATGACAGAAACAATACTGATCCTTTCCGACCGGCCCGACGGTCAGGTGAAACAACTGCGCACCGCACTGCGATCGCATGGATTCAATGTCCAGACATTGCCGCTGGCAGATATCGGTTTTGATACCCGGTACCCCTCCGGCATTGCCGTCCCGCGCATGAACGGCGCCTTACCCGCTGCCGTCATCGTACGGTCGATTTCATCAGGGACATTCGAGGCGATCACGCGCCGTCTGGGGATCCTGCACGCCCTTGCTCATCTTGGCGTTCCCGTTTGGAATTCTGCCAAGGCGATCGAGCGCTGCGTCGACAAGTCCACGACGACATTCTTCCTGGCACAGGCAGGGTTACCGACACCGGAAACTTTTGCAGTTGAAAGTCTGGCCAATGCCAAGATCATTGCGGAGCGGGAACTCACGCACGGGCCACTGGTGCTCAAACCGCTTTTCGGTTCGCAAGGCCGGGGGATCAGGCTGATCCGCAGCATTGAGGACCTGCCGCAGCCGGAGGAAATGGATGATGTTTATTATTTGCAGCGTTTCGTGGCGCGGCCAGGGCCACCTTACTGCGATTACCGGGTCTTCACCTGCGCGGGAGAAGTGCTGGGTATGATGGCACGCCGGGCCGAAGGATGGATCACCAATATTGCCAAGGGCGCGAAGGCGGAGCCAGTTATTGGCCCGTTGAGGAGCAAGCTGGAAGAACTTGCGCTCGCCGCTTCGGCTGCCATCGGCACGGATTTTGCCGGGATCGACATCATCCCTGCGGCTGATGGCAAACTTCTCGTTCTCGAAGTCAACAGCATGCCGGCCTGGTCCGGGCTTCAATCGGTCGTGCCGGTCCGCATTGCAGACTGTATTGCCGGCGCACTTGTCACCCGGATTGAACCTGACATCGGTGAGAGGCCTGCAGCGTGAGCCTGACACGCGAACACATCCGCCGCGCCTATATCGACGCCTGCTATCGGGAGATCGAGGCATTGAAACCAGGCAACGTGCATGTTTTCGCGGATGGTCATCGCATGAATGCGCAGCAGTTTTTCGACAGCGCGCAGGTTTCATCCGGCCCGCTGAGCGATCCCGCCAATTCTGTCGGCCAGCGTATTCTTGCGGCCGTTGCCGCGACGCGACTGAAAGTTCAGACCAATACGAATCTGGGCATTCTTCTCCTGTGCGCCCCGCTTGCGCGGGCTGCTGCCAGTGAGACATCAGACCTGCAGCTCAGCCTCGCCGCGACACTCGCCCAACTCGACATGAACGATGTGCGCGACGTATTCGCGGCGATCACGTTGGCGCAGCCAGGCGGCCTCGGATCGGCGCCGGAACATGATGTTGCCAATGAACCGGATGTGCCGCTTCTGGAAGCCATGCGCGCCGCATCCGAGCGGGACATGATTGCCCGGCAATATGTGACGAACTTTTCCGACATCTTCACCGGCGGTTTGTCAGCCCATGGCGCAGCCATCGAGCGGAATGAACCTGCGATGTGGCCGAGCGTATTGGTTTATCTGTATTTTCTCTCGAATTTTCCCGATAGCCATATCATCCGCAAACACGGCACGCCAATTGCCGAAGAAACGCGACAGGCCGCAGAGAAAATCCTTGCGCGCGTGATGGAGATGCACGACGGCCGCGAGCGAGAAAAACTGCTCCTTGCTTTCGATGCTCAACTTAAAGCTCGAGATATCAATCCAGGCACCTCGGCTGATCTTACAGTTGCGACCCTTTTTGCATCCAGACTTATCTGGCTCTTGCATAATGGCGAGGTAAATGCTTGAATTTCTCCAGCGGATTTTGTCCGCTGCTATCTGGCCAACCGACCCCGTTCTGAGGGTGCTGTGAACAAGGATAGCTGTCCATCGAGAGTCGTGTCTCGAGGTACGGCGTCTTTGGACAAACCACTTGGAAACAGTTTAGGGAGGAATTTGGCTGTGGCTAAAATCAATAAGGTTATGGTTGGCGAGTCGCTTGTGGGCGATGGGAATGAAGTTGCGCATATCGATCTTCTGATCGGACCGCGCGGCAGTGCCGTTGAAACAGCATTCTGCAATGCATTGACGAACAACAAGGATGGCTTCACGTCCCTGCTTGCAGTCATCGCGCCGAATTTGGCGTGCAAGCCAAACACCATTCTGTTCAACAAGGTTACCATCAAGGGAGCCAAGCAGGCGGTCCAGATGTTTGGCCCGGCACAGCATGCGGTGGCTAAAGCGGTCCAGGACAGCGTTGCAGATGGTACGATTCCAGCAGATGAAGCAGACGATCTGTTTATCTGCGTCGGTGTTTTCATCCATTGGGAGGCTGAAGACGACGCCAAGATTCAGGACTTCAATTATCGTGCAACCAAGGAAGCTCTTGAGCGCGCAGTAACGGGCAAGCCGACTGCCGCCGAAGCAACCGCGCAGCGCGATTCCGTGAAACACCCCTTCAGCGCTTAGACAAGAGACAACCTCGCACAGAGTATGCCCTCTGTCGCACCGGATGGCCTGTTGCGCCGGTTGGCAAAAAGTTTGGGCTTCTGAACCCGAACAAGGGGAAGAGCAATCATTCCCCTTGTTCACCCCGTCCTGGAATCGTTCCCGTTCATCAGCGATGAGATCGCCTCCGGGGAAAGGGAGCCGTTGTGCAGAGAGGTCGCCACAAGTGCTGCTGAAATGCCAAGCGCTTCCAGTTGTTCAAGATCGGCGGCATGTCGAATGCCCCCGGCGGCAATGACGGCGCGATCACCGGCGCGGCGCTTGATCTCGGTCAATCGTTCGAAATCCGGCCCCGTATTGCTGCCAACGCGGCGAAGCGTCATCACGATAACCCGGGAAGGCCAAAGATCCGCATTCTCGAAAAGCGCGGAAGGTCCAAGAAACTCATCCCCGCGAAAATCCAGGGAGAGAACCAGTCGCGGATTTCCGCTCAAATGCCCAAGCACGGAGGTATCGGCCTGGGACTCCGAACCCAATACCGGCCAGACACCGTCCATCGTCAAGACGTCTTCCAATTGGCGCAGGCTTGCGAAGCCGGCATCCAGCCAGACATCAGCCACGGCAATCAATGGTTTCAGACGCTCCAGCGCACCGGCGGCAAGACCTTGCTGTATCGCATCCAGTTCAGCGACATAAAATGCAGGAAAGGGGTAGAGCTGGCGTAGGCCTTGCGCGACATCGAGGATATCGGCCGTTGGACTGAGTGGTGTTTCGATGGGCCGATAGGCCGCGCGATTGCCCATGAGAGCACGGACAACGAGACCATCTTTTATGTCGAGTACCGGAATGATATGCACGAGCAAAATCCAAGGAATGATACAGCCATGAAATCCCGATTTGCCAGCAAAGGAAAGCCCCTGATCACAGGTTGGGATGTGGGCGGTGCCCATCTCAAGATGGCACAATGCCGAAATGGCGAGATTGTCTCGGCAAAAATCTTCAAGACACCGCTTTGGCTTGGTGTCGATCAGGTGCATGAGGCTCTGCGCGAGCTGGGGCCTTTGCAGGCAGACGGCACTTTCAATGTATTCACCATGACCGGCGAACTCTCGGATACATTCACGTCCCGCGATGCGGGAGTTGCCGGCCTCCTCGATTTCATCGAAGAAAAATTCGGCAACGAGAATACGCTCATCTATGCGGGTCGCGGAGGTTTCTGCGACATTGCCGCCGCCCGCGGCTTGGGGAGCGATATCGCCTCGGCCAATTGGCACGCAACGGCATCATTGAGTGCAAAGCTGGCCGATACCGGTCTTTTTGTCGATATGGGGTCAACAACGACGGATATTCTTGCCTTCATGAACGGCGACCTGATCCATCGCGGCTATTCCGATGCGGAGCGACTGTTGACGGGTGAACTGGTCTATACGGGGTTCGCCCGCTCGGCGCTGATCGGCATCGCTGCGCTCGTCCCGGTAGGGGGGCATGTGACCCCGCTCATGAACGAATATTTCGCCAACACCGCCGATCTCGGTCGCATTCTCGGCACGCTGGATGAAGCTGATGATAAATATCCATCCGCCGACCGCCAGCCGAAAACACTCGCCGGATCGATCCAGAGACTGGCGCGCATGGTCGGACGCGATAGCAGTGACCTTAAAGAGGCGGATTGGATCGATATTGCCCGGTGGTTCAGCGAGCACCAGTTGCGAATGATCCATGATGGCGCATTTCGCGTCGCACGCGATCTTGCGCGGGCTGCTGATGCGCCGATTGTCGGTGCCGGTATTGGCAGACCGCAGATCAGACAGCTCGCCAAGCGCATGGACCGGCCCTATGTCGATTTCGGAACGTTGATACCGGCAGCACCAAGTGCCCGCGACGACGCCAGCAAGGCTGCGCCAGCGGCGGCGGTCGCGCTGCTCGCTTCAATGTACCTGCAGGGATAACCTAGGTTGTGCCGGAAGGATGGGCCGCGCTCTTGCCTTTGGAATCGGCCGTCTCCTGATATTCTTTTACCCGCTGCAGCAGCCATGACCAGGCCAGCAGTTCATCCGGTCCAGCAGTCTTGTCAATTGCAATCGTAAGATAGGCGATTTCAGCTTCGATCTTGTCCTGCGGCAGCATGTGCAGCCGGCTGACCAGAATAGCCAGTTCGAGCACGGCAGCCTTGGCACGGTTGAGCCCGGTAAAAGGGGCATGCGTCGCCTCGGAAACCACTTTGCAGAAATGGCGCGGTCGCAGCCCGTCATCGTCGACAGACACCACCTCAAGCACGGAATGGCTCAGCGCGGATTGGAGACGCGGGACCGGACAATTCGCGACGGCAACGGTCGGCCAGTCCTTGCGTCCCGTCAGGCAACCGGCAAACACCAGCATATCGTCGGTATAGTTGGCAATGGCGAAGGGGACGGCCGCCAGGTTCTCCAGCGTCTTCGAAGGACGAAACGGAGCGATGATCCAACCATGATCCTGCTCGATGATACCAAGCGGTGCAATGTGAACAATACCGGCGGCATCGACCGTGGTGACGATGGTTTCCCTGATATAGGTCAAGTCGCCCTATCCTTCTTTGATCGCAACGTGTGGCCCGCGTCCTTTAACCTGAGACGGTCCGCCTGCTCTTCCGGCGCACCCGCTCCCCAGGAGAGTGGTTCGTCCTGCGCGTAACGCTTGCCCAGTTTCCAGGCTATTTCAGCCTTGGTCAGTTCCGCGCCCAGATAAAATGCATGAGCGCCATCCGATTCAACGTCGAGACGCGGAAAAAGTTCAAATGCATCCTGCGCAGTCGCGTGACCACTGGCGTTGAAAACATGGATGCCATCCGGCGCGGTCATAATGCGGAAATTGGCATCCCGCACATCACCGGCCAGCGCGGCGATATCCTCAACGCTGTTCGGATAGGGTTTGCGATCATGAACCTGCAACAGGCCCGCGTCATAGCCACGCGGCAGGGCATGATCCTGTTTGGCTGCAAACATCATGCGGCGGGCGTGGTCATGCTCCTCGACCGTGCGAACGGTGTGGGGGCTGACATTGACGACCAGAACATTGTCTATCGACAGTTCCGAGCAGATACCCGAGAGCAGCGCCGTTACACCGGAGGAATCCGCATCGGTGAGCTCGGTCAGATTGCCCGTACCCATCATCATCGGGATATCCGGCCAGCGGCGGCGCGCCTCCAAGAATCGGCCAAGCGAAGCGGTAAAACCGAAATGAATGGGATCGAGAACCGGATCAGCGATGAAAGAAATCTCGGCTGTCTGTGCCTTGTGAATCGCACGGCCAAGCGAATCGAGATCGCCGGCAATCGAAGGAATGAGGATTGGGGTAACGCCATATCTTACCGCCAGATCAACGGTCTCCTCAGTCAGACTTAGTAGATAATCCGCACCGGCAGCGGCGCCGGTTTCAAGTTCCCCGGGGTTGGCGGAATCCACGCTGACGGAGAGGCCTTGCGCCTTTAAACGGCGAATGGCGTCGGCAAGATGCGGAAACGGCGTTTCAGGCAGGCAGCCAAGATCGATGACATCGGCACCTGCAGCGGCAAGTTTCAAAGCGCGCTGCGTCAAAGCCTCCAGCGACAATGCCGACGCATCGACGATTTCTGCAAAGATACGCATATTGTGCCTGGAGAGATCAACGGGCTTGCCCACCCGGCCGAGAAAAACAGGCAGATCGGCAACTTCATCGGGGCCCCGGACGAAGGGAACGCCAAAGCGCTGGCCCAGACGATCAAGATCACCGCGATATCGCCCGGGCAGAATGACACGGTCGGCGGTTACCGGCAATTTCAACCGACGCGCGATGATCTCCTCGCTCATGAGCGCCGCAACCTTCACGCCGATGTCGACGATTTCATAGGTGAACGCTACGTCGTTGAGGCCGGCAAGGATGCGCTCCAGCCGTGAACGGGCCAAATGCCCGGTCAGGAACAGGAGATGTTCCGCCATATCAAGCGACCTCTTTGGTACGGCGCGCGATGGCTGCCTTCAACTCTGCCAGAGACTCGACGACCTCGGTCCGCTCATAGGTCTTGAGACGTGCCGTGTTTTCAAGATCGATCGGCCTGGGATAGACTTTGACCATGCCGCCGGGTGCCATCGTCTCAAGCTCAGGTGCCGTATCACAGGCAAAGACAATGGACGGCACGCGGCATTTGCCGGCTTGCGCATAAACATTGGTCGGAAGGGAATCCGAAATGCCGGCGACACATTTGGCAACGGTATTCGACGTCGCCGGGGCAACAACCGCAGTATGATAAACCCCGTTGTAGAAGCCGCCAACCGGCACGGAACTTGCGGTCTTGTCATGCAAAACCCGTGTCGTCTCGGGAAAATCGAGCTTCACCTTATACATGCGCAGGACTTCATTGGCGGCCTTGGAGACGAACACGTCACAATGTTCGAGTGTTCTTATGAGCTCGAAACTCTCCACGAAGAAATGGCCGGAGCCGGTCAGCGCCCAAGCCCATCGCGGCGTATGCAGTCGTGTCATTGCTCACCCGTTGCTTCGAAATAACTGTTGCGCATCATCACGCGTCCGGGAAAGCCTGCCAAGGGTAAATCCAATGCATCCAACATCACCGGCCCGGCAATATGAAGGGTCATGCCGTCTCCAAGCATATCCCGAAGCATACTGTCGACGATGCCCGCAGCGGCAACATCTTCTACCGATGAATAGTATTGGTGTTCATCGGTCTGCTTGATGAGCAACACTGCGTCAGCTTGCAATTGTCCGGCAAGCCACGCGCTCAAACTATCCGAAGTGATATCCCATGACATGGGAATGTCCGGTGCTCCGGCTGTCATCGCAGATGGCAGCCAGACGGGTATGAGCCCCACTTCAAGTGCGTCAGCGATCTCCACGATGGACCGTGCTGTTTGGAAACGTTCATGACGCTCAGCAACAGCAATGCCAAACTGATCCATCGCCAGAATTGCCATCGCATGCGCTGCTGCGTCCGAATAGCCAAGACGCTTTTGCGAGACCCGCACCTGATCGGCAAAAGGCCCGCCTCCGGGAACAATCACCAGCGGAAACGTTGCGCTTGCCAGCGCCTCGATCCAGCGCCGCATTTCCACATGGCCCGCCGTGCTTCCTCCAAGCTTCACGACAAGCAGCCTCATGAGGACTTCCGTCCCCCATGCACCTGCGCAAACCGCAGCTTGGCTGAATTTTTCGCTTCGCGCGTACGCTCGATCTCGACACCGACACCGCCAGGTCCAATTTCGAGTTTTTCCGCGCGGACAAAGACCCGCGTCACCCGTGGATTTCTCAGCACCAGTGCGGCCACCTGTTCCGCCAATGTCTCGGCAAGCTCAACGTGGCCCTCGGCAACAATGGCACGAATTCCGTCCATGATGAGATCGTAGGAAACCACGTGCCGCATATCCTCGGGATTGCGCGTGACCCGCAAAACCTCGGCCGTCACGTCGAACCGTACCTTCTGTGATTTCCCATGCTCGAAACGATAGGCACCGATATGCACAGGCAAAACAAAATCACGAACGAAAATCTTGTCCGTGCCGAGCCCCGCCTCTTCCGGTTCAGGAAAATACCCCCGCGCAGCAAGCAGTTTGTAGTCGACGCTGGCAGGCATTCCCTGCTCGAGCACTTCGGGGATCAGACCACGTATCTTCACGGTCGCCAGCGCATCAATGGATGCCTTGCGGTCAAGGTCAGCGCAGAGCGCCCCGCGAAACCCCATAAAATCCGGATCGTAGGTTAACAGCCGCGAGATATCCGGCGCTTCGAGTGATCCCGCGACGCCGACCATCAATCCGTTCGACTGGCCATTCCTGACGAATTTGCCGATCTGGTCTGGAGACAGATGATTGAGCAAGCGGCCCTTGGATTTGTCGGCGGTGTCGATCATCACGCCATGAAATCCGCCACCTGCCAAGATTTCAAACAAGTTTTGACTGTAACCGCTCCAATTGTCGGCAAAGACGACGGCAATCAATTTATTGTGTAAGGCAAGAGGCTGCAGCGCCGTTACGCAAGCCTCAAACTGCCCGGACGGAAACAAACCTATCTTGATATAGTCCAGACCTGCTGCTGCAAACTCTTTCACCGTCCGCCAGATCGTTTCCGGATGCATGGGAAGATCGCCGCACGCTGCACTGATGGGCCGCCTGCCCGATATAAAGCCCTTCACTTCCAGGACCTTGCTCAGGTCAACAGCGCCAAGTGCGCCGTTAGCCGGATCTTTCATATCGATGATATCGGCACCGCTTTGAAAGACAATTTCAGCTTCCTGACGGTTCTGCACACTGGCCAACATTTTTGTCATCGGCTTGCTCCCGCATGAAACCGAGAAACTTTGCCTCGCATGCAAGAAAAGCTGACTCGAAGGGTTGAGATTGTGGTGGGGTTGTTTAAAAACACTATGGGCACCTCTGTTCTTAACCCACCGCCATTACTTGAATGGCGGCAGTATGAATGGTTTGGTCATGAAGAGTACGGTGCCAATTACTCTCACGTTTTTATTCGGCTTTTTTTTGCTGTTCGTCAACGTGTCTGAGTTATCGGCGCAGCAGCCGGCAGCAAATCAGTCAGCAAAGCCGGGTGTGGACGCACGCATTGGCTATCTTCGCGCCTACGAACCGCAATTGGCCCTTTCGGTTCTGGATATACCGCCACGCGACGAAGGTGTTGCCGGTGCGAATGTCGCAATTAGCGACAACAACACGACAGGCAAATTTCTCGGCCAACAATTCACGCTCGATGTCACGGAAACAAAATTCAACGCCGATGTGATTCCGGCTTTCAAGGAGATGGTTGCGCGCGGCGATCGCTTCGTCCTTGCGGATGTTTCCGCCAAGCAATTGTTGTCCATAGCGGATATCGCAAAGGATGCCGGCGTGCTGCTTTTCAACATTGGCGCGACCGATGACATTTTGCGCGAGGAGGAGTGCCGCCCAAATGTCTTCCACACTGCACCGACACGCAGCATGCTTGCAGACGGGCTGGCGCAATATCTTGTCTGGAAGCAATGGCGCAAATGGGTGCTGCTTTATGGCTCGCACGAGAATGACAAGCTCTATGCTGACGCCATCCGGCGCGCCGCGAGCCGCTTCGGTGCAACAATCGTTGAGGAACGCCTGTACGAAGACCGGGGTACGGCACGAAGAACTGACAGTGGCGTCGTCCTTGTGCAGCAACAGATGCCGGTTTTCACACAAAACCTGCCCGAGCATGACGTCGTCATCGTTGCCGATGAAAGCGAAGTCTTCGGCAGCTATGTTCCTTACAGGACATGGACGCCGCGGCCGGTGGCGGGAACCGCTGGCCTCGTGGCCTCAAGCTGGCATCCGGCAAGCGAACAATGGGGCGGCGTTCAGATCCAGAGCCGTTTCGCCAAGATGACCGGACGGCGCATGTTGTCGAAAGACATGCAGGCATGGACGGCTGCGCGTATTCTGGGGGAAGCAATAACACGCACGAAAAGCGCCGAGACCAAACAGGTCGAGGATTACATCAAATCCGATGAATTCTCCATTGCGGCTTTCAAGGGCCAAAAGCTCACATTCCGCAATTGGAACTGGCAATTGCGGCAGCCGATCCTGATCGGTGACGGACACGGCGTCGTTTCGACCTCACCGCAAGCGGGTTTCCTGCACCAGTTCTCGGAGCTGGATACGCTGGGTGTCGACAGGCCGGAAACCAAGTGCAGGCTCAAATAAACGATAAACCAATGGGAGGACTGGATGCGACATCACATGTGCCTACTTGCTGCGGCCGCAGCGCTGCCGTTTCTTGCGCAACCCGGCTGGGCGAATATGGTTTATGTTTCCAACGAGAAGGGCAATTCGATTACCGTCGTCGATTCCACATCAATGGAAGTGGTGAAGACCATCGACGTCGGGCAACGCCCGCGCGGCATCACGATCTCGCCGGACGGGAAAATAGTCTATGTCTGTGCCAGTGACGACGACACCGTGCAAATGATTGATACGAGCACAGGCAAGATTGTAGGCACGTTGCCTTCCGGTCCGGATCCCGAACTCTTTATCCTGTCCCCGGATGGCAAGACGCTCTATGTGGCCAATGAGAACGATAATCTCGTCACCGTCATCAATGTAGAAACACGGGCGGTTGTTGCGGAAATTCCCGTTGGGGTGGAACCGGAAGGCATGGGCGTGAGTCCCGACGGCAAGACCATCGTCAATACGTCGGAAACGACCAACATGGCGCATTTCATCGATACTTCCACGCACGAGATCACCGATAACGTGCTTGTCGATTCACGCCCGCGTTACGCGCAATTCAAGCCAGACGGTTCGGAAGTGTGGGTATCGGCAGAGATTGGCGGCACCGTATCTGTCATTGACAACAAGACACGCGCGGTAAAGCACAAGATTACCTTCGACATTCAGGGATTGCGCTCAGAACAAATCCAACCGGTCGGTATACGTATCAGCGCGGACGGCAAGAAAGCCTACGTGGCGCTTGGCCCCGCCAACCGGGTTGCCGTCATCAACGCCGAGACTTACGAGGTGGAAAAATATGTCCTGGTGGGGCAGCGGGTCTGGCAGCTTGCTTTCATGCCGGACGGCAAAACCATCATCAGCACCAACGGCCTGTCCAACGATATCACATTCATCGACACCGCGACGGATGAGCCGATCAAATCGGTCACCGTAGGCCAATTGCCGTGGGGTGTTGCGGTTGCGCCGAACTAGACAAAATCATCGACCAAAGGGAGGAACCATATGTCGACTTTCAGACGATTTGCACTGGCCGGATTTCTTGGGATAGTGCTTGCCCCGTCCTTTGCCTTGGCTCAGGCAGATGACGACGACGACAAAACAGCACCTGAGCCAAAGGCAGCAACCGAAGCCAAGACACCTGCGGTCACCCGCTCCAGCAAGAACCTGCCGGAACTCATCCTTGGCTCCAAAGACAGTGAATTCACGGTCAACCAAAAGGATTTTGAGCTGGTGGCCGGACAAGGCTATCGCTGGAAGATTACGTCGGCCGCAGGCCTCGAGTACAAATTCGTCACCGACCTCTTTCGCAATGTCTGGATGAATCAAATCGTCATCAATAACCTCGAAGTGCATATGAACGGCGCTCCCGCCTGGCTTGAATTCGACTCCCCCGGTACAATGAGTGTTCAATTCACGACAGTGCGTCCAGGCAAATACACCTGGTCGGTGCCTGATCTTGCTGACAAAGGAATGAAGGGGACAATTACCATCAAATAAGCGCTAACATCGGCAAGCGCGGCAACTGCAATGGGTAACCAAGGGGTGGAGCTTGATGAGTCCGGATGTTGAGTTGAAGACTATTCATGACAAGCCGGCTACGGATACGAGTGTACCGGCGCTGGAACTTGCCTCGGTAAGTTATTCCTATGGCAGGCGACAGGCGCTGGACAATATCTCATTCTCAATTGCACCCGGTCGTTTTGCCGTGCTCCTGGGTTTGAATGGCGCAGGCAAGACAACGTTGTTTTCCCTGATCAGCCATCTGTTTGCCACCCGCAATGGCCGCATCCGCGTCTTCGGCAACGACATCGATCGCAGATCCGGCGAAGCATTGCGGCGTCTTGGAATCGTCTTTCAGGCTCGCACACTCGATCTCGATCTGACGATCCATCAGAATCTGGCCTATCACGCTTCTCTGCACGGGATCGGGTCGCGCGAAACCGATCGGCGCATTCATGAGCTGATGCAATCAATCGACATGAGCGACCGGTTGCATGAAAAAGCCCGCAGTCTTTCCGGCGGCCAGATCAGACGTGTTGAAATCATTCGCGCCTTGTTGCATCAGCCGTCCCTGTTGCTGCTCGATGAGGCAACCGTCGGACTTGATATCAAATCGCGGGCGACGATCCTTGCCGATATTCGCAGGCTGGTAGCGGAAAAGGGTATCAGCGTCTTGTGGGCCACCCATCTGATCGACGAGGTCAGTCACGCCGATCAGATCATTGTTCTCAATCAGGGTAAGCTGGTCGCCAATGGCACGACGCACGATGTCATCAAGGATACTGGCGCGGACACCATGAACGAGGCGTTCTCACGCCTTACCGGTATCATCTCTTTGAACGCCGGAGGTCGTCTATGACCGATATCCCCGGCAACATTTCCATCAGGAGCATTGGACACAACCGCTTTGGCCCCATGCAATATCTGGTGTGCCTCAAAGGTATTCTCGTGCGGGAAGGACTTCGCTATCTGCATCAGCGCGAGCGCTTCATTTCGTCGCTTGTCCGGCCCCTGCTCTGGCTGTTCATTTTTGCAGCAGGCTTCCGCCAGGTTCTCGGCGTCTCAATCATCCCGCCTTATCAAACCTACGTACTTTATGAGGTCTATATCACGCCGGGCCTATGCGGGATGATCCTGCTGTTCAGCGGGATGCAGTCCTCGCTGTCCATGGTCTATGACAGGGAGATGGGCAATATGCGCACCCTGCTGGTCAGCCCATTTCCCCGCTGGTTCCTGCTCATGTCCAAGCTGCTCGCCGGTGTCGCCGTCTCGATTGTGCAAGTCTATGCGTTCCTGTTCATTGCCTGGTTCTGGGGCGTCAAGGCGCCAGCGTCCGGCTACATCCTGACGCTGCCGGCACTCTTCATCGCAGGTATGATGCTGGGTGCGCTCGGTATGCTGCTCTCATCCATGATCAAACAGTTGGAAAACTTTGCGGGGATCATGAACTTCGTGATCTTTCCGATGTATTTCGCCTCCTCCGCACTTTATCCGCTCTGGCGCGTGCAGGAGGCCAGCCCCCTGCTTTACAAGATATGCATGCTCAATCCCTTTACCTATGCCGTCGAACTGGTGCGGTTCGCCTTCTATGGGAAGATCGAATGGATATCTCTTGCCGTCGTCTGCGGATTCACGCTCGTGTTCATTGCCGGCGCCATCATCGCCTATGATCCCTCGAGGGGCCTCGTCATCAAGAAACAAGAGGGAGGAAACAATTGAGACAGTGTCGCATTATCGCAACCAGTCTTCTCATCTGCACCGCTTCGGCCGGAGGGTCTTTTGGCGCGGCGCAGAATGATCCGACCTGGCCCTGCGTGCAACGCAAGGTGCCCGAATTGTCTGTTGGTCAGGTTTGGAATGGTCCGGATATTCCCGACTCCGCGAAGGGCTGGGACAACGATGCCGCAATCCATGCTCTGGTCGATGATTTGGCGGCGCGCCGCAATCCGCTCGATACGGCCCGGACCAGAATCGTCGAATTTGCCAACGGCCTGCCGAGAGACCAGGTGAATGACAAGATGTTGCTGCTATTCCAGGGGCTGTTCGACACCCTGAACCGCGAGCGAATACAGGTCATCTCCGGCATTTCACGCTATGCCGGCAAACAGCGCGAAATGGCGGATGATCTGCGCAAGGAAGCGGCCAGGGTCGATGCCATGCGCGGCAAAGCTGATACGGACCCGGATGATCTCGACCGGGCCAATGAGCGATTGACCTGGGAAACACGGATATTCCAAGAACGCGTGCAGTCCTTAACCTATGTTTGTGAGGTGCCGACAATCATCGAACAGCGGCTTTACAGCCTGTCCAAGACCATCGGCCAATCCATGCTCAAGCAATAGCCTTCAGGCAATGGGCCCGGCAGTTTTGCCAATACGGCGATAGATGAAGCCATCCGGCGTCGCGTCCGGGGATTTTGCTGTCACGGCCTCGTCGATCAGCGCGGCCATCCGCGCGTGCAATGGTGATTTGATGCAGGCCGGGTCAGTCGCGGCGGCATCCCCCGCGATCGCCATGGCCTGACAGCGGCAGCCGCCCCAATCTATTTCCTGCCGTTCGCAGCTGCGGCACGGCTCCCGCATCCAGTCTGTCCCGCGAAACGCATTGAACGCCGGGGATTCATGCCAGATGCGACTGAGGCTCCACGCGCCGAAGCGTTCGAAATGCAGTGATTTGATCGATGCGGCCGCGTGGCACGGCAATACGGTTCCATCCGGTGCAACCATGAAGGCATCCCGCGCCCATCCCCCCATGCAGGGCTTGGGATAAACGGCGAAATAATCGGGTGTGACGAAGTCAATCGTCATGATACCGCGAAGCCGTTCCTGTGCTTCCTCGACGATCTGCACCTGCCGCTCGACTGCTTCCCGCTCGGGCATCAGCACCTTGCGATTGACGAGTGCCCAGCCCGCATATTGCACATTGGCAATCTCCAGCCGCTCCGCGCCAAGCTCAAGCGCCAGATCAATGAAATCCGGCACCTCTTCCATATTGTGGCGGTGTATCGGGGCATTGATGGTCAGTGGAAGACCGGCAGCACGAACGCGACGGGCCGTTTCGAGCTTCTTTTCGTGCGCGCCGCGAGCGTTGCCTATCTTCTCGGTCGTTGCAGCAAAAGCGCCCTGAAAACTCAATTGGATATGATCAAGCCCGGCATCAGCGAGGGCCTCTATACGCCCCTCGGCAATCCCAACCCCGGCCGTGATCAGATTGGTGTAAACACCGCGTTTGGCCAGACCGGCGACGAGTTCGGCAAGATCAGTGCGCAGCGTCGGTTCGCCGCCGGATAGATGCACCTGGAGAACCCCGAGATCCGCTGCCTGTTCGAACAGGGCAAGCCAGCCGGCCGTATCCATCTCGCGGTTTGCTTTGAGCAGTTCAACTGGGTTGGAGCAGTAGGCACATTGCAAGGGACAGCGATGGGTCAGTTCCGCCAGCATGCCAATCGGCGGCAGCACAGGGCTCATCATAACGACACCAGGAACTTGTCGGACCACTCCTGCAGAAAGGCGCTGATATCAGGCGCGATGTCTTCCTGCTCCGCGGTGTACTGATCGGCAAGAAGCGCAATCATCTGTGCCACATTGTGCCGGCCATCGCACAGCTGCAAAATGTCGAGGCTGACTTCATTCGGCCAAAATATTTTTTCCGGCGACAGCAGCGCCCAAGCTTCGCGCACGCCATCATATTGCAGCCGCACATGACGCCTCAAAGCGGGCCGTGACTGCATCGACACGATAGCACGGGAGCGAACGGCCGCGTTCATGCTGCCTCCGGAACAAAGGCACCGGGCGGTATATTGCCCTTCTCGCCATAAGCATGCGCCAACGCGTCCAGCATCGCCCAGAGGACATCACATTTGAAGACAAGCGCATTGATCACCGATTGCTGCTTCTCGGCATTGTCGGCATGTTTCATTACATAGGCGAGTGCAAAATCGGAATCGCGCGAGGCAAGCGCCGGACGCTTGTCGAAATAGGCGAGAATGTCCGCGGTGATATAGTCATATTTCGCCAGCATCGCCGGAACGCGCTCGCCGATGATGATGGGCGAGAACAGTTCCGTCAGCGACGACGCGACGGCTTCTAGCATGGTCCCGTTCGTGCAGTAGGACAGATAGGCACCGACGGCAAAGCGTGTGCCCGGCAACACGAATTTCTCGCTTTTGACCATATCGGCATCAAGTCCGAGACCCGTTGCGAGCTTCAACCAGCGGGCAATACCGCCGCTCCAGCCGTCACCGCCATCATGGTCTTCAATCCGTTTGCGCCATTCGGCGCGGAACGCGGGATCGTCCGACCGCATGATGATGGCGGCATCCTTGCGCGGAATGACCGATTGGTAGGAATAACGGTTGAGAGCCCAGGCCTGCATCTGACCCTTGCTCAGAGCGCCGCTGGTCATCTGGTGATGGAATGGATGCCGGTTGTGGTAGCGCGCAGCACCCACGTCACGCAGAACGTTTTCAAGCTGGGCCGGAGATAATCCACCACGTGCCGCATCGCCAAATTCGCTCAAAGTCTGACCTCCATGCCATCGAATGCTATTTTCCAGCCTGCATCGACAGCCGCGGCGTGCGCGGCCGATGCGGTGTCAAGGACGGGATTGGTGTTGTTGATGTGAACATAAATCCTGTTGCTGATGCCAAGTTCTGCCAGCGCAGCCAATGACCCGTTTTCACCTGAAATGGAGACGTGCCCCATCCGTGCGCCGGTCTTTGAACCGACGCCCGCCGCAACCATTTCGTCGTCGGTGTACAGCGTGCCATCAAAGAGCAGGCAATCGGCCCGGTGCAATCTCGACTTGAGTGCCGCATCGATGCGGGCACAACCCGGGACATAGAATGCTGCCTGTTCGCCATCGGTCGAGGAAATGCGAAGGCCGATCGTATCGCCCTCCTGTGTACCGAAACCTTCACCTGCCTTGCTGTGATCTTCAAGAAACAGCGCCACCTTGCCGGGGACGGGAAAAGCTTCAACGGTAATTCCCGTCGGAGTTTTCGCGACATCAAGAATATCGGTTTTTCCACCGATCTTCAGCTCACGCCGGTCAACAAGCGCCCGATCAAGCACGTTGAAAATGGAATTGGCCTCGAGCACATCGAGCACACGGCGCGTCGCATAAATCACGAATGGCTCGCGCTCACGCAAGCTGAGCAGTCCGGCAATGTGATCGACATCGGCATTGGTCAGGACCACCGCGCGTATCGGCGTCGAGCGCAAGCGCCCGTTCTCCTGTGGCTGAAGTTCCGGTGTTGCCGCGATCTGCTGGCGAATATCAGGCGACGCGTTGAAGAGAACCCAGTCCGTTCCATTCGAGCTGACGGCAAGACTGGATTGCGTGCGGGAACGCACATTTTCGTCGCCGTTCCATGCGCGGCGGCTCAATTGATAATTGCAATTCCATTGGGGAAACCCGCCGCCAGCCGCCGAGCCGATTATTTTCAATCGCATTGCGCGCAATACCCCAACAGACCGGAATCCGCCCCGCGTGATTGGCTCACGCAGGGCGAAGACTGGAGATTACTTCTTCGTCTTCAGTTCAGCAGGCATGTAACGCGTCAGTTCCATACCAGCAGCAACCTGACACATGGTCGGCTTTGTCCAAATTTTCTTCATGCTAGCCTCCTTCTATCCAAAGATCACCGCAGTGATCTTTCTCCGCCACCATACGCCATCATGGCGCAGGATCTAAATTAGTAGGGTTCATTTTTTTGTGTGGCTTGCCCTGCCGCGATCCAGCCGTCCGTGCCGAGCGGGTACCAGAAGACGGAACGATATCCCCATTCGACCGCTCTTTTGGCGGCATTCCACGACATCCAGCAATTCTCCATACAATAGAACAACACCCTTCGATTCTTCTCATGCCCGAGCCGCGATTCCAGTCCCTTGCGGAAATAGGCTTCCGTCTCCTTGTTCAAAATTCCGTAGCCTGTGTTTGCAAGCCAGATGCTCCCGGGAATATCCTCCCTCACCTTGTCTCGCCATATCGTTCCCGCCGGAAGGTTTGCCGGTTTAGGATCGTGCGGCAGCACATCAATGAAAACGGTTTCCTTGTCTTTCCACAGAGCGATGGCCTCATCCGTCGTTACCGCTTTCGCTCCCTTCAGCGTCGCAGGAACGGGAGCCCGATACATCTCTGTCCGGTATCCCTTCGGTTCAGGCGCATTTCCTTCCGCATCGGCCAGATTGACACCCGTATTCATCAAAAGGACCGCAGCGACAAAGCAGATCGGCGCCGCGTCGCCCAACAGACTATTGCGTGATCGGCTTGTCATTTTCGTCTATCAGCGGCACATGATATTCGCCCAGAATCCGATTGATCTCAGGCTGGTTCTCCTTGATGACCTTGTTCAATGTCCGCTTCCATTCCTGATCGGACGGACGCACACCCATGGTGATCCGGTAAGCCATATGTCCGGACTTTTCCTTTGCCAGCGAGACAACCGCCAGATCCGGATTGATCTCATGCGCATAATAACCCGCCATTGGGCCCCAAAGGACTGCCACATCTATGGTGCCCTTCATAAGGTCCTTGATCATCACGTCAGCCATGGACGGCGCGAGGCGCGTGTCCACCATCAACGGATAGGGAACAACGCTGCGCATGTAACCGGCCTTGGCAAGATTGGCAGCCGGCGGTGTTCCCGCGACAACACCGATCTTCTTGCCTTCCAGCATCTTGTCCTCGATCGACACCACATCGTCGAGACCGGCTCCCTTCCTGTAGACCATGACATAGGTAGAGCGATAATAGGCGTTGGTATTCTGTACGAGATCATCGCCTTGGGCATATCCCATGATGATATCGCAATGGTTGGACCGCAGTGTATTGCGAACGAAGCCGGTCGCCATGGGATACCAGGTGTAGGCCACCGATTTTCGTCCGGTTTTAGCCGCGACCAGTTCCGCCAGCTTGTTTTCAAATCCTTTGCCGCTTTGGTCCGAAAACGGCATATTCGACGGGTCTGCGCACACACGCAGTATATCCGGATCGACAAGCTCACCGGCAGCTCCCAGGCCGGCGCTCTGCGCCAAGGCAGCCGACGGCACAGCGAGTATCGCTGCAATCAAGGCTGCGATTCGGTATTGGCGGGATTTCGCGCGCTGCATCATCTCATCCACCCATGCATGAATCTTCCGCCTGTTTGGCGGCTGCCGACTTGTCTTCATGCTTTGCAGGACGCCCTCGCGGAAGGTCCCCGACAGCACGGGCGCGCAGATAGACGTAGAGATCGTCCATGTAGCAATAAACATTCTTGTTGTCGCCGAAGGCCGGCATCACCTTGTCGTTGCCGTTCGACAGATTCTTACGGCCTCCCGCCACTGTCGACAGGAAATCGGCGTAGGACATTGTCTTGAGCGAATCGGCGAGAACCGGCGCAAAGGACGACCCCGCACCGTCTGCTCCATGACAGACATTGCATTCCGAATTGAACCGCCGGTAACCACTATAGGTATGCCAATCAACAGTTCCATCCGGTTGTATCTTGAATGTCGGATTTCCGTCCTTGTCGGCGTATTTGCCATTGTCGTCGGAAACAACCGCAGCTGCGGCCTTGTCATCGGCACGGCTGCTGCCTTGCCCTATCAGGAGAGCAAGAGTGGCAGTGACGGCCAGAAGGATTGTTCGAATCGGCATTCGGTAACCTCGCATTCGCGCGTCGGGCAACACCTGTTGGCGCCAGCTCAACGGTTATGATTGATCATCAGGTATCGGTCAGGTGACACGAGGGGCCCGGCCTGATTGAAACCGGGCGCCCTGTTCAAGTGTCTGCTCGCCCCGGTTTATTCGGGGACGGCGAAAACGGTCAGCTGACCGCCCAAAGCCGTATAGTCGGAGAGACCGGCATAACCGCCGACCGCGCCCAGACCATCCGTACCCTTTGTCAGACCGGCAGCAAGACCAATGCCTGCCCAGCCACCAACACCGGACAGAACGGCAACATATTGTTTGCCCTTGTGTTCGTAGGTGGTGACGTTGCCGATAATGCCGGAAGGAGTCTTGAACTTGTACAGTTCCTTGCCGTTCTTATCGACTGCCTTCAGATAACCTTCAAGCGTACCGTAGAACACCACGTCGCCATCGGTTGCCAGCGCACCGGACCAGACCGAGAACTGCTCGGGTTTGGACCAGACGATTTCACCCTTTGCCGCATCCCAGGCAATGAAGTTGCCCATGCCGCCATGGCTGTTCGGAGCGGGATACATGGAAAGCGTTGCGCCGATGTAAGGTTGACCGGCGGTATAGCTGACCTTGTAGGGCTCGTAATCCATGCAGACATGGTTTGTCGGGACATAGAAGAGTTTCGTCTTCGGTGAATAGCTGGCGGGCTGCTGATCCTTGGTACCAAGTGCAGCAGGGCAAATACCCGTCGTGTTGACGTCTTCACCCTGTTTTGCCGTCGAATATTTGTCGACGACGACAGGACGCCCATAGTCCTTGCTGTTCTTGTCCATCACGACTTCTGTTGCCCAGTTCACAGCCGGATCGTATTTCTTGGCTACCAGAAGTTCGCCGGTTGCACGGTCCAGAGTGTAGGCAAAGCCGTTGCGATCAAAATGCACCAGCACATTGCGATCCTTGCCGTCTATTTTGATATCATCCGCAAGGATCATCTCGTTGACGCCGTCATAATCCCACTCGTCATGCGGGGTCATCTGGTACAGCCATTTCGCCATACCTGTGTCGGCATCGCGGGCCATGATTGTCATGGACCACTTGTTGTCGCCGGGACGCTGGCTGGGATTCCATGTGGATGGGTTACCCGTGCCATAATAGATAAGGTTCAATTTGGGATCATAAGAATACCAACCCCACGTTGTTCCACCACCGATCTTCCACTGATCGCCTTCCCACGTCTTCGTGCTGGAATCTGCGCCAACCGGCTTACCGAGTTGGGTCGTCTTTTCCGGATCGATCAATGTGTCCTTGTCCGGACCAATTGACCATGCCCGCCACGCCTGCTTGCCATCTTTGATATTATAGGCAGTCAAAGCACCGCGAACGCCGAACTCACCACCGGAAATACCGACGATGACTTTGTCCTTGACGACCATCGGAGCAGATGTACCGGATTCGCCTTTACTGCCATCGGCAGCTTCACCATTCTTCACAGACCATTCGGGCTTGCCGGTTTTTGCATCGAGAGCCACGAGGGTTGTATCGGCCTGGTACAGGAAAATCTTGCCATCGCCATAAGCTACGCCGCGATTAACGGTATCGCAGCACATGATTGGAATAACATTGGGGTCCTGTTTGGGTTCATATTTCCACAGGATCTTGCCGTCATTGTTCAGGTCAAGCGCATAGACTGTATTCGGATAGGGCGCATGGACATACATGACATCCCCTATGATGAGCGGGCCACCTTCGTGACCGCGCAGCACGCCTGTCGAAAACGTCCAGGCGACCTGAAGGTTCTTGACGTTGTCCTTGTTGATCTTATTGAGTTTTGAATATCGGGTGTTGGCATAATCGCCGGTCTGGATCGCCCAGTCCTTCGAATTGGAAATCAAGGCCTGCAGATCGTCATTGGCTAAAGCTCCTCCCGCCAATGAAAACGACAGACTAAAGGTGGCCAACGCTCGCATTAAATTCTTGTGTACACGCATTATGAGTCCTCCCTAAGTTCACATTTATGAACCATCGGGCGGAGCCGTTTATCACAGCGGTCCGCTCCATTAGCTCACGCAAATGGGGAAGTATTTCCGGCAGCGTGTCACGACCTAAGCCAGGCGCGCAGAGGGCACCGTTACTGCCCACCCCGCTTGGCCTACGAAGACTGTCACCACTCCCTTGACGGTAACGTCCTTGAAGCCGGAAACAAGGTGACGATAGGAGAAAGATTTGCATTAGGCAAGCATGTTTATCAATTTATATTTTCTGCGCTGCAATATATATATCTTGCACCGCAGCATATATCGTGTTCTCCTATTTTATTCTACGCTATATAGGATCATCATGATTTGATACTTTAATACTGGACAACTCTTGCCAATCAATATTATTATTTTCTATCCATTTGAAAACAGCGGCACCTCACCAGCGCGAAGGCAACGGCCCGATGTCCATATCAAAAGCCCTGCAATTATGCCTGTTAGCAACCGCAGCAATTGCATATTCTTCGCCGGCAAAATCAGCCGCGGATTATCCCACGCCAGCCCTTGCCGAGTACGTTTACGGCTGCATGAAGGCCAATGGAGAGAACCGGGATTCGCTGCAACGCTGTTCCTGTTCGATCGATGTCATTGCCTCTGTCATCTCCTACGATCACTATGTTGCCGCTGAAACATACAAATCAATGGGTATGGTTCCCGGCGAAAACGGCGCGCTCTTTCGCGAAAGCGCTCCGGCGAAAGCTTCCATCACGGAACTGAAACGCGCGCAGGCCGAAGCCGACATACGCTGCTTCTGAATCCTCAGTCCCCTTCATCACAAACTTGATGATTCAAGCGGCCATTCATCCTTGAATTGCTTGCCTTCGGTGTCGGCCGCTTCAACCTTGATATCCTCTCCCGGCTTTGCATCAAATTCGAAGCGGAAGTTCGGATCTTCCGAAATCGAAATTCCGCCTTCCATCGACATGATCAGCCGATTGCCCTGTGACACCGTCAACCCCTGAATGAAGTGCGCGGGGATGTAGTACCGGGTTATCTGGTCCATCTGCAGCCCGGAATTGTTGGGATGGCGGATCATGAGCTGCATTTCCGTTGCACGGGTCATTGGCTCCATACCGGATGCTTTCGACGAAAACACGCGCAGCTTCATTTTGCCCAGGTTGGCGAGTGCTTCGTCGGCGTTCTTCATGGCCGGCGCAGAGCATCCTCCCGATGCCTTGACGAAGGTCTCCGTCATATGAAGTTTGCCGTCCTCGGTTTCCGCGATGGCTCTTACATAGGAATAGGCATTCACGCGCAATCGCGTTGCCAGATGGGTCACCCCGGCATCGGGACCGAACTTGAACACCGCGGCAACCGGCGATGGATTTTCATCCACGATCAAGGTCACCGTCTTGACGCGGCCAGTCCCGGCATCGGTTTTGAAATGCAGGTCAACCGGCACAATGGCAGCATCTTCGGCGCGCTTCGGCGCATCGATGCTCACAATGCCGTTTGCCGGTTCAATGGGATTCTGTCCAAAGACATCGCCCTTCAAACCGTTCCAGGTCGTGCTTTCGGGAGGCCCCGCATTTTGCGCCCATACGGGAAATGAAATAACCGCACCAACCAACACAAAAAGCGCAGTGGCAACCATCCGGTTGCGCGGCTGTACTATCGTAAACATCGTGTTCTGCCTCCACCAAGGATAATTTGGCGGTGCCCGGCTGTTATTACCTATACCACCCATCCGAGCGGTCTGGCAAATGCCAACACCGCCCAATCATTCCCACTCGAGTTCAGCGAAAGCCGCGGTGGCATTGCGCTGATTGTATTCGTCAAAGAGCATCCAGTTTGCGCGTTCGCGTTGCGCCGCTGACTTGACCGCATCCGACATCGGCACACCATCGGCAATGGCTTTGCGCATATCGCTCGCAAGCACATCGAAGTAACGACGCTCCGCTTCCAGTGCCTGCGGCCATGGTGATGGTATGGGTCCATGCCCGGGGACAGCAGATTTCGCCTTGATCCCGTTGAGGATGTCCAGTTGCGCGATCCATCCAAGCAGCGATCCATCCATCGTTGGCAGATGGCCGATAAAGCAGAGATCGCCGGTAAAAAAAGTATCGGTTTTGTGGTCAAAAACGGAAAGATCATTGTCCGTATGCGCTGGTTTCCATGCCTTCAAGGTGAGTTTGCGATTGCCAAGATCGAGCTCTTCCTCGTCGGTTACGAGCTTGGTTGGCGGAACGATCCTGATGTCCGCCATCAGATCATCGCCCATCGCATCCCTGTAACTCTGCAGATAATAAGCCCCACGGCTTTCCAAAGCGCGCGGCAAATTGCGGTGACCGACAATGATTGCGCCGGTAGACTCGAACGCTGCGTTGCCGAAGAGGTGATCCGGATGCATATGGGTGTTGATCAGATAGCGGATCGGCCTGTCGGTTCTGGCGCGAATGGCCCCGATCAAAGCCTTGCCTTCAACCGCGCTGCCGCCACTGTCGATAACAGCGACCGCCTCGTCACCGATGATGAAACTCACATTGCAGATCTCGCCATCATTCTGATTGTTCATCATCGCTGGGATGCCGGCAAAGGCAAACACCCCGTCGGCAATCTGTTTCACTGGCAACGGATCACCTGGCCGTGACTGGGCCAGCGCCAGACGCGCATGCGACATGCCGCAACAGGCAAAGACCAGGCCTGTTTTGAGGACACTGCGCCGGGTCGTGCCGCTCATGGACCCACGCCTCTGTCCGAGAATTTTGCGTGGAACGAACGCAAGAGATCCGCCATGGCCTGTGCATTGCGGCTGTGTCGCGGCACCCTGATGTCGAAAGTTCCGACGACGTGGGCAGGACGATCCGAGAAGACGATGATCCGGTCCGATAGCATGATCGCTTCCTGCACATTGTGGGTCACCATGAGCGCCGTCGTCGGACGTTCGGACCAGACCGACAGGAGCAGGTGACGCAGCTGATCCGCCGTTGCTTCATCCAGTGAAACAAAGGGTTCATCGAGCAGCAGAATGTCTGGTTCGATTGCCAATGCCCGCGCGATTGCCACGCGCCGCGCAAGGCCGAGAGACAATTCACCGGGATAGAACGTTCGCATTGCGGTCAGACCCAAGATACGGAACAGGGCATCGAGATTCGCGCCCCTTGCCCGTTTCGGCAATGCAAGCCGCACGTTTTGCTCCACTGAACACCACGGCAACAATACCGGTTCTTGAAACACTGCCCCGACGCGTGGTTCGGCCAGCCCCGGCAACTGAACGGAGCCGCCATAGCTCCCTTCGAGCCCGAGCAATATGCGCAGTGTTGTCGTCTTGCCGCACCCGGAAGGACCAAGGATACAGGCAAATTCGTTCTGCTCCACTTCGAAACGCAGATCGCGCAGGACATCGATCGCTTCGCCATTGGATGAGCGAAACGATTTTTCCTGGATATCGACCTTAAGCCGGGCGGCGACGCCAACGCGTTGATGTGTGTTCAAGGGGCTGTACCAATACAAGTTCGATGAAAAGCATCACGGCAACGAACGCCAGAGTGTAGGCGAGAATTGCAGCAACATCGAAGAGTTGAAAAAACAGGTTGATCTGGAAGCCGATACCATTCGACCGGCCCATGAGTTCGACAACAAGCACAA
Source organism: Phyllobacterium sp. T2-21 (assembly GCF_055378485.1). Lineage (NCBI taxonomy): Bacteria > Pseudomonadati > Pseudomonadota > Alphaproteobacteria > Hyphomicrobiales > Phyllobacteriaceae > Phyllobacterium > Phyllobacterium sp. T2-21. The sequence goes on along the minus strand of NZ_AP027913.1, from coordinate 250,348 downwards.
TCTTCCAGATCAGCGAAACGCCGGAACGCGACGTTGCAGCGATGTAGGGTTGCAGCTGCGGTAACAGGATATGTCGCAAACGGTCGATTGCCCCGAACTGGTACACCCGCGCCATCTCCGCATAACGCCCGTCGAGTGCCCGGGTCCCTTCGCGCATTGTCACGACCACATTGGGGATTTTGTTCAGCGCAACCGCACCAATCGCTGCGGCTTCGTTCAAGCCAAACCAGATATAGGCCAGGACGATGATGACGAGCGCCGGGATGTTCAGGAAAAGAATGAGCCAGGGATTGAAGAACTGGTCTGCTCGCCGATGGCTGCCCAGGAAAACGCCGATTACGGATCCGATGAGCATGGCAAGGAAGAACGAGGCCGCCACGCGCCATAGCGTGATTGCCAAATGATAGGGTAAATCACCGCTCGCGGTCTCGCTTATGAATTTTTGCAGGACGAGCAGCGGTGCCGGAAAGGATCGGCTTGGCCAAAACGTGGCCCCGATATGCCAGAGGATCACGAGTGCCGCAAAGGACAGAAAAACCATGACGGATGAGGTCCAGCGCCGTGACCGCGGCAACGGTACTACCTCACCTGCTCCTCGCCGTTCGGTGGAGACCACAGGCATCTATTGGGCCCTCCAGAACGTACCGGGAGCCAGCGTGACCGCCGGACCGACCAGCCGCGGGCCACCGAGTTCCGCGAGAAGCGCATAGAGCTTTTCTGCGTCGGCCTGTTCGGCGTCGACGGATCGGGAAGGAATGCCTTCGCGATAACGATCCCGCAAGATATCGAGTTCGCGCCCTTCTGCCTTCACCACCGGCGCGAGCCGCTGCCATTCCGCATCGGAGCTGCCAAGAAGCGCCTTGGCGTCTCGGCTGGCCTTGATGAATCCCGCAATGGCCGCGGGATGGGCATTTGCCCATTTGTCATGGAATATATAGCCAAGAGCCGATGCGGTGCCGGTGGCGCCGAGCGCCTTGGCGGCTTCACTCGTACTGATCACCCTTCGAAAGCCATTGGCCTCCAGCCGCGCACAAAAATTCCAGAAGTTCAGAACGGCATCGAGCTCATTCTGTTGCGCTTTCTCAGCGAGCAATGGCGGAGCACCAAAGACAATGTCGTTTTGCGCCGCCAGATCGAGCGACTGGCGTTTGGCAAGCCCCTGAATGAGCAGCCAGCTCTTGTCGAGAGGCCCGCCGGCAATGCCGATTTTCTTGCCTTTGAGATCCGTGAGACTTTTGATCGGCGAGCCATCTCGCACCATGAGTGCGCCGACAGAACTGGAATAGGGCACGAAAGCCAGGTCTTCGCCCGAGGCGCGTTGACGCGACACCCAAAGCCAATCGCTGACGATTATATCAACATCCCCGGCCAACATCGCAACATTGGTCGCCTCCTCACCGGCGAAGAACCGGACATCGACATGCACACCATATTTCTCATCAAGCTTGTTGTGCTTGATCGTGTCGAGTTCCCAATTCACCGTGCCGAATTTGAGAACGCCGACGCGAACCGTTTCCGATGCCAGACCGTTCGCCGTGCCGCTGCACACAATCGACAATGTGAAAAGCAACACCATGAAAAATCGATATTGATATTTGCCCGTCACAAAACCTCCCTGACAGATCGCGGCCGGATTATCCGGTCATAAAGTCAACTCGTTGGTTGGATAGGCGCACTTCCAGCGCGCAACACGCAGTTTCGGATGTTCTCCGGCCCACTTTGCAATTTCGGCCGGAGCAAGGAACATGCAATTGAGAAGGTTACCCTTGTTCTCAAAATGCAGGCGTTCCTCCCGGCAATTTGACGGGTTGGATATAAGACAGACTGTCAGGATAAGATCGATAACGTCCATTCAGCACCTTCAATCCGCTACCCCTCCCCCCCAATACCTCGAATACACAAGGTGGATTGACTGGATCAGAAGCCGTTCGACGGATTTCTCAAGGTGCCCGATGAGAAATATCGTTGCGTCCAAATTACGTTTCCCGCCCGCTGCCGTCAATCATGCGTTCAGCGGAAAACGCAATCGTGATGCTGCGGCGTTATTTCCGCAGCCCGGCGATTGACTTATGCAATGTCGCGGGTAACGTTTTGGAACGCTATGATCAGCCGTTCTTCAACAAAAAGATCAAGCTAAAATGGTGGTGCCAATGCATGGAAATTGGTGCCAGTCTTCGTCTAGGGCACCCTTGGCGAAAATGAGGAAATGCCATGCGATACCCTGTACTACTGATTGGTATGTCAGTTGTAGTTCTGTCAGTTGCCAGTGCCCGCGCTCAAGATGCGGGTGATGCAACAGCAGGTGCAACGGTTTTCAAGAAATGTATGGCCTGCCACGTGGCAGACACCGACAAGAACAAGGTCGGGCCGTCTCTGTTCGGACTGTTTGGGAGAACGGCCGGTACACATCCGGGATTCGGCTATTCTCCTGCGATGAAGGCAGCCGGTGCGGGCGGTCTCGTGTGGGACATTGCCAGCTTGCGCGACTATTTGCATGATCCGAAGGCCAAGGTTCCAGGCACCAAGATGGCCTTTCCCGGCCTGAAGGATGAGACGGAAATTACCAACCTCGAGGCCTATCTCAAACAATACTCGAAGTAACAGATTGCCGCCGGCCGGATCGCCGGCGGCATCACTCTGTCAGGGCGAATCACGCCATTTGATGGAGCAGCCCACCGAGGCAATCTGTTCGCGTGGTCCAGCGCCCGATCGCGCAATCTGGCGCATTGCCTCGAACAAATCCCGCCGCAGGTCCGCGATAGCTTCCTGTTTGCGCGAGCCGTCCAGCCGTCCGCGGTATTGCAATTCACCCCTTGCATTGAACCCGAAGAAATCCGGCGTGCAGACTGCACCATAGGCGTGTGCAACCGCTTGGTCTGCATCGTGCAAATAGGGAAAGGGAAATGCATTCTCTTGGGAGAACCGTTGCATGTTTTCATAGGAATCGGCGGGGTAAGCTGCTGCATCATTGGCATTGACGGCAACAAAGCCAACATCCAGTGCTGCGAGATCATGCGCGTCACGCACGATACGCCCGATGACGGCCTTCACATAGGGACAGTGGTTGCAAATGAACGCGATGACAAGTCCTTGCCGTCCGGCTTGAGCCAGGAGGGAGTGCCGTTGGCCGTCGGTCCCGATCAAGCTTGCATCGACAGCTTGCCAGCCGAAATCACAAAGGGGTGGGACTGCTGCCATCGTTGTTCCCTTCTCTCAAGCTGCCTTCTGGTGCCTGGCGCCATCGGCAGCACGGCGGATGGCGGCAATATTGGCGGCGTAAGCAGCCTTGCTGCCTCCCTTGAAAATCGCTGATCCGGCAACAAGAACATCAGCGCCGGCAGCAGCCACCAGAGGCGCCGTCTCCGGCGTGACACCACCGTCGATTTCGATATGAATCGGACGATCGCCGATCAGTGCTTTCAAACGCCGTGTCTTTTCGACAGCCGACGGGATGAATGCCTGTCCGCCGAATCCTGGATTGACCGTCATCAACAATACGAGGTCGAGGCGATCCAGCACATATTCTATTGCCGTTTCAGGCGTAGACGGGTTGAGGGACACGCCTGCTTTCCTGCCGAGATTGCGAATGGTCTGCAGCGAGCGGTCCAGATGCGGCCCTGCTTCCGCATGAACGGTGATGAAGTCGCACCCGGCATCGGCAAAGGCCGCGAGATAGGCGTCTGCCGGTGCGATCATGAGATGGCAATCGAACACCGCTGCGGTCCGGCCGCGGATCGATTTTATGACCTGAGGACCGAAGGTGATGTTGGGAACGAAATGCCCATCCATCACATCAAGGTGCACCCAGTCCGCTCCGGCCTCGATGATATCCTCCACCTCTTCACCCAGCCTGGAAAAATCCGCGGACAGAACGGACGGCGCGATGAGCGTCTTGCGGTTCATGGCGTTTGCCCCTCCACAGGCGGCATTGAAAAGACACGGCTATTGCCGATATCGGCTGCTGTGATTGTCGACAAGGCGTCAGCATCCAGCGGCCCCTTGGATGTCTCGAACAGGCGATTGGCCTGCCGCAGACGGGCCCGATCGAGTGCGTTGCGGATGGAACGGGCATTGGCAAAATGCGGCTGTTGCCGGCGGCGCTCAATATAGTCCGCCATGATGGCACGGCCTTCCGCGTCGAAGCCATAATTCTGCTTCGACAACATCGTTTCCGCAATGCGAAGCAATTCGTCGGAGCTGTAATCCGGAAAATCGATATGATGAGCGATACGCGAGCGAAAACCCGGATTGCTTTCGAAGAACTTGTCCATGCGATCCGTATAGCCGGCCAGTATAACCACCAGATCTTCGCGCTGATTTTCCATTACCTGAAGCAAAATCTCAATGGCTTCCTGACCATAATCGCGCTCGTTCTCCTGCCGGTGCAGATAATAGGCTTCATCGATGAACAGCACGCCGCCCAAAGCTTTCTTCAATATCTCCTTGGTCTTCGGCGCGGTGTGGCCGATATACTGCCCGACCAGATCGTCGCGCGTTACCGAAACGAGATGACCTTTGCGGATGTAGCCAAGCCGGTGCAGGAGATCGGCCATACGCAGCGCCACCGTGGTCTTGCCGGTGCCCGGATTACCACTGAAACTCATGTGCAGCGTCGGCGTCTCATGGGCAAGACCCATCCGCCGACGCGCCCGTTCCACCAGCAGCAGGGCGGCGGTCTCCTTGATCCGCAGTTTAACCGGCTTCAGGCCGATCAAATCGCGGTCGAGTTCGTCGAGCACGTCTTTCACACCGGATTCAACATATTCGGCGCGCAGATCAATCGCGGCTGGAATGTCCTCGCTGGCACGCGCGAGCTCATCTATCCCGATGTCAGCCATAACGTTGCCCTGCCGGCTTGTCCGTTGCGTAGGATCTCGTCGTATACCGGACGACACGGCCTTCGCCTTCCTGACGCGCGAGATGGAAGCCGGGCTCTTCCTGCGGACGATTGACGAGGAAGGACAACTTCACCGACTCCCAGCCATGCGAGTTGTCGAACGCAACGAAGCGAATATAGCCATCGCCATAGACCTTGCGGCATTCCTTCAGTTCCATGATCAATGCAGCGGCATCCGGATTGTCGAACATCGGATGCCCCCACATCTCCCAATAGGTATTGCGCGGGTGCGGGTCGTCGGTGAATTCGAGACTGACAGCCCAGCCTTTGTCGATGCAATACTGTGCTTGCATGGCGATTTGCTCGTCCGTCAGGTCAGGCAGGAACGAGAATGCTCCTTGGGTAATACGCATGTCGTTTCTCCTATTCGGCTGCTGTTGCCGTCGGAACGAAGTCCGGCGAGTCGGTTGAGGTGTAGTTGAAGGAAACATCCCTCCAGACTTCCAGCGCCTGCTGCAGAGGCTGACAGTTGCGGGCCGCCATCCGCAGGATGTCCGGTCCCTCGCGCAGGATATCCCGGCCTTCATTGCGTGCGAGCACCATGCATTCGAGTGCAACACGGTTGGCAGTGGCTCCGGCCGCGATGCCGAGGGGGTGGCCGATAGTACCGCCGCCGAATTGCAGAACGACATCCTCGCCGAGAAGATCCAGCAGCTGATGCATTTGACCGGCGTGGATACCGCCAGACGCAACCGGCATCATCTTGTTGAGAGAAGCCCAGTGCTGATCGAAGAACACACCGTTTTCGAGCCGCATCGGGTTGAAATCCTCGCGGCAAATATCGTAGTAGCCCCGCGTGGTTGCCGGATCACCTTCAAGTTTACCGACCACCGTTCCGGCGTGAATGTGATCCACACCGGCGAGACGCATCCACTTGGCGATCACGCGGAACGAGACGCCGTGTGACTTCTGCCGTGTATAGGTGGAATGGCCGGCGCGATGCAGATGCAGGATCATGTCATTGCGACGCGCCCATTTGGCCATTGATTGGATTGCCGTATAGCCGATCACAAGATCGATCATGACGATGTTGGAGCCCAGTTCTTTGGCAAAATCGGCGCGTTCGTACATGTCCTCCATCGTCGCCGCCGTGACGTTGAGGTAACTGCCCTTGATTTCGCCGGTGGCAGCCTGGGCCTTGTTGACGGCCTCCATGCAGTAAAGGAACCGTTCGCGCCAATGCATGAAGGGTTGCGAGTTGATGTTCTCGTCATCCTTGGTGAAATCCAGACCACCTTTCAGCGCTTCATATACAACACGCCCGTAGTTGCGGCCGGACAATCCAAGCTTCGGCTTCACGGTCGCGCCAAGCAGCGGCCGGCCGAACTTGTCGAGGCGTTCGCGTTCAACGACAATACCTGTCGGCGGCCCCTGGAAGGTTTTGACATAGGCGACCGGCAGGCGCATGTCCTCCAGCCGCAAAGCCTTGAGCGGCTTGAATCCGAAGACATTGCCGATGATCGATGCCGTCAGATTGGAGATTGAGCCCGGTTCGAACAGATCCAGATCATAGGCGATGTAAGCGAAATATTGACCTTCGCCATTGGGCACGGGATCAACGCGATAGGCCTTGGCCCGATATTTTTCGGTTGCTGTCAGCCGATCTGTCCACACCACCGTCCAGGTTGCGGTTGACGATTCACCGGCAACGGCGGCAGCCGCCTCGATCGGGTCAACGCCATCCTGCGGTGTAATGCGGAAGAGCGCGATGATATCGGTGTCTTTCGGTTCATAATCGGGCTCCCAATAGCCCATCTTCTTGTATTCCATGACACCGGACCTATAGCGGTCCTTCCCTGTGACCGTTTCCGACTTGTTTGACATGATAAGGTCCTTTCCGTTTCATTCGGGACTCAAGCAGCCTGTGCTGCGGCGATTTGTGGATCGAGCTTGCCAGCCGCATAGCGTTTGGCCATGTCATCGAGACCGATGACCTTGATTTTCAACGCATGGCCTGCCGTCCCGAACCGCTCGAAGCGGTCCCGGCAGAGATCGCGCATCGCATCCATGGCGGGTTTCAGGAACTTGCGCGGGTCGAACTCAGCCGGATTTTCGGCGGCTATCTTGCGGAACTGTCCACTCATCGCCATCCGGCAATCCGTATCGATGTTCACCTTGCGCACGCCGTGGCGAATGCCCCGCTCTATTTCCTCCACGGGCACGCCATAGGTTTGCGGCATCTTGCCGCCAAACCGGTTGATGATGTCCTGCAAGGGTTGCGGAACGGATGAGGACCCATGCATGACCAGGTGCGTGTTCGGCAGTTTGCGGTGGATCTCTTCGATCACGCCCATCGCCAGAATGTCACCATCGGGCGCACGGGTGAATTTGTAGGCGCCATGCGATGTGCCACAGGCTATTGCGAGTGCATCCACTTTCGTACGAAGCACAAAATCGACTGCCTGGTCCGGATCCGTCAGCAGTTGATCATGGCTCAGCACACCGCTTGCGCCGTGCCCGTCCTCGGCCTCAGCCTCGCCACTCTCAAGCGATCCCAGCACACCGAGTTCACCTTCCACCGAGACCCCAAGCCAGTGGGCAATGGATGCGACCCGCTTGGTGATCCCGACATTGTATTCGTAGGATGCAGGTGTCGCCGCATCCGCTTCGAGCGAACCGTCCATCATCACCGACGTGAATCCATGCCGGATCGCCGTCATGCAGGTGGCTTCGTCATTGCCGTGATCCTGATGCAGGCAGACAGGAATGGCTGGGTACAATTCCACCAGCGCGTCGATCATCCGTGCCAGCATGATATCCTTGGCGTAGGAGCGCGCGCCACGGGATGCCTGCAGAATAACCGGCGCCTCGCAGGCTGCCGCGGCTTCCATCACGGCAAGCCCCTGCTCCATGTTGTTGATGTTGAAGGCAGGAACGCCGTAGCCATGCTCAGCCGCATGATCGAGCAGTTGTCGCAGCGTAATACGGGCCATCATCAATACTCCTTCTCGCTGATGAGCTTGCGTGCAGTGGCAACAATCTTTTCGGGCGTAATCCCGAAATGACGATAGAGGTCCGGTGCCGGCGCGCTGGCGCCAAAACCGTGCATGCCGATGAATGCACCCTTGTCACCGATCCAGCGGTCCCAGCCGAGACGTGCCGCCGCCTCGATACCGATGCGCGGTGCTGCAGCAAGAACCGACCGGCGATAGGCCGGGGTCTGCGCCTCAAACAGTTCCCAGGAGGGCATGGAAACAACAGCCGCTGCGATCTTGTGTTGCGCCCGCAGCATATCGGCTGCGGTACATGCAATCTCGACCTCCGAGCCCGTGGCCAGCAGAGTGACCGCGCGCGGCTCGGCTGTTTCACGCAGCACGTAAGCGCCACGAGCGGACCGGTTTTCCTCGGTATACCCTGGACGCAGCATTGCGAGGTTCTGGCGGGACAATACGATGACGCTCGGACGGTCACTGTATTTCAACGCCAGTTCCCAGCATTCCGCCGTCTCGATAATATCTGCCGGCCGGAATACAGTGATACCCGGTGTGGCACGCAGCATGGCAAGGTGTTCAACCGGCTGATGTGTCGGGCCGTCCTCACCAAGACCAATCGAGTCATGAGTCATGACATAGACGACCTGCTGGCCCATCAAGGCGGAAAGGCGTATGGCGCCCCGCGCATAATCGGCGAAAGCCAGGAACGTACCGCCATACGGGATGAAACCACCATGCAGCGCGAGGCCATTCATCGCGGCGGCCATGCCGTGCTCGCGGATCCCATAGTGAATGTACCGGCCGGAAAAATCACCGGATGCAACACTGCGCATGCCGGGCGTTACGGTGAGGTTCGAGTGCGTAAGATCGGCGGATCCGCCGATCGTGAGATCGGTAGCGGTATTGACGATGCCCAGCACCATTTCCGAAGCCTTGCGCGTCGCGACCTTGGTGGCCTTCTCGATATGGTCGCGGCGAAACGCGGCAAGTTCTTCAAACACCCTTGCCGGCACCTGTTTCTGCACCGCCAGCTTGAAATCCTCCCCAAGCGGCGATTTTGATACCCGTACCGACCAGTCGCGCCGTTCATCGGCACCCCGGCGTGCAACATCATGCCATGTCTCAAGGATATCCTCCGGAACGGTGAATGGCTCATATGGCCAGTCCAATGCCAGACGCGCAGCAGCAATTTCCGCAGCACCCAGTGGGGCGCCATGGGTCTTTTCGGTGCCTTGCAGGTTGGGCGCGCCCTTGCCGATGATGGTGCGGCACGAGATCAGCGAAGGCCGTCCGGAGGCCTTGGCATGGGAAATCGCCCCGGCAATTTCATCGAAGTCATGACCGTCAATGTCCTGAACGTCGAAGCCAGCGGCCTTGAAACGCGCCAGCTGATCCGTCGACGTCGAGAGCGATGTCGGCCCGTCGATGGAGATGGCATTGTTGTCCCAGAACACGATAAGCTTCGATAGGTTCAAATGACCCGCAAGGTCGATCGCCTCCTGGCTGATACCTTCCTGCAGGCAACCATCTCCGGCCATGACATAGGTATGATGATCAACGATATCCGCTCCAAATCGCGCGGCCTGCATGCGCTCGGCCAGCGCCATGCCGACAGCAGTGGCGATACCCTGCCCAAGCGGCCCGGTGGTCATCTCGATGCCCTGTGCATGACCGTATTCCGGATGACCCGCGGTTTTTGCACCGATCTGGCGAAAGCGCTGCAGTTCCTCGATGGGCATGTCGGGATAGCCGACAAGATAGTGCAGGGCATATTGCAGCATGGAACCATGCCCCGCCGACAGGATAAACCGGTCGCGGTCGGGCCATTGCGGGTGCAGCGGATCAAGTTTGATGAAACGCCTGAACAGCACGGTTGCGACATCCGCCATCCCCATCGGCATGCCTGGATGTCCGGAATTCGCCTTCTGGACGCTATCCATGACCAGAGCGCGGATCGCATTCGCCATGTCCCGTTCCGAAAGGATTTCGGTATCCGGCTTGTCTTGAAGCAGAGCTTGCGTGTTCATCATCTTCTCCTCACGAGGCTCGGTTTTTGCGCTCGATCAACTGCATGATCAGCGGCGTCAGGATGAGTTGCATGGCCAGGTCGAGTTTGTTGCCAGGCACGACGATCGAATTGGCGCGCGACATGAACGAGTCGTGAATCATCGAAAGCAGGTACGGAAAATCGATCCCGCGCGGCCGGGCAAACCGGATCACCAGCATTGACTCGTCGGGCGTCGGTATCCACCTGGCGATGAACGGATTGGACGTGTCGACAATGGGTACGCGCTGGAAGTTGATATCCGTCAGCGTAAACTGCGGCGTGATATAGCGGACGTAATCCGGCATACGGCGCAGGATGACATCCATCACCGCTTCAGTGGAGTATCCGCGGGTCGAGCGGTCGCGATGGATTTTCTGTATCCACTCGAGATTGATGACGGGCACCACGCCGATCTTGAGATCCGCATGGCGAGCAAGATTGATGCCTTCCGTGACGGCGCAGCCGTGCAGTCCCTCGTAGAAGAGAAGGGTGCTGGGCGGAAAATCACGCCATTCGGTAAATGTACCGGCTGGCGTATTGTACTGCTCGGCTTCGGCATCATCATGGATGTAGGTCCGTGTCTGGCCAGTTCCCTTGCGACCATATTCTTCAAACACCGCGTCGAGCTTGGCGAGTTCATTGGCATCGACGTGGAAATGCGTAAAGTTGGGATTACCCTTCTTTTCTTCTTCCGCGACCTTCACCTTCATGGTGTTGCGGTCATATTTGTGAAAGGCATCGCCTTCGATGAATGCGGCTTCGATGTGCTCGCGGCGAAAAATCTGTTCGAAGATGCGCTTGACCGACGTGGTGCCGGCACCAGACGAACCGGTGATGGAGATGATCGGATGCTTTGCTGACATGATTGATCTCCCTCCCCTCAAGCCCTGAACAGGCCACGGTTGCTGAAGAGCGGCGCCCGCTCGCCAATATTGCTGGGTTCGGCATGGTAGCGGCCGATCCGGGCCACTTCCCGTGCTGAACCAAAAACGAACGGAACCCGTTGATGCATGGTGTGGGGTACCAGATCGAGGATACGGTTCGCCGTATCCGTTGCACCTCCGCCCGCTTGCTCGACGAGAAAAGCAATAGGATTCGCCTCGTAGATCAGCCGTATCCGGCCCTCGCCGTAGCCTTTGCGCTTATCACCGGGATAGAGAAACACGCCGCTGCGCATGAGAATGCGGTACGTCTCGGCGACCAGCGACGCGATCCATCGCATGTTGAAATCACGCTCGCGCGGCCCCTCGCTGCCCTTCAGGCAATCATCGACATAGAGCTGTACTGCCTCGTCCCAATGCCGATAATTGGCCGTGTTGATGGCAAACTCATGTGACTGGCTTGCTATGACGATGCTTTCATAGGCCTGCACGAAGGTTCCAAGCCGGCTTGAAAAGACAAAAACGTGTGTACCGCTGCCAAGCGTCACCACAAGTGCAAGCTGCGGGCCGTAAATGAAAAAGCCGGCAGCGAGCTGGCGGTCGCCCTTTTGAAAGAACGATGCGCCAGGCTCGCTGCTCGGATCGCCGGCCACCGGGAGGACGGAGAAGATTGTTCCGATCGAAACATTGGTATCGATATTGGACGAGCCGTCGAGCGGATCGATTGCAAGTGCCAGCGGCGCACGCGGATCCAGCACGGCCGGAAGCGTCAGCTCCTCCGAGCCGTAGAGGGCAACAGGAGCCTGCCGTGCCGCTTCGAGAAACATGTCGTCAGCAAATATGTCGAGTGCCTTCTGCGGATCGCCGTCGGCATTCCTGTTGCCAGTTCCCCCGGAAAAGGCCTTTCCAAGGGCTCCCTGATTGATGACGCTGCGAATCTTGACCGCCGTCAAAGCCAGTTGGCGCAGAAGCGCGGATACCGATGCACGCAAGGGATCGTCATGTTCCGCATAGGATCCAAGAAAGGCGTCTAATGTCGCCGTGGTCATGGCCGTCCTCCCGTGCCTGATCGTCTTTCTGCGTCAGACTTCGGTGCTAAGGGACCATTGATGGATACCTAAGTAAAATTTAATATATTTACGTCTTAGATAAAATTTATTAATCTCACCCAATGCGCAATCTGAACCTCAAGCAGTTACGGGCGATACAGGCAATCAAGCGGCATGGGACAATCGTCGCTGCTGCCAATGCGTTGGGACTGACACCCCCTGCCGTGACCATTCAGCTCAAGCTGGTGGAGGAAGACGCGAATATTATCCTGTTCGATCGCACCAATGAGGGACTTCGCCCCACCGCCGCCGGTCTTGCGTTTCTCGATGCTGCGCAGATGATCGAGGAACGGCTACGGGTTCTTCACGATGAAATCGATGCAATCAAAGGTTTACGGGTGGGCACCCTGTCCTTGGGGGTCGTGTCGACAGCCAAATACTTTGCGCCGCAACTCATGGCGATTTTCGCAAAGGAACATCCCGACATCGTCGTCAAACTGGCAATCGGCAACCGCGCGGAAATCATCGACAGTTTGAAAAGCCATGCAGTGGACCTTGCTCTGATGGGTCGGCCGCCAAAGGATATCCCGCTGCGTTCGGCGGTTTTTGGCGATCATCCGCTGGTGATGATCGCCGCACCGGATCACCCCCTGGCCAAATGCCGGGACATAACGAAAGAGCGTATCGCGCAGGAGCATTTTCTGATCCGCGAACCCGGGTCCGGCACACGCATTTCGCTGGAGATTTTCCTGAGTGAACTGCCGGGGCGTATCGATGATCTCGGCACCGAAATGTCCTCGAACGAAACAATCAAACAGGCTGTCATGGCGGGGCTCGGCGTAGCCTTCATTTCAGCCCACACGATCGCGCTCGAACTGGAAGTCGGCAAGCTCGTGATGCTGGATGTCACTGGTATGCCCATCCGCCGTCAATGGTTTTCGGTCATGCGGACCGACCGGACATTGTCGCCGGCAATGCGGGCCTTCCAGGATTTTCTCAACCGCAAAGGCGCGCAATGTCTGCCCTCCATCGATCGGCTCTATCCCATGGCCGGCGCGCAAATTTCGTAAAGTCGACGAACTTGGACAAGTAGGAATGGCGTTGCTGGCCCATATGACGTTTAATGAGTGCGGGATGTCCGGGGGTACCATGATTGAACAAAAGCCGTTGAGCCTGGCGTCGCGGATCGCCTATTTTGCCTCCAGCCTCATGTTCGCGATCTTGATAACCATTGGGTTATCGGTTGTATATCTTGCAGCACTATCCAACCCCGCGGTGAGCAGGATTGATGTTGGTGGCTTTATGGTCGGGATGTTGTTTGTATGCACGCTGCTCATTGCGGCATGCTGGCTCGCCTATCTTCCGCTTCGCCGGCACCATGGACTTATCCGAATTGTCACAACTGCCTTCTGTCTTTTGATCGCTATATCCGTCGTTCTCATCGTGTTCATTGACTGGGGTTAAAAATCAAGTTGCAAACGGACGGACCGTCCGCGTTATGGCTCGCGCTTCGGACATGGCGCTGCTAAAACGCTCACGCTCATTGATTGACAACCGTAGGGACACTGGAATGAATTCAATGCGTCGCGGTGTGCTTGCGTTTTTGGGTGGCCTCATGATGGGCAAGCCTTCTCTCAGCACGGCGTCCAGCAAGCTTCCGGCATACGCTGCATCGCGTTCCAGCTACACGCCGCGCCATGTGCTTTGTTTTCTTGGCGGCGAGCATGGCCTTCCAGCCCTGGTCGAAAATGCCCGCGCCGCCATAGAGAAACTGGCGGATGGTTTTACCACCGATGAAGATGGCTCCCGGAATGAACCTGATGACCGGATGGAGCGATCGTTCAACGTATGCTGGGATCGTGTCGATCCCGAGGCCTATCAGGACACTGACGAAAAAGCCGTCGCCGGGCACGGGTCTGTCCTCTACGTGCTCGGCCCGTCGATGACGGCGGAAACAACCGTAACGACATCCGCAAAAGCCTTGCAGCTTGTGCAATACATGCTTGATCACGGGGCCATTGCCGTAAAGGGTGAAAGCGCAGGGGTCGCCCATGGCGTGCGGCGATGGAAGGAACTGGCTGAACAGGCCCGCAGCGCATCGGCCTCCGGTGATGTCATGGCACTCGCAAGAACCTGCCGTCTGGCCTTTGCGCGCCGGCCCATCGGTGACGACGTCGATGGCATGGCCAGCGTCGGGTTCCATTTGGTTGGGTTGCCCGATGTCCTGGTAACCACCGTTCGTCCGGCAGATCAACGGCCGTCAACCAACGCCGAGCAACTCAAGATTGCGGCTCTGATCGACGATATCGCCGACGAAATGACCCGGGATGGCGTTGAAACCGCCGTAGCGGATCGTCGTGCCGCTCTATCCAGCGACCGCCGCTATGAAGAAGACGAGTACAAATTCAATCCGTTCGGGGTTGTGCATATTCAAGTGAACAAGCTTTAGCGAAGCGATATTTGTGAGCCGCCATCGGCACGACCTGATTACCTTCGCCCGGTTGACAGGACATGAGCCTACATCTTTAACGGGAAATTCTTTGCCGGACTGATTGACTTATCACGTGTACAGGATGACAATTTCAGCCAGGAGGGGGTTTCATGAAATATTGTGTCCTTCTTATCGGCTTTTCAGTCGCTGTCCTTTCCGCTGGCGGAGCGCACTCCCAGGAGGGAAACGCCACGGCGGGTGCAGCCGTTTTCAAAAAATGCGGCATCTGCCATGTGGCGGAAACAGATACGAACAAAGTGGGGCCTTCGTTGAATGGTCTGTTCGGCAGAACAGCCGGAACACATGCAGGCTTCAGTTATTCACCCTCGATGACGGATGCAGGCAAAGCTGGTCTTGTGTGGAATGAGAGTTCGCTGCGTGACTATCTGCATGACCCCAAGGCCAAGGTAAAAGGCACGAAAATGGCCTTCCCCGGATTGAAGGACGATGGCGATATCTCCAATCTGATCGCCTATCTGAAACAGTTTTCCAAGTAATTCTTCCTCCCGTTGAGAATGAACGGGTACGAATATCCGGTGAACACTTGAGGAAACACAGCTCATGCTCGTCTTTTCTGGCCTGATTGCCTGTCTTATCCGTTCATGAGATAATAGATTTGTCTTTCCCAAGATGCGACCCATGTCCACACCCAGTAAAGGCCGGGAGGGCGGAAAATGGCAGTCGTGGTAATTCTGATCGTCATAGCCGTCGGCTCGGTATTGTTTCACCTGCTGAGCCCATGGTGGTGGACGCCTATAGCGTCGAACTGGGACTATATCGACAACACCATTATCATAACGTTCTGGATCACCGGGGTCGTTTTCGTCGCCGTGGTTCTGTTCATCGCATTTTGCGTCTACCGTTTCCGGCACAATCCCGGCAAACGCGCCGCATACGAGCCGGAAAACAGGATACTGGAGTTCTGGCTGGCGACCGTGACTGCCATTGGTGTCGCTGCGATGCTGGCGCCGGGCCTGTTTGTCTGGAATCAATTCATTACGGTCCCGAACGATGCCACGGAAGTTGAAGTCGTTGGGCAGCAGTGGTTGTGGAGCTTTCGACTTCCGGGAAAAGATGGGCGGCTGGGAACTTCCGAGACCAGCGATGTCAGTTCGGATAACCCTTTGGGGATCAATAAAAGGGACCCCGCGAGCCTTGATGATATCATCATACAAGGCGGTGAATTGCATTTGCCCGTTGGCAAACCCGTCAAAATGTTGCTGCGCTCCCTCGATGTGGTGCACGATTTTTACGTCCCCGAGTTCCGGGCCAAGATGGATATGATCCCGGGATCAGTCAGCTATTACTGGTTTATCCCGACACGAACGGGAACTTTTGAGGTTCTTTGCGCAGAACTCTGCGGCGTTGGTCACCCGCAGATGCGCGGGACAGTCGTCGTTGACACCGAGGCAGACTATCAGACGTGGCTGCAACAGCAGCAGACTTTTTCCCAGATGATGGCATCGGCAGGAGACGCGCAGACGGCAAAATGAGAATGGTCGCCCTGCGGGAGAAGGGGCATTAGAGGTCGGGAGTACAGGGAATGGTCAATATTCCAGCTGGTATCGATGACACGGTTCCGTTAGCGGAAGTCGCCGATGTCGAACTTTACCACCCGAAGAGCTGGTGGACGACCTATGTCTTCAGTCAGGACGCCAAGGTCATCGCCATCCAGTACTCCATAACCGCCATATCGATCGGTTTCGTGGCCCTGGTCCTGTCATGGCTCATGCGGATACAACTCGCCTTTCCCGGCGCGCTTTCCTTCATCGATGCGGAACACTACTACCAGTTCATCACGATGCACGGCATGATCATGGTGATCTATCTCTTGACCGCATTGTTTCTCGGCGGCTTCGGCAATTACCTCATCCCGCTGATGCTGGGTGCCCGGGACATGGTGTTCCCCTATGCAAACATGTTGAGCTACTGGCTTTATCTGCTCGCCGTGCTCGTGCTTGTGGCCGGTTTCTTTGTGCCCGGCGGGCCGACGGGCGCGGGGTGGACGCTTTATCCGCCCCAATCCATTCTTTCCGGCACCCCGGGGGGGAAAGACTGGGGCATCATCCTGATGCTGACCTCGCTCATCCTCTTCATCATTGGCTTCACGATGGGCGGGCTGAATTATGTGGTCACGGTCTTGCAGGGGCGCGCGCGAGGCATGACCCTGATGCGCATGCCTCTGACAATCTGGGGCATATTCACCGCAACCGTGATGGCCTTGCTGGCGTTTCCAGCGCTCTTCGTTGCCTCGGTCATGATGTTGTTCGACCGGGTTCTTGGAACCAGCTTCTTCATGCCGGCCATCGTCGAAATGGGCGAGCATCTGAAAAATGGCGGCGGCAGTCCCATCCTCTTCCAGCACCTGTTCTGGTTTTTCGGTCACCCGGAAGTCTACATCGTCGCTCTGCCGGCCTTCGGCATCGTATCGGACCTCATCAGCACGCATGCGCGCAAGAATATATTCGGCTACCGCATGATGGTGTGGGCGATCGTGGGGATCGGTGCGCTCAGTTTCGTGGTTTGGGCACACCACATGTATGTCAGCGGGATGAACCCCAAATTCGGGTTCTTCTTCGCTACGACCACGCTGATTATTGCCGTGCCCACCGCTATCAAGGTCTATAACTGGGTGCTTACTTTATGGCGGGGTGACATCCATCTGACCCTGCCAATGCTGTTCGCCCTCGGCTTCATGGTCACATTCGTCAACGGCGGATTGACGGGACTTTTTCTTGGCAATGTCGTCGTCGATGTTCCGCTGGCCAAGACACTGTTTGTGGTTGCGCATTTTCACATGGTCATGGGCGTTGCCCCCATTATGGTGGTCTTCGGGGCGATCTATCATTGGTATCCCAAGGTCACCGGCCGAATGCTCGACGAGACACTGGGCAGAGTGCACTTTTTTGTCACCTTCCTTGGGGCCTACGCCATCTTCTTTCCCATGCATTATCTCGGACTGCTGGGCGTGCCACGCCGCTATTCCGAATTGGGCGATACGGCATTCATTCCGCCATCCGTGCAGGCCCTGAATGAATTCATCACGATCATGGCGCTGATCGTCGGGGCAGCACAGATCCTCTTCCTGTTCAACCTCGCCTGGAGTGTGCGAAGGGGCAAGGAGGCTGGCGGCAATCCCTGGCGGGCAACGACGCTCGAATGGCAGACGCCGCAGACACCACCGGCTCATGGCAATTGGGGCAAGGAACTGCCCGTGGTCTATCGCTGGGCCTATGATTACAGTGTTCCAGGCGCAGCCCAGGATTTCATTCCGCAGAACCAGCCCAATGGCGACCGAATTTCCAGGGAGCCCGCATCGTGAGCACCATTCTGGTTTTCCTGGCCGGGCTCGCCGTCATCATCACGTGGTGGATGGCGCAGCAGCGCCTGACGTCCAAACCTTGGCTTGAAGTCAATGCAACCAGTGATATTCCCGCGTGGACCAAGTCTGCCATCGCCACCGAGAAAATCGGTCTGGGCGTATTCCTGGCCGTTGTCGGTGCCTTGTTCACTCTGTTCATCAGCGCTTACTTCATGCGGATGGGACTGCAGGATTGGTGGGCTATCCCGCTTCCGCGGATACTTTGGCTCAACACGGGCATACTGGTGATAAGCAGCGTCGCACTGCAACGGGCCAAGACTGAAGCCGCACGCAGCAACGACAGTGCCTTGAGGCTTGCCCTCATGACGGCTCTTGCCGCCACCACCGGATTTCTGATCGGACAGTTGTTCGCATGGAAGGAGCTCGTCACCGCCGGCTACGTCATAGCGGACAATCCCGCGAACAGTTTTTTCTACCTGATTACCGGAATGCATGGCCTGCATATTCTTGGCGGACTCTTCGTGTTCAGCCGTACGACGTCCCGGGTATGGCAGGGCGCTCCGCTCCCCAAGGTGCGGCTGAGCATCGAGCTATGCACCATGTACTGGCATTTCATGCTGGTGGTGTGGCTGGTTCTGTTTGCCCTGTTTGCCGGTTGGGCCAATGATTTCATCGCCATCTGCCGCCAAGTGCTCAACTAGGACGTTTGACCATGTCTCAATCCGCACAAGCAAAACCCGAGATCGCCCTTCCCCGGCCTGCGGGCCTGCGCGGCTTCGCATCTGACTGGGCCTCCGATCAGCGCGCGTTTAAAAACGTCTCCTGGGGCAAGGCCATGATGTGGATCTTTCTGCTCAGCGACACGTTCATCTTCGGGTGTTTTCTGGTCGCCTACATGACGGCACGGGTGTCCACCGCCATTGCCTGGCCAAACCCCAGCACGGTCTTCGCGCTCAATATCGGCGGCAAGGAAATCCCGCTGATCCTGATCGCCATCATGACCTTTGTCCTCATCAGCAGTTCAGGGACAATGGCTATGGCCGTCAATTATGGTTATCGGCGTGATCGCCGCAAAGCTGCCATCCTCATGCTGATCACAGCATTGTTCGGTGCGATCTTCGTCGGCATGCAGGCTTTCGAATGGACCAAACTGATTACCGAGGGCGTCCGCCCATGGGGAAATCCGTGGGGCGCGGCGCAATTCGGGTCGACGTTTTTCATGATCACCGGCTTTCACGGCACACACGTCAGCATCGGCGTCATTTTCCTTATCATCATCGCGCGCAAGGTCTGGCGGGGCGATTTTGATACGGAAAGACGCGGCTTTTTCACGAGCCGCAAAGGCAATTACGAGATCGTCGAAATCATGGGCCTGTACTGGCACTTCGTCGATCTCGTCTGGGTTTTCATCTTCGCATTTTTCTATTTGTGGTGAGGATCATGGAACAACCGGTGACACATTCGCAAACACAGGTGCTGACACACACCGACCATCAACAGCATCCCATCAAGCTTTATCTCGTCGTCTGGGGATTGCTGTTTTTTCTGAGTGTCTGCTCCTACATGGTCGACTATCTCGGGTTCCAGCACTACCTGCGCTGGGGCCTGATCCTGCTTTTCATGATTTTGAAAGCCGGATTGATCGTCGCCATCTTCATGCATATGGCATGGGAAAGACTGGCCCTCGTCTATGCCGTGATACTTCCACCGATACTGGTGCTTGTCTTTGTCGCCCTGATGACATCGGAAGCGCATTACACCTTGTTCACACGCATGACGTTCTTTGGCATTGCGCAATAGAACACGGTTTGCGTGGGTGCATCGCGCTTCACGATGCTAAGAGAAAACTTACCGGCGGACCGGACGTTTCTTCGCCTCTGCAAGGATGGGCTGGGGTTCCACCACCTTGCGGTAGAGGTGCCAGGTTGCATGGCCGAGCACCGGTATAATGATCGCCAGACCAACAAAGAGCGTCAAAAAGCCGACCACCAGCAGGGCCGCAACGATCAATCCCCACAATGCCATCGTCACCGGATTGGCAGCGACTGCCTTTATCGAGGTCACAACAGCGGCGAATGCGCCGACATCCCGGTCAAGCAGGAGCGGGAACGTCACGACGCTCGTGCACAGCACAACCACGGCAAAGACAAAACCGATCGCATTGCCAAGAAGGATCATTCGCTGGCCTTCCGGCGTGTTGAAAACCTGATCGAGGAATGCGCGCATGGAGACTGGTGCTTCGGAACCGAAAAGGCTGGTGTAGAGAGATTGAGCCGTCAGCAGCCAGGCGATGAAAATTGCAAACAGCATGACGCCGACGGCAATGATGGACGGAATGGCCGGCGAATGCCGAACCTCAAATGCGTGACGCCAGGACGTATCGAGATTGAGTTCGCGCCTGCGGCTGATCTCGTAAAGACCCAAAGCGGCAAGGGGACCGATCAGCGCAAAGCCGGACATCAGCGGAAAGACAAGCGGTAATGTGTTGGCGCCCGAGGACCACCGCATAAGGACCACACCGACAATCGGATAGATCAGGCAGAGAAAAACATAATGGGATGGTTTGTCCCAAAAATCATCCAACCCCTCGCGGAGAGCCGCAACGATATCGGATACGCCAATTCGGCGAACGTGGGGGTAGACAGGGACCTCGTTTGCACCAGCAATCACATGAAATTGCGCCATGACCAGTTCTCCCAATTCAGTTATGGGCGGCAACGATATACCGATAAGCCTGGCATTGGCGGGGCTACCGGATCGAACCTGAACCCTCGTTCAATATACGCCCATCAACCTCGTTTTGCCAGAGTCCGATCTTTACCCGGTCCGGCCACGACAGATGAAAGACGCGGATAACCGGGGCGCCTGGGACGCCCCGGTTATCCGGTGAAAGTGGATGCTTACTTGGCGGCGGCTGCCTGTTCGATGAGAGCAGCGACGGCTTCAGGCTTGGAAACATAGACGGCATGGCTGCCGGCCGTTTCGACGACGGTGGCATTCGCGCGCTTGGCCATCATGCGCTGGGCTGGCGGCGGGATCATGTGATCGTCCGAGGCAACCAGGTAGAAGCTCGGCTTGCTCTTCCAGGCCGGTTCGGTCACCGCACCGGCCAGGGCTTCGACACCCCAGGGAACCTGCGAGTCAGCCATGAATGCAGCCGTTCCCGCATCGACATCGGCAGCGAAGGCGGCGGCAAACTTGGCTTTGTCAAGGAACAGATAGCCATCAACGGGCGGTAGGATCGGCGGCACGGGAGCGCCGGCGGGCGGATTGGCGATCAGGGACGAGACGGATTCGCCTTTGTCGGGCGCAAACGCTGCGATATAAACGACAGCCTTCACCTTTTCATCCGTACCGGCTTCGCTGACAACGACGCCGCCATAGGAATGGCCGACGAGGATTACGGGACCGTCCTGCTGCGCGATGATCCGCTTGGTCACAGCCACGTCATCGGCCAGCGAGGTTGTCGGATTCTGCACGATGCTGACGGTGTAACCATCCTTTTTCAGGATGTTGTAGACGCCCTGCCAACCGGAGCCATCGACGAAGCCGCCGTGGACAAGGACGATGTTCTTGGCACCGGCGGGTGCGGCGTGAACGGGGTTCAAAGCGGTTGCGGCCATGGCGAGGGTGGCGGCTGCGGTCAGGATCTTGCTCATGTGCGTATCTCCTTTTGTTTGGTTCGCAATAATCATTATCGCGATAATTAATAGATAACCGATGATCCAAACCTTGTAAAGCATTTTCTTTATCGCGATATCATTATTGTGATAAAGGTTATACACACCGTCGAATCAAGGAGGCCACAATGGACAATGCACCCACCCTGCCGCTTGACAGCCAGCTCTGCTTTTCAATCTATTCGGCGTCGATCGCCATTCACCGGGTCTACAAGCCGATGCTCGATGAGCTTGGGGTTACCTATACGCAGTATCTTGTCCTGAGCACCCTGTGGGAACAGGACGGCCTGACCATCAGCGCCATTGGCGATCGGCTGGCGCTGGAGCCAAGCACGATCACGCCCGCCGTCAAGCGGCTGGAAAGCGCCGGCTTTCTCGCACGCCGCCGCAGCGTTATCGATGAGCGTCAGGTTGAGGTGCATCTCAGCCCCAAAGGCACCGACCTTCACGCCAGGACGGGATGCCTCACGGAGACGCTGTTGCGCCGCTCCGGCTTCACCATACCGGAGATGATCGATCTCAACCGCAAGGTCCAGTTGTTGCGCGACGGAATGACAAAGGCATCGGTCTAATGGCCGCATTCGTTGAACGGGAGTGGCTGGATTGTCCGCGAGTTGATCAACCCGGTTGACGCCGGTAATGCCACAGACACTGCGGCACCACCGGGCATCCGCCGGTTCTACAAGGAAAGTTCACGCCGCAACGCTTCGAGCCATTCCATCGCAGTCACTCCGTCATGAATCGTCGGAGCAGCTGTCGAAGCGCCGCCAAGCGCCGATACGACGTCGGCGAGGAGTGAGTGATAGCCTTTCGGATCCTCGTTCGCCGCTGCGGTGAAATTTGGCTTCCATGTCAGCGTATCCAGATCGTCGGCGAGCGTCGCGTGGGGATCGTCGACCTTGAACGGAGGATTGCGGTTCCAGCGCACTTCGATCACGTCATCCACCTCCAGCCGCTGATGATCACTCATCAGTTCGATGCGTTCGACCGGTGTGCCACGCGACTGGATCGTCCCCATCGCAATATTGCCGATGGCTCCGCATTCAAACTCGAAACCCACATGAAAGAGTACCCTGCCCGGCGTCTTTTCCACCTTCCGGGCGGAAATCGTCCGTATCGGCGACACAAAGAACGATACAAGATCCATGTAGTGCACACAGTGGTGCAAGAAGAAGCCGGTGTAGTCGACATTCCCGGTGAAATAGCCCGGGGCTGTCATGTAATACCCCGTAAGGCCGAGTACAGGCCCAAAACGTCCGGACTGGATGATGTTGTGGGCAATCTTGTTGCCGACTGAATAGCGCTTCATGAAGCCGACCAGCAGCGGTTTTCCGGAACGTTCGGACGCTGCACGCAAGTCACGCGCGCCCTGCGCCGTGCCTGATGGCGGCTTTTCCATGAACACAGGCAATCCTCGCTCGAGAGCCATTTTGCCGAAGTGCAGGTGCTGCTCAGGGCCCACAGCCATGCCGACGGCATCAATGCCGGGCGTGCGGATCAACTCCTCGGCATCGCTGGTCAGGCGGGACACGCCGAATTGCCGCCCTGCATCCGCCAGGCGTTTGCCGTCAATATCGCACAGTGCAACGATCTCGACATCGTGGCGAACAAGTTGCGGAAGAAGCATCTGGGTTGCGTGAATACCGCAACCGATCCAGCCGATTTTCAATGTCATCGCCGATATTCCGTCAGTGTGAGGTGGGATTTGATAAAGGCTGCACTCGCCGCCAGACGCTCGCTTTCATCCTCATGGGGCGGGCGCCACTGCGCGAAAGGAACGCCGAAACGGTCGTCATTGCGCCGGAACGGTTCCAACGATACCGGCCCGTTATAACCGATCTCGTGCAGCGCCCGACCGACGGAAACCCAGTCTGTCGATCCGGTCCCCGGAAACCCGCGATGGTTTTCGTTCGCCTGGAAATGCACGAGGTGTGCTCCGCCCAGCCGGATGGCTTCGGCAATCGAGGCTTCTTCCATATGCATATGGAAGGTATCGAGCATCAGCTTGATGGCTGGATGATCGACCGCTTCAAGAAGTTCGATGGCCTGCTGTGTCGTGCACAGCACATCGCTTTCAAACCGGTTGAGCGGTTCAATAGCAAGCAGGACACCTGCACTTGCAGCATGGTTGCCCGCTTCCACCAGACCTTTGACACAGCGCTCCTTGCGCGCCAGGCGCTCATCTTCCGGCACGGGCAGAGGAGCGCGTCCGGCAAAGACCAGCGGATTGCCTGTCAACGGCCCGCCGACCACGCGCGCACCGAGCGCGGCCGCGCAGTCAGCCGTGTAGCGCAGATAATCGATCCCGGCACGATGCGCTTTCTGATCGTCTGACGAGAGGTTGCGCTGAAGATTGACGCGCGCTGCAAGCACGACATCGAGCCCTGCATCGTCCAGCGCACGCCTGGCCTCGGCAAGATCGATTTCGCCCGGTTCCGGTACGAGCAGTTCGACGAAGTCGAAGCCGAGGTCGCGCATCTTCTTGAACAGGGGAAAATGCGCGGCGGTAAACGGCCTTGCATATTGCATGGAGATCAATCCGATGGGATTCATCATAGGTCCTCTTTGATAAGCATGGGTCATCCCTTCACCGCACCTTGGGTAAGGCCACCGATGAGACGGCGTTGGACGAGAAGGAAAAGGAGGGTGGCAGGCAGCGCACCGACAACGCCACCCGCGGCAAGCAAACCCCACTCGATCTGGTATTCACCGATCAGGGTCTGGATCGCTACGGTAACCGGCCGGACATTGCGGCCTCCCAGCGTCAAGGCATAGAGGTACTCGTTCCAGGCGGTGATGAAGATGTAGATACCGGTCGAAATGATGCCGGGCATCGCCAGGGGCAGAACGATGCGCCGCAGGGCCTGCAGCCGCGAACAGCCATCAATCATGGCCGCCTCGTCAAGGCTGCGCGGAATGGCGCCGACATAGCTGGTCAGCATCCAGACGGCGAAGGGAATGGCAACCGTCGAATTGGCAAGGATCAGCCCGATATGGGTATCGAGAATACCGATCTTCCGCATGAGGACGAAGAGCGGCAGGATCAGGAGCACGATCGGGAACATGTTGACCAGCAGGAACTGCAGCATGATCAGCTTGCGTCCGGCAAACCGGAAGCGCGACAGTGCATAGGCTGCGGTAACCGAAACGACGAGCCCGAGGACAACGGTGCCGCCGGCAATGATCAGGCTGTCCAGCATGTTGTGAAGAAATGAAGTTTGCCGGAGAAGCCGGGCATAATTGTCGATGCTCCATCCTGATGGTGACAAGGATACACCGGACGCAGACAGCTGCGCGGTCGGCGTGAGCGAGGTGAGGATCATCCAGACAAATGGCCCTATGGCGAGAAGGATGATCAGGACAACGGGAATGTCGGTTGTGAGAATGCGCCGGAGTGTCGAGGGCTTGTTCATCTTTCCACCTCGCGCAGCGTGCGGACGATATAGACCGCAACGATCGCCCCAAGCAGAAATGTGAAGGTCACGGCGATCGCTGTCCCGTAACCGAAGTCGAGATTTTGACGCGCCTTGATGAAGGCGTAGAGCGGCAGCGTGTGCGTTGCATAGCCCGGGCCGCCGCCGGTCATTACAAAAATCACGTCCATGGAATTGGCAACCCAGATAATGCGCAGCAATCCTGCGGTTGCCAGCACGGGCGCAATTCCCGGCAGCGTTATATGGACGAACTGCCGCCAAGGGCTGGCGCCGTCGATAGAGGCGGCTTCATACTGACTTTGCGGAATGCCTTGCAGGCCAGCCAGGATCATCACTGCGAAAAACGGAAAACCCTGCCAGGTCAGCGTCGCGATTACCGCATAGAGCGCGAGGTGGGGATCGGCGAGCCAGGGCACCGTCGAATGAATGATGGAGAGATAGAGCAGGATATCGTTGAGCACCCCTGTGGTCGGGTCATAAATCCAGCGCCACATCAAAGCGATGACCACACTTGGCAATGCCCAGGGAATGATGACCAGCGCCCGCGCCAGGCCACGCCAGGGAAATTCCCGGTTGAGCAGAAGTGCCGTGACAAGACCAAGCCCCATCTGCAACGGAACCGTCAGACCGATCCAGATTGCCGTGTGGCCAAGCGACGTCCAGAACACCGGATCACGCAGAAGTTTGACATAGTTGCCAAAGCCAACGAAGCGATTGGCGTTCGGCTTCCACAGGATGACATCATAGAAGCTGGTGACAACCGCCTGGACCATCGGAAAAAACACGATGAACAATGTCACCAGCACAGCAGGCGCCAGCAAAGCATAGGGCATCAGCCTGCTGCGGAGCGGGCGCGCCTGCGTGAAATCGTCCGGTGCGGATGGTGCGAGCGTGGACATGGGCTGACTTTCTGGCGGTGCCAATGACGAGAACCTGCACGCGCTATTGCGCGAACAGATTCTCGAGTTGCTCCATCATCTGCTGCGAGGTGATCTGGCCGGTCAGCGCCTGCTGCATTGACGTCTGCCACGCGGTGTTGACGAACTCTGCCGTAGCGGTGCTTTGCGGCAAGACGTGTGCAAAGGGCAAGGACTGGACCGTGGCGTCAACAAACCGGCGTTCGTGCAGAGTCCAATGTTCAGCTCCGCTTTTGGTCACGGTCATCTGCCCGGTTGCCTTGTTGAAGGCCACGTTGTTTTCAGCTTCCGCCAGGAAGGAAATCCACTTCCACGCAGCGTCCTTTACCTGTGACGACGAAAAGATCGCCAGGGATTCGTCGCCATAGGAGGTCCACTGCTTGCCGCCGCATTTGGGGACGGGAACTGCGGATACCTTGTCACCGAGCGCTTTGACCAGGTCATTCGACGAGCCGATATGGTGAATGGTCATGGCTGTCTTGCCGGCCTTGAATGCCGCGACAATTTCCTGGAAGCCGTCATTGGGGGCCGATGGCGGGATGACTTTGTCCTTTTGGAACAGATCGATCAACCACTGGTTGGCGGCAATAGCCGATGGCGTGGTCAAACCACCCGGCTTGAGTTCCGCCCCTTGCGAAAAGACAAATGCTCCCCACTGATCCCAGCCGCCCTTGCCGCCACGCAGGCCAAAGCCATAGGTGTCAGGTGCCTTGGTCAGCTTTTGCGCTGCCGTGCGAAACTCCTCGCAGGTGGCGGGTGGATTGAGGTTCGCGTCCTTGAACAGATCGGCACGATAGTAGAGATAAAGCACGACATACTGGATCGGCAGATAATATTGCTGCCCGTCCGGTCCCTTGTTCAACTCCAGCAGATTGTCCAGCAGGTCGGCTTTGCCTGGCCATGCATTGATACGGTCGCCGAGCGGCTCGAGTGCACCCATTTCCGCCAGTCTTGGCTGCGCGAAAAGCTTGACCATTCCGGCGTCCGGCGCGTTGCCGCCGACCAGCGACGTGTAGAGATTATCGTAATAACTGTTCCATGGAACGTTCTCAGCGTCGATCTTGATATCCGGGTTCTTGGCCTGGAATTTTGCCACAAGATCCGACATCGGATTTTCCGGATTGTCGAAATGATACCAGAATCGTACCGTTTCCGCCGCGTTGGCCGTGCTGATCGCCAAGCCGGTCAGGAATGCGCAGCTGATACCCAGCTTCTTGAGAATGCTCATTGTTTCCTCCACGTTTATTATGCATTTATCGATTGCCGCTGATCATTCCCCGGGCAGCTTCACCAGCCGACTTAAGCGCCTCCCGCGCTGCCGCCAGTTCGTTGGTGTTTTGCAGAAATCCATGTGTGACCCCCGGCACCACCGACAGGGGATCATCGCGGCCGACCACCTTCAGCCGTTCGGCTAGACGAAGCGTATCGGACAGCAACGGGTCGACCCCGGCAGCCATGAGATAGAGCGGCGGCAGCGCGCGCAGCGCGTCATCATCGGCCTGAAGCGGAGCAGCCAATGGATTGCGCCGCGCCTGATGATCCGCGCAGTACCAGTCCCAGTAACGTTGCATTTTACCAAGCGTCAGCCCCGGACCATCGGCAAAGCGCCGATAGGACTCCGTATTGAAATCGGCATCAAACGTGCCGTAAAATAGCAGTGCGCCCGATGGCAGCGGCCGTCCCGCCTTCTGTTCGTGCATGATCGCTGCGAGCGCGAGATTTGCACCGGCTGAATCCCCCGAGATGATCAGCGGCCCCGCCGATACGCCTGCGGGAGATGTTGCAGCGAATGCAGCACGCAGGCAGGCGATAACATCGTGCAAGCCCGCTGGAAACGGATGTTCCGGGGCAAGACGATAATCGGGAACGAGCACGGGCATCCTGGTCTCATTGGCAAGAACGCGGGCACATCGTTCATGCGTCTCGGGGCTGCAAAAGGCAAAGCCGCCGCCATGAACAAAGAGGACGGCACCGGCACCCGCCCCGTGCGGAACAAGAACGCGCAGGCGGCAGGCCGAGGAGCCAAGCTCTGCGTCAGCGGCAACAACGACTTCCGTTGCCCCGGCAAGCGGCGGCAGATCGACGTTGTTCCGCTCATTCGCGCGTTCGGATTGTGCCCTGCCCTCGGCGGGCGTCAGCAATGTAGGATCGGATTGCGGTCCCAACGCACGTTCCGCGCGAAGCAGCACCTCACGCATATCCACCGAAAGCTCATTGCTGAAACCGAGCGCGACGCTCATTGATCCGCGTCCGGGAATACGGTCGGCCCGAAGTCGACGATTGTCACGATATGGTGACGCAAGGTTTGCGTCGCAACCGAAACATCGCCCTGCTCGATGGCCTCTATTATGACGCGATGCCGCAACGCTGTGGCCATAAGATCGCGGGAACCGATACTTCTCGATATCTTGAACCGGTGATTGTGAACGAGGCAGCGATGAAGGATCGGATCGAGCGCCGGAAGATCGGCATCACGAAAGATTCTGCGATGAAAATCCCGGTCAAATGCCGCCAGTTGCAGCTCGTCATCGACCTTCGCAGCGTCGACCATATCGTTTGCGATCTCGTTCAGGTCGGCGATCAGCGTGCGGCTTTTGTGGCGCAAAACCCGGATGATGCCGTTGCACTCGATCTGTTGCCTCACCCGGAACATCTCGACCGCTTCATCAACGGTGCAGGCTGACACCAGCGTACCGCGGTGCCCCTGACGCCGCACGAGCCCCTCTTCCTGCAATTGCAACAGCGCCTCCCGAACCTTGCCCTGGCTGCACTGGAAGCGGGCGGCAAGGTCGAGTTCCGTCAGCGGCTCTCCGGCACGCAATTCACCAAGCATGATATCGCGCTTGAGCGAGTCGAACACGGCGGATGCCTTGGAGACGGCCGGATTGCGCGACGGACGGATTGGCCGCGGAGCGATGGGGTCGGACACTGCTGGCTCTCCTGTCAAGTTGCGGACTGCACGAATTATCATTATTGATATTGATATCGATAATGGAAGTCAATAACGTATTGGCGGAGGAGGAACAACACATGACAGCGATCAGTCTGAAGCAGATCAAAAAGCTCTATGGCACGGTTCCCGTGATCCACGGTGTCGACATTGACATTGCGAGCGGCGAATTTCTGGTTCTCGTTGGTCCATCCGGTTGTGGAAAATCCACACTGCTGCGCATGATCGCTGGACTGGAGGAAATCAGTTCAGGCGAGTTGAAGATTGGTGACACGACGGTCAACACGCTGCCGCCATCGGATCGTGACATAGCCATGGTCTTTCAGGATTACGCGCTCTATCCGCATATGAGCGTTGAGGAGAACATGGCATTTGGACTGAAGATGCGCAGTGAACCCGCCACCGAAATTGACAAGCGCGTCGCAGGCGCCGCAGACATCCTCAAACTTCAGGATTATCTCGAACGGCGTCCAGCACAACTTTCGGGCGGACAGCGCCAGCGTGTCGCCATGGGGCGCGCCATCGTCCGCCGGCCAAAGGCCTTCCTGTTTGACGAGCCGCTATCGAACCTTGACGCGGCGTTGCGCGTCGAGATGCGGCTGGAGATCGCCAAGCTGCATCGCCGGATGCAGGCGACGACGGTCTATGTCACGCACGATCAGGTCGAAGCAATGACATTGGCGGACCGGATCGTGGTGATGAACGCCGGTCATATCGAGCAGATCGGCCAGCCGCTTGACCTTTATCGCAAACCGGCAAGCCTGTTCGTTGCGCGCTTCATCGGCAGCCCGACGATGAATACCTTCCCTGCCCAAGTCATCGAATCCGGCGGTAACCATCTGGTCGTGCAGTTGCCGGCAGGCAAGGCCTCGGTCGAAATCTTGAACAGTTCATATGAAACAGCAAAAATGGTTACCTTCGGTGTCCGGCCGGAAGATCTTGCGATCTGCGACGCCGCGGAAGCATGGTTCAGCGGCGAATTGGTGGTGGTCGAACGGCTTGGGAGTCAGACCTTCGGTTACCTCGATGCCGGAACGGAGAAATTGATCACCGTCGAATTTCCGAGAACCGCGGACATTCGCGTCGGCGAGCGGATCACCATCAAGGGTGATGGTTCCCACATCCATCTGTTCGATATCGACAGAGGAAAGCGGATCAATTGACAGGCTGGCGAACCACACTTATTGCGCTTAACGGGGGATGAGGTTCGGGCCAACAATATGGCCCTTGAACCGTGCCTGGGAATCAGCAAAGAATCATAGCCGCACTGTATTGAACAGCCCCGTTTCTGCGGCCTGTATTCATATAATCAAATGGTTTGGAAAACACTGTGAGCAGCAACGCATTCAAGCGGGCGGCGAGTCATTCGGATTCGTTGGCGCACGCAAATGCAGCGGGGTGGGGTCAAGGCTTCTCCACCCTTGTCCGAATTACCCATATGACGCTTCGCCATCCCTGGCAGACGACATTTGCCATCGGAGCCACCGTGATTGCGGCCAGTCTCCAGCTGATGATCCCCAAGCTCCTGGGGCGTGCCATCGACGAGACCCAAACGGCCATGGCTGGAGGAACCGCTGGCACGATTGCACAGAATGCCCTGCTCGTGACCGCTCTCGTCCTTTTGGTGGTCAGCATTCTGCGCGGCGTCTTCACCATGATTCAGAACTATTATAGCGAGGCCGTGGGCCACCATATGGGTTACGAGTTGCGTCTGGCCTGTTATGAGAAAATCCAGCGGCTCAGTTTCAGTTTTCATGACAGCGTTCACTCAGGCGATCTCATCACGGTCGGCATGCTCGATCTCGAGGGGGTGCGCATGTATTTCTCCACAGCGCTGATACGCACAGTTCTCCTGTCCATTCTGATCGGCATCGGCGCCTATATGCTCTTGTCGACGGATTTCACTTTGGGGCTTGTTGCGTTGAGTTTTGTGCCCTTCGTCGCATGGCGCTCGTCGGTTACACAGTTGCGCTTGCGTGCGACATGGCTCGATCTGCAAGAGCGATTGTCGGTGCTCACAAGGGTCATGGAGGAAAATCTCGGCGGCATTCGCGTGGTGCGCGCATTTGCGGCGAAGGATCATGAGCTGGCAAAGTTTGACAAGGCTTCGCAAACAGCACTCGATCTTGCCCACGAACGTGTCGGTATCCGCGTCAGAAACACCAGCGCCATGACGCTTTCCTTTTTTGCGGCCATGGGCCTCGTGCTGTGGGTTGGCGGCAACAAGGTCGTTGCAGGTGAAATCACCGTGGGAACGCTGACCTCGTTCCTGACATTCATGACGATCCTGCAAATGCCCGTGCGCCAGCTTGGCCTGATGGTCAACTCCTATGCCCGTGCCTCCACATGCGGAACACGCATCTTTGCGCTTCTCGACCTTGATGTCGCGATCAAGGACCCCGTAAATGCCAGGCAGCTTGCCATATCGGATGGGCTGTTGCGTTTTGAAGATGTTGGCTTCTCCTATCCGCAGCTCAGCAACCGGCCGGTCTTGCAGCATCTGAGTTTCGAAGCCCGGCGCGGTGAAACCGTTGGTATTGTCGGCAAACCAGGCAGCGGGAAAAGCACGTTGGCGCATCTCATTCCACGTTTTTACGACGCTACCAGCGGCAGGATCACCATCGACGGACAGGATATTCGCAGCGTGACGCTGGAATCGCTGCGCCGCGCGGTCGCGGTCATTCAGCAGGACGCATTTCTGTTCACGACGACAATCGAAAACAACATCGCCTA
Organism: Phyllobacterium sp. T2-21; assembly: GCF_055378485.1. Lineage (NCBI taxonomy): Bacteria > Pseudomonadati > Pseudomonadota > Alphaproteobacteria > Hyphomicrobiales > Phyllobacteriaceae > Phyllobacterium > Phyllobacterium sp. T2-21. Next base: position 219,014 of record NZ_AP027913.1, on the reverse strand, counting down.
TGGTGATCCATGGGCGGAAGAGCCGAGAATCGAACGGGCAAGCGAGTCCGCGCAGCTGCATAATTACGTCCTCGGCCTGCCCATGGGCTATGGCACAATCGTCGGTGAACGCGGCGTTTCATTGTCGGGGGGACAGCGGCAGCGCCTTTCCATCGCGCGCACCCTCATGCTCAAGCCGGCGGTCATGGTGTTCGACGATTCAACGGCTGCAATCGATGCCGGCACGGAACAGCGCATCCGCATCGCCATGCGCCGCTACGCCAAGGACCGGGTGACAATCGTTGTGGCGCACCGCCTGAGTTCATTGATGCATGCCGATCAGATTCTGTTCATCGAGGACGGCCAGATCGTTGAACGCGGGACCCATGAAAGCCTGCTCGCGGCAGGCGGCCGCTACAAGGCACTTTACGATTTGCAGGTTCGCCCCGGTGACGGTCACGCCGCAATGGAAAAAACGGAGATGGGATCGTGAGCGACGAGAATGAGACGGAGCGCAACGACGTTCGCGACGATGGACGCCGCCCGCCCCGCGCCGTTGTGGGATCGCACCGGATCGAAGAGGAAATGTTCGGCAAGGTTTTCGATGGCAACATCGTCAGACGGATCTGGGCGTTCGTAGCACCTTACAAGACGCAGATGCTCATTGCCGTTGGTGCAGTGCTGACGTTTACGGCCACGCAATTGATGATCCCGCTTATCATCCGCTACGCAATCGACCACGGCATTGCGCCAGGCGGCAATCACGCCGCACTTGCCTATGCGATCGTTGCATTTGCTCTGGCGATACTTGTCAATTTCGTTGCCAGCTATATCCAGGAAACGGTGGTGGGACGTGTCGCGGAAGACGTCCTGTTTGACATTCGCCGGGCGATGTTCTCGCATCTCCAGCGCGTTTCCCTTTCCTTCATGGACAAGACCGAGGTTGGACGGCTGATGTCGCGGCTGCAGGGCGACGTGAACTCGATGCAGGAGTTTCTCGAAACCTCCGTCCTGTCGGTTGGCGATATCACCCTGCTCTTCGGCATTGTCTTCGTCATGCTGTATCTGGATTTTCGCCTTGGGCTTTTGACCCTTGCCGTGCTTCCCATTTTGTTCGTCGTGCGCATTTTCTGGCTGCCCCGTGCTCGGATCGCCTTCATGGCTGCGCATGAAACCAATTCAGTCACCAACGGTGCTCTGGCTGAAACCATCCACGGCGTGCGCGCCGTTCAAAGCATGGGACGCCAGAGGGTCAATTTCATGCTCTACAATGACAAAGCCCATGCCAATCTGATGACCCATCTCAGAGCAGCAAAGTACGCTCAGGTCATGGTACCGATCGTGGATTCACTCACCGGCGTTGCCATGGCGCTCGTCATCGTCGTCGGCGGCGCGCGCGTGCTCAATCAGGCGCTTGACGTGGGTGTCATGGTCGCGTTCCTGTTTTACATCCAGCGCTTCTTCGATCCGATCCGCTCCCTGACCCTGCAATATTCGGTGATGCAGCGGGCCATGGCGTCGGGACAGCGGCTGACCGAAGTGCTGGATGTGCCGATCAGCATCACCGATGCTCCGGATGCACGGGTTCTCACGCCGGACACCGATGGATCGGTCGAGTTCCGCAACGTCGTTTTCGGCTACAATCCGAAGCATCCGGTTCTGAAAAATGTCAGCTTCAAGGTCAACCCGGGCGAGACAGTGGCGCTCGTTGGCCCCACCGGTTCCGGCAAGTCGAGTGCAATGGCACTCATTCACCGCTTCTATGATGTCCAGCAGGGACAGGTTCTGGTGGGCGGCCATGACGTGCGGAATCTGACCCAGGATTCCCTCGGTCAGCAGATCGCAATGGTCCTGCAGGAGCCGTTTCTGTTCACCGGAACGGTTTTCGAAAACATCCGCTACCACAAGGACAGCGCATCGCTCGACGATGTCATCGAGGCGGCCAAGGCCGTCGGCGCGCACGAGTTCATCATGAATCTTGCCGAGGGATACGAGACTGAACTGGGCGAGCGCGGCGGAAATCTTTCGCTTGGCCAGCGCCAACTGATCAGCTTTGCCCGCGCACTGGTGGCCGATGCCAAGATCCTCGTTCTTGACGAGGCCACGGCAAATATCGACAGCTACACCGAGATGCTCATCCAGAAGGCCCTCGTCAAGCTGCTGGAGAACCGCACCGGGCTTGTGATCGCCCACCGCCTCGCCACCATTCGCGAAGCCGATCGCATCATCGTCCTGCAAAATGGACAGATGATCGAAATGGGAGACCATGATGCCCTTATGGAGAATGGCAAACTCTATGCGCAGCTCTACAATCTCAACTATTCATCCTTCGATGATATTCCGGCCGTCGAGCCCGAATGGGGCCAGGCCAAGGATTCCGGCACGTAGCGAATTCACCGCGGATGGCAGTGCCGGCAATAGCTATTTCGCGGGCGCCTGTTTGCGGACAGTACGGGCCTGCGGAACACGTTTGTCCGGTGACGGTTCCATGCGCGGCTTGCCGGTGAGCTTCCCCTCGACAAAGGTTAGATAAACGGAGCCGCTCCAACCGTCAGGAACGATCCTCGGCAGTGCCGACGGTTCCAGATGAAGCATCCCGGCAGCCGGGGCATCAAACAAGGCGGCGAGTTTCGAACCAATAGGCGAACCGATGCCCGTACATGGGTCGGGACCGATGCGTGCCCGGTAATAACCATTGTCACCCACAGTGATATCGTTGAAGCACATATGGTTCAGCCAGAGTTTGGGCGTGATAAAACCAAGTTTGCGGCCAAAAGCGGCAAACAGGCCTGCATAGAGAGGTGCCACCGCGCTGGTACCGCCGACGATCATCGTCTGCCCGTGCACGCAAATCTCATAACCGGTGCGCGGATCGGCATGCGCAGCAACATCAGGCACCATCCGGCCCGGCCCGTGCGGCGCGCCGGCCTCCCACGGTTGCGGCGCAAACAATGTCGAGAAGCCGCCGCCCGTCCCATTGCCGTCCGGATTGCCCGGATCTTCATTCCAGACCACTTCACCTGCCGCCGATTTGGTGGTTCCACCGCAACCGATCACATTCGGGCAGGACGCGGGCATGTCGACATTGGCGGGACTGCTGCCACCATCACTTGAATTATTGTCACCAGCTGCCGCGAAAACCACCATGCCCGCTGTTGTCGCCGCCTGCACTGCGCTTTGCATCTGGGCAACCAGATCCTGGCCAGTGCCCTGTCCGGCCTTGACCCAAAGTGCCTCATCGGCACCCCAGGAAAGCGAGCAGATATCGCAGCCATCCGCTGCCGCCGCCCGCACCGCCGCTGCGATTCCACTGGGTTGAGGCGACGCCCAGTAAACCCGGATCGAGGCGGGCCGGCCGGTTGCCGCATAATAGGACGCGGCCGCGATCTGAATATCGAGTGCAACCTCGACATCGGCATCACCGGACCGGCCATTGTTCCTATTGGGATTGTTCCCGGCACCGGCAACCGGCACATCAACGATCTGAGGCACAGGCTGTCCCAGCGCTGCAAAATACGCGTCCGTGTCGCTCGCAACCCAGCCGCCGTCAAGCTCAACAATGGCAATCACACCGCCGCCGAGAAGGTTCTGCGGCCAGTCATAGGCCTTGCAAAGATCAGGAACGCTCCAGCTTGCCGGTACCGCCTGGCCACGGCCGGTCTTGTGCGCCTCGACAGGATTTCGAAGTTTGAAATAGGGCCTGCAAATGGCAGACTGTTCGCTGCGCAGCGCCTGGGCAATGAAACGGGCCCTTGTGCTGTCGTAGAAAACACTGAGATCAGCTTTCAACGCGGTCCGGGATTCGCCATCAAGATAAATCATGTGCCCCGACGGATAGTTGCGAACAGTCAGATTGGCGCGCACCGACGGATTGGTGAGCGGCATAGCCGCCAATGTCAGCGCGGTCTGGAAGAATGGCGTGACGGAATCATAATAGCCATTGGCTGAAAACACCTTGAGACTGGGATTGAGCGCCATCACCGCCGCCAGATCGCCGGCCGTATAGAGAACCGGGTTGCCATTGGCATCCTTGCCGCCTCTCTGCGCGCCCGTTGGATCGATGTGGCCGAAATCCCAATTTTGAAATGCCTGGTCGTTGAGATCGGCGAAGGGTGACAGAGCCGTGAACTTCAACTCATCGTTCAGATAGGTATTCCACATGGCGGTATAGACGCCGCTCACGGCGGTCATCGTCGGGTCATTGCCGCCGGAATTAGGGTCAATCTGACCGGCAATTCCCGTATCGATGGCAGTCACCCTTCCATCATAGGCCCCAAGCGCCAGCCCCCGATCCTGCAGGAGGGTCGTCAGGAAAAGGAGATTGGCACCATTGTTCGCCTCGACATTCAAGCTCCAGGACGTGAGGACGACGGGCGAAATGCCGAGATAATCACTCAGTGTCTGCAATGTCGCCGCGTCAAACTTGGGAAAATCTGTCAAAGCCTTTGCATAAGGACCTTGCGCGAAGGCCTTCACCGTATCCATGAAGGCAGGCAGCGGCGGCCGCACCCCCACATTGACTTTATTATGATACCAGGCGTCTGCCGCCAATGTCGGCAACAGTCCAACCGGATTGCCGATTTGCGTATAATCGAGGATCGACGACTGCAGCGTCAGGCCGTTGATATCGACACCGTCTTCATGCAGCATCCATGCCAATACACAGGTGCGGGGCGTGCCATAGGATTCGCCGAAGAGGAATTTGGGTGAATTCCAACGATCAAAGGCGGTCAAATAACGCTTGATGAATTGCGCGATCGAGCGCGCATCCTGATCGACACCCCAAAAATCCCGGTTCCGGTTCGGCGCGATTGCGCTTGAGTAGCCGGTGCCAACGGGATTGATAAACACCAGATCGCTGCGATCCAGCAGACTGTCCGGATTGTCCTCGATGGTATAGGGAGCGGGCGGCGTAAAATCGGGCATATTCGTCTTGATGCGCCGCGGCGCAAACGACCCGAGCAGCAGGAACACCGACGAGGACCCCGGCCCGCCATTATAGAAAAAAGTGACCGGGCGCGTCGATGGATCGACACCATCAGCGGCAAAACTGACGTAGAAGAACGCCGCTGCCGGCTGCGCACTGGATGGATTAACGGTAACCAGATGGCCGGCACGCGCTGTATAGGGAATTGTCTTGCCGCCAATCACTGCCACGTGGTGAGTAACCGCAGCATTCTCTGCCGCGCTTGCAACGGAATCATCAGGCCCTGCACCGTAAGGCGTGGTATCGAGAACGGGTTGGTCTGAGGGAGATTCTTCAACAGATGAAACCTCGGTCATGGATCACACTCCGATACTAGGTAACATTTTCTCTGCTGCCTTGATCCTAGACCTCAAGCTTTGCCCTGTAAATCAGATAGGCGCCGCTTTGAGGCGACGCCGTCTTGATCCGGCACCAACCACCGCAGAGCGGATGGCACCGCGTGCCCTGGATTTGCGGGAGGATGAGCGGCGCTTCTGCCACCGCCCTGTAGAAACGGCCTACATCAATCCTTCCAGCCGGACATAACTCGCTTCCATGCCGTGCTCCATGCCGCTTGCCAGCATCATGGCCCGCGTTTCAGCGTCAGGCAAAGTCATCCGCATAGTCATCAGCGTACCGGATCCGTCCGGATCGAACCGCGTTTCCACATGGTTGTCCGGCGTCGTGTCTGGAAGATGCATCCGCTCGATATGAACAATGCGGCTATAAGGCTCCAATTCCAGATATTCGCCTGTCAGATAAAAGCCACTGCCGTCAGGGCCTTTCCATTCAAATCGGATCTTCCCGCCAGGGCGCGCCTCGTTGGTGCACACGGGCATTGTCCATCCGTCCGGCCCAAGCATCCATCTTTGAATCAGCGTTGGCTCTATGTGTGCACGGTAAACGGCTTGAGGCGGCGCATTGAAATGCCTCGTCATCACAACATGCAGATCGCCCTCGGTCTTGATCGTTAGTTTGCTCATTTCAATTCCTCTCCATTGTCAGCCATGTCCGCCAGGACTCCATCGAGCCTGTCGTAGTTCTGAGCCAGTGCATCCCTCAGCATCGCAAGCCATCGATCGACGGTTTCGATCCCGTCGCCCGATAACCGGCACGGCCGCTTCGCGCCCTGGATACGCCGGACAATCAGCCCGGCATTTTCGAGCACCTTCAAGTGCCGAGAAATTGCTGGCTGGGTCATCGCGAAGGGTTCCGCCAACTGCATCACCGTCTCCTCGCCATGCGCCAGGCGCGCAAGAATTGCCCGGCGTGTGGGGTCGGCCAGCGCTAAAAATGCAGCATCGAGATTTGTCGCGTCAGTTGAAATGTTCATAACATGTTTGTTATATAACATATTCGTTATAGTCAATAGGGAGCACACGTCTTGACACCGGATTGGGCATGATGTCCCAGCCTGCGGTCAGACCGCCCATTCCAGATCAGTGGTGAATGCAATTGTCAGCCACCGGTCTGTACTTTCGTCGCCTATGGCTTCGCCGATCTCATCCCGGATAGCATCCCATTCCTCAAGGCGCCTTGACGGCCACCCCATAGGGACAATGAAGTACAGCTCAATCTGCTTTCCGCGTCCGACCTTTGCCACATAAGCACGGTAGGAAACGAAGCCATATCGCTCAACAAAATGTTGCGCGACGGTGTCGACGTGCAATTTCAGCGCCGGGGGCGTGATCAGAAAGATATCGGCCAGTGCCTGCCTGATCGTGCCGATGGGAAGTGGAATGATAACGACGCAGACGAGGGCAAGGACTGCAGGATCAATATAGGGGGTGATCCAGTCGAGCCGCGTTCCCTCTATTGCATAGCCAACGGAAAATGCCACCAATAGTGCAGCGGTAATGCCCCCCGACATAATCCAGGCCTTGGCATCCAAAGCGACAAAGTCGGAATGCAGACGTTTATTCATTCTCATTTCAACGACTGCCATGACCGTGCAGGCAACGAGAGCAACGGCGGCATAGAAAATCGCGAAGCTGAACTCGAGATCACGGCCGCCGCTCATCAGGCTGCCGATCGCATTGATCAATGCGTAAATCGCAACGCCCGATAGCATAATGCCGTTGAGGCCAAGCACCATGGGTTCAAGATGCCAAAAACCCATTGTGAACCGTTCCCGGAGTTTTCCGGTCGGAACAGCGGATAATGCGATCAGCCGCGCAACCCCCAGAGCCAGGCCGCTCATCGCGGCATCGGCCAGCATGTAGACACCATCAAATACGATGGAGAAAGACCCTGCCAGCAAGCCGAATATCACGCCAAAGCCCGCGACACAGATTGTAACAGCTATGGATATGCGAAGAATGCCCTGTTCGCTGTTCAACGGTGGCCTCCGGTCATGAGTGTCGGAATGATATCCCGGCGAACCGTATCACCATCACAAGATGACCGACAGGGATTCCGGGCAGCAACACACTTGCGGATAAACATTCCGACATAAAACCCGTCCGCGCCCCGCGGGACACCGAGCATCGGCGAATGCCCGGCGCGCCCAATCTAATGCTCGCCCAACTTCTTCAAATAGATGGAAAGAAGTTGGGTCTGGGACGATATGCCGAGCTTGCGGTAAACATTACGCCGGTGAACCTTTACAGTGCCCATGGTGATCGAAAGCCGCAATCCGATAGATTCCGACGAGTGCCCTTGCAGCACAAGTTCGATGATCGCCGCCTCGCGATCCGTCAGGTTGAGATCACGCCACACCGTGTCAGCGGCATTTAACTTGTCCTTGCGACGCCCTTTCCTTTGCTTTGCAACGGCGGCATCAAAGAGAAGGCCGATATCCTGATAATAGTGTTTCACCAGTCGTGCGATCAGCGGCTCAGCCTTGCGCAACAGCGAAAGATCTTGCGTTGCAAAGGGACCTGTTTCTTCGCGCCGCATCAGCGAAAGCACAATCGTCAGGTCCTGCGCGATGGGAACGAAGAAGCCAATTTCCTCGGCAAGTCCTGTCTGAACATAATAGGTGCGATAGTACTCGCTGGAAAAAAAGCGGTCTGGCGCAAGCTCGCGCATGCGCCAGATGCCGGACCTCGCCTCGCGGGCGTTGTGATAGAAGGGATCGAGGAGATAAGGGCCCATTTGATACAGATTGACGAAAATGACCTGCTCCGCCGGATCAAAAGTGCTGTAGAGATCAATGGGGCGTTCATTCCCGCGATAAGCAAACATCACCACGTGATCGAACTTGACCAACGAGCGCATCATCTGGCGAAAAAGATCGCCAAACTCATGCGACAGCATTGTCGATCTGCCTACAAACCGGCGAAACACATCGAATAGCGTTTCAATATCGACGCTCATCGTGCCGGCCCCTCATCTTTTCATAACCGCAATTGCATATACACCTTACATTGGTATTGGCCTGATGAAATACCTCTTTTGGGGTATATACCGCACGGTCACGGATTGGCTACTTTGCTGGTCATGACGGTGGCAAAGGCAGCGCAGACTGACCAATGTAACTTAAAAGCCGCAGGGGACTAATGTGACATCTCATTCAGTGAACGACATCGAGTTTCGGTCGGTCAGCAAATCCTATGGCGCCGTGACCGCTGTCTCCGATATTAATCTTCAGGTCCCAAAAGGCGCATTCGTCGCTTTGCTCGGCCCGTCCGGCTGCGGCAAGACAACGTGCCTGCGCATGATTGGCGGTTTCGAACAGCCCACGACGGGCGACGTCCTGATCAACGGCAAGCCCATGAACGGTGTCCCGGCCCACCAGCGGCCCGTGAACATGGTGTTTCAGCAATACGCACTCTTTCCGCATTTCAATGTCGAACAGAATGTCTCCTACGGGCTAAGGCAGGCCCGCCCGAAGATCAGTGCGCCCGAGATATCCCGCCGCGTCGGCGAGGCGCTGGAAATGGTGCGGCTTGGCGGGTTCGGCAAGCGCCGTATCCATGAAATGTCCGGTGGACAGCAGCAGCGCGTGGCCTTGGCGCGCGCATTGGTCAACAAGCCGTCCGTGCTGCTTCTGGACGAACCCCTTGCGGCACTCGACAAGAAATTGCGCACGGCCATGCAGATTGAGCTGCAAACATTGCAGCGCGAATTGGGCATCACCTTCGTCCTGGTAACCCATGACCAGGAAGAGGCCCTCTCCATGAGCGACCTTGTCTGTGTGATGAATGCGGGACGCATCGTACAGCTTGCAGCCCCGCAGGAAGTCTATGACAAACCGCGCGATCTCTTTGTTGCCGACTTTGTCGGCAAGACCAATCGAATAGCTGCAACAGTCGAAGCCGATGGTGCCACGCTGCGCCTTGCAGATGGGAGTGCCCTGTCGATAGGGGAAAGGAGCGCCCTGCCCCCTGGCGCCGTGACCCTGGCGCTGCGCCCTGAGGCCATCACCTTGCATCGACAAAACCAATCGATCTCGGGCAGGCTTTCGGGGGTTGTAACCCACCGAATCTTCCTTGGATCATCGGTTGAATATTCGGTTTCCGTTAACGGGCTTGGCAATTTCCTGATCACTGCCGATCGGCATGTTCTCTCGGAGAGCAGCCTGGTTGAGCCCAATGAAAGGGTTGTGCTGAGCTTCAACCCGGACGCTGCGCATATCTTTCCGGCCTGAACAATATCAAAAAAGGGAACATCTTCATGCCTAAACACTATAGAGAGAATGCCCCAATAACAGCTGCAGAGTTCATGGATGAGTTGATGCGCCTCAAACGCGGGTCCGTCTCCCGCCGGCACTTCCTGGGCGTTACCGGACTTGGTCTGGCCTCCGCAGTGCTGGCAGGCCAGACCGGCTTGCTCTCGTCTCCGGCCTTCGCCGAGGACCTTGGCAAGCAGATGTCGATCGCCACCTGGCCGAACTATCATGATCCTGCAACGTTTGAAGCTTTCACGGCGAAAACCGGCGTTGCGGTCGAAGTCAATGTTTTTGGTTCGAATGAGGAAATGCTGGCGAAACTACAGGCCGGAGGCACCGGCTGGGACCTGTTTGTGCCAACCAACTACACCATCTCCACCTATGTAAAGCTTGGCCTGATCGATCCTCTCGATATGTCGAAGCTGACCAACTACAGCCCCGCCACAGAAACGGCGCGCTTCACCGCCGAGGGGACTATCAGCGGCACGACCTATGCGGTGCCAAAAAACTGGGGCACGACCGGAATTGCTCTCAACTCAAAGAAAATCAAAACACCCGTAGCGAGCTGGAAGGATTTCTTCGAGGTCGCACAAAATGAGGCCGACACGCGCACTATCGTGCATGACTATCAGCTCACGACAATCGGCAGCGCTCTGGTTTCGCTCGGCTACTCCTTCAACTCCGTCAAACCTGACGAACTGGCCAAGGCAGAAGCACTTCTGGTGAAGGTCAAACCGCACCTCTATGCCATCAACAGCGATTATCAGCCGGCCATGCGTGCAGGAGATGCTTGGATGACCATGTGCTGGACCAATGATGGTGCGCAGCTCAACCGCGATGTGCCGGAAATCAAGTTTGTCCTTGGCAAAGATGGCGGCGAGATCTGGTCGGACTTCTATGCCATCCCCAAAAGCGCCGCGAACAAACCGGCGGGTTACGCTCTGTTGAACTACCTCATGGATCCAGCCAACGCCGTCAAGGAGCATATCGCCAATGGCGCTCCGACAACTGACAGCCGCGTGCTTTCGCTTCTTCCGAAGGAAATTACCTCCAACACCATTGTCTATCCCCCGGATGGTCAACTGACCCCGCTGGAGTTCGGCGCGGCAGTCACGCTCACCGATCCCGCCCGTGCCGAGGTCATGGCGCGCTTCAAGTCAGCCTGACAACACAACTTGTCCTTCTCTCGGCACTCCGTAGTCGAGAGAAGGACGGGCACATCATCCATACAAGAGATATCCGATGGCATTGGCTATAAACACAAAACGAAGGATGGTGACCGCATCGCTTGTCGCACCGGCTGTGGCTTGGCTTTTCATTTTCCTCGTGCTGCCCTTCATTGCCATGCTGGTTTTTTCAGTCGGAGAGCGCGCACCTGAAGGCGGATATCAACCGGCCTTCACATTCGCACAATTTGCCAATCTGCCATCGCGCGCTGCGGCTTTCTGGAATACGCTCTTTCTCGCGCCTGTCGGCGCCTTCATCTGCCTGATTGTCGCTTATCCGGTTGCCTACTACCTCGCAGTCAAGGCCAATCCCCGGTATCGGCTCCTGCTTGTTTCACTGGTCATTGTCCCATTCTGGACCAGCCTTTTGGTGCGCACCTATGCCTGGATGTATCTCCTCGGCTCCCGCGGCATTCCCAACCTTCTGAGCATGGTCGGTTTCGACGACGTGCGCATCCTCAACACCCATGGCGCCGTCCTTCTTGGTATCGTTTACGGCTATCTGCCGCTGATGATCATGCCCATCTATGTCAGTCTGGAAAAGCTTGATCGTCGCCTTCTCGAAGCGTCCGCTGATCTGGGTGCCAAACCGGTCTCCACTTTTTTCAGCATCACACTGCCACTCTCCCTGCCCGGGGTGATGACAGGATTGTCGCTCGTCACGATCCTGCTGCTCGGCGAGTATTTGATCCCGCAGCTTCTTGGCGGCGGCAAGGTGTTTTTCATCGGCAATGCCCTCGTCGATCTCTTCCTGCAGTCGCGCAACTGGCCATTCGGATCGGCAATCGCCGTCACACTGGTGATTTCAGTGGTTTTCGTGCTGCTCATTGCCATGCGTATTGCCTGGAAGATCGCGGGAACCAGACAAGTGGACCTCATTTGATGCGTGCTTTTATTTCGGCAGTCTATGTGTTCCTCTACGCGCCGATCGCGCTCGTGGTGCTGTTTTCCTTCAATGCCGGTCGCAATGCCAGTGAATTCACCGGCTTCTCAACGATGTGGTATGGCAAGGCTCTGGGCAACACGTTTCTCGTTGCCGCACTGCAGAACAGCCTCATCATCGCCCTGACAAGCGCGACACTGGCCGCCATATTCGGCACAATGGCAGCCATCGGGATGGAGCGGTTGGGCACCCGCACGCGGGCTGTGCTCGACGGTCTGTTTGCAGCTGCCATCGTCGTGCCGGGCGTGGTGATCGGCATTGCGACACTCGTTGCATTGGTGGAAGTTTTCTCCTTTCTCAATCCACTGCTCAACGCCATTTGGCCTGGTGCCAATCCGCCGCAGCTTGGCCTTGGCTACGGATCGATTGTCGCTGCGCACGGGCTCTTTTCGATGGCATTGGTGACCATGATCGTGAAGGCGCGCATCGCCAGTCTCGGCCGCGACATCGTCGAAGCTTCAAGCGATCTCTACGCAACGCCGCTGACCACTTTTCGATTGGTCGTGCTGCCGCAAATCCTGCCGTCGGTGCTGGCGGGCTTTCTGCTCTCGTTCACATTTTCCTTCGACGATTTCATCATCGCCTTTTTCGTCGCCGGTTCCAAAACGACTTTGCCCATCTATGTCTTCGCGTCCATTCGCCGGGGTGTTACCCCGGAGATAAATGCCATTGCCACGCTGGTTCTGGTCGCCTCGCTGATGATGATCCTGATAGCCCGCATTCTGATGCGTGAGAAAAAAACAACAAACTGACACACAGGAAACCCCATGATCCTCAGAGATCGCGTTGCTATAGTCACCGGAGCCGGCTCCGGAATCGGCGAGGCCGGTGCCGCCATTCTGGCGCGCGAAGGCGCCCATGTGGTCGTCATTGATATCAATGCAGAGAATGCGGAAATCGTCGTGGACCGCATTTGCAAGGCGGGCGGACACGCGGAAATTGCTGTTGTCGACGTGACCGATGATGAGGCGCTTGCGGCAAGTATATCTTCAGTGGCCGCCAGGCACGGGCGCATCGATATTTTGCACAACCATGCCGGAGCACAGATTGCCGGCAACCTCGAGCAGGTGCCGGTTGAAGGGTTCGACCGGTCCTGGAGCCTCAATGTTCGGGCGCATTTCATGGCCTCCCGTCTTGTCATGCCGGTGATGAAGGCCGCCGGCAGAGGCGTCATACTCAACACATCATCATCGTCCGGCGTGCTCTATGATCGCGAGATGATTGCATACACGACCACCAAACATGCTGTCATCGCGATGACCCGCCAAATGGCCGGCGATTACGCGCGATTTGGAATCCGTGTAAACGCGCTTTGCCCCGGTTGGGTTGATACCCCCTTCAACGAACCTTTCATCGGCCAAATGGGCGGACGCAGTGCAATAGAAGCCTATGTCCAACAGCAGGTTCCATTGGGGCGCTGGGCAGATGTCGAGGAAATAGCCGAATCGATCCTGTTTCTGGTTTCAGATCGTTCGTCCTACATTACCGGGCAAGCGCTCGTGGTGGATGGTGGAGAAACAGTCTCCTGAGCGCTGGCGGATAACGCGGACATGCAGGCCAGCTCGGACGTCTCTTGAAAAGGGCCGGACCATTGGGTCCGGCCAAGTTGTGAAGGCCCAAGACCTTCTCCCTGGGGTGGGGGATGTCAGCACCCAAGAGGAGTGGTGCCGACATGTCTTCAGTAATGCCCTGCTGAAGCACTTGCAACCCGATTGTCTCCAGCATTCTCACATTATGGGCCGCTTGCCAGTCCCTCGCAGCAGGTTCATTATTTAATGGGGAATCCAGCCCGTGGGATAAAGCGCGGCAGGATCGTACATCCGGGTTCCTGCGAGGTCATATCGATGAACTGCACGGGTTGCGGTTTTGACGTTCAAAGCGGTTTTGCGTTTTGCCCAAAATGTGGCGCGAAACAAGCCAGCGCGTGCCCCAACTGCGAATATCTGTGTCCACCAGACTTCGTGTTCTGCCCAAAATGCGGAGCCCAGATCGCCGATCCCCCGACAATCAGCGGCCTGCAAAGGCCGCAAGAATCGTCCCGTCAAGTCCTCCGGCCCACGCTGGTAAAATCCGAAACTGGTGCGGATCGCCGTACCGTTACCGTGTTGTTTGCCGATCTCTGCGGTTTCACCACATTGAGCGAACAACTCGACCCGGAAGTCATGCAAACGCTCCAAAACGAACTTTTTGAAGAGCTGACGGCGGCGGTGCAGGGCTTCGGGGGCTTTGTCGACAAATTCATCGGCGATGCGCTGCTCGCATTGTTCGGGGCACCGGTCGCACATGAAGACGACCCCGAGCGAGCGCTCCACGCGGCGCTGGACATGGTCAGCCGGGCCGCAATGGTGGGAAAACGCTGGCAAACACGCTCGCATTCGCCCCTGATTCTGCATGTTGGCATCAATACAGGCCCGGTCGTTGCCGGCGGCTTTGGTGCGGGCAACGCCAAATCCTATTCAGTGACGGGCGATACGGTGAACAGCGCACAACGGCTGCAGTCGATGGCGAAACCGGGCGAGATCCTCGTTGGGCCGCTCACCTATCGCCTCACGCGACATGCATTCTCTTATGATTCGCTTGGTGACCAGGCCCTGCGTGGCAAGGTTGGCAGCGTGCTCGTACATCGGCTGGTGGGAGCACTCGAGGAGCCCCGCACCGCACGGGGCCTCGAAACACTTGGCCTGAGTGCGCCACTGGTCGGGCGTGAAAAGGAACTTGCCCGTATGCTTGGCTGTCTTGATCTAGCAGCCGCAGGTCGAGCCCAACTGGTACGGCTGATCGGCGAGGCAGGCATTGGGAAATCACGCCTGACCGAGGAATTCCTGGCAAACACGCGTGATGATCCTCGTTTCACCAATGTCGTGGTTCGGCGAGCCATCTGTTCACCGCTCGGTGAACCGTCATATGGCACACTCGCCGCTGTGTTGCGCAGCGCCTATGAAATCAACGCCAATGATTCACCGGAGAAAACAAAGGATTTGCTCGCCGCAGGCCTGAGCGAACTTGGCCTTGCCGCCGGCGAAGTGAAGCAATTGATGCCGCTCCTGCTTTACGTTATCGGCCTTGGCGAATCCGATGACGTGCTGCATCAGGTTGAACCCGAGCAATTGCGCCGGCAGATCTTCTATGCGATCCGCACTATTTTCGAGCAGCGCCTGGCGCGTTCACCCCTGCTGCTTGTCGTCGAAGACCTCCATTGGGCTGATACCGCATCGCTCGAGGCATTGCGCTTTTTGATGGACCGTCTGGAGCGCAGCCGCTTCATGCTGCTGACAACCCATCGGCCTGCATTTGACACGGATATGCTGGATTCAAGCCGTATCAGCTTGACGGCGCTGCGCCTCCCCCCTTTGCACGCCAATGACGGTCGAAAAATGCTCAGTGCATTCTTCGGTCACGGCCCCAGCGGATTGCCAGCCGATCTGTGCAACAGCATTGTCGATCGCGCCAACGGCAATCCTCTGTTCATCGAGGAAATTGTGCGTCATTTCATTGAGGTTGGGGCCGTGCAAAGGGACAACCGGCATTGGCGGGTGGCAAACAGGGAGGCAGCTGCCGACATTCCCGTCGGCATACAGGCAATGCTGCTCGCCCGAATGGATAGGCTGCCGCCGGACGTGCGCAGATTGGCCCAGGAGGCCGCAGTTATCGGGCCGCGTTTCGACGCGGAATTATTGAAGACCATTTCGGCAGCCCCGGCAAACGTCGAAGCGGGGCTCGATCTCCTTTGCGATGCCGAAATCATCGAGGAAATCCCCGGCGCAAACCCGGTAACGGCGCCAGGCTACCGCTTCATCCAGACGCTGCTTCACGATGTGATTTACCACAATCTCCTGTTGCAACGGCGCATTGAGATGCATGAGCTCATCGGTGACACACTGGAACGATTGTATGGAGACGATCCAGAACGTCTCGAAGATCTGGCAATGTTGGGTCACCATTTCAGCCAAACCGCAGCCACGACGAAAGGTGCGCACTACCTGATGGCAGCGGGCGACCGGGCGCGCAAGACATACGCCAACGATGACGCGGTCCGTCTCTACAGGCAGGCACTGGATGCCCTGTCGAATACTGGTGACCATGGAACGGAATCGCTGCTCTTGCGCGAACGTATTGCCGATCTCTGCGGACCCGCAGGTCAGCGCGATATCGCCGATGAACAATACCAGACCGTCCTTGACATTCATCGCGCCAAGGGTGACCTCGCCGCAACCGCAAGAATATTGCGCAAGCTTGGGCGATTGCTTTGGGACTCCGGCAAACGCGATCAAGCAGAGACACGCTATGCCGATGCAGCAGCGCTGCTTGAAGGGATAGATCCGCTGATCGAGCATGCGCATCTCGCGCAGGAACGCGGCCGCCTTGCATTTCGCACTGGCGACCACATGGCCGCCGTGCGGTGGGCGGACGAAGCACTGCGTTTTGTTCAAACCATGGCACCTGAAGCCGGCGCCGAAAGTGACATCGAAACTGCTCGGGTTACGGCCGAAGCGCTGAACACCAAAGGGGTGGCGCTTGCACGGCTTGGCCGGAGCCAGGAAGCGGTGAGCGAGGTGGAGCGCAGTGTCAAGGTCGCTGAAGATGCAGGCCTTCTAAGTGCCGCCTGTCGCGGCTACACCAATCTGTCGGTGCTCTATACCATGGTCAATCCGGAACGCGCGATCCGGGTGTGCCAGCGCGGGCTCGGGGTGGCACACCGCATCGGCGATCTGGGCTTTCAGGCGCGTCTCCTTGCCAATCTTGCCGTGGCCTACTGCACCTTTACCGACCGATGCATCAGCGAGGGCGTGCCCGCGGCCGAAAAGGCAATCGAGATCGATCGGGCACTGGATCAGCGCGACCATCTCTCGGTTCCCCTCATCGTGCTCGGCCAAATTCATCAATGCCACGATCAACCGGAACTGGCGCGTGAATGTTACAATGAGGCCCTCGACGTGGCACGTGAAATCGGTGAACCACAATTGCTGTTTCCGTGTTATGATGGGTTGGCGACGCTCAATCTCGACCTTGATGATTTGGCCGAGGCGGAGCGATATTTCGCCATGGCGCAAGAGGTCTGCGCACAGCATGGGCTCGACCCCGAAGCGCTTGTCGTATTGCCATTTCTCGATTAGTCGAGTGAAAGGGGATGACGCATATGTCGGAGCCTCATATCAAAGGACCGTTGCAGCCGGGCGACCGGGCACCCAATGTTGTGCTTGACGCGATTACCCGTCAGGGCAAAGTCGCAATCGATGATTTTCGTGGCCGCAAACCGGTATTGGTGGGCCTGTTTCGGGGTTTGCATTGCCCGTTCTGCCGGCGCCAGATCACAGCCATGTCGCAGCTTGAAGGCGCCCTGCGCGAGAAAGGCATTGACAGTCTGACTGTGGTGAATACGCCAATCGACCGCGCTCGGCTCTATTTCAGATATCACCCATTGCCCAACCTGCTGGCTGCATCCGACCCGGAACGGATCTCGCACCGGGCATTCGGCCTGCCCAATGTCGAATTCACCGAGGCTGAAAGCGATTGGCCACGCAAGATCAGCGCAGAGGCCGTCACAAATATGCGCATTGAGATGCCGGGCGAATTACCCGAACCGATGAATGCAATGGCCGCGGTCGAGTTTCTCGACAAATTGGATGGATACGAATTTTCCGAAGCCGACCGCCATATGATCGCCACCGGTGAAGGTCAGCTTGTGGGAGAGTTTCTGCTCGATCGTGACGGTATCGTACGCTGGAGCTTTACCGAAGTACCCGAAGGTGGCCGTTATATGTTTGGGGTGCCGGCACCGCAGGAACTGATGTCCGCCGCTTCGCAGATATCGGGGTAGAGCGACGCCGTTCTGCCTGCAAGGCAGGCCCAGCGCCGGATGAGTTGTCAAATATCCGTTGGAGAACAAAGAACAAAATAAAACAATAATGAGGAGGAGAAAATGACGGACGTTAAATGGACTCTCGTGGGCCGTGAATTCGTACACTGCAACTGCGCCTATGGTTGCCCCTGTCAGTTCAACGCTTTGCCTACCCAGGGGGATTGCTGCGCGGTTGCAGCCCTTGCGATCGAAGAAGGCCATCACGGAACCACCAAACTGGACGGGTTGAAATGCGCCATGATCGTGGCCTGGCCAGGAGCGATCCATGAGGGCAACGGCCAAGCCGTGCCGATCGTCGACGAGCGCGCTTCGGCGGAGCAACGGGAAGCGCTGTTGCGCATCATGAGCGGATTGGATACCGATCCCGGCGCGACCTTCTTCCAGGTCTTTTCGACGACGTTCGAGAAAGTCCACGACCCGGTTTTTGCAAAAATAGATTTTGAAGTGGATGTGAATGGCCGTGCGGCGCACCTGAACGTTCCGGGATGGATCGAGGCTCGCGGCGAGCCGATCCTCAACCCCGTCACCGGCCAGACCCATCGGGCACGCATCAATCTGCCAAACGGTTTTGAGTATGACACATGCGAAGTCGGGCGCGGATGGGCCGAGACGCAAGGTCCCCTGAAGCTGTCTATTCCCAACTCTCATGCGCAGTTCGCCAGACTGCACCTGACCCAGAGTGGTGTCGTGCATTGAATGCCACGGGCGCCACAGCGCTCGAAGCGGTACTGCGACGCGATCGATTGATCGTTGCCGCATCCCTTGCCGTGCTCACGATGATCGCCTGGGCCTATATTCTCTGGCTCGCGCGCAGTATGAACAGTGATGGCATGGCAATGCAGGGCATGGATGCCGCTTCCATAGATGTGATGATGATGCACGGGTTTCGGTCGTGGAGCACGACCGAATTTGCCGTCACGATGTTGATGTGGGTGGTCATGATGATCGGCATGATGACCCCCTCCGCCGCACCGATGATTTTGCTCTATGCGCGGGTTGGCCGTCACGGCGAGGTGCAGGGCAAGCCATTGGCTGCAACGGGATTTTTCGTTGCCGGCTATTTTCTGGCCTGGACGGCTTTCGCCTGTGCTGCGACCATTGGTCAATGGGCACTGGAGAGCACCTTGCTGCTCACCCCCCTGATGACGAGCGCAAGCGGAATTTTCAGCGGGGTTACGCTCATCGCAGTCGGGCTGTTTCAATGGACGCCCCTGAAGGATGTTTGCCTCCGACAGTGTCAGGCACCCGTCATGTTCATTCATCTACACGGCGGGTTCCGGCGTGATCCGTTGGGCTCCATCGCCCTTGGATTTCGCCACGGCATCTATTGCATTGGATGCTGCTGGGCGTTGATGGGCTTGCTCTTCATCGGCGGGGTGATGAATGTCCTTTGGATTGCGGCCGTCGCAATCTTTGTCCTTGCCGAAAAGCTTGTGGCAAGGGGACGCTGGTTTTCCCGATTATCCGGCGTCGGGTTGTGCCTGGCTGGGTTGTGGTTGCTGGGAGCAACGATCCTCTGACTTGTCCGGCGCAATGGAATATTGGAAAATGCATTCTTGCTCGAAACCGGCTCTCAATCGTAGGTAAGCGACCAGCCTGGAGCCCGCAGCCAGCAGCGTTCAGTTGGTATGTCGTCGGTGCGATAGAGGCGAGCAACCCGTTTATAGTCGCCGCTCTCAAAGGCTCTCGCGAGCGCTTTTTCTGATGCTGCATCGCGCATCCCCTCGCATGGGAAGATCGCCACCGGTGATATCCACCTGGCCCAAAACGTCTCTGCTTGCCGCGTTATCAGAAAGACGGCACCATGGAGTTGTATTTTGCTCCAATCGCTGCTGAAGCCCTTTTCGGTCGTGAGCGGAAGGATCAGCCTTCCGCCTTCCTTGAGGCGATCAAGCCAGATATCTGCGGGTTTGGTGGCGCCCGCGTTGACATAGATCAGGTCTGCGGATTCGAAGTCAACTTTGCTGCCATCGCCCTGTATCACGCAAACGTTCGAATATCCGGCAAGGTTTGCGCGGGCCCTTTCAGCAAGTTCCGGGTCATATTCAATCGCGGTCACCTTGCCGGATGGACCAACGAGTTGCGCCATAATCGCCGAATAATAGCCAACGCCCGCGCCCACATGCACGATGTGTTCGCCTTCCCGCGTCGCGCTCTGTGAAAGAAGGAAAGCATGCAGCGAGGGTTGCCCGTTGTTGATATGCCGTTCAGGCAGAATTCCAACAAGACTGTCGGTGTAGAGATAAACCGGGTCGGCGGTGGGCGTCGGAGTATAGGCTTCCTGCCAACGCAGGACGGGCCACGGTCCCGGCCCCAGATAATCCTCTCGCGGGACGGTCGCAAATGCGTCCTCTACGGGTTCGTCGGCGATCCCTGCAGCTGCTGCGATCTGCATCGCATAGGCGCGCCGTATTATCTTCAGCTCGTCAGGTGTCATGAGCATAATACCCCGTTGATTGAAAGAGTAATCCTAACGAGCAACATTCCCAAATCCAATGACGTTGCGTGAGTTAGACTTTGGCCTTGATACAACTGTTTCGGCAGATCGCCACCCACGTCGTCGATCTGTTTACCAATCGACAGCCAGCATATCAATTCGATGAAAAATAATGTGGTTTCCGTAGCTTGCAATCCATTTGAGATGATGGAAGTCTTTAAAAAAACACAAGCATGACGGGAACCGTGCTTCATGACTCCACCAAAACTGGTCGCTGCAGACAGCATTTTGCACAATGGTAACATCTGGTGCGGATACGAAGAAGGCGTCGTTGAAGCGCTGGCCATATGGCAAGGCAAGATCCTTGCAACAGGCTCATCCGCTGAAATGCTGGAACTGCAAGGCGCGCATACGAAGCTCGTCGATCTCCGCGGAGCATTCGCAACGCCCGGCCTTAACGATGCGCATCTGCATTTGATTTCGACTGGCTTAACACTCCAATGGATCGATGCAACGCCGGCTAAGCTTCCAACACTTGACGCTCTGCTTGACGCAATCGGAGCCAAAGCTGCCAGCCTTCCCAAGGGCGAATGGATTCTGGCGCGCGGCTATGACCAGACCAAGCTGGATACGGGCCGCCACCCCTTGAAATCGGAGCTGGATCAGGTGGCCCCCGACCATCCGGTCATGCTGACGCGGGCCTGTGGTCATGTTTCAATCTTCAATTCCGTAGCTTTCGCCAAGGCAGGTGTCGACGAAGCCTATGCCGCTCCGTCGGGAGGCATGATCGAACAGAAAAATGGCGTCTTGACCGGTATGGTCGCCGAAAATGCCCAGGACGTTCTGCGTGCCGCCATTCCTGATCCCGATGAAAACCAATTGATCGAAGCGATCGAAACAGCCGGGAAAATGCTGCTCTCCTATGGCATCACGTCGGTCATGGATGCTGCGGTCGGGCACGTTGCCGGCTTTAACGAAATTCGCGCCTATCAGATTGCCCGGCGTGATGATCGGCTACCGGTCCGCAGCTGGCTGGTTTTGCTTGGCGACCCCGGCAAATCGATTGTGCCCGACTGTTATCGCGCCGGGCTTGTCTCGGGGGTTGGCGATGACATGCTGACCATTGGCGCCGTTAAGATTTTCCTGGACGGTTCGGCGGGCGGGCGTACGGCCTGGATGTCCAAACCCTATCTCGGGGACGATAACAATACCGGCATTCAGATGCTGCCAGATGCTGAACTGCAGGATCTTGTCATGGATACCCATAACAAGGGCTATCAACTTGCCTGCCACGCCATCGGCGATCAGGCCATAGAACAGCTGATTACGGCTTACGAAAAGGCGCTTGCTGCCACACCTGATCCAAACCGTCGCCACCGGATCGAACATTGCGGATTTTCAACGTCCTCACAGCATGATCGCATGCAGAACGCAGGCATCTATCCCTGCCCCCAGCAGGTTTTCATCTATGATTTCGGTGATGCCTATATTTCGGTTCTGGGTGATGAACGCAGCCGCTCCAGCTATCCGTTGAAGACGTGGGCCGATCTCGGCTTCAAGCCTGCCACAGGCAGCGACAGCCCGGTCTGTCATCCCGACCCGTTTCCGAATTTGTATACGATGCTGACGCGCAAAACCTGGAAAGGGACGGTGATGGATGCCGCGCAATCCGTTTCCATCGAAGATGCACTGCGCGTTTATACCGAATATGGGGCTTTCTCCCAAAAACAGGAACACATCAAGGGTCGTTTGGTACCCGGACAGGTTGCTGATATCGCGATCTTCTCACGCAATCTGTTGACCGCGACACCGGAAGAAATCCTGCACGAAACCCAGTGCAATATGACCTTGAGAGGCGGGGAAATCGTTTTCACGCGAGACTAGAACCTACCAATACCGTGCATAATCATAACAGGGGGAAACACTCAATGTACAAACGGTTCGTGCTCCAATCAACTCTGGCTGCCGTGCTGCTTGCCGGTGTGGCGTTGTCGGCATCCGCGGAAGAGCCACGCAAAGGCGGCACGATTAATTTCGTTGCTCCCTATGGTTCGAGCTTTGGCACGCTTGATAACCAGGCGAGCCCGGCAACACAGGATGAGTTTGTCACCAAGGCCATTCACCGACGACTTTATGCCTGGGACGGCAATGCCAACAAGCCGGTGCTGGATCTGGCAACCGACGTCAGTGCTTCGGCTGATCGTCTGACTTACACGTTCAAGCTGCGTCAGGACGCGTTTTTCCACAATGACAAGAAGATGACTGCCGATGATATCATCGACAGCTACAAGCGCATCATGACGCCCGGCAAGGCCTATACGGGCGCGCGGTACATCGGCGCAATCAAGGGTGCAAGTGACTATTCCGACGGCAAGGCAAAGGATATTGCCGGCTTGAAGAAGATCGACGATTTCACGCTGGAAATCACCTTCAATGAACCCGTCAATCCGGCGTTCCAGCTCATGCAGCCAAGCACGGTGATCTATCCGTCGGGTGAAGCCGACAAGGACAGTTTCAAGAGCCATCCGATCGGCCTTGGACCTTATAAGTTCGCCGAATATATTCCGGGCTCACGTCTGACCGTTGAAAAATGGGACAAGTTCTACGGAGCTGACAAGCCGCATGCCGATAAGATCAACATCATGATCATGGGCGAAGCTTCGGCGCGCGACGTCGCTTTCCGCAACAAGGAGGTTGATGTCTCCGTGCTCGGACCGGCGCAGTATGTTGCCTATAAGAATGATCCGGAACTGTCGAAGAATATCTTGGAAGTGGCCGAGGTCTATACGCGTCTCGTCGGCTTCAACGTGGATTTCAAGCCGTTTCAGGATAAGCGGGTCCGCCAGGCCATCAACTATGCGATCGATTCCGATCTGATCATCAAGCGTCTGGGTAAGGATAAGGCCTATCGCGCAGTGAGCTGGTTGCCGCTTTCGTCACCCGCCTTCGATAAAGCCGCCAAACCCTATCCTTATGATCCCGAGAAAGCCAAGGCGCTTTTGAAGGAAGCCGGCTATCCCGATGGATTTGAGTTTGAACTGACAGCCACCCAGAACGAAAGCTGGGGTTTGACCATCGTCGAAGCGATTATTCCGATGCTCGACAAAGTCGGCATCAAAGTCAAAGCCAAGCCGGTTGAAGCGGCTGTTCTGTCCGAGGTGGTTCCAGCCGGTGATTTCCAGTCCTTCATGTGGTCCCTGGAAAGCGGTCCTGATCCAATGACAGCGATGCAGTGCTTCTATTCAAAGACCTCACAGTCAGCCTGCAATTATTACAAGTTCAACAACAAGGACTTTGACAAACTGTATGAGGCAGCATTGAGCGCGCCGACGGAAGAGCAGAAGAATGATCTTTTGCGTCAGGCGAATAATCTGCTGCAGGACGAGGCCCCCGGCTGGTTCTTCAACTACAACAAGGCGGTAATGGCCTATCAGCCCTGGCTGCATGGTTTGCAGCCAAACTCGGCGGAGCTGGCCATCCAGTCTTATGAACAACTCTGGGTAGACGACGGCGCCCCATCGGGCCGCTGAAGCGACAGTGACCTGCCCGCCGTCAACGACATGACGGCGGGTCAGCCTTTTCATCTCGCGTGAAGCGCTGCGCACGTACCCTCATCTCCCAACATCAAGCGGCGTGAGGGACGCATCGGGGCCACTATACCGGACAAGGCGGACGCGACCGCCATCCGAACGAAAGGACATGGATCCGTTGCTTCGATTTATCATTCGGCGAGTTCTGCAGATGATACCGACCATTCTGGCGGTATCTTTGCTGATCTTTGTGATTTTCAGCGTGATACCGGGCAGCTTCACATCAAGCCTGATCGCTGATGGCAAGGGTCGCAATGATCCGAAAGTCGTCGAACAGATGAACAAGGAATTCGGGCTGGACAAGCCCGTCTACCAGCGGTTCGGTAGCTACGTCGTCAATCTCGCGCAGCTCGATCTCGGACAGTCCTTCCGTACGCGCCAACCCGTCACGCACATGTTGCTGGAGCGGGCGTGGCCAACCATGAAACTGGCCATCGCTGCAATGGCGATTGCCATCCTCATTGGCGTGCCGCTTGGGTTCGTCGCGGCGCTCAAACCCGGGAGCCTTCTGGACACGGCCACGATGATTGCAGCCGTTTCGGGCCTGTCGCTACCGCAGTTCTGGCTGGGGCTGCTGGCTATGTATGTCTTTGCACTCACACTGGGCTGGCTGCCGAGTTTCGGTTATGGCGATGGCGGAATACGCAATCTGATCCTGCCGGCCGTGACGCTCAGCGTGGCACCCCTGGCGCTGCTTGCCCGCACCACGCGGGCGGCGGTTCTCGACGTGATGAGCGCGGACTTCATTCGCACCGCCCGCTCGAAAGGCATGAATGCCTATCGTCTCGTCACATGGCACCTGATGCGCAATGCGCTGGTGTTGATCATCACCACGGTTGGACTGCAATTCGGCTCTTTGATGGGACAGGCCGTGGTGATCGAGAAGCTTTTCTCATGGCCTGGCCTTGGTTCCCTTCTCGTCGACAGTGTTTCCATGCGGGACATACCGGTGGTGCAGGGCGCCATCCTCATGATTGTATTGTGGTTTTTGATCATCAATACGGTTATCGATGTTCTTTACGCGGTCATCGACCCGCGTATCAGCCACGGGTGACGGATATGCGACTGCGTTTCAACCTCCTCTTCGGTGGCGCCATCTGCCTGATTATCGTGACGCTGGGCGTGTTTGCACCTTTGTTCGTGCATCACGATCCAATCCTTGATGCCAATCTGATGAACGCGGAATTGCCCCCGAATGCCGATTTCTGGTTCGGAACCGATTCGCAAGGCCGCGATGTGTTCAGCAGGGTGCTTTATGGGTCCCGTGTGTCGCTGACGGTCGGTATCGTCTCGCAGCTGATCAACAGCTGCATAGGCCTGCTGTTTGGCATATCAGCTGGCTATATCGGCGGCAGATGGGATGAATTCGTCAGCGGGCTTACCAATGTGATGCTGTCGATCCCCTCACTGATTTTTGCATTGGCGATTATGGCCATTCTCGGTCCTGGCCTCGGCAGTTTGCTGATCGCACTTGGACTGACCAACTGGTCATGGACCTGCCGGATTGCACGCTCGTCGGCGTTGTCGCTGAAGAGCCAGGGCTATGTGCAAGCTGCCAAGACGCTTGGCTATAGTGATATCCGCATCATGATCACGCAGATCCTGCCCAATATGATCGGCCCCATCCTCGTGATCGGGACGCTTGGCATGGGTGATGCCATTCTTGCCGAAGCAGCGCTTTCCTATCTGGGACTCGGCATCAGACCACCCTTCCCCAGTTGGGGCAGCATGCTGACGGATGCACGCGAATTGATCGCCGTTGCACCCTGGGCAGCCATATTCCCGGGGATCGCTATATTTCTGACCGTGCTCGGCCTCAATCTGTTTGGAGATGGGCTGCGCGACTACCTCGATCCGCATATGAGGACACGCAAGGCATGAGCGCTTCCCCTTTGCTTGAGGTCAGGAATCTGCATATCGATATGCGTTCTGGACAAAAACGACTGAATGTCGTTGAAAACGTTTCTTTTTCGATCGGTGCCGGCGAGACATTCGGACTTGTCGGCGAAAGCGGATGTGGCAAGAGTATAACCGCTTTGTCGCTGATAGGTCTTCTCAACAGGCCGCTTGCGGTTGGACAGGGTGAAATCCTGTTCAAGGGCCAGAACCTTCTGAAGATGAACGGCAGCGAGCTGCGCAAACTGCGCGGCAATCGAATCTCCATGATTTTTCAGGAACCGATGACAGCGCTCAATCCGCTGGCGACCGTCGGACGTCAGATTGCCGAAATGTTCGTCTTGCACCAGGGCTCGACCTGGCACGAGGCTGAACGCAAGGCGATCGCCGCACTGGCACAGGTTCAAGTGCCCGCTCCTGACAAGCGCATCAAGAACTATCCGCACCAGATGTCAGGCGGCATGCGCCAGCGCGTGATGATTGCAATCGCATTGGCCTGTCATCCCGACCTGCTGATTGCCGACGAACCCACGACTGCGCTCGATGTCACCGTTCAGGCGGAAATTCTCAAACTGATGCAGGAGCTCTGCGATCAACGCGGTACGTCAGTCCTGATGATCAGTCACGACCTGGGCGTTATCGCAAAAATGTGCCAGCGTGTTGGCATCATGTATGCGGGCCATCTCGTTGAAGAACGGGCGGTCGCCGATCTCTTCCGCCATCCGGCTCACCCTTACACGCATGGCCTGCTCGCTTCATTGCCGGTCTTGGGGCAGCGCAGGCTGAACGAGCGCAAACCTTTGCAGGAAATCGAAGGAATCGTGCCATCGATTGCCGCTTTTCCCACCGGTTGCCGTTTTGAACCACGCTGTACGCGCGCCTCAACAATCTGCCGCGACGCAGTGCCGGGCCCATCCGTTCTCGGGGACGATAGCTTTGTGAGGTGTTACCACCATGGCTGATCAAACCCAACCTCTGTTGCATATTGAAAATCTGAGCGTGTGCTTCCCGGTATCGGCGGGATTGTTCCGTCGTTCGCATCAAGCTTTGCGGGCAATCAATAATCTCAGCCTCAGTCTTCACAAGAACCAATGCCTGTCCATTGTCGGTGAATCGGGCTGTGGCAAATCTACCCTGGCACTGACAATACTGGGTTTACAGCACCCCACGCAGGGCAGCATTTCCTTTGATGGAAAGCCTATCACCGGCGCTGACCAGCCGGGACGCATGCAACGCGCACGCATGGCTCAAATGGTGTTTCAGGATCCCTATGCGTCGCTCAATCCACGCCAGACAATTCAAGCGGCCCTTGCTGGGCCGCTGAGGCTGCATGGGTTGCGCAACAAAGGTGAAGTCGAAGACCGTATTGCGACGACCCTGAAAATGGTGGGATTGAAACCGGAACAGGCGAAGCGCTATCCGCATGAATTTTCGGGCGGTCAACGTCAGCGCATCGGAATTGCCCGCGCATTGATCCTCGACCCGAAAGTCATTGTTCTGGATGAGCCGGTTTCCGCGCTCGACGTGTCCATCAGGGCGCAGATTATCAATCTGCTTTTGGACCTTAAAGAACGGCTGGACCTGTCTTACATCATGATCAGTCATGACCTGAGTGTTGTTGAACATATGAGTGACCGGGTCGCCGTGATGTATTTCGGCCAGATCGTTGAGGAAGGTCCGTGGCAAAGCATTTTCGCCAATCCGGTCCATCCCTATACGCGCCGCCTGCTCGCCGCCATTCCGGATCCGTTCATGATCATCCGCCACGAGGACATGACCTGCAAGGACATGCAGCCGCCGCCCCTGTCAGGTTTTTCCTATTACCCCGAGGAAATCGGCACACATGACGTCTATCTGTCACCTCCACCCACGGAATTCCTCACTGTCGGGGACGATCACAAGGTTCGCTTCATAGCCAGATAACCGGACCAAAACGCTTGGCTGTCAGATCGGTCGAGCCGATGATCGGGACACCTTTCTGTTCGCGCGGCAACACGTAGCCGCAAAGCGGCTGGCCGACACGCTGATAGTCAGTTTCGATATCTTCCCGCGACAGCCTAGCCTGAATTCTTTGTAAGTTACGCAACGGTACGGCCGCGCGGATGTCCAAGCATTGCAGCCCTTTCATCATCTGTCAGGGAATAGATGAAGTTATCGCAGGCGTGACGAAGTGCGGCCCAAAGCGGGTCGAGCAGCGATATCATTTCACCGGCTTTGGGAAAATCGCTCTCACACACGTAATGCGACTGGACGACATGGCGCGCGCCCATCGACTGAAACACCGGGCGCAGACCGTAATCAAGCGCCAGGACATGGGCGAGGCTGCCGCCAGTGCCAAGCGGCAGGATAACCTTTCCAGCCAGTGCAAACTGCGGGAGCACGTCCAGGCCCGCTTTCAACAGACCCGAAAACGATGCCTTGTAGATTGGCGTGGCGATGATCAGACCATGCGCAGCGGCAACCTTTTCCAGGAAAGACGCCACCGACGGAGCCTGGACGTCGGCTGACAGCAAAGCGCCGGGATCGAGATGCCGCAGAACCAAGTGTTCCGCCTCGATTTTCTGTCCGCGCAATTCGTCCAGAACCGCCTCGACGACCCTTGCGGTCTTGGACGTGGCGGAAAGGCTTGCGGATATGGCGAGAACTTTCCGGTTGCTCATGGTCGAACTCCGGTTTTTCCCGCCCGGACGCGATCTGGCTCGCCGGCGATTGCTTCGCGACGAGCAGCAAATGCATTCTGCGGACGCGCCAGGCCCAGACGGTCGCGCAAGGTGCCGGGCTCGTACTCCGTTCTGAACAAGCCGCGCCTTTGCAATTCCGGCACCACGGTCTGCATGAAATTCAGCCAATCCTCCGGCAGCAGCGGAAACATCAGGTTGTACCCGTCAGCCGCTCCCGAGACGAACCAGGCCTCCAGCTGATCGGCGACTTGCGAAGGGGTCCCCGCAACGAGCGGAACCGAGCCGGTATTGGCGATCTTGCGGGCGAGCTGACGTATGGAAAGGCCCTTGTTCGCGTCGTCCTTGACAAGCGCGAGCCAGGTGCGCCAGCCATTGAACGTGCCCTCGTCAGGCAGATCCGGTACTGGCCCATCGAGCGGATAGAGGGACAAATCTACCCCTGCCCAACTGGAAAGAAGATCGACGGCAACTTCATCGAGCATCAATGTCTCGAGATAGTCCTGTTTTTCCTGCGCCTCGGATGCTGAGGCGCCGACGATCGGCAGGATCCCCGGCAGGAGCTTCAGGCTTTCCGGCGAACGGCCGTGTTTCGCCAGGCGGTTGTTGATGTCCGCGCGATAGCTCAGTCCTTCCGCCTCGCTGCGAATGACGGCAAAATGCACGTCCGCATGCGCCGCGGCCAGATTCCTGCCCGCATCGGACGACCCGGCCTGGACGATCACCGGATGGCCCTGCGGCGGTCGCGGCACGTTGAGCGGCCCCTTTACCCTGAAATGCTTTCCCCTATGGTCGAGATAATGCACGTATTCGCGATGGGCAAAGAGGCCGGTTGCCTTGTCGATGACAAGCGCGCCGTCTTCCCAGCTGTCCCACAAGGCTTTGGCCACGTCGAGGAACTCGGTGGCACGCTCGTAGCGGATCGCATGTTCGATATTGGCATCGCGGCCAAAGTTGGCGGCCTCTTCTTCCAGCGCCGATGTCACGACGTTCCATGCGACCCGGCCCCTGCTGATATGATCCATCGAAGCAAACATGCGGGCGGTGTTGAATGGCTCGTTATAGGAACTCGACGCTGTCACCATGAAACCGATGTCCTTGGTGACAGCCGAAAGAGCCGATACCAGCGATAAAGGTTCCAGTCTGGGATTGGCATAATGTGCCAGCCCGCTGCCATAGGTATCCCAAACACCGAGATGGTCGGCGATGAAGATCGTATCGAGCTTGGCCCGCTCCGCTGCTTCGACCAATCGGCGGTAATAATCCAGATCGAGAAATTCGCGGCCGGGTGCACGCGGGTGTCGCCATGACAGGCGGTGATCTCCCTGGGGATTGAAGAAGAAGGCAGCTAAAATCATCTGTCGGCGCGGCATGACGGGCCTTCCTTTGGCCGGTGTTTCGTTGATCGCGCTTGCCCCGGAATGGCTGTCTTCTGCGCTACTGGTTAAAATAAGCGAGGCTTTCCCTTCCAAAAAGAGATGATTTCTGCAAGAAAGATAAGCTCAACTTATCTTTTCCGGGATGGCAGGATGACAGGTATCCCCTCTTTACGCGGCTTGCAGGCGGTCGAAGCCGCCGCCCGTTGTGGAAGCTTTGTCGCTGCGTCCGAAGAATTGGCGATTTCGGCTGCGGCAGTCAGTCAGCTCATTCGCACGCTCGAGGATCAGGTCGGGCGCAAGCTGTTTCATCGCATCAACCGGCGTGTCGTGCTGACCGAGGCCGGATTGGAGATTTTTCCGCGGCTTGCCAATGCCTTCAATGAACTCCGGAGCGTGTCGCGTGAGCTCGGCAGCGGCAATCCGCGATCCTCCCTGGTGGTGTCGGTGGCACCATCGGTTGCCATGGGCTGGCTTTCCTCACGTCTGCCGGGATTCGTCAATATCCATGGTCCGGTCGACATCTCCCTCAGGGGTGAAGATGATCCGGTGCCATTCGACCGCGACCTCATCGACATGCGCTTGTCCTACGGTGTCTTTCATTATCCGGAACATGTCACCGAAGCGATTGGCACCGATGCGGTCTATCCGGTGTGCTCGCCGCGCTTCCTGGCTGGACATGGCCCGATCACCTCTCCGGAAAATTTGCTCTCCGTCCCCTTGATCCACACCGATTGGGGTCCTGCTGGAGCTTCCTTTCCGTCATGGCGGAACTGGTTCGCATCCGCCGGCATGTCGCCGGGCCGCCATATCCAGCATGGAATGACCGCCAACTCATCCATGGCGGCGCTTGACCTGGCACGCGGCGGACTGGGCATAACACTGGCGCAGGGATTGTTCTGTGCCCGCCAGGTAGAAGCGGGCGAACTGGTCGTAGCCTGCAATCACGTGCTCGAACTAGCCAACCCCTATTGCATCACCACCCCGCGCAGAAGCGCACAACGTTCCGTTGTTGCGGCCTTCAAATCATGGTTCATCGATGAGTGCCTGCGTTGTGTGAACGCGCCAGCGCTGTTGGTTTCCAAGGTTCAGCGGTAACTCGGCAGCCAACAGCTTCAGCTCCCTCACGCGCCGATATCCCGCAGACGCTCCGCAAGGCGGGACACGTCATGTCCGAGTGGTCGGTCTTCGATGAGAGGCCCGGCAATGGATCGCACGATATCATGGGTCTGCTGCGTACCGCGGCCACAGCGATGGCCCGCGCGCAGATCGACGGCCTGCGCCCCGGCCAGCATCTCGCAGGCAACAAGATGCCGCCAGAGATCGAGCATATCGGCGCACTTGGCCACCGCCAGAAGTGTCTGGGTGGCGTGATCCTCAACTCCTTCGGAAACGGGCAGGAAATCCAGCAACACCGGATTGGCCTTGTGCCGGATCGCACCGGCGAGCGCCGTAACCGTCTTCTGCAGCGGGACAAAACCGGCGGATGCGCCGCCGACCGATGAAAGGTAGCGCGGCAGGCCATTGCGACCAGAGCCGGTCAGTTGAATGAACCGGGCCGCGCAGGCAAGCGCCGTCTGGGCAATGGCAAGTCCCAGGGTTTCAAAGGCCAGCGCCAAAGACGGTGTGTGAAAATTGCCCGTCGAAAGCACCCTGTTCTCATCGACAAGCACCAGCGGATTGTCAGCCGCCGCATTCAGCTCGATCTCCACGGCTTCTCGGGCTGCATTCAGCGCATGCGCCAGCGCACCGTGGATCGATGCGGCACAGCGCAGGCTGAGCGGGTCCTGAATGGCCGCGCGCGCTTCATGCAGCGACGAGCCTTCGAGACGGGCAAAGAGCCTTTCCGCTTCCAGCACTTGCCCGGCGGCGGAGCGCGCCTGCTGGATGGCGGGGTGTAGGATCAACGGGTTGCCGCCAAGCCCCTCGAAACTGAGCGCAGCAGCCTGCCGCTGATAGTCGAGCAAGACCATGGCATCGCTCAAGGCCAGCGCGCCCTTCCCCACCGAGACTGCCGACGCGTTGAGAAGCGACAGCCCGTCCTTCGGACCAAGTGTGGAGGGTCGCAGACCGGCCTTCGACAGGGCTTCGGCGGAGGCAAGCACCGCGCCTTCATATTCGGCCTGCCCCTCGCCGATCAGGGTCTGGGCAATGGCAGACAGCAGAACAAGATCACCCGCACCGATCGACCCGATGGATGGAACAAGCGGATGCACCTTATGATTGATCAGCGCCAGCAGATCGGCAAAGACTTCAGGCGAAAGGCCGGAGCCGCCAACCGCCAGCATGGACAGGCGCGCCGCCATGACAGCACGGGTTTCGTCGCGTGGCAGCACTGGACCGACACCGGCACCCCGTCCGCGCACCAGCTGCTGCTGAAACTCACCCGTTTCATCGACAACCGCTGTCTTGAGATTGGCGCCAAGCCCCGTGTTCAGGCCGTAAATCTGCTGCCCGGAAGCCGCTGCCGCATCAAGCACGGCCCTGGCCCGAACCAACCGGGTCAATACATCGGACGTCGCACTGACGGGAACATCCTGGCGCGCAACGGCGGCAATATCGGCGATGGTGACGCCTGAACCCGTGAGAACGAGCGTGTTCATGCGAACCGCAGCCTCTGGCCAATATTGTTCGCCTTGGCTTTCTCGAGCATGGCATAGCCGAGCGCAATATCGCTGAGCGAGAGCCCCCTGTGCCAGAACAGGATGGTTTCACCGTCGTTCTCGCGTCCCGTCCGGTGACCGGCGACAATCTGGCCAAGCTCCGCATGCAATGTCTGTTCGGAGAGCTTGCCCGCCTCGACATGGGCGCGCAGCGAACCGAATTTGCCGCCTTTGCACTGGCCCCAGTCATCAACCACCAGCTTGTCCATGATGTCGGTGAGCGACAGTTCCACCGCGCTCATCGTGCCATAGGGCACCACGAAGGCACCGGGCTTGATCCATTCGGTCTTGAGCATCGGTTGCGGCTCAGGCAGGCGCGATGCCTCGACCACGATATCGGCACCCTCCACGCAGGCTTGCCAGTTGTCGGTAACGGTTATCGGCTTGCCGAGATCATCCGAGAGTTTTTTCGCGAAGGCGTCGCGGCTTTCCGGCCGGCGCGAATGCACACGGATTTCATCGAAATCATAGAGATGGTCGAGCAGCCGCACATTCCAGTAGGCGGTGCCGCGCGCGCCGATATGGCCGAGCACCTTGGAATTCCTGCGCGCCAGATGTTTTGCACCGAGGGCGGTGATCGCACCGGTCCGCATATCGGTGATGACAGTGGCATCCAGGATAGCCTTCGGCGCGCCGGTGCGCGGATCGAACAGATTGAGCACGCCGAATTCGGAGGGATAATTCAGCTTATAATTATCAACGAAGTCGCCGACGATCTTGACGCCTGCCAGATTGAGCGGCGCCACATAGCCACGCAGCACGTTGAAATGGCCATGAAACGATTCATCGGGCTCCAGATGCACCCGCGGCTCGATCACGGTCTGGCCGTTGCCCTGCGCGGCGAGCGACGTCTCGATTGCCGCCAGAATTTCCGCATCGGTCAGCGCAAGCGCCTCAATGTCGAGTGCATTCAGATAGTCGATATAGATCGGTTTCATGCTGTTCTCTTTGCTCATGACGAACGGGCCGGTGTCTTGACGCCCAGATTTTCCCGCAGCGTGCGCCCTTCATATTCCGTGCGAAAGAGGCCCCGGCGCTGCAATTCCGGCACGACCAGTCTCACAAAATCGTCGAGCCCCGTGGGAAAGAGCGGCGGCATGACATTGAACCCGTCCGCCGCCTTGCCGCGAAACCGCTCTTCCAGCGCGTCGGCAATCTGCACGGGCGTGCCGATCAATTGCCAATGGCCGCGCGCGCCGGCGAAATGCCGTGCCAGCTGCCGGATGGACAGATTTTCCCGCCGGCCGAGATCGATGATGAGCTGCTGCCGGCTCTGAATGCCGTCGGTTTGCGGCATATCCGGCAGAGGTTCGTCGAGCGGATAGGCCGACAGGTCCTTGAGGCTGAGATAGCTCGCCAGCAGCGCCACACCGACCTGATCGGGGATCAGCTCCTGCAGCGCATCGTATTTTGCCCGCGCTTCGCTTGCCGTCTCGCCGACGATGGGCGAAACCCCGGGCATGATCTTGAGATCGTCTGCCTGTCGGCCGAATTTCGCCAGCCGGGCTTTCACGTCGGCATAGAAGGCCTGCGCTTCGCCCATGGTCTGGGCTGCGGAAAACACCACGTCGGCAGTGCGGGCGGCAAGGTCCTTGCCGACATCAGACGCCCCGGCCTGCACCATCAGCGGCCTGCCCTGCGGCGATCTCCGGCTGTCCAGTACGCCCGTGACAGTGAAGTGCGTGCCACGATGATCGACCGCGTGAAGTTTTTCCGGGTCGGCATAGACGCCCTGCTCCGCATCGAGGACATAGGCGCCCTCATCCACGCTGTCCCAGACGGCGGTAGCAGCTTCGGCAAACTCCTCTGCCCGTTCATACCGCTGGGCATGCGGCCGCAAGCCGCTCGAGACGAAATTCTCCGCTTCAAGATCACTGGCTGACGTTACCAGATTCCACCCGGCACGGCCGCCGCTGAGCTGATCGAGCGCCGCGAATGTCCGGGCCAGACCATAAGGTTCGTTATAAGTGGTGGAAGCCGTGGCGACGAGACCGATATGGGAGGTATTGACCGCCAGCGCCGCCAGCAGACTGAGCGGCTCGAAACTGGTCGAGCGCGCCGCCTGACTGGCAATCTCCGGGTTGCGCTCGCGAATGGCCGCAGCGTCTTCGATGAAGACCATGTCGAATTTTGCCCGTTCGGCCGTCTGCGCCAGCTGGATGAAGTGGCCGATATCGGCCCCGGCATTGGCAAGGGCATCGGGATGGCGCCAGGCGGCGATATGATGCCCGCCCGCCATGAGAAAGGCACCGAGTTTCATCTGGTCCCCACTCATGATGCACGCTCCAGACGAGCAGGATGCGCAAGACCGAGATGGCCGCGCAGGGTCGTGGCGTCATAAGCATTGCGGAACACACCGCGCCGCCGAAGTTCCGGAACAACCTCATCGACAAAGCTGGCAACACCTTCGGGCGCACTAGGCGGCAGAAGGACAAATCCATCGAGGCCGGCTGCTTTCGCCTGCTCCTGCATCTTATCGGCAATGTAGGAAGCGGTTCCAATGGACGGAACGATGTTCGCAAAAAGCCTGATATCCTCACGCTGTCGTCCACGCGCCACGAGGCGTTCAAGCAGACCGGCGGCAAGCGCCTTCAATGTATCCGGTGTTGTCTCCGGCAGGAAAACCACATCCGCCAGCGCGGCAATATCGAGCGTGTCCGGGGTCAGGGCATGGCTGATGACCGGCCTGCCCTGCGGTGACGGATTGACATTGAGCGGGCCGCGCACGGTGAAATGCGCGCCCTTGTGGTTGAGGACATGCATCTTGTCCGGTTCGAAAAACCGTCCCCGAGCCTTGTCATAGACAAAGGCGTCATCCTCCCAGCTATCCCAAAGCCCCGACACCACGGCAAGATATTCCCGATCACGATCGGGATCACCGGAGCCGATCACGTTCCAGGCGGTACGCCCACCGCCGATCAGATCGAGGGACGCGAAACGCCGGGCGAGATTATACGGTTCGTGCTGATACGTTGCGGCGGCGGCAATCAACCCGATCCTGCGCGTAGCCGTCGCCAGCGCCGACACCAGCATGGTTGGCTCGAACGGCATGGCGAGCGGCGAAAGATCATCATGAGGCCGCTGACCGAAGCTATCCGCCAGCAGGACGAAATCCAGCCCGCCTGCTTCCGCCTTATTCACCTGCGCCGCCATGTGACTGAAATCGAGCGCGTCCAGCTGGCCGCTTTTTGCGCGCCAGGCGGTCGGATGATGGCCGAACGGTGTCAGTGACAGGCCGATATGCATCATTCCGCATCCCCGGCGCTGACGCGGATTTCATCGACCTTTTCATTGTAGAACGAGATCAATCCCTTAATCCGCCCGCTTTCGTGGAGCGGCTCCGGATAATACCAGACGATGTTCTCGTGACGCTTTCCATCGAGATCGAAATGATAGTAGGACGCCCTGCCCTTATAGGGGCAATAGGTGTGCAGCGCGCTATTCGCCAGCGTGCCGGCAATCAGGTCTTCCACGGGAAAGTAATAGCGCGGGATCAGGCTGGTCTCGAACAGGAAAACCGCACGGTTCGTGCGGGCAACCAGCGTGCCGTCGACAAAGACCTCCACACGGCGCTTGCTGTCGATCGTATCGACCCGCCAGTGAACATTGCGTGGATGGCCGAAGATTTCCTCATCTTCCTCAAACCAGCGCACGGCGCTCCAGGCCACCGTCACATAATCCGCCAGTTCGGGCACGTCCTGCGGCACATTTTCATAGCTCCAACCGCTACCCTCAGCGCCCTTAAACGACC
The DNA here is from genome assembly GCF_055378485.1 of Phyllobacterium sp. T2-21. Lineage (NCBI taxonomy): Bacteria > Pseudomonadati > Pseudomonadota > Alphaproteobacteria > Hyphomicrobiales > Phyllobacteriaceae > Phyllobacterium > Phyllobacterium sp. T2-21. Next base: position 183,037 of record NZ_AP027913.1, on the reverse strand, counting down.
AGTAGCGCCTTGCCCCGAGCACCGGCGATGCCCCGGTCTTTTCCGACGGCTGGAGAAGATCAGCGCGGAAGTCCGACTTCGGCAGGTAGTACACGGGGTGACCGCCATTTTCATAGATGACGATGGCCTGCGTGCTGTCGGCGATCACCTCTTCACCCAGCTTCAGGCGGATACGGCGATAGGTCGGTTCAATCAAAACGGCGGGCACTTCCCGGGAACGATAGCTGATGGACATAAGCACTCTCCAAAGGTGAGTTTCTATCGGCAGGCCTGATCGGACGGGAGGCGATCAGACCGAAAAAATCGCATCGCGCGTCAACCGGCCGGTGACGGCTCCGGCGCCATCCACCACAGCAAGAACATCGCTGTTTGCAGCGACCATCAGCGCCAGCGCATCGCGCAGGTTGCTGGTGGCAGCGACGGGGTGAGCTCCATCCCGCGGCTTGTCCGCCGTCATGGCATCGCTGACAGTAAACAGGCTCAGGCGCTTGATCGCCCGGTCTATGCCGACGAAGTTTTCGACAAATGCGTCAGCGGGGTGGGAAAGGATCGCATCGGGCGTATCATACTGGACGATCCTGCCGCTCTTCATGATGGCGATGCGGTCACCCAGACGGATGGCTTCGTCGAGATCATGGGTCACCAGCACCACAGTCTTGCGTACCCTCTGCAATATCTGGCGGAACTCATCCTGCAGGCGGGTTCGGGCAATCGGATCGATGGCACCGAACGGCTCATCCATCAGCAGCACGGGCGGGTCGGCCGCAAGCGCACGCGCGACGCCGATGCGCTGCCGCTGGCCGCCTGAGAGCTGCCGGGGATAGCGCTTGAGCATTTCCGCCGGGTCAAGACCAACGAGGTGCAGAAGCTCGTCGATCCGGTTCCGGATCCGCGCCTCATCCCAGCCAAGAAGCTTGGGTACGGCGGCAATGTTCTGGGCGATGGTCATATGCGGAAACAGACCTACCTGCTGGATCACATAACCGATATGGCGACGCAGGATCACAGGATCAACCTTGGTAACGTCTTCGCCGTTGACAATGATCTTGCCTTCGGTCGGATCGATCAGCCGGTTGATCATGCGCATGGTCGTGGTCTTGCCGCAGCCCGACGGCCCGATCAGCGCAACTGTCGAACCCTCGGGCACGATCAGGCTGAGATCGTCCACCGAAGCAACGCTGCCTTCCCCATAGCGTTTGGTGACGTGGTCCATGTTGATCATGCGGATGTTCTTTCTGCGAAGAAGATTTTTTCGGCCCGGCCGAGAATGAATTCCGTTGCCAGCGCCAGAATGGCGATGGGAACCGCGCCAACCAGAAGCCGTGACATGTCCATCATGCTGATGCCGACAGCGATAAAATCGCCAAGGCCGCCGCCGCCGATGAAGGGAGCGAGCGTTGCACCGGCAAGCACCTGCACGGCGGCGGTGCGTGCGCCGGCGAACATGGCGGGCGCAGCCAGCGGAATGCGAATCTTGCGCAGCACCTGTCCGCGGCTCATGCCCATGCCGATTGCAGCTTCCACCGCATCGGGATCGACGTCGCGCAGACCGATAAAGGCATTGAGCAGGATGGGCGGCAGCGCGAGCACGGTCAGCGCGACAATGGAAGGCCACAGGCCGATACCGAGCAGCGGCATCATGATGGCGAGAATGGCAAGGCTCGGGATCGTGCGCAGCGCATTGATGGAATTGATGACCGCAAAGGCCAGTCCGCCGCGATTGATGATGAGAACGGCAAGCGGCAAGCCGATAGCCAGCGCAAACACCAGCGACACGCCGGACATGACCAGATGCTGGCCGAGCGCCCGCAGGAATTCAGGCTGGTTGTTGACGATCCAGTTGGAGGCGGTGATCAGCATGGCCACCCCTCAACGCCAACGAACCAGGGCTTTTTCAGCCTGGCTCAGAATGAGGTCAAAGAACGTCGCCATCAGCGCCGTCAGGATACCGCCGACAAGGATTTTCTCCGTATAGCTCTGGTCGATGCCCATGAGGATGATTGTTCCGAGCCCGCCGCCGTCGATGAAGGCCGCGACGGTGGCGATGCCGATGACGGTCACCAGCGCGATGCGGATACCGGACACGATGAGCGGCAGGGCCAGGGGCAGTTCGATGCGCACCAGCCGCTGCCAGGCGCTGTAGCCCATGCCGTCGGCCGCATCGAGCACGTCGGCGGGGACGCCGCGCAGACCGGTTACCACATTGCGCAGAAGAATGAGCAGGCAATAGGAGGACAGGCCGACCAGCGCCGGTTTGGTGCCAAGGCCAAGCCAGGGGATGAGCAGCGCGAACAGAGCAAGGCTGGGGATGACGAAGATGATGCCGGTGATCGTCAGGACGACGGCATAGAACCGGGGACGCCGAGCGCAGATGATCCCGAGGATCAGCGCGATGACGAGCCCGATCAAAACAGATGAAACCGACAACACAAGGTGCTGCCAGGTTGCGGCAAGAATTTCCGGAATGTTTTTGGGAGCCCAGTTCAAATGCGTCGTTCCATATCGCTTAGAATTGAAACAGCGGAGACAATCCTATCTCCGCTGTTTCCGGGATGTCCACGTGGCCGTTTGGCCGCAGGCGTCAGGACGGTCTCAGATGCCCTTTTCCTTCAGAAAGGCTTCCGCCACTTCCTTCGGTTCCTTCTTGTCACGCTCGACGGCGGCATTCAGTTCGCGCATGTTCTCATTGTTCAAGAGTGGACTGATCTTGTTCAGGACTTCAGCGATCTTGGGGTTTTTGGCCAGGGTATCCTGGCGAACGACGGGCACGAGGTAATAGGGCGGAAACAGGTTCTTGTCGTCGGCCAGAACAACAAGCTTGTTGTCCGCGATCTGCCAGTCGGTGGCAAAGCCATAGGAAACATCGATATTCTTGCTGGTCAAAGCGCTGTAGCGGATACCGAGCTTGGCAAAAATACGAAAGTCCTTGAAGACGATACCGTAGGTCTGCTTGAGACCGGGCAAACCGTCCTTGCGTTCGCCAAACCCGCCTTCCGCACCGAAACTCAGATCCTTCGACACGGGACCAAGATCCGTCAGCGTCTTGAGCTTGTACTTGTCAGCGGTTTCCGGAAGCGTGATGATGGCGTAGCCATTGTTGATATTGGTCGGCTGGAGCAGGGTCAGCTGCAGGTTTTTCTCGTAGTAATCCTTGACTTCCCCATAGATCTTTTCGGCCGAACCCGAGAGATCGCCCTTCACCACGGCGGCAAGGGCCGTACCCGTATACTCGGGGTAGAGATCGATTTCGCCGTTCAGCAGCGCCGAATGAGCAATCAACGTTGCGCCAAGATTGGTGCGCCGCTCGACCTTCACGCCAGCCTTCTCCAGGGCTTGCGCATAGATTTCGGCCACCACGAACTGTTCGGTAAAGTTCTTGCTGCCGATCTTCACAACCTGAGCAAAGCCCGGCGTTGCGGCAGCCAATGCCAATATTACCCCCAGCCCTATGGAGGCCACGTTTCTGAAAGTCATGATTTACCCTGCGAGCTGACGTAGGACTTTGAATATCCTACTGGTTTCGTTGTTCATTTCGCATGCTAGCAATCCACGGCAGTAAGTTCGTAGAACAAACTCCCAATATTTCCCCGATAAGTAGAAATTATTTACTCGGCAATTGCAATCGCTTTGGCGCTGCAATGCAGGGCCTTTACGAGCCTCGCAAAACCACTCGGGTGAACTGTCGAGGGTTATGGCGTGGATTCGCACGGCCCGTGATGATGATGTGAAGCGCTGGAGCGACCAGTCCCCGTCGCAACAGCATGCTTTTACTCACACTCCGTCTACACATTTGTTTCGATTTGCCGGCGCATTTCATGGGCAATCGGATTGAGGGCCTGGGTGGAAAGAGGCCCGACCAGGCTGTAGCCGATGCCCTCCTTGGACCAGCTGACCCTTTGCACGGAACCGGTCGATTGTGACGACATGGGCGCGTTTTTATCGGCTGTCATCGCCCGTGTCAGCATCACCAGCCGGGTGCCACGGTCATCGTCGTACATGAGCATGCCTGCAGGGCCGTGCGCTGTTGCGACAACCCGCCCCCCCATGAACCGGTAGCCTGAGCCCGTCAGGTCAGGCACGGATATAGTGTGGCCCAAACTGTCCGAAACCCATTTGACCAGGCTAACCTGATCGGATGCCCTGATTTCGACTGGCCGCCCTTTATCGCCAGCATACACCTGATAGCTGTATGTTGCCTCGTCAGCGAGCGCCATGATCCCGCCAGCGGCCGGTTGACCCATATCGTGAAGCGACCAGCCGCCGGTTATGCCAACAGCAAGCAATACAACAGCGGCGGCCGCCGAGCGCCAAACCGGGAATCCGGGACGGCGCGCACCATCAAGCATACGGACCAGATTGAGCTCCGGAGGTACCGGTTCTTCGCTGATTGGTGCGAGCGCGGACCGCAGTTCATCCCTCTGCCTTCGGTAACTTGCGATCCTTTTTGCTTCGTCAGGGTGCTGCTCAAGATATCCGGCTACCTCATCCCGCCTGGCCGTGCTGAGAGCCTGGTCGACATAGGCATGCAGATCGTCTTCCGTAATCGGGCGCTTGTTCATTTTACCCTCCTCAAATGAGGACCGTTTTCAATTTTGTTGCTCACATCACCCTCGAGAATCTGCCGTAACCGTTCACGGCCGCGCGCCAGTCGCGACATGACCGTGCCGATGGGAACCCCGAGAATCTTCGCGGTCTCCGCATAGGACAGATCTTCAACCGAAACGAGAAGAATGACGCTTCTCTGTTCTTCGGGCAAGGTCTTCAAGGCACGCAAAACGTCCTGCTGGTGTAAGCCATCCTCCTGCGCGGGCCGTCCGGAGAGAGCCGGGTCAGATACATCATCAATGTCCAGATGCACCCCACGCCGTGCGGTTTTTCTCAAGTTGTTCATCGCCAGATTGTGCAGGATCGTAAACATCCATGTTCTGGCGTTGCCATCCTCACGCCGCTGATGCCAATGACTGACGGCCCGCTCCAGACAATCCTGCAGCAGGTCATCGGCAGCCGATCGATCCCCCATCAAGCTGCGCGCATATCGCCGCAAGGCCGGAATGAGGGGCTCAATCAAAACGACCATATCTGTCATGACCGAACCCCTTCTGGTTCAAGACATTGTCTTGCGTCTTTGGCGGTAGCCGGTGTGCCAATAAGATTCTGATGTCCCGTCCTGATCTGCAACCGCTGCCCGCATTCCGCTGTCCGGCGGCAAACCGAAGGCGGGCAGCGCGTTATCATTTGGTCTGCACCTGCACGGGCGTACCGATTTTGGCGGCTGTGCCGGACGCAACCACCAGATAACGGTTCGGGACATCCTGTCCACTCTGCGCCAATTGACGAATGGGGCCAACCGCATTGACGATTGCCGAACCTGCGGGGTTGGTCATGAACGCCGCCAGCGGCTCGAGCATGCCACCGCCATCCGCCTGAGAAGCCAAGGCCAGCACATAAGGCTGCTTTGGCTCCAGGCCCGTCACTGCGGCTTGCAGGACCTGTGTAAGCCCCTGATCGAAGAGGGTCACACTGGTCGGCTTCGCGTCCACAGACACAGCTGGTGTCACCGAACCGAGGGTCAAGTGGGCCGCTTGGCCAGCAACACCGAGAGGTTGCAAGTTCTGCATCCCGTCCCCTTGCGGGACGGCATTGGGAACATAGGCCAAGGCCTGCGGTGCCTGTCCGATGGGAATGGTTGCAGTCACAGTATTGGTGAGCGTGTCGATGGCCGCCAATGCATCGGCATTTTCCAGACCAACGTAAATGCGCGTGCCATCGCCAGAGGGCCACAGGCCATGCGGGAGCTTACCGACCGGGATCGCAGCCACTTGCTCAAACGTGTCGGTGCGGAAAACCTTGATCTGGTTCAATCCGCCAACAGTCACATAGGCAAACATGCCATTGGCATTGCGGACGATATTCACGTGATTGGTGATCGGCCCCGTATCCAGCGTTTTGAGGAGTTTGAAGGGGGGCTTGGCGTCAAACACCTGTGTCCTGCCCACGTCTTTCAGGGTGAACCAGACCTGCTTGCCATCGGGCGTTGCTGCAAGATCAGGGCAGAATGGACTTTCCTGCTTCACATGGCCGACGATCTTGTGATCGGCAATGGAGATGACAACGGTTTCCGGATTGAACGACGAACAGACATAGCCGTATTTGTTGTCAGGTGAGAAGATTTGCATGCCCGGTCCTGCGGGAACCTTGATCCGCGTCTTTTCTGCAAATGTATGTCCATCCAGAACAGCGATGTAATCTTCACCCCGAACCGTGACCCAGACTTCCTTGCCGTCGAGTGTGAAAAATGCCTCATGCGGGGCCCGCCCGAGGTAGGTGACGTGTTTGATCGCGTTGGTGGCCGTGTCGATAAACGTAACGGAATTGGTGCCGATCGAGACAACCGCAAGCGTTTTGTGATCGGGGGAGAAACCCATGCCGTGCACAAGCACCTGGCCGCGATAGAGCGGACTGAGATTGCCGGGTTGTGGATCTCCGAGCCGGATCACGCCCAACAACTTGTTATCGAAGGGATCGGTAACCGATACTGTATTGGAGAACTGTTCGGCAGCGTAGACGCGATCACGATGACTGACCGGAACGTCGGGTGCCGAGGCCAATCCGGGTACCTGCCCGGCCAAAGCAGGAACCAACCCTGCGACTGCGGTGCCAATCAGCAATGTTATTGTAAAAAGCTTCAATCTCATTTCAAACTCCCTATTTCATGTTCATGGCTGGTGACATGGACATTGCTTGCGTTGACGGCGAGTGGGTATCCAAATCAGGTATGAACGAGGTTTGGGTCGGAGATGGTTTGGATGGAGGCAGGGGTTCGCCGATCGCCAGGCGCATCGCTGCAATTTCCTGTTGCTGCGTGACGATGATTTCCTGGGCGAGACGCTTTATGTTCTCGTTGTTGCCATAGCGCAGAACCGCCAGTGCCATATCAATCGCGCCCTGATGATGCGGCACCATCATCGCAACAAAGTCGCGATCAACATCACCGGTTGGCTTGACCTCCATGTCCGCCATCATTTTTGTCATGGCCGCATCATTCTGCGTCAGAAATGGCGTTTCGTTCTGCACTGCAGATTTCGTCGCGTCGCTCATGCATATCACGTCGTTGGAAGGATCGCGCGCCGCAGCAATGGCGGACCAAGCGACAGCAAGTGTTCCGGCGAGAAGAAGTGCTCGTTGACCATTGAGATATCGATGGGACATGTCTTTCATACTCCGATCGGATTGTGTGTTCTGATGGTGAGACACGCCAAACGTCGGTTTATTCCACGCCGTGACATTTTTTTGCATTGAGCATGTTCAAGCAAGCTGCGGCGCCGAAGCCGGATGCTGAAATCTCTTTACCGCAGCCGTTTGCAGCTCGAGGCTTGGTGGAAGGGTTGAGCGTCCAATAAGGGCGCCGCCCGGCAGTGTTATATTTGTCGCCAGAATGCCCGGGACGCCAGTCTGCGGCGGGGCCCAATATACGCAACAGCAAGGTGGCTGTCCGTTGAAAGTGCGATTGAAAACCGCCGTGGAGGTTACAGACGAGACCGCTTTTCCTGCGGCCTCCATTTTGGGAAAATAGTCTCGCTTTCCAGATTCTTTCGCTCTTTACAGATCCGTCGCTATCAGTGGCTGCAGAAACCCGCCCAAATGCGAGCAGGTGACGGCTGCACAATCACGTCCCGCAACCAGACAGCTGTGGAAATCTTTCTGATGCAGGAAAGCCACGAGAAAGCCGGCAATGAAGCTGTCGCCCGCGCCGGTCGTATCCACCACCTCTGTCTTCCTGCTGCCTACTCGAATTTCACCGTCGCCACCGTGAGCGATTGCACCGGCACTGCCGCATGTGACAACGGCGTTGAGAGCACCTGCGGCGAGATAGGTTGTCAGCAATTGTGTTGCACGTGCGGCGTTCTCCCCCGCCGACCCGAAGGCGATTGTCAGCCCATGGGGTTCTAGGTGTGCTGGATCATTATTCACGCCGAGATCCTGCGATACGCTGACACCCCGCTCCGTGAGGTGACGACGCAGCGTTCCCCCGTCGTCGAGCCAACCGATATGCACGTGATCCATTGTTTCGAGAACGGCCAGATCGCGAGCCGGTGGGGCATATCCAGAGCAGGTGCCAAAATCTTCGTCGACTATTATCCGATCGCCTGAAGAAGTTATCGAAATTTGTGTCGACGCCGTTCTGCCGACTTTACTCTGGATGTATTGAACCTCCACGCCATTTTCTACCAGGAGCGCGACCGTGCGCTTCCCGGCAGCATCCTCACCAACGGCACCGAAGTAGAACGACTGGCATCCCAGCCGCGCGAGTTGAACCGCAACATTGACTGCATTTCCACCAACGACCGAATATGCCGGAGGCGCCTGAAAGTAGTCGATGCAATTATCGCCAACGGCAGCAATGCGCAGTGGTGTCTTCAACGTGCTTGAACCTTTCTTCAAATCGAAGGATGGCTTGGACCATGATCCTCTCTAGTAAGCCACCCGCTTATAGTAACGGCGGGTGGTCAGCGGATGGTTCCGTATCACTTCCAAATGGGCGCTGATCCTCTCTAAAACAGCTGCCAGCAGAATGGGCGAGACAAGCCCGCGCAGTTCGGAGGAAATACCGGGCAGATCAAATGCCGCCGTATCGATGACCGACACCTGGTCGGTATAGTTTCGTGCGAAGCTCTCCACACGGTCGGCCAAGGGGCGGCAAGCATCTTCCCCCTTTAGCAGGAACAGGCTGACATTCTTTTCGACGAGTTCCAGCGTTCCGTGAAAGAAATCCGACGCATGCACCGGACGCGCGCGTATCCACTGCATCTCCTCCAGAATACACATGCCGTAGTAAAAGGCCGCCGGCCACACATTCCCGGCCCCGGTTATGATGTGATAATTGGAATTCGCCAACCGCATGGCCAGCCCATTTGCCTGATCTTCGAAGGAACGCTTCACGTCGAGAAGAAGCCCCGGCAACTGTGTGAGTTCACCAATCAGCTGGTCATAATTGGCAATCTCACCGCGGTGTTTCATAACGGACAGAGCAATAATCAGGGATTGCAGATAGAAAGATTCGCAGGACGTATCGTCTTCTGCGAAATTAACGAACACGTGATCGCCACCCTTTCCAAGAGGTGTCTGCTCATGTCCGACAAGGGTGATTACCGTTGCCCCCAGCGTTTTTATTTTCTCAAGCAGTGCCACGCTCTCTTTGGTCGTGCCGGATAGCGAGGGCATCACGACGATCGATTTCGCGGTGAGATTGCGCGAACCGGTCACCAGCAGCTCTGCCGTCGATTCGATAAAGGCGGGAAAACGCGACTGCCGCTGCAGCAATTGCACGGCGGGCTGCATGAGGATTGCCGCGCCGCCGGTGCCGAGGAAAAATATGTTTTCAGCTCCGCGAGCCAAACAGCTTCCTATGACCTGATCAAGGCGGTTTTCCAGCGCGAGCGCGCCGGTTTGGATGCGAAGATATCGCTGTTCATCAAAATTCAGCATGTTGGTCTTTCTGGCAGAGAAGTGTGGATTGTTCTCAATCGGAGATACATTCTTAGTTGTAAGACAACTGACATCGTTGTCAATAATGCCCATATGAAAGAGAGCGATTTAAATGATAAGTTCAGCAAAAGCCTTCTTGACCGGATCATATTTGTCAGACAAGGAGGATCAAAACCACTTGCTGACGAGGTGATCCGTGGACGAGCCCCTTCGCGATATGCGAACATTGGTCATTCAACTTCGCGAAAGAATTGCAGACCTCATTCGCGAGCAGGCCCTCCGGCCCGGCGATAAACTCCCGACGGAAGCGCAACTGACGGCGCGTTTCAAAATATCCCGGCCGGCATTGAGGGAAGCGTTGAAACTGCTGGAACAGGACGGATTGATCTACGTCGAACACGGGCGCGGCCGATTTGTCTCGGCAATTTCCGCCATCCAGATCGACCGTCCCATAACGGTCTTCGAAAGTGTGACGGAAATGACCGGACACTACGGCTACAACACCGTCAACAAGGTCTTGTCCATCTCCGAAGAAGCGCCGGATCCGGCCCTGGCAAAGCAACTGAACCTCGACGAAGGCGCGCGCGTGATCCGGCTCGAACGATTGCGGTTGGAGCATGACGATCCGATAATGTATTGCGTGGATTACGTGCCGCGCAGCATCATAACCGCCCGCCTTTATGACATCGACTGGAGCGGCTCACTATTGGCCTTGCTGGACCAGTACAAGCAAAGGCCTCGCATGTCGGCCGCGTCCGTTTCCGCCGTGATGCTACCGCAGGATGTCGTGGATCGAAATGATCTGCGCAATTTTGGCCCCGCGCTGCTGATCACTGAAACCTGTTTCAATGCAGCGGGAACGCCGGTGGTCTATGCCCTGGACTACCACAAGGGCAGTCATTTTTCATTCAGTCTGGCGCGCAGGTAACGCTGCGATAGCAGCGTCCGGTCGCCGACGCATTTGCCGATACCGGTCAATGCAGTATTTGGCTCAAGAAATGCCGGCTGCGCTCATTCTGCGGATTGTCGAAAAAGTCATTCGGCTTGCCTTCCTCGACGATCTTGCCGCGATCCATGAAAATGACGCGATCGGCAACCTGTTTTGCAAAGCCCATCTCGTGGGTGACGCAAATCATGGTCATCCCCTCTTTGGCCAGAGACACCATCGTGTCGAGCACTTCCTTGACCATCTCCGGATCAAGCGCCGATGTCGGCTCGTCAAACAGCATGATCTTCGGATTCATGCAAAGAGCGCGGGCGATGGCGACGCGTTGCTGCTGGCCGCCGGAAAGCTGGATCGGATATTTGTTGGCCTGCTCGGGGATGCGCACACGCTCAAGATAATGCATGGCGATCTCGACGGCTTTTTTCTTTGGCGTTTTCCGCACCCACATGGGCGCCAAAATGCAGTTCTGCAATATGGTCAGGTGAGGAAACAGATTGAAATGCTGGAACACCATGCCGACTTCCCGCCGCACTTCATCGATCCGGTCTTCATCAGCGGTCAACTCAATCCCGCCCACGACGATCTTACCTTCCTGATGGGCCTCGAGCCGGTTGATACAGCGTATCAGGGTGGATTTACCTGAACCGGACGGTCCGCAGATCACCACCTTTTCCCTGGGAGCGATCACAAGGTTGATGTCGTCCAATGCATGGAAGCTCCCAAACCACTTATGGACGCTGTTCAGTTCAATTTCGACCGATGAAGCGGCGGATGTTGTCATGGCGTTTCCCTTGGAGCGAGCATTAGCGTTTCAACGACCGGCCGAACCGCTCTTCAATGCGGGCCTGCACAATCTCGAGGCCGATGGACAGGAGCCAGTAGATCATTGATGCCGTGATGAGCATTTCGATGTGCCTGAATTCTTTCTGGCCCATCGTGCGCGCCAGATACATGATCTCCCAGACGCCCACGACCGATACCAACGAGGAATCCTTGAGCATGGCGATGAATTGATTGCCGGTCGGCGGAATGATGACGCGCATGGCCTGCGGGAGGACAACCAGAAACATCGTATGATTGGGCCGCAGACCGAGCGCTGTTGCGCCCTCACTCTGGCCGCGCGGTATGCTTTCAATGCCGGCCCGGAAAATCTCGGTCATATAGGCGCCATAACAAAGCGACAGCGCAAGAATGCCGGCCGGGATCGCACCGATCACATAGCCCACCTGCGGCAAGCCCAGATAGATGATGTAAATCTGCATGAGCAGCGGCAGACCGCGGAACAGCGATGTGTAGAAACTCGCAAGTCCGTAGATGACACCGTTCTTGGAGAGCTTGGCGATTGCGCCAATCAGCGCAATGACCGTGGCAATGAAAATTGAGATCACCGATATATAAAGGGTCGTGACGACGCCTTGCGTTATGAGGAAGCCAATCTTCTTTGCAATGAATGTGAAACTGAGATCGAATGAATAGAAGAACAGCAACAGCAGGCCGAACAGTTCCGCCCATACGGCGCCGATCTGGTACGTCCTGGGCAGAAGCCCCAGGAGCTTCCAGTTAACTGCAATCAGCAAGGCGAAGCAGATCGCCGCTAAGGCGCGTGTTATCTCGGGCGAGGCTGCAATTCCCGGCGCCAATGAAGGAAACAGGGTCGTAATCCAGTTTCCGCCCACGCCCATCCAGTAGAGCATGGCCGCAACAAACACGACAGCGATGACGGCTGCGATGCGTCGTGTTGTCTTTGGGTAGGAAAGAACGAGAGTTGCAATCATTTTGATCCCCATAGTCAGACGGACGATCGTTCTCGCCACCAATCCTGAGCCTGTAGTTTCCAGTAAGTGAGTTGTGCCACCGTCAGCCCGGCCAAGCCTCCAGCCCAGACAAGGCCGAACGGCTTGAACAAATTGTATCGGTCGGATTGTCCCAGGATGGCCTCGGCCACGAGCTTGCCGCCAATGGCGGTCGTGTTCAAACCATGTCCACCAAATGCGGTGCAATACCAGACGTTCGTCTGCAGTTGCCCGATCTGCGGCATGAGGTGCCTGGCATAGGACATCAATCCGGACCAGGATGTTTCGATCTTAAGATCGGCAAGTTGAGGATATGTGCTTACCATTTCCCGCCGCAGCTCGGCGGCAAGCGCAGCCGGTGACGCTGCCCTTGTGGTAATCCGGCCGCCCCATAGCAGGCGTTTGCCCCCCTCGACGACCCGGTAATAGTCCCCTGCCCTGCGGTTGTCACCCACGGCGTGCGTCGTATCGACGGCCTGCCGGATCAGTTCGGGAGCTTCTTCGGAAAGCATCACGTAGGTCGCGATCGGCAGAAAGCTTCGCTTCAGTTTTGGCAGAAAACCGGTGGTGTAGCCGCCCGTCGTCACCACGATGCAACGCGCCTTGACCTTTCCCGTGTCGGTGTGAACAATCTTTTCAGGTTGGGAAAAGTCGTTGGCAATCGCGGGGCTCGCTTCGAAGATCTTTCCGCCCAACCGCTCAATCTCCGCGGCAACGCCGCGCAAATAATTCAACGGATGCATGTGAAAGGCTTGCGGATCGCGCAATGCCTGGAAATAGCGCTTGGACCGGAGTTTGGCCTGCACTTCATCACGGCTCAGATAGTCCACGCCATAGCCGAAATCCCGTTGAAGGACTGCAGCGCGGGCCTTCAGAGCCTCCCCATCGTCATATCGCAAGACAGACATGATCCCGTGGATAGGGTCTGCCGACGCAATGTTCAGATCGTTGATCGTGTCGCGTACAAAGCGCATGCCTTCAATGGACAGGGCATGAAGCTTGTGCGCGCTTTCAGGCCCAACCATGCGGGCTATGGCATCGCCGTCATTGGCAAAACCCGAACCGACGAAGCCGCCGTTTCGCCCGGACGCTCCCCAGCCGATACGCTCGGCCTCCAGCACAACGACCGTCTGGCCGGCCCGTGCCAACTGAAGAGCAGTGGTAATTCCGGCGAGACCACCGCCAATAACGCAGGTGTCGCACTCGACAGTGCCCGACAGAAGCGGAAATCGTCTGTCTTCGGCAATTGTCCGTCGATAGAACGTATCAATGTAACTCATTGCTTGCTCGCGGGGGGAATGCGTTTGAAGGATCGAATACCAGGAGGATGGAGCGCGGGTATTGCCACAATCGTCGGCGCCCGCGCTCTTCCTTGTCAGTTGGTGCTATAGTCCTTGCCGTACCATTTGGTGGTCAACGCCGTGAGCGTGCCATCCGATCGCATGGCCCCGATGATTTCACCGATCTTGGCGGTCCACTCGGGATCACCTTTTTCGGCGATCACGACAAGCGGTTCACGGAAGGCATAGCCGCCATCAAGAATTCGGACGGGATATCCGTTCTTGATTGCGTTCTGTGCTGTCTGCTCCGGGGCGATGACCGCATCCAGACGGACCCCGTCGCCAAGGCGAAGATCGTCAAATGGCAGCATTGAATCGGCAAAGGTACGAACTTCACCTGGTTCGACTTTATACTCGACTGGTGGCAGGCCCGGAGCATCGATCTCAAGCTGACGACGGATAAAATCTTCTGACGTCGTTGCCGTCTCGACACCGATGGTCTTGCCGTTCAAATCCGCGCTCGATTTGGCTTTGCTGTCCTTATGGACGACGTAGACATAGGGGCTGTAGTAATACACCGATGCGAAATCGATAACCTGCGCACGGGCTTTTGTCGGCGTTACGGAACCGACGCCCACGTCATACCGCCCTTGCCAGCGACCGCCCGTCAGAGTAGCCCAGTCCGGGGTCTGGAAGGAGACTTCGACGCCAAGTCGCTTGCCGATCTCCTTGGACATGTCGATATCGAAACCGACCATTTCGTTGTTGTCATCGAGATAACTTTGCGGCGGCCAACTGCTGTTGGTTGCAACAACCATGGCCTTTTTCTGCATTACCCGCTCAAGCGTTGTTCCCGCTTGCGCTGCCGGTGCGAACGAAAGTGCCAATATCCCGGCCGCCAAACTCTTGAATATATAACCCATGCCATCCTCCTGAATGCGACGTCGGTCCCCTGCATTTCAATGCTTATGTAAGACGTCAGACAATGCAGTTCATAGCCAATGACCTATGGAGTCAAGACGGCGCCTGCCATTTTATTCGCAACGCCCGCAAAAGTTGTTGCAATTTGAATATGAGATCATGAGAAATGAAAATGTCACGTTGCGGCTTGGAATCCGCACTGTTCAGATGATGCGCACAGCCTGCTGGAAAAGGGCACAGGCCAGCGATCGGATCATCGCCCCAAACGGAGCGATGAGGCGCGGCTGAGGAACACAAGGAACCGGAGCCGGCCCATGCCCGGAGTTGATCCCTCAGCCTATCTGTACAGAACCTTCGAAGCTGCGATCAAGATGCAGCGTGCGCTTTGCCAGGCTTAGGATCGATCCCAACAGCCTGTTCGCAAAGAGCCACGTGTTTGGCTAGCGCATCGATTGGCAGAAACGCACTGACCGTGCAAATATCGCGCTTTTGGAACTTTGGCATTCCCTGGAGCTCCTTCAGCCGTTCAAGAAGTGCAAACCGGTTCATACTCGTCTCCTTCATCCACTGGTTTGGCGTTTGCCCCGACCCCTTCTCATGTATCCATCAAGCAGCCCGAACTCCGGCTTTCAATGGAATCTCGATGTCGACCTCCAGCATCGAAACCTGATCATCACTGTTCATTGTCACGCGAACTTTTTCCCGATCGATTTGTATGTGCCGCGTGACGACTGCCAGGATTTCTTCCCTTAACAGAATGACCAGGTCGGAATGCCCGTGCGATGCACGTTCATGGGCAAGCAGAATCTGCAGACGCTCGCGTGCCTTGGGTGCCGAAGCTTGCTTATTGAAGAAACGGAAAATGCTCATGCTGCCCTCCGTCGGAATATTTTGCCCAACAGACCGCGCTTTTCACTGGGAATGGTGACAGGGATCGTTTCGCCGGCGAGGCGCCGTGCGGCATCCATATAGGCCAAAGCCGGTGCGCTATCCTTGTCAGCCAGGGTTACCGGCGAACCGATGTTGGATGCGCGCAGGACGTCCTGGCTTTCGGGAATGATGCCAAGCAGCGGAATGGATAGAATTTCGAGAACGTCTTCCACCTTCAACATATCGCCGCGTTCCGCCCGGTTTGCATCATAGCGGGTTAAAAGGAGATGTTTTTCCATTCTCTCACCGCGTTCGGCCTTGAGCGTCTTTGAGTCGAGAAGGCCAATAATCCGGTCTGAATCCCGAACCGAGGAGACTTCCGGGTTCGTGACGACGACTGCAATGTCGGCGTGGCGCATCGCCAGCGTCGCCCCGCGTTCAATGCCTGCCGGGCTGTCGCAAATGATCCAGTCAAAGGATTTCTTCAAATCTTCGATGACCTTTTCCACACCCTCAGCCGTGAGATTGTCCTTGTCGCGGGTTTGGGATGCAGGCAGCAGGAAGAGTGTATCGAGCCGCTTGTCGCGAATGAGCGCCTGGGGCAATTTCGCGTCGCCCTGGATGACGTTGACCAGATCGAAGACGACACGGCGTTCTGCACCCATAACAAGATCGAGGTTCCGTAATCCCACGTCGAAATCGATGACAACCGTCCTCTCATTGCGCTGAGCAAGTGCCGCGCCAAGTGCGGCGGTTGACGTTGTTTTACCAACGCCTCCTTTGCCCGAGGTAACTACCACCACTTTTCCCATATTTTTTCCTACCTTCCTCGAGCCCTGATTCAACCAAATGCCTCTGCCAGTATGGTGTCTCCCTCGAGCCACAGCTGTACAGCTTTCCCGCGAAGCCGAGGTTCCAAATCCTCGGCTGTCTTGTAAAGGCCATCTATGGCCAACAGTTCTGCTTCAAGTTTGCGGCAAAAAATGCGCGCCGATGCGTTGCCGGCCGAGCCGGCCATAGCTCTGCCTCGCAGCGTGCCATAGACATGGATAGAGCCACCCGCGACGACTTCAGCGCCCGAGGCGACCGATCCGATGATGGTCACATCGCCCTCCGGAAAAATCACCGATTGCCCCGATCGCACAGGCTCCTTGATGATAATCGACGGCATCACGCGGACCTGAGCTCCACTGGAAGCGTTCGCCGACGTTAAAGGAGGCTTGGCGTTTCCGCTGCGTGGTTCGATTGCCGTCGTTGCTGCGGGAGCCTGGAAATCCGTCGCGGATTTCCCGCCCCGCATTGCCGGTGGCATACCGGGAGCAAGCAGTGACGGGCGGGCACCTTCCATGCCCATGATCGATACCCCGCGCTTGGCAAGCTCTTCGATCAGCAGCGTCAGCCCAGCGCGGTCGGTTTGCAGGTTCTCAACGTCGAGAACAATCGGTTTACCCAGGAAGAACCCCGCAGAACGTGATGCAAGGTCGTCCAGTTGGAGCAGCCAACGATCGATCGGCGCTTCGGGCGAAAGCACAAGGGCAAGAAACGACCGGCCTTTGAGGCGTATTGGTTGAGAATCTGTTAGCACTTTGTTCATCTAAGTTAATTTTTCGTTCCGGCGGTATAGGCGGCGAATGGTTAACAGATGGTTAATTTCCGCCGATTTCACACAGGTGAAAATCTGCAATCCGGTCCATGCACGGAGGAAGCAGGCGGGTCTCGCTCGACCGATTTTGCCGGATGAGTACCGCCCCGAAAGCTGTCCCAAAATGATCTGAAGTTTGCCCGCGGCACCACAATCCTATTCGGCCCTGATATACGGGAAAGCTGCAAGTCCATCGCAACACATGCAACCTCCTTTCAGAAGCAACTGCATGTATTATTTGACTCCGAAATTGCGTCCGCTGTATCTATACGTCAGGCTGCGCGCTACACTGCCTGCAATTGTTTGGAGGAGGGGGAGACATGAAGCCCAATGTTTCGCGTAGAACCTTTATCAAAGGCAGCGTCGCGGCAGGCATCGCCATCAAGGTGTCTTTTCTCTCAGCGCCGGCGCAGGCTGCACTCATTCAAACGCCCCCCTCACCCGGGCCCGACTGGCTAAAGGCAGACGGTCGGCCGAAATTCCGGCTCGACGCCATCGCCAAGGTCACAGGCGAAAAGACCTTCGCCCGCGATTACCGTGCCCGCGATCTTGAAAACTGGCCGAAGGCGCAGGCGCACGCCTTCATGCTGCACGCGACCAAAGCGGATCGCATATTCGAAGGCATCGATTTAAGCCTTCTCGGCGACGACTTGAAACCCGACCGCCTCGTTCTTCACGAAGATCTCGTTGCCGACAACCTCACCATCCCGGGCGACGGCTTTTATGGTGACGTATTCTTCGTGCCAAAAGGGCAAACCGCCCGGCTGCTGGGGCAGCCGGTCGCACTTCTCGTCTATCATGACTTCGCCCGCTACGACGCGGCCAAGCGGCTGATACGCTTTGACGATACGGTGGTTCGCTATGGCGGCAAGGCGCCTTACAGCCATCCGGCGCACTATGGCGCGGCGCGTTATGTACGCATCGACGGCGGCACGCCTGATGCGGATGACCGATACTCATCGCTGAAGGATGCTGTGATCTATGGCGGTTTTGCCGGTGATGAACCGGCGTGGCCGGCAGCGGGCGACGGCAATGCCATGGCACGCGGCATGGCTGCCGCTGCGCAGATCGAGAAGGAAATCGGCGACGCCGGCAACGACCTGCTGGTCTTCAAACACAAATATTTTTCGCAGTCGGTCGACGCATCCGCCATGGAGGCGGACAACGGCAATGTCTGGTACGATGCATCAACCGGTATCCTTCACATCATGATGGCGACGCAGTCGCCTTATGAAGTGGCCGAGGTCTCGGCAAGCCTCGTCTCCAAATCGAAATTCCATCTCAAGGAGGTCGACCTCAAGGTCGGCTATACCGTCGGCTACGGCACCAAGGATCATTCCATCTTTCCGTTTTTCTGCGTTCTGGCGGGCCTCTACGGCGATGGCCGGCCGGTACGGCTTGCCAATGATCGCTACGAACAGTTCCAGATGGGACTGAAGCGGCACGCGTTCTGGATGGACAACACGCTGGTCGTTGACCGTCAAACCGGCCAGTTCCGCGCCATGACCGGCCATTTCAAGAACGACGGCGGCGGGCGCCCCAACTTCTCGTTTTCAGTGGGCTTCGTCGGGGCAACGGCGGCGCAGTCGATCTACTATCTGCCGAAAAGCGACTTTTCTGCCGCAGCCATTGCCTCGCGCGCTGTCGACGCGGGCTCGACGCGAGGCTATGGCACCCTCCAGTCGATGTCGGCGACCGAGATGATGGTCGATGAGGTCGCCGAAATCCTGAAAATGGATGCGATCGACCTCCGGTTGAAGAATGTTTTCAAGTCCGGAATGAAGAATACACAAGGGGCGATCCCCGCGGGCGCGCTGCGCAACGAGGAAATCCTGCTCAAGGCGCGCGACCATCCGCTGTGGACAAAGCGCGCCGAGAAGAAGGCCGCGTTCGATGCCGCCAATCCCGGCAAGCGCTACGGCGTTGGTTACGGTCACGTGCAGAAGGACTATGGCACGGGCGCGGAATCGGCACTCGCAGCGCTTGAGTTCGATGCATCGGGCCGGATCAGGTTCGCGCATGTGGCACATGAGATCGGAACCGGCACGACCACGTCGCAGGCGATCATGGTTGGCGACATTCTCGGCCGCGTCCCCGACGAGACGGAGTTCGGCAAGGTGCGCTGGCCGCAGATGCCGCTCGAAACCTCCGAAGAGCCATACACCATGTCTCAGGAAGACGAAGACAAGCACAGCCAAAACCCGCGCTGGACGCCAAGTTTCACTTCGCCGATGAGCGCGACCAACAGCGTCTATTATCTCGGCCATGCCACGCGGCAGGCGGCGCATGCGCTTGTCGACCTTGCTATTTGGCCGGCAGCCAAGTCGCTGTGGTCGCGCGGCATCGGCGGCGGATCGATGACCCCCTACACCGTGCGGCGGGAGGACATCCGGCTTGAAAACGGCCAGGTGAACGCGGGCGGACTGGCGCCGCTCAGTTTCGAGGCGGTTGCAGCCGAAGCGCACCGGCTCGGTCTCGTCACCGGCGTGACGGTCCATACCTTCAACCGCTGGCAATGGACGGAAGCCGAATTCGACATCCCGAATGCAGGACGGGTGCGGCTTCCAATCGATGCGCTTGCGGTGAAATATGGCGATGGCGCCTCCGCCGAAACCAGAACGCTCATGACACTGGACGGCTGGCAGTTCGTCAACCGGGCAGCGATTCACTATCCGCCCACCCAGCGCAACAATGCCGGCGTCACCTATTATGCGCCGATGGCGACACTGGCCGAAATCAGCGTCGATACGGCGACAGGCGAGGTAACGCTGCTTGCGCACCACTCGATCATGGAGTGCGGAACCCAGGTCGTCCCGGAACTGGTCTCCGGGCAAATCCAGGGTGGCATCGCCATGGGTATCGGCCATGCGCTGAAGGAGTATCTGCCGCTATACGAGGACGGTCCCGGCGACGGCACCTGGAACTGGAACCGCTACGAGCTGCCTCGTTCCAAAGACGTGGCAGTCTGGACCCAGACTGCGGAAATCCTCGCGCCGCTTTCGGAGACCGACCCGCCCAAGGGTATCGCCGAGGTCGTGATGATTGCGGTGGTGCCGGCGCTTGCCAACGCGGTGGCGCACGCCATCGGCAAGCGCTTCTACGATTTGCCGATTACACCGGAAAAGATACGGGGAGCGCTGGCATGACCCTGGCCACAAAGAAGCTGTCGCTGACCGTCAATGACAAGGCGATCGATCCCGTCGACGTGCCCGAGGGCATGATGATGCAGGATTTTCTCTACGAGTATCTCAATCTCACGGGTTCGCGCATGGGCTGCGGGCAAGGCATCTGCCATGCCTGCACGGTGATCGTGGAAAGGGATGATGGTACACTCGATGAGGTGCGCACCTGTATCACGGGTGCGCATTGGTTCAAGGACAAAAAGGTGCGCACGGTGGAGGGGCATGCCAGGCGCGATGCCTCTGGCGCCATTGTCGAACTCTCGCCAATTCAGCAGGCCTTCATCGAGAATTTTTCGTTCCAATGCGGTTACTGCACGCCGGGTTTTGTCACCGGTGCAACCGTTTTCATCGACCAGTTGAAACGAAAGCCGATCGCCAGGGCCGATCTGGAGCAGGCCATCACTGAAGCGCTTGATAATCATATCTGCCGCTGTACCGGTTACGTCCGCTATCACCAGGCCGTGCGCGACCTGGTGCTGAAGACACCCGGCCTCTTGAAAACCTGAGGGAGTAGTCCATGACGTTGCGTAGGCTACTCTGGATCATGGCGATACTGATCGTGTGCGGCGGTCTGGTTGCGGGCAGCGTTTTTGCCGGTCTGTTCGAGAAAAGCGCCGTGGCCAAGGACATCGAGCAGCCCCTGACTGCGGACCAGATGAAAGCATTGGCGCAACGCGGCGCCTATATCGCGGTTGCCACGGATTGCTATGCCTGCCACACGGCAAAAAGCGGGGCTGCCTGGGCCGGCGGGCTGCCGATGCAAACGCCGTTCGGCACGATCTATTCCAGCAATATTTCGTCCGACAAGGAGAATGGTATCGGCAATTGGACCCGGTATGAGTTCCAACGTGCTGTTCGCGATGGTATCGGCAAGGACGGGAAACATCTCTATCCGGCAATGCCCTATGCCTCCTACCGGCAGATGACAGCGGAAGACGTCGATGCGGTCTATAGCTATCTGATGACGCGCGAACCCATGCCGGTGAAAAACAAAAGCAACGACCTGGCATTTCCCTTCAATATTCGCCGCACGCTGACCTTCTGGAATCTTGTCAACCTGCCCGGCGCAGTGCCGGCAAATGATCCGGCACGATCCGCACTATGGAACAGAGGCCGATACCTGGCCGATGCCCTCGCCCATTGCGGCGAGTGCCACACACCGCGCAACCTGATGCAAGGCATGCAGCAGACGCGGTATCTGCAGGGAACGATCATTGAAGGCGTCTTAGCGCCCGACATCACGAAGGATGGGCTGACACGCATGGGATTTGACGTCCCTTTGCTGGCGAGCTTTATGAAGACCGGCATTTTCGCCGGAGGTGCGATGACCAACCAGATGTTCGAGGTAGTCCATTTCTCGACACAGTACATGACCGACGACGATATGCAGGCACTCTCGGCCTACCTGTTCAACCTCGATGCCGTGCCGGACCAATCCACGCCGCCACCAGCGCCCAAGCCGATCAATGTGGCTCCCGAGCTTGCAGCGTCGGCACGGGGAACTTATCTCAACCTTTGCTCGGGCTGCCATGGCGCCCAGGGCGAAGGTATTCCGCATGTCGCGGTTCCGCTGGCCACCAACACGTCACTGCGCATCAATGACGCGCGCAATTTCGTCCGCACAGTCCTGCATGGCATTCCCGCACAGCGTTTCCCGGGTCTCGAACGCATG
The DNA here is from genome assembly GCF_055378485.1 of Phyllobacterium sp. T2-21. Taxonomy (NCBI): domain Bacteria; kingdom Pseudomonadati; phylum Pseudomonadota; class Alphaproteobacteria; order Hyphomicrobiales; family Phyllobacteriaceae; genus Phyllobacterium; species Phyllobacterium sp. T2-21. The sequence goes on along the minus strand of NZ_AP027913.1, from coordinate 161,245 downwards.
CAGCCGATGCCAGCGTTCAAGGACCAGCTGACGGACCAGCAGGTAGCGGATCTTGCCAACTGGGCACGGGCAACATGGGGTGGTCAGGAAACGAACGTCAAGCCGGCCGACATTGCCTCGATCCGTCACAGCAATTAAAGGCAACCCTGTTGCCAACGGTCGCAAACGACGTGTGGCCCCTGACGGCTTTCCTTTGAGTAAGCCAGTTCGCGCAGCATTCTCGCCAGGCTGGCGATCAGTCGGGGTTACCCGCGCCGCCAGATGGCGAGAGCACCCGATGAATGTCGGCGGCCGTCACGGCCACCGACCGGATGAGCGGTTTTTTTGTCTCAAGGGCCGGCGAACGCACGAACCTCGCACGTGCCTTCCCATCCCGGCATGAAGTCCTTGTGCAGCTGCATGAACTCGACCGCCGACGCTACGGCCTCGTCCTTGTCGGCAAACTCCATGATTGCATAGCCGCCGATGACCTCTTTTGCTTCAACAAAAGGGCCGTCAATGACGCTGAGCTGCCCGTTTGCTATGCGCACCTGCGCACCCATGGTGACTGGTGTGAGTCCGCCCATGTCGAGCATGCGGCCAGCCTTGATCTCCCGGTCGGCGAGCTTGTTCATCGCCTCCATGAGTTCCGGCGTGGGAGGTTGGGAGTGGGCGGATGTGACGATTGACATGAATCGCATTTGACAATTCCTCCTTCGGCGAGCTGCGGGCACCATTGCCGCTGAACTGGCTCACTTATCAAGACAACGATCCAGCTCTTGCCAAATCGACATCCGCATTGAAAAAAATCGCACTTGTCTCAAGGTTGAGGGAATACACAATGCAAGATCGGGCTTTTGACATGGCGTTATGGCCGCCAATACTCCTGTTTCGCGATGCTCGACCATACACGATTTAGAGCCCAGCCTGGCTTTGAAATACCTTCTCCCGTAAAGGAATGCGCGCTAAACACGTACAGATGAGTTGGCGGTTTCGCGCCGAATCCAGGGGAAATATCTATGGAAAATTGGGATCCGGCCGTTATCAAAATGCTCAGCATCTTCATGCCGAGCACTTTTGAAAGCCGTGCAGCAATCAAACCGGAATCTCGGTTCGTCCATTACACCACGTCGAAAAATCTGCTCCAAATTCTTGACAGTGAAGAGATCGAGTTCAGAAACACCCGGGATATGAACGATCAGCAAGACATCGAGACCGGCTTGGAAAGACTGCAGCACTGGATCGACCATTCAGGCAGTGCTGCGCTCGCTGACGCGCTTGATCGATGTGCGCCGGGCGTCTGGAACGAAGGCGTAAAGAAATTTCAGGACTGGATGCCGGGTTTGAGAAACGAGTCCTATGTCTTGTCTGTAGCCGAACACGATCCCAACGAGAACAACACCGGACGCCTGTCGTTGTGGCGAGCCTTTGAAGGGGATGCAACCGGTGTTGCGGTCGTCGTCGACACGTCGCCGTTCATGCAGGTAGCACAGGCGCTGAAAGCCTATTCGAGCCCGGTTGCGTACTGGACAAGACAGCAGTTCGCTGGAGAGTTTGAAACCGTCACTGCGTCCATATTGGACAATCAGCAATTCATATCCCAGACCAACAGGCCCGTGCTACGCGAGATTATATTTTTGATGCTGCTTTTTGCGGCCGTATGTTCCAAACACCCTGGCCTTCGCGATGAGCGGGAATGGCGAGTCTTGACCAACCCGCTTCTGTGGCCTTCGCCCATGCTTATCAAACACAACCCTGCTGTCGAGGTCAGCAACAGAACGATCTATAAACTGCCACTCAAAAATCGGCCAACGGAGAACATCACTGGATTGGAGTTTCCTCAGCTGATCTCGCGGGTCATTATTGGCCCCACAATGAATGCCGACGCCATCCGGGAAGAGATCGTGTCAAAATTGGCGGAGAAAAACGTCCCGCAACCCGCGGCGAAAGTGATCATGTCCAAATTGCCTGTTCGCGCGAAAGCGATGGGGTAACACAGCGGAACACCAAGCTTGCTTGCCGCGTGGTCTGCCATCCATTGCCGCGCGAAAACTGTACCTATGCACGCGCCTCTTGTGCCACTCTTCGAACACTGTGTTCAACGCACTTACAACCATTGGTATCCGGCCCCATATTGAGCGCTCCGCGAGCGACGGGGTTTGCTCCTTTTCAGGGATGATATCATGAAGAAGATCGGTTTTCTTTCGTTCGGCCATTGGGCGCCTTCACTCCAATCGCAAACCCGTTCAGCCGGAGACGCTCTTCTTCAGTCGCTCGACTTATCTGTCGCCGCCGAGGAGCTTGGCATGGATGGCGCCTATTTCCGTGTGCATCACTTTGCCCGGCAATTGGCCTCCCCCTTCCCGCTATTGGCGGCAATTGGAGCGAAAACCAAAAATATCGAAATCGGCACCGCTGTCATCGATATGCGCTACGAGAACCCGTTCTATATGGCCGAAGATGCCGGTGCGGCGGACCTGATCTCGAACGGCCGGCTGCAGCTTGGGCTGAGCCGGGGCTCCCCGGAACAGGTCATCGACGGCTGGCGTTATTTCGGTTATCAGCCAAACGATGGCGCCACCGATGCTGACATGGGGCGTCAACACGCCGAGGTTTTTCTGAGCCTGCTCGGGGGTGAGGGGTTTGCTGAACCAAATCCGCGACCAATGTTTCCGAATCCGCCCGGTATGCTGCGCCTCGAACCGCATTCCGAAGGCCTGCGAAAGCGTGTCTGGTGGGGCGCCGGTTCGAATTCGACGGCGGTCTGGGCGGCCAAGCTAGGAATGAATCTCCAAAGCTCCACCCTTAAGAATGATGAGTCCGGAGAGCCATTCCATATTCAGCAAGCGGCGCAAATACGTGCTTATCGCAACGCCTGGAAGGAAGCGGGCCACAATTGGACACCGCGTGTTTCCGTCAGCCGAAGCATCTTTGCATTGATGAATGACCGCGATCGCGCCTATTTCGGAAATGGCAGCAAGGAAGGAGACTCGCTTGGTTACATTGATGAAAACACCAGAGCCATTTTCGGCCGCAGCTATGCAGCCGAGCCCGAAGCGCTTGTGAAACAGCTTGCGCAGGATGAGGCCATCGTGGAGGCGGATACTTTGCTGTTAACGGTGCCAAACCAGCTGGGCGTCGATTACAATGTACATGTGCTCGAGGCAATCCTGACGCACGTTGCGCCCGCGCTCGGATGGAGGTGACGGTATTCAGCGAAGTTCTCCGAATACTGGGAGTTGGACGGAAAGCGTATATAGACCAATTGATGTATATCGATGTAGAGTGGGAGCTAATCCCCCTATAGTCATGACATGAAGGAAGAACGGGAATAGTATGCGCTGCTAAAATGGATTGGAATACATCCAAATAGGGAGCAACACGTGTCCATCGGTCAAGATACAAAACGCCGCAAGGCACACAATACGCCGACGGTAATCGTTATAGAACAACATACACTCGTGCGCACAACGATCATCCGGCTCCTCCAGGATGAACTTGCGGGCTGGGACTTCATCGACATGGTCTCTGTCAAGACTCTCGATAGTGCTCTCGGGATGGATGTGCATCTCATCGCACTGGACATGGCTGGAAGAACTCTCGACAGCGCAAGTCTCTGCTACGATCTTGATGTAATTAGAGACATGTTTCCTGAGGCTTCGATCGCCCTTCTCTCCAACATGGATGATACGTTGGTCGCCTCTCAAGCACTTGAGATGGGCATTCGCGGCTACTTCACAACCTCAGTTCCGATCGACGTCGCCCTTGCGGGTATGCGGCTCATCCTTGCCGGTGGTGTTTTCTATCCGCACCCGTTTGTCGCACACGCGAACGCGTCGGCGATGCGCAACAAGTCCCCGGACAAGCCGCGCAGAATAATCGAAAACAACGCACACTATATGTCGATTGCGGATTTTACCCCGCGCGAAGCGGATGTTCTTGCCGAACTACAATGCGGACATCCCAACAAAGTCATTGCGTGCAAACTAAATCTTTCGGATCATACAGTGAAAATGCATTTGCAGCACATCATGCGAAAATTGCAGGTGCAGAACAGAACCGAAGTGGTCGCACGGCTCGGTCAAAGGGTAACGTCAGACATTCCCGCGCAGTAGCTCCCGGACTATTTTGAGTGATGCCTTCTCCGGAATCCTCAAGCGCAGTCAATAGTCCGGAACATGCCCGACGACGCCCCTTGCAAGAAGAGCCACCAATCCCTTCGCGCAACACCATCCGGATCGCTCCGCTTACTGTCGGTCAATCCTCGCGAAACGCGCGGGTGAAGCTGTCTAGGAGCGGCCTGACCGCGTAAAACGCCACACTGCTCTCCCCGGTTTCGATCAGCGCCTGCGCAGGCATGCCCGGAATCAGCGCAACATCGCGCATCTTCGCCAGCCGTTCGTCGGTCACGCGAATTGTCGCCGCGTAGTAAGCTTGGCCGCTTTGCTTATCGACGAGACGATCGGCGGAGACGTATTCGACCACACCTTTCAGCAATGGTACGCGACGTTGATTGTAGGGAAGCAGATGAATCTGCGCTTCGAGTCCAGAATGCACGCGGTTGATATCTTCTGGCCGCACATGTGCGGACACAACAAGACTGCCGTTGCGCGGCACGAGATCGACGAGCGGCTCGCCAGCGCCAATAATACCGCCGGCGGTATGGATGCGCAGGTCAATGACCACCCCATCCTCGGGCGCTCTGATTGCGGTCCGCGTGAGTTGATCGTCGATTGCCCGCAATCTTTCGCTCAGTTGCAATATCTGACTTTCAGTATCGCGAATGCCTTGAGCGACTTCGTTTAGCCGGTCACTTTCGATTTTCACAAGATAGGCCTGGCTTTCACTGATGACCTGGTATGCGCGTGATATCTGGGCGATAACTTCGCCGAGCTGGCCATCGAGATCCGCTATTTCCCGTCCCAGAACAAGGAGCCTGGTCTTTCGTTCAAGCCCCTTGGCCGCCAACGGGGAGACGGCATCAAGCTCTTGCCGCGCGATTTCCACCCTCTGCGTCAGCGCCGCTTTTTGCGCCATCAGACCAGAAATTTCCTCCTGCACCTGATCCATTTTCTTCTGCGTGATGGCGATCTCGGATTTCATCACCAGACGGCGCGTCTCGAAGATGTGATCTTGACCGTCGAGAATGCCGTTGATTGCCGGATTGGTCACTCTGAGGATTTCGAGATCCGCACCGTACATAACGCGGTCACTGCCCTTCTGTTCTGCACTGAGGCGCGCGTGACTTGCCTTGGCATCCCAGAGCTGTCCCTGGAGACTGTCGCGCTCCGAGCGTGATTTCGTGTCGTCAAGCTGGAAGAGAACCTGGCCAGCTTTCACAGCGTCGCCGTTCTTGACGAGGATTTGCCGCACGATACCGCCTTCCAGATGCTGGATAACCTTGCGGCTCGTTTCAGGCTCGACAACACCTGCAGCGATGGCCGCGCTTTTGAGTGGCGCAAAGATCGACCAGGTGCCAAGCCCAATAATGAAGACACCGATCAGCAGGTTGCCTAACAAGGCAACATTTCGAAGCCTCGGCATCGGGGAAGCAGGTGCCAGCGCCCCGCTGGTTGGTCCCGCGATTGGCACATAGACGAAGTGCTTCTTGTTTTGATCCGACTTGACGATGGCATGGCGCAATGTGTTGAGCACACCTGAAAACTTGAGCGGTATATCGAACTGAACGAGGGCCATTTCGCTGCCTCCTATGTCCCCGTTCGCGCTGGTGGCTGAAGGTACGTGTCGTAAATTTCGTCACTGTCTCCGAAAGCATCGATGGTGCCGTTTCGCATGATCGCAATTTTGTTGGTGACTGGAAGAACACCCAACCGGTGCGTGATAATGACGACCGTCATCCGCTTGGCTCGCATGCGTTGGATCGCATTGAACAGGACACGCTCGCCATCATAGTCCAGGCTTGAGTTTGGATCGTCAAGCACAACGAGGGCTGGATTGCCGTAAGCCGCCCTCGCCAGTCCGAGCTGCTGTCGTTGTGCGCGCAGGAGCAAGCTGCCGCCCTCGCCGATGTCGGTCTCATAGCCCTGCGGCAAGCGCATGATGGCTTCATGCAGGCCGACAAGCTTGGCCGCTTCGATTGCCTTGGCGGAATCCGCGCCATCAAGCCGGCCGATTACTTCCTTGATCGCGCCGCCAAACAATTCGATGTCCTGCGGCAGGTATCCGATATGGCGTGTACCGCCGCAAAGACGCAGCGCTGATATATCCACGCCGCCAAGCAGAGCGCTTCCACTCGTTGGCTGCAGAACGCCGGCCATGATCCGCCCAAGCGTCGATTTGCCGGATCCCGATGAGCCGATGAGCGCCACACAATCGCCGGGTGCGAGGCGCAATGAAACATCATTCAATATGTGCCGGTCGGCATACGGCACCGCGAAGCTCACGTTCTGAAGCACGAGGCTGCTGGATTCAGGCACCGGCACCATGCGCGAGCCGGCATCCGATGCGACAGCAACCAACATTCTGTTGAGACGGTTGAAAGCGTTACGCGCATAAGCAAAGGAACGCCAAGCGCCGATCGCACCCTCGATCGGTGTAAGCCCACGGCCCAGCAACAGGCTGGCAACGAAAATAATGCCAGGGCTGCTGCTCTCCGCTAGCACCAGCCACGTGGCGGCGCCCATCACCAGAATTTGCGTCAGGGTGCGGATGGATTTCGAGAATCCAAGAATGATCTCGGTCCGGTGCATTGCGTTGTCCTGCGCTATTCTCGCAAACTCCGCATCGCGGTAGACAACCTGCGCGGCGCCGTCCTGCATGCCCATTGCCCGGACCACCTGGATGTATTTTAGCGCCATTCCGAACCGGGAGTAGCTCCGCGCCAGTGCCGCGCTTGCGTGGGTCAGCGGTTCATGCGTGGCGAGCTCGGTTAGAAGGGCAAGAAACAGCAGCGCAAGTGCGCTTAAGAGGCCAATTGCTCCAAGCAGCGGGTGAACGAGAAAAAGCAGAAGCAGGAAGACGGGCGCCCAGGGGATGTCAAAAAGCAGCGCGCTCGCCGGGGAATCGAGAAATTGGCGCAGCGAAGCAAGATCCCGATAGCAATCGGCGGCAACATTCGTATTGACCCTGGCTGCATATTCGAATGCGGCGGTAAGGACAACTGGCCGCAGTCGATGATCGAGCCAACTGCCGATACGGGTAAGCGCAGCACGGCGCACGATATCGAGTACCGATCCAACAACAACCGCGACAGCGATGACAAGGGTCAACATCAGCAGCGTGTCGGTGCTCCGGCTCGACAGGACGCGGTCATAAATCTGGAGGAGATAGATCGACGGTGCGAGTAGAAAGATATTGTAACCGCAACTGTAAATGAAAACCAAACCAAAGGCTCCTGCGCAGGCGCGAAGGGCCACGACCAGATGCGTCGGTTGGCGCTCGGATTGTATGATATTCGTTGTCATTATCAGATCTCGGTTTTCGCGGTACTGACAAGGCAAACACCTGGCCGTCGATGAGGATCGTCGGTTTGAACCCGGCGATCCTCACGGGCCGGAAGCGTCAGATCAAATGGCTCAGATCAAGATCGACGTGACTATGGTCGAAATGATCGAGAGTATTTGATACGGACTGAGTCGTCGTTGTGGGATCGGTGTGAACCACTGCAGCCGAGATATCGCCACCGCGTGCAATATTGCCATTACCGCCATTGCCGCCGACGCCGGCGAGAATAGTGGCATGCTGATCTGCGAAGAATTGAGTGTTCTGGGTAGCAGTCGTTGCTGCAGAAACTGCGGCTATGTCACCACCACTGCCGTTTGTCTCGCTCCCGTTCGAGGTGGAAGCGCCGCCAGCGCCGCCAGCGCCATTGTTCGTGATGGAGGAAAGGGTTCCGTTCTCAGCTTCAGCTGAGCCACCGTGGCCACCAGGCCCCGCGCCCCAATCTGCAGTTTGCCAAACGTGATCGCCATTGTGCAGATCCGTATCTGCGCCATATACCGTCTGTGAATTGGCGACATACGCACTGGGATTGTAATTGATGTCTCCGTAGCTATAGCCGTCGCCGCCGTTACCGGCACTTGCGTCGCCTGCGTTGGAATGATTGAGCTGGATCGTGTCAGATAATTGTGGAACAGGCATAACTTTACTCCCTTTACAGTCTGTGTTTCTCCCACGTCCTGGTGCCCAGCGATGTCATCGCCAAGCAAGATAATCGCCCGAGAACAGTGCTCGCCATTTACATTGCGAGCTAGCTAGATATTCGGAGACGTTCTTTTGGGGAGGGTGCGGCTGCATTAGGGGGCGAATCGCCAAAACACCCGACCGGCTATAGCCGCGTGCTAGTGCGCGCCCCGTTCAGGCAATGCCGGCACTGCTGGCATTTCATTGCATTCGAGAGGGAAATGGGTGGAGGTTGGCTTGCGAGGGGGCACGCAGATCCGCAGCCATATCCGGTGGATCATGTGCTCACACATGAATGAACGAGAGAATGTCGTCTACCAGCGCTGAATGGGCATGCGAGATGTCGCCGCCATGACCACCGATGCCTGCCATTTGCAACGCATGCTGATCGTAAAGAACGTGATCAAGTTGTTGCGCATCGGCCGTGCCGCCGGCGGGTACAGCGATGTTGATCGGATGGAAATATCCTATGTTCACATCCACCATGCTGCCGTTCGAAAAGCCCGACCCGCCACTTCCCGATGAATGGTTGCCGGTGAAAATCGTATCGGAACTCAGATTGAAACCGCCGCCATTGCCTCCAATGCCCGCGATCTGAACGGCGCCCTGATCGAAGATTGCGTTGTTGGTCTGATGGGCCTCAGCCGAGCCGCCTGCCGCACCGACCGCAATATTGATCGGCGAGAAAATGGCTACGTTCAGATCGATCATGCTACCGATGAAATAGCCGTTGCCGCCATGCCCCGCATACAGATCGCCGCTATAGGTGAGCGCAGTTCCAGACCCGCCCGGGGAATCATGGATCGTTGCATTGTGATCGCCGCCCGAGCCGCCGATCCCGCCAATCTGGGTGGTACCCTGCAACATGGCCGAATTGTTCGATTGATCGGCAATCGCGTGTGAACCCGGCCCCCCGGCTACGGCAACATTGACCGGGACAAAGCTTCCGACATCCGAACTTACCATACCGCCGTAGAAAATCCCGTTGCCGCCACTGCCGGCATGATGGAGAGTGTCCCCACCGCCGCCGCTGAGTGCAGCGTTGCCGCTACCCCCGTTCCCGCCCATGCCAGCCATTTCGGTGGAGTGCTGATACATCAAGGAATTGTTGCCCTGCTGTGCCTCAACCACGGCGTGCGGACCTGCGATTGCCGCATTTGAAGGCGCGAAGATTGCCATGGGAGTGCTGCTTATGACGCCAATCGCGATGCCATCGCCGCCGCTACCGGCCGAACTGCTCGGCATAACCTCCAGGGGAAGCCACGTTGGGACGAGCGCCAAGTGCCCCGAGGCGGAACCCGGAATCGCATTCTGGCTGGTGCTCGTGTTGAACACCCCTTCCGCTATGGGACGATTATCCGCCATCGTCGTTACTCCACCCCAGTTGCAACCACCCGCCTCGCGAAGCTCTGCGGAACGCATGGTTCGACCAACCTCTATTGTGCAGTCAGATGAACAAAAAGAAGAGCCTGCAATTCATCTACAGCCATCCGGGCGTAGGGATAGCTATTTGGCCGTAGTCTTTTTCGGGCAAGTTCACGTTGCATCTGCCTGTGAGAATTGTCCCGACAATCAGGATTTCGGCGGTTCTCAACGCAAGGGGACAGCCAAGTTGGCGCGTTTCGCTGCACGGTGCCTCGCCAAGCGCATGACTACGATGGGCTTGTAAGCTCCGGTCGCTCGCGCCTCACTAAGCCATCTACCTCCAATCGCAGAAGCTCGATATAGGCTGCAGCGGTCCAGGAGAAACCCAATCCGCCACAACCTTCACCGGTCAAGGGGTCGAAATACTCGGCAAAGCCATTTGCTTCGATGGCTCTCGCCGTGGAAAGGCGCAATTTCTCGGCCATTGTATCTTTGCCGTTGCGTTGCAGACCATCAATCAGCAGCCAGTTGATGACCGCCCAGACCGGACCGCGCCAATAGCGCTTTGCCTCGAAACCGGAATAAGATGGTTGTGTCGATGGGAACAACACTTTCAGTCCATCAGACCAAGCGTTCATTTCAGCGATTACTGCTTCCAGCATGGTCTGTTCCAGATCAAGCGCCAGGAGCGGACAGAAACAGGCCTGCGTCGGCGCTTCAATATCAGTGCCTGAAATCAGATCGCGCGAAACGAAGCGCCGCAGTTCCGGCCGCCATTGCGCCAGCAGCGCCTTGCGGGATCGAGCATTGACTGTCTCAAGCTCCTCCGCGTCGGCCTCCTGGCCAAATTCGCGGGCGAGTTCGAGCAGTGCTTCGCCGGATGCCAGAAGAATGGCCGTCGTCTGGATTTCTGCGACTTTGAAGGGAGCGGCTGCCCATTGCTCCGCGGGATTCCATCCGCACGCGGCGTAGGTATCGACCAGATGAATAAAGCGGCGATAATCCTCGTCATGCGGCCGCATGGCAGCATCCACATGGCCGGTATCCTTGCGAATGACTTCGGTTTTCGTCGTTGTGGGAACGCGAGCCAGCGCAGTATCCCAGGCTGGTGAATTGTCGCTGCCACTTTCCCATGGGTGCAGCAGCGCGACCAGTCCCGTGCTCTCAGGATCGCGGGCTTGATACCACCAGCGGTGCCAGCGCAACGCCGCATCATAGAGGAACCGGCTGCGTTCCCCGGTGCCCGTTCGTCCCTGACGTTTTGCAGCATCATGGACTTTTTTCAGCGCCATTCCGAAGACAGGAGGCTGGGTAATGCCTGAAGTGGCAATGGCGTGGCGTGTGCGCCAGACATTCGGACCCGGAAAATATGTGTCACTTGGCGCGTGGAAAACGATATGCGGGATCATTCCATCGGCCCATTGGCCCTCGATCAACCGCTCAAGTTCACGATAGGCGCGCGGAACATCATAGGTCGCAAAACCCATTGCGACGAATGCGGAATCCCAGTTCCACTGGAATGGATAGAGCCGATCGGTCGGCACTGTGTAACCGCCACGATCATTGGCGGCCAGAATTTGGCGCGCGTCTTCAAGATAATCAGTCATGGCTTCCCGTTCAAAGGTGGAGTTATGCAATGGGGTGATTGAGGGAAAGACCGGTTTCAGGCGAAAGCCATGTCAAACGGTCTGCATCGAGCTTGAGGCCAATCGCGTCACCGGCCCTGACTGTTTCGCTCGGCGGCAGGATCACGCGTACGGGCTGTTCCGCGACGGTACCCGTCAAGAGCAGATGCGAGCCCATTGGTTCAGCCACGCGCACGTCGAGGCGCAAACCTTCAGCAAGCGGAGCGATCGAAACATTTTCGCCGCGAAGACCAAGCACAATGTCGCTGCCTGAATGAGCGGGCACTGCATGGCTGGTATTGCCGAGCTTTACAGTGCCATTCGTGACTGGCAGCCGGATAAAATTCATCGGTGGGCTGCCCATGAAACCGCCGACGAAGCGGCTCGCCGGGTGGCTGTAAATATCGACAGGCGCGCCGACCTGCTCGATGCGGCCATTATACATGACGGCGATACGATCGGAGAGGCCCATGGCCTCGGTCTGGTCGTGGGTCACATAGATGGTCGTCGTTCCCGACGCCTGCAGAACGGCTTTCAATTCCGTGCGCATTTCAAGGCGAAGCAGAGCATCGAGGTTTGAAAGCGGCTCATCCATCAACAGCACTTTCGGCTCGACTGCCAGCGCCCGAGCAACAGCGACGCGCTGGCGCTGGCCGCCGGAAAGCTTGTTCGGATAGCGATCAAGGTAGGGTTCGATATGCAGGAGCGCTGCAGCCTTGCCGACCTGTCTTTTCACCCGCTGTTCATCGGCCCTTTGCATGCGCAGACCGAAGGCCACATTCTCGAACACCGTCATATGGGGGAAGACCGCATAGTTCTGGAAAACCATAGCCAGACCACGATCCTTCGGTGCCAAACCAGTGATGGGAGTGCCGCCAATCAAAAGTTTGCCGGATGTTTCGGTTTCGAGCCCGGCAATGATCCTCAGCAATGTTGTTTTGCCGCAACCCGACGGTCCCAACAGAGAAACAAACTCGCCGTCGCGTATTTCGAGCGATATTTCCTTCAATGCCTCGAATGTACCAAAGGTCTTTTTAATGCGATCAATGACGATATTGGCCACGATGGTCGCTCCCTTATTTGCTGGAAATACCCCATATTGCGAACAGGTAGCGCCGGACCGCGAATATGAAGATGACGGAGGGAAGGATAAGCAGCAGGCCACCGGCAAAGCGGTAGTGCAGCGGACTTTCAGCGAGAACAGTCAGAAGATAGGCCGTCAGTGTACGGTGCCGGACTGTCAAAACGGAGGCGGCAAAGACCTCGTTCCAGGAAATGACGAAGGCAAAGACCGCCGTTGCGGCAAGTCCCGGCAGCGCCAGCGGTGCGACAATACGGAAAAAGGCCTGGGGACGCGAACAACCGAACACCCATGCAGCCTCTTCGAGTTCCCGTGGTACACCCATGAAAATGCCCTGCGTGACGAGAGCGGCAAAGGGCAGAGCCAAAACCGTGTGCACCAGCCCGACACCGATGATGGTGTCGTAAAGGCCGATCCGAATGAAGGACACGGTCAACGGCAGGGCTAGGATGGCGAGTGGAAAAGCCCGGGTCAGAAGCACGAGCAGACGAAAGCTCTCCTTGCCCTTGAAGTTGTAGCGGGCGAGCGCATAACCGGCAGGCGCGCCGATCAGAACGGACAGGACAACGGTGACCGCGGCTGCGCCAAGCGAGTTCATGAAAGCGCCGGCCACGCCTTCGGTTTTCAAAAAGAGTAGAAACGGCTCGAAAGAAACACCGGCCGGGAAAACGGTTTTCGGCCATTGATAGACCCCGCCTCGCCCGCCAAAGGCACCAAGTGCTACCAGATAGATCGGGACGAGAACCCAGGCACAAAGCACCGCGATGCCGCTCCAAAGAAGAACAGACCGGGCCGAACCAAAGCTTGACGGTTGGGAGCTGGTGCTCATGGCAGGCGCTCCGGATCAACCCTGACGGCTTTGAGATACACAAACGTGGCAGCCAGCGAGATGATCATGATCAGCACCGCATAGGCTGCGGCTACGCCATAATTCTGGTTCTGGTTTTGCCAGGTGTAGGCTTCGCCAACAAGCACAGGCATGTTGCTTCCACCCAATGCATAGACCACGGCGAAAACCTCGAAGGCGAGAACTGTTCTGAGGATCAATGCGGATTGGAGAGCCGGTTTGATCAAGGGCAATGTGATGCGGAAAAACCGCGTCCAGCGGCCTGCGCCGAAGACTTCCGCCGCTTCGCCAAATTCCTTTGGCACCTGATTGAGACCTGCCACAATGATGACCATGACAATGGCGGTGCCACGCCAGATTTCAGCGACAGCAATAGCAAAAAACAAGGCTATCGGCGTCTGATAGGACAGCCAGTTGGCCGGCCTCTCCATGAGACCAAGAGTGAACAACATGCTGTTCAGATAGCCACTGTTCTGCAGGATCGACAACCAGACGAGGCCCGCCGCGAGATCGGAAATGCCAAGTGGAATTGTCCATATCCAGAGAATGGTTTCGCGGCCGGCGCCAACTTTGGCGACCATGGAACCCATTGCCAGGGCAATCATGATCTGGATCGGTACAACCGCAAGTGTCAGCAGGAACGTGTTGCGGATGGCCGAGCGAAAGTTCAAATCCCCCGCCATGGTTTGCAGATTGGCGAGGGAGGGCATGCCGCCTTCGGAAATCGCGAGCCAGATTGTCTGGACCAGCGGCAAAAGAAAGAGCAGCGCGAGAAAGATCACGCAGGGCGCGATCAGCGCATAGGGAATCCAGGACTTGTCGTTCTGCATGATCAATTTCTCGGGGAGTGTGCACGTCCAATGATATTATTCGACGGGACAGGAACCTTGGCTTGGTGCATCCGGTGCCCAGCAAGGGGCGCCCGTATCGCCGATCAGTTTGCTCAGGCTCGCGGCTTGCTGGCTCAAGACATCGGTTACCGGTTCCCCGCGAATGACGATCCGCTGGAATGCATCCATATAGACTTTGTTGAACTCGCCGCCGCGATCCCCAAGACCCACCGGCAACAGTGAAATGACAGCATCAGGTGCCTGCTGCGTTGCCTGCACGCCGGCGGCCAGCATGGCAATGCCTGGTTCGATATCCGCCGGAAGTTTTGCGTCGACCGTTGGAAAGAAGCCAACATTCCTTGCCGTGAGAATTTGCGTTTCCGGTTTGACCAAATGTTCGATGACGCCTTTGGCTCCCGTTTCATCAGGTGCCCCTTGCGGGATTGCCAAGCCAGCCACGACCGGCATGTAGCCGCGCCCCTTCGGGCCAGCCGGAGCAGGGAAGATCACATACTGGTCCGGCTGTGATGCGACGGCTTCTTTCAGCCGGGCGATGTGATCCCAGGCAACCCATACTTCATCGGCAAGCAAGGGCTCCTGCATAAAATTGTAGTTGGTGGAATTTGGATTGACGACGGCCCAGAGCTTTTTGAAGCTTTCCCACCCCTTGGCCGCATCCGCGGATTTGAATGGGCGAACAACACCGCCCGTAAAGGACGGATAGAAATATCCTTGGAAATAGCGCGCCATCAGACCTTTGGGTCCAGCGGGAAAGCCGATACGCGGTTGTCCGGTCTCGGTTTGCATCTTCTGACCCCATTCAATGAGCTGATCATAGGTCAGTTTGTTGATGTCAGCCCCCGCAGGCAAATACTGGAGTGCCTGTTTGTTGGCCGCCATCACATAGGTTGCCTGCATCCACGGGATATATTGCTGTTTGTCCTTGCCGAGTTTTCCAAGATCGAGAAGTGCCTTTGGCATGCCCTTGTCGGCAAGTTGCTTAGCCAGATCGTCAAGCGGCACAAAGCCGTCCTTGGATGCAATGGGGGACAACTCGCCATGAAGTGCGCCGACAAGACTGATTGTATGTTTTCCCGCCTGGCGCTCGGCTTCCATGCGCACGGCAAATTGTGGCGGTTCTTCAACGACATACTCCACGGGGGCGGCCAGACCCTTCAGGATCACATTGCGCACGGCCGTTGCCTCTTCAATGGGACGCAGCTGGGTCGATAGGAAAACTGTTTCGGCCTTGGCGACGGTAGCAGTCAAAAAGCCAGAGGCCGCGAGCAGCCCGATGAGCAGGGATCGTTTCATTGCTTCTCCTCCATTATTATTCGTGAATGCCTGCGTCATTGTCGGCCAGCCGTTGCGACCGGCAATGACTGACACGCGGTATGAATTCGACGGGGTGTATTTCCTGGAGGGATTCCGGCGCCTCGCCATCGATGGCACGCAACAGCAGAGAAGCGATGCGAACGCCAATGTCTTCGCCGGTCACGCGCATGGTCGAAAGTGGCGGATCCGTAAACGCACTCATAGGCAAGTCGTCATGTCCAGTAATACAAACGGTGTTGCCGCCCGCAACTTCACGCAATGCCCGCAATGCGCCGACCGCCATTTCATCGGTTGCGCAAAGAATGGCTGTGGGTTTGACAGGACCGCTCATCAGCGCCTTCGCAGCGGCATATCCGCCATGCTCGGTGGGTTCGCCTTCAGCCATGAGTTCCGATGCAAGCCCGGCCTGGCGAAGGGCATCCTCCCACCCCAAACGCCGGTGATGGGCGAAGGAAAATTCCTGTGGCCCCGCCACATGCCCGATATGCGTATGGCCATCGGCAATGAAACGCAGTGTGGCATCCCGAAAGCCCGAGAAGCCGTCACCGTCAAGAAACGCATGCGGTTTCGCCGATTCCGTCCGGCCGTGCGTAACAAACGGGACACCCCGTGACTGAAGCAATTCCACGCGCTCGTCATGGCGCCTGGTACGTACAAGCAGCATGGCATCGACCCGCTGTCCGTCGACGAAGCGCCGACACATTTCGAGTTCACTCTGCCCGCGCGGGACAGGTGCAATGACAAGGTTGAGGCCTGAAATGGCCAGATGCTCCGCGCACGCGGAAAGGATATCGAGGAAATGCGGTGGTCCGATATGACCGGGGGCAGTTGGAAGCGTGACTGCGACAAGTTCAGCGCGTTGCCGCCGCAGACGCCGCGCTGAAGCATTCGGCTGATATCCCGTCTTGGCCACAGCTTCGAGCACACGCGCCTTTGTCTTGGCCGAGACGTCAGAATAACCGTCAAGCGCCCGCGATACCGTTGTGATGGATAGGCCAAGCGATTGCGCAAGTTGTTTCAGATTGGACATGCCCCCTCCCAGAAGTGTGCGGTATAGTTTTCCAAAACGTTTTGGATGTCAATTATCAATACAAAAAATGAAGAATGGGCCTGATTTTGGGTCATAGGGCTGAGAGGAACAACGTGCTGAAACCCGCACTAGCGGCCTCGATGTGCCAAAAAGGAAGCCGGCAACATCATCGCGACAGAAAAGGCGCCCGCTCTCGACGTTAAATCAGCGGCTTTTGTGATAGACTCGCAAGTGATTTCATTTCCGAAACAAATATCTCATGCGGGAAAACCAGTCCGAAGTGGATTTTCTGCTACAAGCTGTTGAGTGGTGAAATTAAGCACAACCATGGGGGGATTTCATGCCGACGCTTTACTCCATCAAACCAGCTTTTCAGAACCTGCTCCGCCCCTTGGCCACTGGACTTGTTTCCGTTGGCGCCACCGCAAATCAGGTGACCGTCGCCGCCACAATCATCTCGGTTGTAGCGGGTGCGTTGATTGCGCTTTTCCCCCAGAATGCGTTGCTTTTCTGGCTATTGCCGTTGGTGCTTTTTGTCCGCATGGCACTCAATGCCATTGATGGAATGATGGCTCGTGAATTCGGACAGGCATCGAAACTCGGCGCGTATCTGAACGAGCTTGGCGATATCGTTTCGGATGTGGCCTTGATCCTTCCATTCGCATTTGTTGCACCGTTTGCCACTGCAGGGGTGGTTGCCTTTGCCGTCACCGCGATGATTGCCGAATATGCCGGCGTGCTCGGTGTCATGACCGGCGGCGGGCGTGGTTATGACGGGCCGTTCGGAAAGAGCGACCGCGCATTGGCCCTCGGCATCATTGCCGCGCTTATCGGTAGTGGCATCATCCTGCCCTCATGGTTCGGCTGGGTTTTTCCCCTCATGGCCGTGCTATCCGTTGTCACCGCCGTGAATCGTGTTCGTGCTGGCCTACGCCGCGCCAATTCCTGAAAATCAATTCTGCTTCCGGAGCAAGCTTATGTCGACAGATCCATCCTCCAATCCTGCGGCATTAGACGCAGTAGAGGAAAGTACCTTTCCCACCGACGACGGGACCAAACTTTTCTATCGGAAATGGCCGGCCAGATCGGGAAAGCCGAGAGGTGCAATTGTTCTTCTGCATCGTGGTCACGAACATGGTGGACGCGTTGCCCATCTGGTTGAGGAACTTGGCCTTGGTGATTTCACATTCTATGCCTGGGATGCCCGCGGCCATGGCCGTTCACCGGGCGAACGCGGCTATTCCCCATCCTTTGCAGCATCGGTGCGCGATCTCGACAGTTTCGTAAAGCACATATGCAAAACCGGCGGTTTTGCCATCGAGGACATTGCGGTTATCGCCCAGTCGGTGGGTGCCGTGCTCGCGGCAACGTGGGTCCATGACTATGCGCCGCGTATCCGGGCGCTTGTGCTGGCTTCTCCGGCTTTCAGCGTGAAACTCTATGTTCCATTCGCGCGTGAAGGCATCTGGCTCTGGCAGAATCTGAAAGGACAATTCTTCGTCAATTCCTACGTCAAGGCCAAGTTTCTGACCCATGATCCGGCGCGCATCGCGTCGTTCGACAATGACCCGTTGGTCACGCGGGCCATCGCATCGAATATACTGCTCGATCTTTATACGACCGCTGAGCGGGTGGTTGCGGATGCCCGCGCGATCATCGTACCGACGCAGTTGCTTATCTCCGGCAGTGACTGGGTGGTCCGGCACGGGCCACAGCATCGCTTCTATGAAAATCTGGCCCACCCCCTCAAAGAGCGCCACGTGCTCAAGGGATTTTACCATGACACTCTCGGCGAGAAGGAGCGTGCAATTGCCGTGGCACATGCACGCCGGTTCATTCTTGCATGCTTCGACACAGAACCGGAGCCACTGGATGTAACGAACGCCCATCAAACGGGCTTTACCCGCGATGAACAGGACAGGCTGTCATCCCCGCACGACCTGCTTTCCCTGAAAGGCCTCTATTGGGCGATCTACCGCTCGTCCATCCGCTTCAGTGCATTGTTCTCGAAGGGACTGAAAACAGGCGTCGAGACCGGTTTCGACTCCGGCTCAACCCTCGACTATGTCTATGAGAACGAACCGAGAGGAATGGGACCGGGCGGCAGGCTCATCGACAAGCAGTTCCTGAATGCGATCGGCTGGCGGGGCATTCGTCAGCGCAAGCTGCATCTGCAGGAGCTTATCGGCTTCGCCCTGACAAGACTGCAGGATGCCGGCCGCACGACACATATTCTCGATATCGCAGCCGGTCATGGCCGTTATGTCCTCGATGCGATTGCCAAATCCGCAGTCAAGCCGGCAAGCGTCCGGCTGCAGGACTATGCGCCGATCAATGTCGATGCCGGACGCAAATCCATCGCCGAGAGGGGCATCCAGGATATAGCGAGCTTTCATCAGGCGGATGCGTTCGATGCCGAACAACTGGCCGCAATCCAACCTGCGCCCGATCTTGCGATTGTATCTGGCCTATATGAACTCTTTCCCGACAACGCGCTTATCAAGCGCTCGCTTGGCGGGCTTGCAACGTCGATGCAATCCGGCAGCCTGCTGATCTACACCAACCAGCCGTGGCATCCGCAACTGGAAATGATAGCACGGGCGCTCACCTCGCACCGTGGCGGCGAAGCATGGGTCATGCGCCGCCGGACGCAGGCTGAAATGGATCAGCTGGTTGCGGCAGCGGGTTTCAGGAAGATCGACCAGCTTGTCGATGAATGGGGCATATTCACTGTTTCCATCGCTGAGCGCACATGACCGAAAACACCGTCGCACCGATTGGACAATGGCGCTTGAACCGAGCCGTCGCGAAACGTGCACTGATCTGGCTCGTCTGCCTGGCACCATTGTTCTACGCGACCTATGGGACAGCCAATTGGCTTGCCTCGCAGCGGGAGAACGTTCCAAATATTACCTTTACCTGGGAACAAGCCATTCCTTTCATTGCCTGGACCATTTTCCCCTATTGGTCGATCAACCTGTTCTACGGACTTTCCTTGTTCTTGAACGATACAACCGCTGAGGTCGATCGCCTGGCGAAACGCTACCTGACCGCACAGATCATCGCGGTTACCTGCTTCATCGCGTTTCCCCTGACCGTCATCTTCCACAAGCCGCCGACCAGCGGCGCATCAGGCTTTCTGTTCGATATGCTGGGTGGCTTCGACAAGCCCTTCAACCAGGCGCCCTCCCTGCACATCGCTCTCCTGGTGATTATCTGGACGCATTGGCGCGTTCGTCTGTCGGGTATTGTTCTTTGGATCTGGCATCTCTGGTGCGCATTGATCGGCATTTCCGTTCTCACGACCTATCAGCATCATTTTATCGACATCCCCACTGGTCTGCTTTTGGGTCTTTTTACTCTTTGGCTCTTCCCGGCACACATGCCCTCACCCGTGGCCGCATTCCGCTTAACCGATGATCCCAAGGCACGGCGCATTGGCACCTATTATGCAATGGCCAGTCTGATCTTCTTGCTTGCGACAATCATCGAAACGCCGACATCGGCGGCATTCCTGTTTTTCCTGTGGCCGGCGCTGGCCCTCCTGCTCGTATCAATCGGCTATTTCGGTGCGGGCCCCACCGCCTTTCAGAAGTGCGCTGACGGCACGCTTTCCCTGGCCAGCACATGGCTGCTAGCCCCTTGCCGCCTTGGTGCCATTGTCAACAGCTGCATCTGGACACGCCAGCTCCCGCCCTCTGTTGCGATCGGCAAGAACGTGTATTTGGGGCGGCTGCCGCGGGTATCTGAACTGTCGAAATTCATGACCGTGATTGACCTGACCGCCGAACTGGCAAAGCCTTCCGGCGTGGAGATTGCATGGCTGTCGTTCCCGGTGCTTGATCTCGTTTCGCCTCAACACGACGAATTGCGCAAAGCGGCCGACGCCATCGAACGTGCCCGGCACAAGGGCCCCGTTCTCGTTTGCTGTGCACTTGGATTCCAGCGCAGTGCGGCAGCAATTGCCGTTTGGCTTTTGCAGTATGGCGATGTCAAAACCGCAGCCGAAGCAATCAGCGTAATCGAAGCCGGCGGCAGGCGCATTCATCTGGCAGAAGACATGGTGTCTTTTGCGCAAGAGGTGAAACAACCATGAATGAACGGGCCTCTGCACTCGCCCACCGATTGCACGCCAAGGTAACGGCCATCGCGTCATGACTGTAACAAACTGCCTCTTGTTGAAACTGCATCTTGCTTTTGCATTTTTTCTTGTTCTATTCGCCGTAATTACAACCTATGGGTTGTGGGGGCGCATATGAATGCAAGAGAAACGTTAAGGCGAATTTCCGCCATGGTGCTTGCCGGATTGGCTCGCGGCATTACGGGCGTGCGCCCGATCTGGCAGGGATGCGCGCCTTCGGACCGGCAGCGCATTTTCTTTGCGAACCATTGCAGTCATGGCGATTTTATTCTGCTTTCCTCCAGCCTGCCGCCACGCGAGCGGCAGCGCACACGTGCCGTTGCTGGTGCCGATTATTGGAAGCGCAATAAATTGCGGAACATTCTCGCCAAGGACTTGCTGAACACCGTGCTGGTTGACCGCAATTGGGTCGAGCGCTCGGAGGATCCAATGGTCGTCATGCTCGATGCATTGCAGGAAGGAAGCTCACTCATTGTCTTTCCCGAAGGCACCCGCAACATGACCGAGGAACCGTTATTGCGCTTCCGCTCCGGTCTCTACAATCTTGCTGTGGCCCGGCCGGATGTGGAGCTTATTCCCTGCTGGATCGAGAATATGTCACGCGTCCTGCCGAAGGGCACCTTCCTGCCAGTTCCCCTCCTGTGCCGCGTTGTCTTTGGCTCGCCAATCGCACTTGAACCGAATGAAGACCGGAAAGAGTTTCTTCAAAGGGCGCGCCAATCTCTGCTCGATCTTTCGCCGGAACATCAGAAAGCGCTCAATCATGGCTGAAACGGTCTGGCTCTTTCTCGGCCTGCTCGGTGTGCTCACGCTCGCCAGTGCCATTGCAACAATGCTTACCTGGAAAAGCCGGCGCACGGCGGAGGTCTTGCCATCAACGCTCGTGAACCTCAATTCACGCATAAAGGCGTGGTGGATCATGATCGGCGGCATTTCCGTCGCTTTTCTCTTCGGTAAAAATGGTGTCATTTTCCTGTTCGCCTTTGTCTCCTTTGCTTCGCTGCGCGAATATGTGACCCTCACCCATACGCGGCGCGGCGATCATCGTATTCTCATCGGCATGTTCCTCGTCATCATTCCTATCCAATATTACCTTCTCTGGATTGAATGGTATGGGCTCTATTCCATCTTTGTGCCGGTCTACTGCTTCCTTGCCATGCCGGCCTTGACGGCAATTTCGGGTGATACGGAGCGCTTTCTCGAGCGCGTCAGCGAACAGCAATGGGGCATCATGCTGTCGGTCTATTGCATCAGCCATGTCCCTGCCCTGCTCACACTTTCCATCCCCGGTTTTCAGGGCAAGGGATTGCTTTTGATCGCATTCCTGATCGCGACTGTTCAGGGGAGTGATGTGCTGCAATATGTGTTCGGCAAGCTTTTCGGCAAACACAAGGTTGCACCGAAAATCTCGCCATCCAAAACCTGGGAGGGTCTGATCGGCGGTATTGTCAGCGCATCATTGCTCGGCGCAGCGCTGACGTGGTTGACACCCTTCAGCGTCCTGCAAGCCGGGCTCATGGCGGGACTTGCCTGCATCATGGGTTTTTTCGGCGGGCTGGTTGCTTCGGCGATCAAGCGCGACCGCGGCGTCAAGGATTGGGGCCACATGATCGAGGGGCACGGTGGCATGCTCGACCGGGCGGACAGCTTGATTTTCGCCGCACCGGTCTTCTTTCACATCGTTCGCTATTTCTGGACAGCCTGAAGTAAACCCGCCGGCACGAGATCGTGCAGCAAATGGCCGGATCGCTGGTAGCTTCGCCGGTTGGGGTTGGAACTCGACCATAACCATTTAGCCCAACTGCACCCAATTTATGCCTTCGAGCACATAGGGCGCGAACAGGAAGTCGCGGATCTCGATAATCCGGCTATCCGACCAGCCGATCAGGACAAAATGCGCAGGTCTGTCCATCGGGCCGGTTTTATCGAAGACGAGCATGGCCGGCTGCCCTTCAACCGCGCCGAAGGCGAACCGCCATTTCGTCTCTTCCGCATAGCGCGTGAAATAAAGGCCAATCTTGTCACGCCCTTTCCATTCGAGCCGGTTCACCAGATCAAGCTTGACGTCATCGGCGAGCATGGCGCGGATTGCATCGAAATCACCGCTTCGAAACAGATGGACGTAAGCCGTGATCTTCCGCCGGTCCGGATCGGACATCAGCGGCAGCCGGGTGTCTTCAGGCGCCTGCGCGAGTTGCCGCAGCGCTACGCGCCCGCGCTGCAGCGCCGATTTGGCCGCAGCCGGTGTGCTGCCGGCGATCGCCGCGATCTCTTCGACCGAGTGGCCAAGGACGTCCTTGAGAATCACGGCGCAGCGCTGAAGTTCGGGCAGTCGCAGAAACGTTTGAAAGCCGACCGCGACGATATCCGCCTCGGGCATCGTCGCATCTTCCAGATCTTCTGTGAGCGAGACAACGTTGCTCCGGGAGCGCCGGCGCAGGAAATCCAAACTCGTATTGTGGGCGATACGGAACAGCCAGGCTTCGAGATTTTCGACAATAGTGCCTTCCCCACGCGCCCGCAGGGCTTTGATCAGGGTATCTTGCAGCACATCCTCACCATCCACACTCGAACCGGTCATGCGCGCGCAGTAGCGGTGAAGCCGTGGCCGCAGCGCTTTCAGTCGATCCTCGAATTCGTCCGTATTCATGTGTCGAGACCTATAGTGCTTCCACTCTGTTCCGCCAGGGATTGGCTACCAATATCACGGCTGGGTTCAAACCTCTCTGTTGTCAAAGAGGAACATTTGAACGCCCGAGTCATCCGGCGCAAAAATCCGGCGATCCTCACCGGCTGCCCGTCCCTCCGCGCTTGCAAACACCCTTTCGATCGCTGCAAGGTCGTCGAAATACAAGGTTCCAATCCGATGGATATCAGGGGTTCCCAGCGGTGTCGCGATGGGACCGTCGCTGACCTCGTATTTCCGGAGACCCGGAATCTTCTTGGCGAGAGGCACGTGGATATCGAAGTAATGTCGATCAAATGCCTCTACGTCCTTCGGTGTCCGGTAAATCACGACCATCCGGGCCATCGCGGTTCTCCTTTGTAAATTGTGTGGCGCAAACTTACTTGTGTGTTCACCCTCACCGGACTTCGCTTAACACCGCCGAGCCCATGACCGAGTCCAAGCTCGCCAACTCGATGATCTTCGGGAAATAGGCTTGCATGTGCGGATCGCTGCGCATCGCCTCGACGGCTGCCGGGTTCTCCCACTCGGAGTAAATAACGATGCCGGCGCCGTCCTTTGCCGCGATCAGCCGGGTTGTCTTCCATCCGGGGAGCATGCGGACCACCGTATCGATGTTCTGCTTCAAAAGCGCGATCAGCGCCTCCTGCTTTCCAGGTTTGACCTTCAGCAGATTGATCAAAATGACGGATTCGTCGGACATGGCATATCTCCTTCTGTTTCAGATATACCAAGGACGACCCAAAGGATTAAAACGGATCGCGGCGCCGAAGATTTTTCGATTATCTGTCGAAGGAGCGTGCCTTGCCGAGTTTTGCAACGCCAGTTGCAATGACCCGACATAGCCAGGCATCGTTGACACAGGGCATCCAGATACCACGCGCAACCATCATTTCTTTCAGGTCACGCAGCCTCATAGAACGCTTTACTCGCTATCCGCGATGTGACCCTCGGTACCCACGATCACGAGCAGCGGATCGCCGTTACGCGCGCCCGGCCCGTCGGCAGTTCCACGGCGCGGTTGACGCCGACAGGGCGCCAATCATTTGCTGCGAACCCAACAGTTCAAAGCCAATATGCTTATCGCAAATTTCTGCCTATCGATTTTTGGCGTCCGGAACCTGCTTGAGATATTGGTGAATGGCTTGAACCACGACTGATCCTTCCCCTACCCCTGACGCCACCCGTTTTACCGATCCCGCCCGAACATCGCCAACGGCGAATACGCCAGGAGCCGAGGTTTCAAAGGGAGAGCCGCTGGTCAAAACCCCGGCCATGAGTCCAGTCTCAATAAACCCGGACTTGTCCAGCTTAACACAGCCATTGAGCCATTCCGTGTTTGGTGCAGCTCCAATCATCATAAAGATATTCGAGATATTTTTGGTTTCGCTCTGTCCAGACATACGATTGGTCCAGGTCACCGTGTTCAGGTATCTGTCACCGTCGATAGCGGTGATTTCAGTATGCGCGTGCAGTGAGATGCGCTGTGATTTTTCGATGCGCTGAATCAGATAGTCCGACATTGTCTCCTTCAAACCCGGCCCCCGGACCAGAATGTGCAGGTGTTTGACCCATTGCGACAGGAACATCGCCGCCTGACCGGCCGAATTGCCGCCGCCGACAACAATGACCTCCTGTTCCCGGCACAACTGCGCTTCCATTGCCGTGGCCGCGTAGTGAATGCCCTGCCCTTCAAACCGCTCGTAGTTCAACAGGTCCGGCTTGCGGTAACGGGCTCCGGTGGCAACGACCATTGCCCGCGCGGAGACGATTTGTCCGTCATCGAGCAGGACGCGGTAAGGCGACCTGTCACAATCGACGGAGACAGCCATGCGGGAAATGGCCAGGCGCGCCCCGAACTTCTGGGCCTGAACCTGTGCACGGCCTGCCAGAGCCTGCCCGGATATACCAGTCGGGAATCCGAGATAATTCTCGATCTTCGAGCTTGTTCCTGCTTGCCCGCCTGGGGCTACCCCTTCGATCACGATCGTTTTCAATCCTTCCGATGCGGCGTAGACTGCCGAGGCGAGGCCGGCCGGTCCAGCGCCGACAACCATGACATCGTAGACTTCGGCCGGATCAATGATTTCTGTCAGCCCCAGCACATCCGCCAGTTGGCCCGTTGTCGGATTCTGCAGGACCGCTTTTCCTGGCGGAACGATAACAGGCAGCGACAAGGCACAGATTTTCAACGCAGTGACCATTTCCTTCGCTTCGGGATCGACGTCGGAATCGACCAATCGGTGGGGATAACCGTTACGCGTTAGAAAGCGCTGCAATCTCAACGTGTCAGCAGCGTGGCTCGGCCCTATCAACACAACGCCTGCCTGACCGTGTTTGATAAAGCCGACGCGGCGCAGAATAAGTGCGCGGGTAATGATTTCACCGATATCCGGCTCCGCCGACATCATCCGCAGGAACGAATCCCGCTCAACGCGGATAAGATGCGAATCCTCAGCCGCCCTCGCCGTCACCAAATTCTCCCGACTATTGAACAGGTCGAGTTCTCCGGTGAATTCCCGCTCTCCCTGCAGAGCCAGGACCCGGCTTGAGCCATCGCCGCCGAGATCAAGTATCTCAATGGAACCAGACTTTATCAGGAAGAAATCCGTCTGGCGTTCGCCGCGACTGAACAGAACCGTGCCCTTGGTGACTGAGGTCTCGGATCCGAACGCGGAAACGCGGTCCATCATGCCCTTATCGAGCTGCGGAAAAGTTTGTGTCCTGCGGGCGTAGGGGTCGCTCGCATCGGCCGAGACGTTATCGCTCAATTCCACCTGGTTCATTCCGGCGCACTCTCTCTCGTGGTCCGATTTTGACATTTGCACCCCCTTGATACAAGCCATGCAGGCAAATGTCAGATCAGGTGAACCTCAACGCCGCATATATGTGACGAGATCGGCTGAGACGCGCTTTGCTATTTGCCGGGAGCGCGCTGCCAACGTGCGGAACCGACGCGTCCGCTTTTCTTCGTGGCGGGACTTTGCAACGGTTCCACGATCTTGCGGTCACCCTTGATAGTGTCGCCAAGCAGACATCCTTACCTCTCTTCGAAGAAGCGCTCTACATCGTTGGGCCGTCAGGGCAGTTCACGCCCGATGCGGAAGTGACAGTGGAACATGCCCTCGGCCTGCCGCTGATCCTGCCCACACGTCGCCACGGGATCCGCATACTGCTTGAACGGCAGGCTCTGATGTCCGGACGGGAACTTAACATCGTGCGCGAAATCGAAGGTGTGGCGAGCACGAAGGCGGCAATTCGCGCGGGTCTCGGACTGACGATCCTCGGGCGCAGCGCGGTCCATCCCGAGCAAGAAAACGGAACTCTGTCCGCCATCGCTCTCACCCGCCCCGGTCTCACCCGCCGCCTCGTTCTCGACATGCCGGCCGACCATCCGCCGACGCGGGCCGTCATCGAGGTGCAAAAAATTCTGCTCGCGGTTGTCAGAAAGCTCGGTGCTGATGGTCACTGGAGTTGCCTCTCACCAACGCTGTCCGCAATCCGGTAGGTGTTCTGCCGCAGACATCTGAAGCAATATTGGATCTGTGCGTTCAGTTCCTTCAGATCTATTTTTGTGCTTCCGTGGCCATTCGAATAGCCAGGCCAGCCAAAACAGTTCCCATAAGATAGCGCTGAACCGTCATCCAAAATGGACGATTGGCAAGAAATGCTGCGATCGAACCAGCAGTGACCGCGATCACGGCATTGACAGTCAAGCTTATGGCAATTTGTGTAAAACCGAAGCTGATTGACTGCAAGAACACGCTTCCAAGCTCCGGCTTTACGAACTGCGGCAAAAGAGACAGATACAGAACCGCTGCCTTGGGATTAAGGAGATTGGTTACAAAACCCATGACAAACAGTTTTTGTGGTGTGTCCTTTGGCAGTTCTCGAACAACGAATGCCGAGCGTCCACCCGGCTTGAGGGCGTTCCAAGCAAGCCAACCGAGATAAATTGCTCCGCCAAATTTCAAAACCTCGTAGGCAAACGGCACCGCAAATACGAGTGCCGTAATGCCAAGAGCAGCGGAAAGCATGTAAAAAACAAATCCCAGCGCTACACCCCCAAGGGAAATCAATCCCGCTTTCGGGCCCTGGCAGATTGAACGGGATATGAGGTAAATCATATTGGGGCCAGGGGTACAAACCATACCAAAGGCAATTAATCCGAATGCAAGCAGACTCGTTACTTCAGGCATCTGTCACCTTTTGAGAGTGTACGTTGCTACCCATGTTTTGAGAGTGCTCACTACCGCTGCAGCCGCATACGCTGCAAGCATCCAATTGTCTGCATGACAAGTTTACGCGCTGGAAATAGGGCAAGGGCTATTGGTAAACCTTGCCCTGTGAATAGTGACTGGAAAGGCGGTTGTTTAGGACAACCACCCCACTTGCCTGCCGGACGTTCGGCATATATATTAGACGAATGTCTGATAATTCGTCCCGACCATCTTCACCGCCACATATCCCGATGGATGCGCTAAGCGAAGTCCTGCAGGACTTTCGCTTGAGTGGCGTCAATTATGGCCGCTGCGAGCTCCGGCATCCATGGAGCATCGCCTTTCCGCAACAACAGCTGCTTCGTTTTCACTTTGTCAGCCAGGGTCCGTGCTGGATCCATACCGAAGTGCAGGGCTGGCAGGAGTTGCGCGATGGCGACCTGGTGCTGCTGCCGCAAGGCATCGCCCATCGGCTGGCCAGCGCGCCGGACGTCGTGGGCGACTCGCTCAAGGGTTGCCACGTGACCAAGCTGGGAAGCAACGTCAGCGAAGTGGTGCGGGAGGGAACGGGGGCGACCAGCACCCTTTTCTGCGGCTCCATGGCCCTGGGTGCCTGTGCGCTCAACCCCTTGATCACTTTGATGCCGCCGATCATCAAGGGCTGCGACGTAGCCGGTAATGACCCGATCGTCGGTCCCTTGCTTGCGGCAATGACGGTCGAGGCCGCACAGCCGCAGATGGGCAGCGCCACCATCCTGTCGCGGATGGCGGACCTGCTGACCGCCCGGCTCATCCGCTGCTGGGTCAATTGCACCGGAGCCCCGACCACCGGCTGGCTCGCCGCCATCCGCGACCCCCATATCGGCCGCGTTCTGGCGGCCATGCACCGGGACCCCGGCCACAACTGGACCCTTGAAAGCCTCGCCGGCCTGGCAGGGCAATCGCGCTCGATTTTCGCCGAGCGTTTCAGCGCTGTTTTGGGGGAAGGCGCGGCACGCTATCTCGCCCGTCTTCGTATGCAACTTGCCCGCGAATTGTTGGGGCAAAACGGCATGTCGGTTGCCGAGGTCGCGACTCGTTTGGGCTATGAGTCCGAGGCATCCTTCGCACGCGCGTTCAAGCGTATCACCAGCGTCTCGCCCGGCGTTGTGCGTCGCACCATTTCCGGACGAACGGACATGCATTTCGGATTTTAGGATACATATCATCCGAAAGGACTCGTCTATGAAGATCTCCAAACCTTGGAGATACTTCAATGACAGACACAACATTACAGCTTGAAGGCACCGCAATAGATCTTGATGCCGCTCCGCCAGTCGCGTGGAGCCCGGCCACCTGGTTCGCGGTTCTTTCAATGGCGGCCGCCAGCTTTGCGCTGGTGTCAGCCGAATTTCTGCCGGCAGGCCTGTTGACGCCGATGGCGCGCGATCTCGGTATCAGCGAAGGAACGGCCGGACAGGTCGTCACTGCCACCGCTTCCGTCGGCGCCGTCACGGCCATGTTGAGCAATGTTCTCATCGGCCGATTGAACCGCAAGACAGTGCTGGTTGGTCTCAGCGCCTTGGCAATCGGTTCCAATATTCTTGCGGCGGTCGCGACCGATTTCTGGCTATTGTTGCTGGGTCGGGCCGGGCTGGGCATCGCCCTCAGCGCTTTCTGGGCACTTTCCGTTGCCGTCGTAGCGCGGCTGGTTGGCGCCAACGCCACGGGCCGGGGCATGGCTATAGTCACTCTCGGCGTCTCGCTCGCCACCATTGCCGCACCGTCGATGGGTGCATTGATCAGCGACTGGGTGGGCTGGCGCAGCGCCATGGCCATGACAGCGGGGCTGGCCGCGGTTGCCATGGTGCTGCAATTTCTCAGCCTGCCGACCCTGCCTGCCACCACGAGCAACAGTCTCGCCGACGTCTTTCGGCTGACACGGCGGCGCGGCATTCAACTCGGCATGCTGGCTATCCTTCTGCTCATGACCGGGCATTTTGCCGGCTCGGTCTATGTGCGCCCCTTCCTCGAACAGGTTACGCACCTTGGAACCGGGCCGATTGCCCTGGCGCTGCTCGGGTTTGGTATCGCCGCCGTGATCGGCAACGTTGTTGGTGGCCGCATGGCCGACGCCAATATCCACACGGCTCTCATGGCTACCGCCGCCTTGATGGGGCTTGCAGCGCTCGCTTTGGTACTGTGGGGCGTGCACATCGGCGTTGCCTTCGGTTTCGTCACCTTGTGGGGGCTCGCCTTCGGTATGGCGCCCGTGGTGCTGCCGACCAACCTGTCCCGCGCAGCGCCTGACGCTCTGGAAGCAGCAGGCAGCCTGATGGTCACCTCTTTCCAGGTCGCCATCACGATTGGCGCGGTTGTCGGCGGCTATGTCGTGGACACCTATGGCGCTACAGGGCCCCTGACCCTCACCGCCATCCTTGCCGCATCGACAGTCGTGCTGGCACTGCTCCAGCCCCGCAGCTAATCTTTGTTGCTGTGCAGCAGATGGAGCAACCAGAAGTCACAACGAGGTTGCAATGGTTGCAGATGCGGCACTCACGCCGCATCCGCACAGCGTCTGGCCAGAGCCGTGATGGGGTTCGACCCATGAACCCTTTGAGGGTCGATGGTTAGCGTGCGGACCCGACGCTCGTTTGGGCGTCATCGGAAGCGTCCGGTGTCACGTGGGCAATGGTCTTCGCCCGAAGCCGGCTTGCATCGCGCGCCGGCGGTAGTCCGAATAGCCGCGCATATTCCCGGCTGAATTGGGACGCGCTTTCATAGCCAACGGCGAAGGCTATGCGAGCGGCGTCGCCCGGGGTCTCGAGCAACTGACGGCGCGCCTCGTACAAACGGAACCGTTTCTGATACTGGATCGGTGTCATTGTGGTTGCCGCCTTGAAATGACGATGGAACACCGAGACACTCATTCCTGTCATCCGCGCCAGATCCTCGACTTTGAACGGTTTGGTGAAGTGCTCGCGAATCCAGGCGAGCGCCCGCCGAACCTGGGACTGACGCCCATCAACCTGAGCGATCTGCCGCAGCTTCGCTCCTTGCGGTCCCTGCAACAGGCGGAACAGAATTTCCCGCTCGATCATAGGCGCCATGACGGGAATTTCATTTGGCCTATCGAGAAGCCGCAACATGCGCAGAAAGGCTTCGTCGAGCTGCGGATCGGTCGGGCTTACGCCGAGGCCGCACAGGAAATCCGGATCGCGCATCTCAGGCATGTCGATCAGAAGGTCGCTAATCCCACGGGAGTCAAAACTGAGCCCGACCCCGAGAAATGGTTTCTCGCGGCTCGCTTCGGATGTTCTGGCAATGACAGGGATCTCAATCGAGGCGACAAAGTAGCTGCCCGCACCGTATTGCAATATGTTCTCGCCGCAAGTGACCGCCTTGGCACCCTGCAGCACCAGGCACGTGACGAGCTCCGTCATACCTGCAGTCGGCCCAGTCGTCCGCTCTGCCCTCAGCAAACCGACACGCGGGATAGCCGTCAGCGTACTGTCGCCGCGCGCGTGCCTCTCTATCAGGAACTTCAGTTCCTCGCCTACATTTTCCATACTTTCTAGATCGCACCAGTCTCCGATACGCGCAAGGCCTTCGGCAGGATTAGGCAAGAGTTCAATAGAATTTGGCACGCCGCTGGAAGGCCGACCGCCCATATTGGGTGGGCAATCAGAATGGAGAACAATCATGTCGAAGAATGTGTTGATCACGGGTGCCAACAGGAGCATCGGCTATGAAACGGCACGCCAGTTGGGCGAACGGGGCTATCATGTCTGGCTCGGTGCGCGCGATGCCCGGCGCGGCGAAACAGCGGCGAAAGCCTTGCGCGCACTCGGCCACCACGTTCGCTTCATCGAGATCGCCGTCGAGGACGACATAAGCGTGAACGCCGCCGCGGCGCGCGTAGGCCAGGAAGATGGCAAACTCGACGTGCTCATCAACAATGCGGGCATATCCGGAGCATTCGTCGATCCGGCTGCTCAGAGCTTGGACGATATCCGCAACGTATACGAGATCAATGTTTTCGGGCCCATTCGAATGACTCAAACCTTCCTGCCTCTGCTCAAGGCCGCAGGTTCCGCCAGTGTGGTCAATGTCAGCAGCGAACTCGGTTCGCTCGGTGCCCTGACAGACCCGCAGAGCGAATTTTATGGCGTGAACAGCCTTGGCTATAACAGCTCGAAGACAGCGCTCAACGCAGTGACCGTATCGTTCTCCAAGGCCCTCGCTTCGTCCGGCATCAGAGTCAACAGCGCGGATCCGGGATACGCAAAGACGGATTTCAACAGCAACACAGGCTATCGGACAGTCGAGCAGGCCGCAGAGATCATCGTGCAGCTTGCGACTGCCGACGATGGTCAGACCGGGACCTTCATCAATGACGCGCGCACCCTACCCTGGTGAGCCTGACTTGATCGGCAGGGCGTAACGCCAGGCGTGCCCTGCCCTCACCATGGCTCCGCGGAAACGCGAAGCCGGTTTAACCCGCGAGAAAGCCGCCATCCGTGCAGAGGATATGGCCGACAACATAATCAGCCTCACTTGACAGCAGCCAGCAAACCGCCGCCGCAACTTCCTCGGGATGGCCCATGCGCCGCAGGGGCAGGCTGGCCGCGACCTGACGCATGTCCGCAATACCCGACGCCAGCATCATATCCGTCACCACGCGCCCCGGAGCGACGCCATTGATCCGCACGCCCTGCGGTGCATATTCCATGGCCGCCGAACGCGTCATGGAAATGGCGGCCGCTTTCGACGCAGAATATAGCGACAATCCAGGATTGGGATTACGTAGTCCGCTCACGCTTGTGTTGTTGACAATCGCCCCGCCACCAGAGGCCAGGAGCGTGGGTATTTGGTAGCGCATACAATGAAATATAGCCCGCACATTGGTGTCAAACACCCGGCTATAGACAGCATCCGTCTGGTCAGCCAGGGAAGCTCGCTTCTCCTGGAACCCGGCATTGTTGAAAACCGCGTCCAGCCTCCCGAAGCGTTGCAGAAGCGTTCCGACCAGGTGCTCTACCTCTGCCTCGCAGGCAACATCTGCAGCAACAAAGAGTGCCTCAGCGCCGATGGTCTCAAGTTCGGCAGCGACGTTTTGCCCGATAGCCTGCCTGCGACCCGCTATGACGACTGCCGATGCACCCTCGCGAGCCATTCGAAGCGCAGTAGCGCGGCCGATGCCAGTTGCACCTCCCGTGA
Source organism: Phyllobacterium sp. T2-21 (assembly GCF_055378485.1). Lineage (NCBI taxonomy): Bacteria > Pseudomonadati > Pseudomonadota > Alphaproteobacteria > Hyphomicrobiales > Phyllobacteriaceae > Phyllobacterium > Phyllobacterium sp. T2-21. The sequence continues at coordinate 128,765 of NZ_AP027913.1, read as the reverse complement.
CCAGACATACTTTGCCTGCCAGCTTGCCACCCGGCCGCCATTGTGGAACGGGTCCTGCCAGAATCACCGGATCGACATCATTCAACGCCATGCTCTTTGTCTCCAGTCTTATTTTCTGTTCGGCTGGCCTGCAGGGCGCAGGCATAGGAATCCAAGCTCTCCGGCAAGTTACGACCCGCCCCGACGCCCATCCTCGTCAGCGCCTCCATCACCTGATGCCGTGCAAACGCATCGACCCGCTGCAGCGTCGATACCCCTTGCGGGGTAAGCGACAAGGGCTTTACACGCGCATCGTCATTGCTGATTTCCTCTGCCAATTCACCGGCTTTGACCAGCTTGCGTACCATTCTGCTCACCGTGGATTTTTCCAGGATGAGGACTGCACTGAGATCGGAAGCCGTCATGGACCCGCGTGCACCGATTTCAACCAACGCATGCACAGCAGAAGGCGGCAGATCAGTTGCCGCCAGTGTTGGCCGCAGGAAGCCAAGCTCCCGTACAAGTCGGCGAGAGGCATCGCGAATCCGGGCAATATGAGATTCATCGTTGTAAGCAGTCATACCGCGTCACCCAATATAGTTGCTCCATACAACTATATTGGAATTCTGCATCACTGAAAAGAGACCACATAATAGAAACTTGGCGTGAGCGCCTAAAAAGAGCCGACCCTTTGTCACCCGTTTCAAACAACGAGGCAATGCGGCCAACCAAATGCGTAATCACCGATCGCAAGCCATGGCAGAACGGGCAGCAATCGGTGGCCAGACCGTCTGAAACGGTCAGCACGAACCCTTCAAACAACGGGACATCACCCTGTCAGAACTTGAACGAAATATCCGCCTTGAACGCATTGTCCTGCGCCTTGCTGGCAAACTGTCCGGAATAAGAAATGCCAATCGTTGCCTGTGGTGAAAGCTTGAAATCGAGACCCGCTTCAAGCACCAGCGCGTCTTTGGTAATGGCGACGCCGGAAATATCAAAGGCAGTGCTACCGGTAAACGCAAGATTCGAATGGGATACGGTGTCACCGAACGCATGACGCCAACCCAGCATGCCACGCGCAGCCGTTGTTACATTGCCCAACATGAAGTCCGAAGAGGCCCTGACGCCCAGCGTCGTGAATGTAACATCCGTATCCGTCTTGCTGCCGATAAGAGCCGCTGCTCCGCCGGTTTCAGCAAAGGCGTCATGCTTGAAGTTCACATAGGCCAGATTGGCGAAAGGCTCAAAGGCAACGCGATTGGTATCAATTCGATAACCGAGCTCACCGAATACCTGTGCTGTGTGCGCATTGTATTGGGCAGATGTATCGTCTGAGAAACCGGGGAAGACGACCGACCGGCGGATATTGATATCGTGCCACGTATAGGTCGCACCTGCCCTAAAACCAAGATTACCCCATTGCGAGCCGCCATATACGCCGAGGTGATAATTGTCGCTGTCACCTGAAGAATTTCGATCATCCACTTTAAAGGAGGTGTGACTATACCCGGCAAGCAGACCAAGGCGCCAGTTGTCAGCGATTTGGGTATCTGCTCCGATCAGAAAGCCACCGGTCGTGCTCTCAAGACTCGCGGCGTGTCCGTTGCTATCGCCTGAACCCCAATTGCCGAACCCTGTGCCCCATACGCCAAATTGATCCGTCACCGAGGGTGCAAGTTTGGGACCGTCATCACCATAGGCCATAATCGGGACCGCTACCGCTGCGACACCGCTGAAAGAACCACGGATTCTATTGATTGCCGCATCTCGGATGAAGCGGCTATCTTCCAAAAGAACGGTTGTTGCAGAGGCATAAACTTCGCCGGACAGCGCATCAAAGGCTTTCCGTGCAGATGCTGCATCCAAGACGAGCAGTGTATTGTACAGCGCAAGTGCATTGCCGCTTTGCGGCAGAGTGTTAAGAGCGCCAGCAGTTGCTATTTGATGCGGAGTGGTGGCCGCTATGGGGAATGGACCTCCGCCCGTCGTTGAGGATTGCTTGACCGCTATAGTGAGATCGACAGCTTTTGCAGTGTTCGCGAGCGTTGCATCTAGAAAGGCGGAATTGGTCAAGACATTAGGATCGAATGTTCCGCCAACGCCGCCTTGCGCGGTGAGGATCCGATAGGTCTGGCCTGTGTGATAGCTCGTTGCGGGATCAAGCGCACGAACCGAAACCGCTCCACCCTGCAGCGTTGCAATCCCCGTTGCCGCGATGAGATCCGAAGTGCCGGCTGAGGTGATCTCCACGTTGTAGACCGAACCGTTGGCAACGGTTACATCTCCAGCAATGTTGAGCGTGCCGACCGAATTGCCGGGCGCAATCACACCACCTGAGGCAATTGCTGTGGTTCCGACTGTTCCTGTACCGGAAAGTGTACCGCTATTGAGCACCTGAACTGTTCCGATCAGAGTCCCGTTGACAGCAAGAATACCTGCCTGAACGGTTGTCCCCCCGGTATAAGCATTGTTTCCGGACAGGGTGAGTTTGCCCGTACCCGTCTTTACCAGAGATGCTCCGGTACCGCCGCCGGTACCCCCATCCTGAATAATGCCGGAGACGTCCGTCGATAGATTGTTCGCGCCGACTGTTAACGCAGTCCCGCCAAGGAAGAATCGGCCGCTACCTTCAAGAGAACCGGCCGTGTTTGTGGCAGGACCATTGGAAAAATCGACGAGCCCGGTACTGTTGGCAATCAACCGCGCATTGCCACCGGTGCTGTTCGTAAAGAAAACGGTTTGACCGCCAGCGTTGGAAGTAATTGTCGCGTTGCCAGCCGATCCGCTGTCATCAAAGAGCGTTCGACCACCGCTGTTGTTGGTGATGACAGCGCTTCCAGCTGAGCTGGTTCCGCGAATAAGTGTCAGACCGGTATTGTTGTTGGTGATCGTGGCATTGCCGGCAGTACTGGCGTCGAAGAATGTCACTCGTCCATTGTTGGCGTTGATCAGAGACGCACTACCAGCGGTGCTGGTGTCATCGAATTCGGTATTTCCTCCGTTGTTGGAAATATTGGCAGTGCCTGCAGTACTTGAATTGATGAAAGCGGTTGCACCACCAACGGTGTTCGTTATGACAGCATTGTCTGCTGTGCTGGTGTCACCGAATAACAATGCACCGCCATTGTTGGTTATGATGGCATGCCCAGCGACGCTGTTGCTGAAGAAATCAGTGCGGCCATCGACATTGTTGACAATGGAGGCATTGGCTGCCGCGCTCGTACCGAAGAAGAGGGTCTGTCCCCCATTGCCATTTGTAATGGTCGCGCTGCCCGCATTGCTGGCGCCGGAAAAGAGTGCCAGCCCGCCAAGGTTGGCAATATTTGCATTCTCGGCAGTACTGTCATTGGTGAAGTCCGTTTCGCCGCCAGTAAGGTTTGCAATGGTAGCCGTACCGCCTTGGCTTGTGTCCTGAAACGTTGTGAGATCGCCAGAATTGTTGACTATTGCGGTATTGCCGGCAGAACTGTTGCCCGAATATGTCGTATTGCCGGCGTAGGCAGTTCCAGCAAGCAGTGCCATTGTAAGCGCTGTCGATGCACATGTCGCTTTATACAGGGCCATGGCAGTCATTTCCCCCCTCGTTTTACACCGAGCGCAACTGGGCGAGTACGGGGTTATTTCACGATGTCCTGCCCCTCCGCCCGAATGTGCGGGCAACCTCACCTAGATCCTCGATCACATAATAAGAGCCGGCGACTCCCAAGATGCCGAGCCGCAATCCGTCCCAACACGCCCAACCGGGGGCGCATTCAGTACAACCGATCCATGCTCGTCACGTGTAGATGGATGATAGACTTAGTTGGCGGAATTCACGGACGCCCAGTTTCAAACTGCTACCTAGAATGGCTAATCACGGCCATCCCAATGGCGGGCCATTGCAGAAAGCTGGCACATTGCTTGGAAGACGAATGCGCCCAATGACTGAGATGGGCCGTTCAAGCCATATTGCTGGTTGCGTTGCCCGCACCGGTTCCCATACCAACGATTTGAACGATGATGCCTGATTGATTCAAGGGAGCTGTTGGACGTTTATTCAGCCTCTTTGTGCATCATCTGTTAGAACCTCACGTTGAAATCTGCCTTGAAGCCATGCTGACGGACGTCGGCGGCGATCCACCCCTGATAAGAGAGACCGAGGGTTGCTTGCGGGGGTAGCTTGAGATCAAGGCCAGCCTCAACGAGGGCAGCGTCGCGTGCGATGGGAACGCCGGCGACTGTAAAAGCATTGCCCGCCGAGAAAGCCTAGGTTGCGAGCGGGGTGGTGTCGCCATAGGCAGGCCGCCAGCCGAGCGTGCCACGTGCAGAGACGTTTTGTTCGCCCAGGTTGAGGCTGGTGGAGGCTCTCAGGCCCAGTGTCGTGAAGGCCGCGTTGGCTGTCCAGCCGTTGGCGTGAAGTGCCGGCGCACCGCCTTGCTCAGTATGGCAGAGTGCAAAGCTGTGGCGGGAGCGCCCGTCTGAAATCGAAGCTGTGCCGATTGTTGCCCACAATTGAGATTTCCGCGACATCGCCCGAGGAATTGGTTCGCCATATAGTCCGCGAGGGATGAACATATTCGCGGACAACCGGCCGGTCCTTGAAAACGGAAAAAAGCGAAGGAGAAAACGGGACTTGACCACGGCGCCAAACCCGAAACATACGTAAAAGGCAGGTCAAATCTCGGTGGAAATACCGGGGCAGTTCCTGGTGGAAATCAACACGACAACACCTTTGTTAAATCTTTGAAGCTGCAAAATCAGAATCGCTGGCTCTGACAACGAGATTGGCTCCAACCAATATCTTCACTGCTGGCTGCACCTCGGAACTATTGATCAGATCATCAAGTATTGTCACGGCAAGATTGCCGATCTTACGCTTGGACACATCAACCGTCGTTAGCATTGGCTCCATAGTCGCACTTTGGGGCAGATTATCAAAGCCGATGATCGAAACATCTTCCGGAATCCGGATGCCTTTACCCTTCAACGCTTTGATGAAGCCATAGGCGATGATATCGTTGGTACAGAAATAGCATTCCGCCAGATCCAGACCCGAATGCAACAGGGCGCATGTATCACGATAAGCGCCTTCATAGGTCGATTCAACCGAGAGAATATCGCGTTCCTGGACGCTCAGTTCCAGACGCTTCATATTTTTGAGAAATGCATCGCGACGGAGGCTAAAATTCGTCGTCTCGGTGTGGCTGGCAACGAACCCAATGCGCGAAAAGCCAAGTTGCTTGAAGCGAGACAAGACCTTGAAGACGGCATCTTCATTGTTCATGTCGACGAAATTGGCCTCTATGACCTCATAAAACGTATCGATGAATACAGTCGGCAGTCCCAATCCCTGAATCATGTGGATATCTGCAGCTGTCAACTCGGTTCCCAACGCAATCACCCCGCGGATCGGGGCGCCAGCCAGGGATTCAGCGACCGCGCTGATAGGCTGCCCCTCAAAGCTGACGACCTCGAGCGTATAGTTGCGGCGGGTCGCTTCGGACGACATGCCGTCGATGTAATCAGAAACAAACACGCTATGATCACGATTGACCGTTTCACCATGCTTGGCGATCTTCAAAAAGCGGATCGTCTCGCCTGCGCCTGTGCCGGCTTTGGCAGTGCGCGGCACATAGTTGAGCCTCGAAACCGACTCAAGAACACGCGCTCGCGTCTCGCCTGAAATCTCACCTTTGCCATTCAAAACTAGCGAAACGGTAGCGGGGGAAACGCCCGCATTCTCAGCAATATCCCTGACTGTAAAGGACTTTTTCTTCTTCATATTCTCCGCGCGACTATTCGGCATTAGGGGAAAAATGACAAGTCGTTTAGTAAACATAAACGCCGTGATTTAAAACGATTAGGGGAAATCCGTGCGTTAGGCAATCGAAATCCAACGATAACAGGCTTGACAGCCCACCATCTTCTGTTCAATGATTTAGTGAATAAAATATTTGTTTACTAAACATGGTAGGAGGAGACCATGCAGAAAACAAGCAACCAGCTTGCTATGCTTGTTGTCATCAATCTGGGATTGCTCGCCCTTGGCGCGTATATTTCCGTAGGATCGTTCCTTTCGCTGTTCAATCTCCAGTCCATGGCTGGTCAGGTTCCCGAAATCGGGCTTCTGGCCATCGGCGTGATGCTGGCGATGTGCGCCGGCAATGGCGGTATTGACCTGTCTGGCATTGCGCTGGCCAACCTTGCTGGCGTGCTCTCCGCAGTCATCGTCTCGATGTTCATCTCCAGTGCGGAGAACCAGCTTGGCTTCAGCCTCGCATTTATGGGGCTGGCGCTGGCAATTGGTCTTGCCGGTGGACTTATCAATGGAATCCTGATTGCGCGGTTCAATATCACGCCCATCCTCTGCACCCTTGGCACCCAGATGGCATTCATGGGGCTGGCTGTCGTGGTTTCAAGTGGTCGTGCGGTCATGGTGGGTAGCCCGGATCTGCTATCACGTATCGGCAACGACATGTTCCTCGCGGTTCCGATCAGCTTCCTGATTTTCATAGCGGTCGCATTGCTGATTGCAGCCGTGGTGCGCTTTACGCCTTACGGCTACTGGTTGATGCTGATGGGGACGAACCCGAAGGCCGCAGTTTTTGCAGGCTTTCCACGCAGCGGCGTGCTGATTGCCACCTATGCAACCAGCGGCCTGCTGGCAGGCTTTGCAGGCATCATCATTGCTGCGCGCAACGTCAACGTAAAGTTCGACTATGGCAGCTCGTACCTTCTGGTCGCAATTCTCATCGCCGTCATGGCGGGTGTGAAGCCCGAAGGTGGTTATGGGCGTGTCATCTGCGTGGTGCTGAGCGCTATTGCATTGCAGCTCATGTCCAGCCTGCTCAATTTCGGCGGCCTTTCCAATTTTGTACGCGACTTCGCGTGGGGCCTGCTGCTGCTCGCTTTCCTCGCTGTCGCCAAATACGACATCGCAGGATTTTTCACCCTCGGCAATCGCCACAGGGGAACCATCGGTGCCCAACCCTCAGGCACCAGAACATAACACTGGGGGCTGTAAGTGTGGAGGAAATCATGAAAGCAATAACGAAGAAACTACTCGCCGGCACGCTCATTGGCGCAGCAACGATCGCGGGCAGCGCTGGCACACTGGTCGCGCAGGAAAAGCCTGTTATCGCAACGGTCGTCAAGATCAGCGGCATTCCATGGTTTGACCGCATGAATACGGGTGTCGAAGCCTATCAGAAAGCAAATCCCGACGTGGTTGCAACGCAGAGCGGCCCTGCCACGGCCGACGCAGCGCAGCAGCTCCAGATCGTGCAGGACCTCGTCGCCAAGGGCGTCAACGCGCTTGCGGTCGTTCCCATGGACCCGGCTGTTCTCGAAGGTACGTTCAAGCGCGCCATCGAACGCGGCATCGTTGTTGTGACTCATGAAGCCGACAACCAGATCAACACGATGGCCGACGTTGAAGCCTTCGACAATGCTGATTACGGCACAGCGCTGAACGAACGTCTTGCAGAGTGCATGGGCAAGGCTGGCAAGTGGACAACGTTCGTTGGTTCGCTGGGCAGCCGCACACATATGCAGTGGGTTGGCTCGGCAGAAAAAAATGCCAAGAAATATGCTGACATGCAGCTCGTCGATCCAAACAACGAATCCTTCGACGATGCCAATGGCACCTATGAAAAGGCCAAGGAAATCCTGCGCAAGCATCCTGACCTCAAGGGCTTCCAGACTTCTGCCGGCAACGACGTACTCGGCGTCGGCCGTGCAATCGATGAAGCCGGTCTGAGTGGTAAGGTTTGCCTGGTCGGCACCGGCCTGCCAAATCCGTCGGCCGATCTTCTGGAATCCGGTGCCATCACGGCCATCGGCTTCTGGGATCCGCAGAAAGCTGGCATGGCGATGAATGCAGTCGCAAAGCTTCTGCTTAAAAAGCAGGACGTCAAGGACGGCACCGATCTTGGCGTTGAGGGCTATAACAGCGTCAGCGTGAAGAAGGGTGCTGGCGAAGGCCTTCTTGTGGTCGGTAATGGCATGGTTGTCGCGGATAAGAGCACCTACAAGAAGCATCTTTTCTAGGCGTTCTCACGCAGGCTGCCGGCCTATGCTGCGAGGACATCGTTCAGCCTCGTAGCATGGCGTCAAAAGCTTGGATGCTTTCTGAACGCGGAAAGCATCCAAGTACCTGAACCGGGCTGATTTGTCATTTCAAACCCACGATTTAGAGCGCATCCCGAAAAGGGTGAAATGTTTCCGGAAAACATGCGCGGCAAATAAAAATCCAACCGGTCCGACAGCTGGCGCCAATCGCAATGTTGCGTGTTGGTACGGCAACAAAGGAATTCAACGTGTCGACTACGACGAACAATAGGGCGAACAACGACCTGTCGGCGGAACGTTTCCTCGAACTGCGCAACATCCACAAGCGGTTTGGTGGCGTCCACGCGTTGCGTGGCATTGATCTGACGATTGATCTTGGCAAGGCCTATCATCTCTTGGGCGAAAATGGCTGCGGCAAGAGTACCGTCATCAAGATCATGTCTGGCGCCCACGCGCCAAGCGAAGGCGAGATTATTCTTGGCGGCAAAACCTATACATCGCTGAACCCGATCCAGTCTCTGGCCGCTGGTATTGAGACTGTCTACCAGGACTTGTCGCTCATTCCCAATCTGACCGTCGCTGAAAACGTGGCGCTGAATGAGCAGCTCGTTGAAGGCAATGGCAAATTGTTTCGCAGTGTCAAGCTTTCGCAACTCCGTCAGACGGCAGAACGGGCGCTGAGCACGGCTGGTCTGCCAACCGACAAAGCTTTCCTGAACACCATCGTATCCGAACTCCCGCTTGCAGTGCGCCAGCTCGTTGCCATTTCGCGCGCCATCGCGACACGCGCCAAGCTTGTCATCATGGATGAGCCGACGACATCGCTGACACGCCGCGAAGTGGACAATCTCATTGCAGTCGTCGAACATCTGCGCACTGAGCGCGTTGCTGTGCTTTTCGTGACGCACAAGCTCGATGAATGCTACCGCATCGGCGGTAACGCAGTCGTATTCCGCGATGGCCAGTGCGTGGCACAGGGACCAATCGAGAATTACACCAAGAAACAACTCTCCGAACTGATGATCGGCAGAGCAATTGATGCCGAACGCTATCGCACGGCCAAGCCCGGCGAAGCAGAACTGCTGAAACTTGAAGACCTAACGGCACGGGGCTTCAAAGACGTCGGATTTGCACTGCGCAAGGGTGAAATCCTCGGCATCACGGGGCTTGCCGACTCCGGGCGCAATGAACTTGCCATGGCAATCACCGGCGTCTCTCCGGCAGATTCCGGCTCGATCAGCCTCGAGGGCCGTAGAGTTGCAGTCAAAAGCCCGGCGGACGCTATTGAGATGGGCATCGGCTATGTTCCGGAAGACCGACTTGCGGAAGGCCTGTTTCTCGACAAGTCGATTTTTGAGAACGAAATCGCATTGATCTTCAGAAGACTCAGCAACAGCCTGGGCATTGTCGATCAGAAGCAAGGGCGAACCATCGCAACTTCGCTGATGAAGGAAATGCGGCTCAACACAACAAATCTCGACCTGCCGGTGGGCGCACTTTCGGGTGGAAACCAGCAACGCGTTCTGATCGGCCGGTGGCTGAGCATCGGGCCGAAACTGCTGGTACTGCATGGCCCGACCGTCGGTGTCGACGTGGGATCCAAGGATACAATTTATCGCGCAATTCAGGCCTTGGCGGAAGCCGGTATGGGGCTGATCATTGTCAGCGATGATCTGCCCGAGCTCCTGCAGAATGCCGACCGCATCCTCGTCATGAACTCGGAAAACGTTGTTGCCGAGTTCGATGCGTCACAGGCAACCGAAGACCAGCTCTATCAAGCCATGATGTCGCCGCAGAAGGAATATGCCCAATGAGTGCGCCGCAATATCATCAAGATCTGGGCCGCGCCCACGCCTTCAAGCCGGGTGAGTTCATTCGCAGACACCCGGAATCCATCACATTCTTTCTGCTCGTCGCGATCTGCACGCTTGTTTCCGTCGCCAACCCAGCCTTCCTACAGGCGTCGACGCTCATCGATATTGGTCGCGCCAGTGTTGTGATGGGCCTCTTTGCACTGGGTGTTTTCATCATTCTTGCAGCCGGCGGCATTGATGTTTCGTTCACCGCGATTGCGGCCTGCACGGTCTATTCATTGACTCTGCTGGTGCAAGCCTACATGCCGGAACTGCCGATTATCGTCATCATTTTGATGGCGATTGCGGGCGGCGTTTTCCTTGGCGTTCTCAATGGTTTGCTGGTGCATTATCTCGACGTGCCATCCCTGATCGTCACCATCGGCACCCAGTATCTTTTCCGCGGCTTCCTGCTGGCTTTTGTCGGCACGGTCTGGATCATGTCACTGCCGCCGACAATGGGCGCTTTCGGTCGCCTGCCACTGTTCCAGTTTAAATCTGCAACGAGCGCCACCATCACCATGCCGTTCTATTTCCTGGTGCTACCCGCTGCCGCCATTCTGACATGGTGGATTTTAAACCGCACACTGATGGGACGCGCCATTTTCGCGATGGGTGGCAATAGCCAGATCGCCAGCCGTCTCGGATATAATCTGCGCACTATCCGTATCTTCCTATTCGGCTATGCAGGTGGTCTGGCCGGACTTGCAGGCATCATCCATGTCTGCGCCAACCGCCAGTCCAGCCCGTTCGACTTTGTCGGAACCGAAATCAGTGTCATTGCAGCCGTGGTTCTCGGCGGTGCGCGTATCACAGGCGGCACCGGCACCGTGTTCGGCACTCTCCTTGGCGTGCTGCTCATTGTCGTCATCAACAGTGTTCTGGTGCTCGTCGGCATTCCCAGTACGTGGCAGCGTCTCGTCGTCGGCTGCTTCATCCTGCTGGCCGCTGCCTTCTTCGTCACCCGCCAACGCAAGAAATAACCCGATACTCTCAAGAGGAAATCATGAAGAAATTCCTGAACGATCCCGTCAATTTCGTGGATGAGATGCTTGAAGGCATCTATCGAGCGCATCCAGAACTCACCTATGTCGATAATGACAAGCGTTGCATGGTCACGGCCAACACGAAATCCGGCAAGGTTGGCATTGCAACCGGCGGCGGTTCCGGCCATCTGCCGCTGTTTCTTGGCTACATCGGCGAAGGCATGATCGATGGCGCAGCCGTCGGCGGCGTCTTCCAGTCGCCAAGCTCGGAGCAGATGTATCAAGTGACAAAAGCCATCGATCAGGGCGCCGGCGTCCTTTACATCTACGGCAATTACAGCGGCGACCTTATCAATTTCGATATGGCTGCGGAACTCGCCGACCTCGATGGCATCGCGGTCAAGCAGGTGGTCGGCAATGACGACGTGGCGTCCTCGGTCGTCGGGGAAGAACACAAGCGCCGCGGCGTTGCCGGTATCTTCTTTGTCTACAAGGCAGCCGGCGCAGCTGCTGCCAATCGTCTGTCGCTTGACGAAGTGACGCGCCTCGCCGACAAGGCACGTCTGCGCACACGCACCATGGGTGTTGCCCTTTCGAGCTGTGTCGTACCGGAAATCGGTCATGCAACCTTCTCGATTGGTGAAGACGAAATGGAAATCGGCATGGGCATCCATGGCGAACCGGGAATCAGCCGCAAAAAACTGGCAAGCGCTGATGCCGTTGTCGACGAGCTGATGGAGCGCATTTTCGCCGAACAGGCGTATGCAAACGGCGATGAAGTCGCTGTTCTGGTCAACGGTCTAGGCGGCACGCCGCTCGAAGAACTCTACATCATGTTCCGTCGTGTTTCGCAGCTCTTTGGCGAACGTGACGTCAAGGTCAAACACGTCTGGATCGGCGAGTTTGCCACCTCGATGGAAATGGCTGGTGCTTCGGTTTCCGTTCTGCATCTTGATGAAGAGCTGGAACCTTTGATTGCCGCCTCGGCAAATACGCCGTTCTTCAAGCATTTTGCAGGTTGAGGTCAGGTTATGAACGTCATTACAGCATCAGACCTGATCAATCTGTTCGATAACTGGAAGCAGCTCTTTGCCGAGCAGCGCGAGTTCCTCATTGCACTTGACGGCAAGGTCGGCGACAGCGATCTCGGCATCACCATGAGCAAGGCCTTTGCCGCCGCTGCCGAAGTGGCCCACGCTGAAGGCGACGCTGCCGGTATCGCAAAATTGCTTCGCACCGCCGGTGCCGCCATGGCCCGCGTTGCGCCATCGACAATGGGCACGCTGACCGCAACCGGCTTTCTGCGTGCGAGCAAAGCCTGCGAAGACGTGAGCGAACTGGGCGCAGGGGAAATAGCTGCTTTCTGGCGGGCATATCGCGATGGCATTGCCGAACGCGGCAAAGCGAAAGTCGGAGACAAGACCCTTCTCGACGTGCTTGACCCGATTGCAGTCACGCTCGAAAGTCAGGCCGCTGCTGGCGCCTCACTGGCTGAGGCGCTTTCAGCAGCATCCAAAGCCGCCGAAGATGCTCTCGAAGCAACCAAATCGATGGTCGCCCAGCACGGTAAGGCTGCAGCCTTTCAGGAAAAGACAGTCGGCCTTCAGGATGCAGGCGCTACAGTCGGCGTTTTGCTAATCAAGAGCATGGCGGCTTTCGTATTGCCCAACGCTTAATCGCATATATAATTGTTAAATTGGGCCCGAACCTCATCGAGGTGCGGGCTTTCGATTCTGTCGCACATTGGAACGGCCCGCACTATAATTGTGGCTCGCTCGCTTCGACATTTTCAGCCCCGGCTGCGCCGTGCCTGGATATCGAACGGCACGGTGTCTCTCTCGCCCGGCACCTTGCGGAGCCATCACCTGTTGCCAACATCAACAAAACAGAACTTGAGCAGGTGATCTACAACCTTCTTCGCAATGCACTTGACGCGCTGCACCTGTCGGAGCAGATGAACAAGCGTATCACGATTGAAACGCGCGCGGAGCCAAACGAATCCGTCATTCGCGCATCGGACAACGGACCCGGTCTGGGTGATGATACCCTTTCGCAACTGTTTCAACGCTTCTTCACCACCAAGAGCGGCGGCATGGGATTGGGCCTTTCCCTGTGCCAAAGGATCATGCTGCGTGCCAGCGGAGTACTCACGGCTGCAAACAATGACGGCGCCGCCTTCACGATCAAGCTACCGAGGACGGAAGCGGTTAGGCAAAGTTTAATGACAATGGACGAGGTCTTTGCTGTCAGTGATCGCCATATCGATCAACAATGCGTTCAAATAGCCTGACGGGACCTGTTTTTGAAACAGATCAATCATCTACCTCCCTAACGAACTTGCCATTGGATTTGGCGGCAACCCTTACGTCTCCAACCCAGAAGTTCCAGGCCTTTGCTCCCAGGAACTCCCAGCTGCAAGAATGCAGCTCTTGCCCGAGACATCTGTGATGACGATGGTCCATGTGGCCCCATGGGGAGAAAGAAACAGCTCAAGGATCGCTTTATCTCCAATCAGACCGAAAGCCCCTTGAAGTTCTTGGAACTCATTCTTCAAATATTCGGCAATCAGAGCATGCTTTGCGCAGACGATTTCCTGCGTGTTGGCAGCCGTGCCGCTTGCGGCAACCAATGCTGCCGCAAGCATGGATATCATAGTCCTATGGATGTAAATGCGCTTCATAACGCACCTCCTTGGCCGAATCCGATCCGGCAACAGGCGCGTTGTTGCGCTCAGTATACCGGAAGGATGACAGCCCGTCGCTTCATACGCACCGTCTCGCTCCTTTCTGCGTTTCGGTTCCTGTCCGTGGAACCAGCAAGCGCTGATTTCACTTATGAATCACGTGGGGATTTTTCATCCGAACTTCAAGCCGAGAGCCCCAGCATCAATGCCGCAGCCCCATTTTTGTGCAAACAACCTGACAGCACCCGGCGAGTGTTATCCCATTGTTTTTGTTTTAGCGGGGCGGCGATATTGATCATAGGCATCAGCCAGTTCATCGCCGATTACAACAACAACCGTTTTCCGCCTGAGATCATTGCTTGGCCTTTGAGGGAGGTTTGGCGTCTTTTGATAAGCCTGATCGCTTACTCATAAGCAATCCCTATACCGAGTTCATGCCTTGTCGATCCGAAACAGTCCGGTTGAAGGAACAATGCATATCCCGCCGCCGAGAATGTCCACGCGTGACGCGTTGCTGGCTGGCCAGTCCTCTCTGTCAGCCTGCACTAACACCAAAGCTGGATCACCAAAGGCGCAGGCCACGAACAATTCTTCAACCATGCGAAAGCTTAATGGAAGGGGAAGTATATCGCTACCGCCATCAGCGTGCTCCGGACGGCGACCGAGCGGCTCGATAATTTTTCACAAAAGGGAAGCGAAGCATGACGATTCTTGTGACCGGTGCGACCGGCCTTGTAGGAACGCGGCTTCTATCGCGCCTCGCGGAGGCAGGCATGGATTGTCGCGCGCTCGTACGCAGCGGCAGAAACCTTCCTGCCGGCGTGACCGCCGTGGAGGGCGACCTCTTTGACCCTGCGTCGCTCGTGCGGGCGGTGCGGGACGTCTCGGCGATCATCCATTTCGCCGCAGTTTTCCGCTCGCCCGACACCGACCTGATCTGGAAGAGCAACCTCGAAGGCACGCGCAACCTCATTGCCGCGACGAAGGCTCATGCGTCCGGAGCGCGTTTCATCATGTCGAGTACGAGCAACGTCTATAATACGGACAACGCGCACCCCGGTCGGGAGGGTGATGCCCGAGGCAGCGATCAATGCCAAATGGTATCCGGCTCAAAAGATGAGCATGATCCATCATCGCGACATTGCCACGGCCATGACCCTCGCCCTGACCGGGGCAATGGACGGGCGTGTTGTCAATATCACTGACGATGCGCCGACCCCGATCTATGAACTCGTCAAGCTGGCCGGCGAAACGATGGATCCATCGTCCGAACCGCTAGCGAACCCTTGGTACCTCCACATGAATGGTTCGCTTGCCCGTAGTCTCGGCTCCAGCCGACTGTGAGAACCATATTTCAGGCCGTGCAGGAGAGGCTGCTGTGACGCGGCTCCGGCGGCTGGGCTAAAACGTCAATGTCCACAGCGCTAGATGGAGAGCCTCAACAGTTTGTCCCGGGCAGACCGAGTCTGCCCAAGGCACTGCAACTTACGAATGGCCGCATAATCCCGCAAAAATCAGAACGCCAGATCGGAAACTCCCGTCTCGATCATCCCGCTAGTTTTGCAGGCGCTCGCTCGGTTTGCAAAGGAAGCAAAGCTCGCTGTGCAATGGCGCCGTTAGCCCGGCGAAAATGATCGCCCCATCATAGGGCATCAAAATCTCGCTGCCATCGGCACGTCTTCCGATGAGTTCACCTTTGTTCACTGGTTCGCCAGCGGCAAATTGTTTTACCAGATGATCCTCGTCATGATCGGCGAGAATGGCATCGCAAATTTCCAGCACACGTGGTGTTTGGGCTTGTGGCCGCGCATCCGCAATCAGACCAAGAGACGCCATGCCATTGACGACGCAGTCATAACCAACCTGTGGCCCCTTCGGGTCTAGATGCTGGCCGCATTCAACAGTAACCCCATAGCCGCCGGCAAAGCGCATAAACTCAGTTGTGCCTATCCCATGCAGTGACGACAGGCCTTCGGTTACGCCTGCATCGCGTTTTTGCTTTAGTGCTTTTTCATGCGCAGGCAGCCAGCCATGCACAACCAGCGGAAGATCAAGTGCTTTCGCCAGTGTATTCTCTGCCGCTTCATGGGCAAAAGGCTCAAGCGATCCGTTATTATCCCGTGGACCTATCAGTGCGAAAGCTTCGCCTTCCGAGCTGAAAGAATGCAAATCAATCAACACATCATGGGCACGGAGCAGAGGGCACATGATGTTGGCCACGCGATCTTCATTGTCCTGCGGCATGGCACTTTCCGCAAGATTGCGATTAAAATTGCGGTCTCCGATACGGGTATTCTTGCGGAAGGCAAGCCCGTTGACCACCGGCACAAAAGTAACTTTGCCGCATTCCAGTTCTCTTTGACCTGTACGAAACTCACTGATCAAACGGCCGATCGCATAAGGGCCGGCTGGCTCGTTGCCATGGACAGAACCCGTGACAATCAGACGAGGGCCAGGTTTCATGCCGTGAAACGTAACGCTCTCAATGGATTTTGGCGGCGCGCTGACAAAGGGTGCGAGCGGCGTCACCGGATCATCAATTGACGTGATGTCAACGACCATGCCGGGGCGCAGACGCCGTGCCAGTTCCATCAAATGCTCATGCGCGACGACCACGCAGCCGGATGTGCCGCTGTAATCCGGCCGCGCCGTGTGCATGAAAATGGCTGAGCCGCCGCGAGCGTCAGGCAGTGCGTCGTTCCAGCCGACAGGTATGATCAGATCAAACAATCTTTCGCCGCGGCGTGAAGCTTGTGTTTCATCCGTTTCGAACACCAGCTGATTATAGAAGGGGCTGTCGGCATCTTCTATCCAGCGGTAATTTTCAGGCTTGGGCAAAAACGGAAAATCGAAGCTACGAGGCTCGTCACCGAAAACCGTCGGATCATAAAAGCCATAGCGCAAAGGATGACGGCCACGCGGCGTTTTACCGTCGCCTTCGCGTTTCAACTGCGGATCCACCAGCCCGTTACGGCCAATGGCGCATTTGACGGTCCAGTCACCTATGGTCAGCTGACCAATATGCGGAGTTTGCGGGTCATACCCTGTGCGCACAACAATTGTGGGCTGTTCGAGTGTTCCGACCATAAACGGGTTTTGACTCATGGGATTAGCCTTGCTCTAACAAATGGCAACGGGCGCGATGAAAATGCTCACCGGACGAATTGATAAATGACGGGATATCGCCCTCGCGGCATTTATCGAATGCGGAAGGGCAACGCGGATTGAAGGCACAGCCAGGCGGGGGATTAAGCGGCGATGGCGCTTCACCCTGCATCCGGCGCTGGCGCGTCATGGGGGCCAGGGGATCGGGGATGGAAGCGATCAAAGCCTGCGTATAGGGATGCAGCGGACTGGTGAAAATATCACTCCATACGCCCTCTTCAACGATGCGGCCCAGATACATCACTGCGATGCGGTCGCTCATATGTTCAACGACACCCAGATCGTGCGAAATCATCAAAAGCGCGATACCGAGTTCGTCTTTCAATTCCAGCAGCAAATTGATGATCTGTGCGCGGATCGACACATCGAGAGCAGAAACGGGCTCGTCGCAGACAAGCAGTTTCGGTTGAACAATCAAGGCGCGCGCAATGCAAATACGCTGTCTTTGGCCGCCGGAAAACTCATGTGGCTTGCGATCCGCCGCTTCAGGTTTCATGCCAACCTTGGCCAACATGTCCGTCACACGGGCTTCGATCTCCGCACTATCTTTCATACCGTGGAGACGCAAAGGCGCGGCAAGAGCCTCTCGCACGGAACGGCGTGGATTGAGCGACGCAAACGGATCCTGAAACACCATCTGCACATTGCGGGCCTGCGCGAGCGGATCGTTTTTAACGGCTGTCGGCACATCCCGCCCTGCCACACGCACCGAGCCGGACGTAATGGGGATGAGCCCCATAATGGCGCCGGCAAGCGTGGATTTTCCGCAGCCGCTTTCGCCTACCAGACCAAGGCATTCGCCGGCTCTGAGAGAGAGATCGATTCCGTTGACGGCCTTCAGTGTCTTTTTTCGAAAGCCTTCGCGGACAGAATAATGAATGCGCAGATCATGAATGGCGAGCACTTCGGCGGTGTTGCCGTTCTTGTCGCTATCTGTTGGCGTCAAAGTGGTGATCTGTTCAGTCATGATGGAAACACCTAATCGAACCCAGCGCATCAAGGGACGCTGCGGGCGGCATAACCTCCCTGCACTCTTCGGTGACACGCGGACAACGCGAAGCAAAACCGCACCCGATATCGCGCTCCATCAAGCCCGGAACGACACCCTTGATCTCGGTTAATCGGGAGCGGCCTTCCCGCAAACGACGGCCGAGGAGCGGCAAAGAGGCTACAAGCCCATGCGTATAAGGGTGACGCGGATCGGTGAAAATCTCGCTGGCAGGACGCTGTTCGACAATGTGGCCTGCATACATAACCGCCACCCGATGGCACATGCGCGCAACAAGTCCCAGATCATGCGAAATCATCAGGACTGCCGTGCCCCGGGCGGTGCACAGATCAAGTATGAGTTCAACAATTTCTGCCTGAATGGTCACATCCAGTGCGGTCGTCGGCTCATCGGCAATCAGCAATGCCGGGTCGCAGGCCAGCGCGATAGCAATCATCACGCGCTGGCGCATGCCACCGGAAAGCTGATGCGGATAATCCTTGATGCGCCGTTCCGGGCTTGGAACCTGTACCTGCTCCAGTGCCTCTATGGCTTTGATCCGGGCCTGACGGGCGCTCATGCCCCTATGCAGCACGAACATTTCGCCGATCTGGTCGCCAATCGTCATCAGAGGATTGAGCGAGGTCATCGGCTCCTGAAAGATCATGGCCACACGGTCTCCGCGCAGACGGCGCAAATCCTTATTGGGCAAGCGGTTTATATCCTGCCCTTCCAGAAGCACACGTCCCTGCGTGACGTTCATCGGGTCGCGCAGCAAACCCGCAATCGTCAGGGCACACAGACTCTTACCGCAGCCGGACTCTCCGACAAGCCCGAACACTTCACCGGCTCGAATGGAAAAATCAACCTGGTTTACCGCGGGAAAGTTCTGTCCCTTGGCGTGCAGTGCAATCGAAAGATTTTCGACCTGCAGAATAGGATTGTCAGCCATCAGCGTTTTGACCTCCCGTGCGGATCAAGCAGGTCACGCAAGCCGTCGCCCAGCATATTGAAGCCGAGCACGGTGATGAAGAGCGCCATTCCCGGAAAAATCGCGACCCATGGCGCAACCATGAGCTGCTCGCGTGCCCGTGCCAGCATACCGCCCCAGCTCGGTGCAGGCGGAACAACACCCAATCCCAGAAAAGACAGTGACGCTTCTGCCATAATGGCCGATCCGATGCCCATTGTGGCCACCACAATGAGCGGCCCGCCAATGTTCGGCAGGATTTCACGCAGCATGATGTAGAATTTACCGAAGCCGAGCGTGCGGGCTGCCTGCACATAGTTTTGTGACTTTTGCGTTAGAACCTGCGCCCGCGAAATACGGCAGCTATAGGCCCAGTCCGTCAAACCAAGGGCAATCAGCAGACTGAGCAGTCCAGGCCCAAGAACCGCCATGAGAGCCAAGGCGAACACAATGGTTGGAATGGATAGCATCAGATTTGTCAGGCCTTGCACAAACTCGTCCCACCAGCCGCCGAGATAGCCGGCGGAAAGACCAAGCAGAACGCCTATGCAGGTGTTCATCGTCTGCACGGCAAGCCCGATCATAAGTGAGATACGCGCCCCATAGGCAATGCGTGAGAAAATATCCCGGCCCTGCTCATCGGTACCGAACCAGAACCGCGCACTTGGTGCTTCTTCCGCATAGAGAAGATTGGAGTTGGAAACCGGATCGTAATGGGCAATCCATGGCGCAAACAGCGCCACCAGAATAATGGTCACAAAGATCGTGAGCCCTATGACAAGATTGGAGCGGAACATCAGTGCTGCCTGTTCTGTTCAGAATGTTTGCATGATTGCAAAGAACGCTTTTCCATGAGCACTCAGCGATATCGAATGCGCGGGTCGATCGCGAGATAGGCGATATCGACAAGCGTGTTGATGATGAGAAAAAAGAGCACGATCACAAGAATGCAGCCTTGAACCGTTGGTATGTCGCGCATGGAAACCGATTGCGTCAAAAGCGAGCCGATGCCCGGCCACGCAAACAGGTTCTCAATGACGACCGAGCCACCCAGCATGGAGCCGAATTGCAGGCCGATTGTCGTCAGCACCAATACAAAGGCATTGCGCGCTATATGCTTGGTGACAATGCGGAATTCTGAGTTTCCCTTTGATCTGGCCGTGCGGACGAAATCAGCATTCATGGTTTCCAGCACGGCCGCGCGGGTCGTGCGCGCCAAAAGTGCCATAGGGGCAATACCGAGCGTCAGGGCAGGCAGCACCAGATTCTTGAAATTGCCGTTGCCATAGCCAAAAGTGGGCAGCCAGCCCAGTTTGAGCGATATGAAATACATGGCCAGCAAACCGAACCAGAAACCGGGCAGCGAGAGACCGGAAACAGCTGTTATCATGGCGGTTGTATCTAGCCACGTGCCCTGTCGCACGGCTGCCAGAAAGCCAAGTGGCAGGCCGATGATAATGGCAAAGGCAATCGCCGCAACGGCGAGTTTGAATGAGGCGACTATGCGGGTGGATAGCATGGCGGTGACAGGGCGTTGCGTGGAAAAGGACGTGCCGAGATCACCTGTTACAAGCCCGGAAATATATTTGCCGAACCGCTGTGGCAACGGATCGTTCAGGCCCAGTTCCTTTTCGATGCGTTCGGTAACCGCCGGGTCAATGTCGCGTTTGTCGCTGGAGAGCGACGACACAAATGTGCCGGGCATGACGCTGAATAGAAAGAAGATCAGCGTTATTGCGGCAAAAACCGTGACCAGAGATTGCAGCAGTCGCCTGCCAATCACCATCAACATAGGACTATCCATAAATCGTGGTTAGAGAGAAGCGGCCGATGTTGCGGCTGCTCGGAAAAGCACCCCTTGCCGGGAAATGTCGAGCTCAGGGCCTTTCGGCTTACTGAGTGGTGTTCTGGCAGTCCGGCATGGCGCCGGACTGCCAGAACGGATCAACGGCTCGATTAACGGCCAGGCGCGTTAGCGTCGAGCCAAAGCGAATCCACTTCAATGATGGCGGCTTCGGTCACATTGGTATCAACGCCGTGAATCCAAGGCTGGGTTGCCACAACGGCCTTATTGTAATTATTGAACCAGACTGGCGCCTTTTCAAAAATATAGGCATCCGCTTTCTTCAAAAGCTCGATACGCTTGGCCGGATCCGATTCAGCCGACGCCGCATCCAGAATTGCGTCATAAGCGGGGTCCTTGAAGGCACTGCGGTTACAACCCGAACGGCTTACACGGCTGTCGAAGCAGCGCAAGGTGGTGAGCGGATCAGGTCCGGTGCCCGCAGAACGAAACCATGCCATGGCCGATCCCTGATTCATTTCATCAACGAGCGTGTTGGAATCCACGACCTTGGCTTTGGCGGTGATGCCGACCTCTTTGAGAAATGGCATCATGGCTTCCAGAACACCGAGGCTCGACGTACCTTCCGTCACGGATATTGTAACTTCAAAGCCATCGGGATAGCCGGCTGCGGCCAGCAGCTCCTTGGCTTTCGCGGGATCATACGGATATGGCGCGCGGTCTTTGTCAAATGCAGGGGATGTAGTTGGTAGCCAGCCCGTTGCCTTATACGCTTTGTCTTTGAGAAGTTTGTGGATGATGATGTCACGGTCAACAGCATAATTGATTGCCTGCCGCACGCGCACATCGTCAAATGGCTTCTTTTCAGTGTTGAGGCCCATATGGCGGGTGAACACTTCCGAAATTTCAACCAGGCCCTTGGAAAGTTCTGGATCAGCCTTGTAAAGGACATAAGCGTTTTCTGACAGAACGGTGGCATCCAGCTCGCCAGCGCGAAATGCCATATCAAGCGCGCTGTTGTCGCCGGATATGGTGAAATCCACCGCATCAGCATAGGGCTTGCCCTGCTTGTAATATTTGTCGAATTTTTTGCCCGAGATTTTTGAACCTTCGACGTGATTTTCAAAGGTAAATGGTCCAAGACCAACCGGATGGGTAAGGAAATTGCCGCTTTCTACTTCTTCTTTTGGCAGAATGGCTGTGATTGCTTCGAAGAATTGCGTGCCTGGATCGACAAGGTCTTTGAATGTGAGCGAGAAGGTGCGGTCATCGATCTTTTTAATGCCGCTGATTTCTTTGACTTCGCCCTTGGAATATTCCTGCGCACCGACGAGCGTACCGACCTGCACCGCGCCAGGATAGCCCTTTGCCGGGTCCATGATACGCGTATAGGACCAGACCACGTCATCTGTCGTCAGCTTACGGCCATTGTGGAAATAGATGTTGTCAAACAGTTTATAAGTGAAGGTTTTACCGTCATCACTGGTTTTAACCAATTCAGCCAGATCAAGAGCAGGCGCGTTTTTGGCTGAATCCCAGGTATAAAGGGACCGGTGAAACGCTTTGGAGACCACCATGTCCTGCGAGGTATAAGTCGCATGCGGGTCAAGACTTTTGAGGGCGGCGCCATAGGGCGCTGCCAGATGCAGCGTACCGCCGGGCTTCGGCTCATCTGCCCAGGCTGAGCTTGCAGGAACAGCCGCAGACAGTGCGGCGGCAATCAATGCAGCTTTTATGATCGAGCGATAATTCATGATTTTCCCCTTTTTCATTGATTGGCTTTTACGGTCAGCTTATTTTTGGAAGGCATATCGGTAAAAGTGCCGTGCGAAATTGGGCAGAAAACTTTTGTCGTTCGCGGACCATTCCCCATCGCACATCACACAGAGAACAAAACTTTTTCCGTCAGGCGTTTCCCCGTAGACCAGATCGTGCCTGGTCCAGGACGTATGACCCGCTTTCGACCACGTCATTACGTCCCCTGGCAAACCCTCGACCAAAAAGCCAAGGACCTGATCACCTTCAGGATCGCCATCATTTGGATGGCGCTGAAACTCACGGTTCATCAGCCTCATCATCCAATCGGAGCGCGCACGCGCTCCGCGCGCGATATCGTGCATCAAAGCTGCCGCGGACAAGGCGGTGAGAAGATTTCCATTTTTGCCATTGCGGATCTGCTTGGCGCGACCATACGGGCTGTCCTCATATGTGCCATGCAATACGTTGATACCCGCGAATTCTGGACGGTTCTGTGATTCATACCATTGCTGAACACCGTGGCGCGCCGCGCACCATTCTTCCAGCGCTTTTCCCTGCAAAGGGGCGCCATCATCAGCACCGGTCAAACGTCCCACGAGATAAACCGTCGCCTCGTTGGAGGAAATGGCCATCATCTGTTCGGCGGCGCGGTCATCTTCCGCGTCCTCGGCCAGGCGGCCTTCCTCACGGAACGCCGCCAACGCATCGAGAAAAAACAGCTTCACGACACTTGCCGGATAAAGCGGCTTCATTGCCTGATGTCCAAACCATGACGAATTCAGGAATGCGCCGGGATCAACCAGGCGTAAGGGAGCATCGAAAAGGCAGGCAGCCAGGCTGACACGGCTTTCGTCGAGAGCGCCATTTGTCGACAGCAATGCTTCTGATAGTGCGCGTGACGCCGGATGCGTCTTCGGCATTTGGGCTGTGGCGTTCATTTATGTTCCCTATTTTTAAAGCAATTTAGTCATGGAAATTTATTCGTTGATATAGAAATATCATTGGAACTTTATGCGCCTGCGATATGATGTGGTAAAAATCACCGCAATTTCGGAGGGCAAAAGGTGGGATCGAGCAAAGATCATATCGGTTTGCGCCAGGTAGAAATTTTTCGCGCCACCATGAAGTTTGGTACCGTCACGGCTGCCGCAGCGGCTCTTGGTTCTTCGCAACCAACCATCACGCGTGAGTTAGCACGATTGGAGCAACATATCGGCTTTCGCCTGTTTGAACGGCGTCTGCAAAGACTGGTGCCAACGGCCAGAGCGCTCAAGCTTTTTGAGGAAGTGCAAGCCTCATTCATCGGTCTGGATCGTATCAATGACTTTATCGATCGTCTGCGCGATGCTTCGGAAGAAGTGCTGACGGTCGCTTCTCTGCCGGCTTTTGCACAGACGATACTGCCTGAAGCGGTCGCGCGGTTGAATGCCACCCATCCGGATTTGACACTGCAAATCAGTACTGTTGACCCCCGCAATCAATCGAGCATTTCCGGTTTTAATTTTGATGTCGGCCTGATCGAGGGCGTCTATACCGAAAGAGATGCGGAATCGCGGATATTATGGGTGTTCAAGCTCGTCGCCATCATGCCGCCGGATCATCCTCTGGCACAACGTGACTATGTTGAGCCGCACGATTTTGAGGGCATCAACTTCATCAGTCTCGGCTCTCAGGATCCGTACCGGCTGAGCGTGGAACGTATATTCGACACGGCTGGCACGCAAAGACGGCTGTTCCTGTCATCGCAATCGGCCAGCAGCGTGTGCGAACTGGTGCTGAAAGGGTTGGGTACTTCAATTATCAATCCGCTTACCGCGTTAAGCTACGAAAAACATGGCCTCGTATTAAAACCTTTTTTGCCTGCGCAGGATTTTGTGCTGTCCGTTTTACGTCCAATCAATCGCCCT
Source organism: Phyllobacterium sp. T2-21 (assembly GCF_055378485.1). Taxonomy (NCBI): domain Bacteria; kingdom Pseudomonadati; phylum Pseudomonadota; class Alphaproteobacteria; order Hyphomicrobiales; family Phyllobacteriaceae; genus Phyllobacterium; species Phyllobacterium sp. T2-21. The sequence goes on along the minus strand of NZ_AP027913.1, from coordinate 104,620 downwards.
GTCGTCGCCAGTTCTGATGCGCTGGTGGCGCATTTATCCCAAATATGTGCGCAAACGCATCAAAATCTGGTCCAAAAACGCTTGGCTGTTGACGATAAATCACGGCATTGATGATGAGGATTGAACCAGTCCACCCATTCGAGTGGTATAAACTCAACAGCCTCGAAGTTTCGCCACGGCGCATGAAACTGACGGTTTACGCCGGTCGAACAGCAACAGATCGATCCCGCCAAGCGGCGTATGCTTGCAGGACCGCTGCTCGGGATTTGCGATGAAAGCGTTGCTTGTCAGGCATCGCGCCTGAAGGTCGATTTGATGACCCTGCCAGCCAGCTGCCCGCCGTCTACGGGTAGCACCGCTCCGGTTACGAATCCGGATGACGGCGACGAAAGCCAGAGCACCGTGTTGGCGACATCGATGATCGAGCCCAGCCGTCCCATCGGGACTGCCATGGCAGCCATGCGTTGGACATCCGGGCCGGCTTCCTCCAGATGGTGGGTCAGGATAGGGCCCGGGGCCACCACATTCACCCGGATGTTCTGATCAGCATAGTCAAGCGCAGCGACGCGGCTGAGACCGATGATACCGGCCTTTCCGGCGACATAGGCGGAAAGGCCCGAGACGCCCGCGACACCGGCTGTCGAGGCCATATTGACTATGGTACCGCCGCCATTTCCCAGCATGGCTGCAATCTGGAACTTCATCCCATGAAACGTGCCATGAATATTGGTGCGAATACCCTGGTCGAACGCTTCAGCATCTATCTTTGCCAAGGGTGCGGGGCCCGGCCCGTCGGTTGCGTTGTTGAATGCGGCGTCGAGACGGCCAAACGTGTCAATTGTTGTCAAGACAAGAGCTTCCATGCTGCGAGGATCCGTAACGTCAGCCGCAACAGCCAGGGCTCGGCCGCCCGCTGCTTCGATCTGGCGGGTCACGTCTTCAATAGCCGCTTGATTGCGCGCCGCCAGCACCACAGCGGCTCCGGCCCGGGCGAACGCCCTTGCCGTCTCCGCGCCGATGCCCTTGCTTGCGCCCACTACCAAGGCCACCTTGCTGGAAAAATCATGCACTTCTGTCACTTGGGTCTCCATAATTGGCGCGTTTGCGAGGGCGCTAGGTGCCGAACATCCCGTCGAACCGGGATATGCCGGCTCTGGCATAGACTCCGTCCCTCTTCTGCTGGAAGCGGCAGTCGAGCCCCGTCGTGTGGGACATCAACCGAACGACGGTGATGTGCGCTGCTGTGCCGCCCATAGCCTTGGGCTTGAAGTTCGGCAGAACAGCGTATCGCTTCTCATCGGCCGCTGTGCTCGAACCGAACGGCTGGCTTTCGTGACATCATTTAATCTCCGTTTATCCACGCAACGAAGAATTAGCCTCGACAATCACATATAAAAATGGGCACTTTCCTGAAAGGATCATGAAGCAGGACTTAATGATGGACCCAAGCACTCTGGCCGCATTGCCCATCTTCCGCGCCGTGGCCCGGGCTGGTGGTTTCACCGCGGCATCGGGCCGGCTCGGCATTTCCGTTTCGGCTGTTTCGCAGTCGATTCGCCAGCTTGAACGTCGTCTGGGAGTACGATTGTTCAACCGGACAAGCCGCAGCGTCCGCCTGACCGAACACGGCCGCCAGTTACTGGCAACCATTGAGGGGCCCATCGACGTTCTTTCGACAGCCGTCGAGGCGATCAAGGAGGCTGACGGCGAACCATCTGGACACCTCAGGATTACGCTGTCGAGGCTCGCCGCTGAGGTTTGCATCCTGCCGACATTGCCCGATTTCGTCAGGCGCTATCCGGCGATTCGATTGGAGCTATCGACGGACGACCGCTTGACCGACATCGTCAGCAGCGGTTTCGATGCAGGCATACGCTTCCGCGAGACGCTGGAACTGGACATGATCTCTGTCCCTGTCGGTCCGCCGCTGCGGCGTTCCATGCTCGCCAACCCGGACTACCTGTCGCGGGCCGGCGTCCCCCGCACGCTCGACGAACTCAACAGACACGCCATCATTCGCTACCGCTTTCCCGGGAGCGGCCGCCTGGAACCGCTGACGTTTCGCCGCGGCGAAGAAATCATCCACCTCGATCCTCCCGCCGTTCTCGTGCTCGATGACAACAGGCACTTCGCGGTGGCTTCGCACGCTGGTCTAGGGCTGGCGCAGCGCTTTCGACCGACCGAAGAGGATGGTATCGAAAGTGGAAAATTGGTGAGCGTACTCGACGCTTATGAACCAGAACCGCAACAGTTTCGTATCTATTTCCCATCACGTGACCTTCAGCCGGCAAAGCTGAGAGCATTCATCGAATGGTTCAGGGCAGGTTAGACGGCACAAGGAGCGGTCACTGCGGCTTGGTAGTCCAGGCACCTATTTCGGATCGCCCGATCAGCGTGCCGCCGGTACCAACCTCCGAAAGAATACGGTCCACGAGCGTGGAGGGATCGACCTGCGACGCTGCCACAATTCCAAACCTCTCCATGGTCGGCAATTGCGTCTCCACGAGATCGGTAACAAGGTGCACTTAGCCCTGCTGCTGATTGTCGCGAAATATACGCCGTGAAAGCGTTTGTGCGTGACAACAATCCAACGATCCAAGAACTCAGCACAGCTGTTATAAGATCAGACCACCATTTCATCAATCCGGCGCACGGCGCATTCGTTTTTGGCGCGGCAGTTTATGATTGGACGTATCCGGCAAAAGCCGATGTGGGCATTCGGTTCGTCGCCATCCCAAACCGCAAAATAAAAGCCCTGTTCAACCTGGGTACTTCAATTTTTCAACGTCCGGCCAGCTTTTGTCGCGGGTTGACTTTAGGGATTGCTTACCCAACTATATCGCGATGTATCATACCGCCAAAACCATTTGCGATTATCTGTATCGGGTTTTCCCCATCGCGGGATATTAACCCCCGGCTCGGTTGCCCACGCTTCGAGTCGCGGGGCTTCACATTACGACTGCGATCAGGGTGACCGGGGCTTTGGCTCCGACGTCTGTGACACACTCTCAACACAATAATAGCACCGGAAAGCCGGCACTGAATCCCCGAATGAGGACGATGTGCCGATGGAAAAGATATGAGCATTCAAATGCAGCACATGAGACAGGCTAAACGTAAACCCAATATCCGGATATCGGAGACTGATCATTCAAGGTTGACCGCATTGGCGAGTACCTCGATGACAGAAAATCCGGAAGTTTCCGAGGAACTGCTCGATGAACTCGATCGCGCCAAGGTGGTCGCCGATAGTTCCATTGCCGCCGAGGTGGTGCAGATGGGTTCGACAGTCACTTACAGTGCCTCCACCAATGACACCAAAACCGTCAAGCTCGTATTCCCGGGAGAAGCGGATATCTCCGAAGGCAAGATCTCTATTCTCACGCCGATCGGGACGGCATTGATCGGCTTGTCCATTGGGCAATCCATTTCGTGGACTGCCCGCAACGGGCGTCGTCATGAGCTGACGATCCAGGACGTCATTCACCCTCAACATGGACCAACAACCACTCTCGGTAAATTCCGTTAGCCCAACGAGTAGTATAACGGGGACGGCCGCAAGACGAATCCGCCCGGACTGTTCACGTGGCAGTCCGGCAATGACATTTTCACAAAAGCAACACAGATTGTTAGAATGTCAGCATCGCAAATATACTTGCGGGGCAGACCGTATATCCTCGCGCACACGGCAACCGTCAAGAATGGCCAGGATATCATGATCGCCGCAGGCAGGGACGCAAGCCCGTCATTCCTTGTTATGGTTCCATTTGTTCAACATGTCTGCAAGTTCAGGCCCACGACGCCTCAACTCGGAAACATGCGCCCAGGAAAGCTCCTCCAGAAGTTCGTGCGCACGCAGCGTTAAATGGAGGTGCATCTTGCGACGATCATCGGCGGCGACAGCTCTTTCCACCAACTGAGCAGAAACAAGACGGTTGATAAGTTCAACGGCGCTGTGATGCTGAATCATGAGATGAGCTGCCAAATCTCCGACGGAAAAACCTCTTTCCGCCGGCGTGCCGCGAATGGCGAGAATTGCCTGATGCTGCTGTGGGGTGAGGCCAGATTTCTTCGCCGCTTCTTCGCTAAAGCTCAAAAACTCGCGAATGGACCGCCGGAATTGTGCCAGCGCACTATAGTCCGCATCGTCAAGTTTTGATTGCTGCGACATTGATTTGCGCGTCATCGGAAATCCTTGTATTATATCGTAGTACGATATATTGGCATTGATCTACCCCTACCAGAAATTGAAGGCACTGACATCCATGCTCAACAGCGCGCAAGGCCCGCAACCCGCACACAGTCCGGGAGACTTTTCCACCGATCGCCGTGTACTCATACTCATTGGCATGGCTTTGATTGTCGGTACGTGCAGCGTTGGAGCCGCATGGTTGTTGATCCGCCTCATTGCCCTCGCCACAAATCTGCTTTGGTTTCACCGGATCAGCGTTGACGATGTATCACTCGCGTGGATCCACCCGGGCATATCAACCATTGTCATCCCGATCGCGGGCGGACTGCTTGTTGGGCTGATGGCGCGGTTTGGCTCGGAGAAAATCCGCGGTCACGGCATTCCGGAAGCCATCGAAGCTATCCTCATCGGTGGAAGCAGGCTGCAGCTCAAAGTTGCCATCCTCAAACCGCTGTCATCGGCCATATCCATTGGTTCGGGCGGCCCATTCGGCGCGGAAGGCCCCATCATAATGACGGGCGGCGCGATAGGGTCTCTCATCGCGCAGTGTTTCCACTTTAGTGCGGCGGAACGGAAAACACTCCTCGTTTGCGGCGCTGCCGCCGGAATGACGGCGATCTTCGGTACTCCGGTTGCGGCCGTTCTCCTTGCTGTGGAACTGCTCTTGTTCGAATGGAAACCGCGAAGCCTGATCCCTGTCATCGTGGCGTCGGTAGTCGCAATCGCATGGCGGCCGCTTCTGTTTGGAAACGGCCCGCTCTTCCCGCTGCTTTCAAGCCTGGCGCTTTCACCAACAGTGCTCATTGCCTGCGTTGGTGTCGGGATATCGGTCGGGCTTGCCTCTGGGCTTTTAACCTCGCTGCTCTACAGGGTGGAAGACGTCTTCACGAAGCTTCCCGTTCATTGGATGTGGTGGCCGGCGTTGGGTGGCCTGGCCATCGGGCTCGGCGGACTGGTCGAGCCGCGCGCCATGGGCGTTGGCTACGATGTGATCCGCGACCTGCTCGTCACCGACACGAATGCTCACACCGTCTGGGTTCTGCTTGCCGTGAAAGCTGCAATTTGGATCATTGCGCTGGCATCAGGAACATCGGGCGGCGTTCTTGCACCACTTCTGATCATGGGCGGCGCGATAGGCTCATTGGAAGGGCATTATCTTCCAGGCGTCGGAGGTTGCTGGGCCCTGCTGGGAATGGCCGCTATGATGGGCGGAACCATGCGTTCCCCGCTGACGGGCATTCTCTTTGCCGTGGAACTGACCGGTAATGTCGAAATGCTTGTGCCGCTGCTGATCGCCACCGGCTCCGCATACACGGTAACGGTGCTTCTGCTCAAGCGATCAATCCTGACAGAGAAGATCGCGCGGCGCGGCCAGCACATCACGCGGGAATATAGCGTCGATCCATTTGAACTGCTCCGGGTGTCTGATGTGATGGTTGCGCCTGCCGATACGCTGGCGGCAACCATGTCGGTCGATGAGGCAGTCCGCTTTTTCCAGTCCGACGACCATCGGCACAAGTCCTATCCGCTCGCCGACGCGAACGGTTCGCTTGTTGGCATCGTGTCTCGTGCCGACGTGCTGAAATGGAGCAGCGAAGGATCGCACCAGGATCAGACGCTCTTCGAGCTCGTATCGGATAGCGCAATTCTCGTTGGCTATCCCGATGAAGTAGTCGCGCGTCTCGCGGATAGAATGGTGCTGAATGATCTCGGCCGTGTGCCTGTCATTGATCGCAGCACTCGCAAAATTCTGGGCCTGGTATCACGAAAGGATCTTTTGCAGATTCGGCGCTCGGCTCATTCGGCAGAGCAAGATCGGTCAGCCTATATTCGCTCCGGCAGAAAACCGGCGACGCCTCAGACCAACGCAATCTGATGCGCCGGTCATTTCCAAGACAGTGATGCGGTAAATCTGGAGGAAGACATGCAGGACAATATCGTTCGTGACGTCATCGGAAAGCTGGCGCGGTTTGAACAGAGATTCAGGTCCAAGCGGGAAGCGCATATGTCACTCGGCATGCTACCGGCGAATGTCCCAGCCCGGTACGACCGCTTTGACCAAAAGCGCAGGGATATACAATCGAAACTGAAAGCAAGGCTTGAAGGATCGCACGGCATTGACTGGGAACTGCTGAAGCTGGAACTGCAAAACGACATTCTGTTGCTGACGACAAGTTTTGAACACTGGTCGCAACAGCTGGATGCAAAATTCAACAAACAAAAATGATTCCGGATGTTTAGCGCGGCTTCACAAGATATATTGACTGCGTTGCTTGCGGGTCAGGCATCTCTGACAAACTGCTCAAACAGGGCGGAAAGCATACTCTGCTGGTGTTGCCTGCACCCTACAATCTGGAAGGTCCGGTTGAACAATCAGCTTACGCGCAATGACCGGCATTCATCAGATCTTGTCAAAACCGCCGCCTGCCGCGACAAAGCCGCCGGTCACGCGTAACGAGGTGATTGCACCATGCTGTTCGATCGGGGCGACTCCGGCTCCATTGGTCTTGATGCCGCCACTGATCTCGATCTCGCGTGCTGAACCACCCGGCTTGATGCTCAGCGCGATGGCCGAGAGCGTGATGACAACGCCCTTGACCAGCGACGGCCCGGTGCCACCGAATGTTTCAATGCCGCGATGCACGATCAGCCGACCGATCGGCTGGCTGATCTGAACGCCGACTGCGCCGTCCGCGTGGGTAACAACGCGGTCGAACTCCGCGAGGTTGACCGTGCCGGTATAGACATTGAAGCCGCGCGCACCTGCACCGAAGGTTTCGATGGGAGCGTTGACTTTCAGTTCATGGACGATGCCGAAGTTAACGAAGCCGATGCCGCTTGGACCGTGCGAGGTGATCTTGGCCTCGGCGGTCCAGCGATCAACGACGCCCCAATTGTCCAGCACCATGTCGTTGACGCCGTAGGTTACGACCGGACCACGATTGCGCACTACGTCGACATAGGCGCCGTAGACCGTGAAGACCCCGCCGGTAATCTGGTCCGCCGTGCTGGGCGAAAACTGATCCGGACTCACGCGAACATATTGGCCGATCATATGGGCGCACAGCAACGCACGGGTCGGATACGATGCAATCCACAGAACCAGTCCGCAAAGGACAACGGCTTTCGCCGGTTTCAGTCGTTGCACCGTCGCAGGATAGGCGACCGATAGCCGCTACCAGTCCACTACCCTGTCATTATTGATATCCACGACATTGACGGACCGTGCAGCGGCATCGGATGCAGATTTGTTATGGTGTGGCCAACGGCATGACCGGGGCGCACTGCCAGGCTGCTCGATCCGAAAGCGCAGCTTCGAAGCCGTCGAAAATCACGCGGCCGTGTTCCAACGTCCCCCCGCGCGGAAGACGCGAGAAAAAATGAATGTCAATCGGACTGGATAGCGGCTCGGGGAGGCGAATGGTCAACGGGAAGGGCTTGAGGGGTTCAGCAAGTTCAATCCATGCGGTTGAGGCGAGCACGCCAATCCCCTGCTCCGCCTCGTCAGCATCGTGACCGGGGCGCGTTACCGCAAGGCGTACAAGCAGCCGCGTTTTGCACAAGCCATCGTCAATCGTAGCCTGACAAGACACAGCGCTTATGCCTGGTATGGCGGGCAGGCTGATGGACGCCGCCGACGCCGGATTTTCCCGCAACGGGCGCAACAACACCCGTCCTCCTTTTAAATAGCCGAAATAGGGATAAGCCCAGGTAAGTTCTCGTGTCGTCCTGGCCGCAGCCACCGTATGTTCGGGAATCGCCATCACGGGATCTGCCGGCAACGGAGCCATGCTCGAACCAGTGTTTGCCTTAGTGCCAGGAATACCACCCCAGAGTTTGAGGGCGAGCATAGTGTCGCCTGCAGTCTCGCTGCCGGTCGATGTATATGAATATTCGGGTAAAAGACCAACTGGCGAACATGTGAACTTTGGTGCATCTACACCGCCCGTGGCATGAACACGCAGCTCGAGTCCATGCGATCGAAGGGTCAACGCTGCAGGCAATCGCAAGGGCAGCCAGCCTGGTTTGAGTTCGCCATAGGCAATCTCCCAGTGCGCCAACGCCTTTTCCGTCTCACGAACATATAAAGAGACACGAAGATGCCCGTATCCGGAACCAGGAACAGCGACGTGCACATCTATGCCAAGCAGCCCGTGAGCCCCGATAGGCAAGCGTTGACACAAATGTGGTGCCTTCTCACCACCCATTGCTGCCTGCACCGTCTTCGCATCAACCGTCGGCGCGGCAGTCTCAAAGATGAGGCGCGGCGGTGCAAGGCGAAGGTTGGCCAATAAATCCTCAAGCTCCGGCGGAAGTCTGACATCCTGGGCCCAGCTTTCACGCAGCGCTGCCAAGTCCTCGATCAGCAGTTGATTTACCTGCGTCAGACGAGTGACTTCAGCGCGCGCGCGCTCAAATAGCGCTGCATTCAGCTTTGCCGCGTCACCGTCAATGAAGCTTGGCTCCGCTCCGATTCCGCCAGCACCCGCCCACCATTGCGCCAAGCCTGCCGCCTGTTCTTCATCATGCGGATTCCAGACGACCCAGACATTCGTGGGTGGCATGTCAAGCAAATGATGATCGGTTCCGGTGTCAGCGGCACCGGTGAGAATGAAACCGCCGGTATCGGATTTTTCGGCGACAAGCCAACGCACCGTATTCGTCGGAGGAACGAACGTCCAAGGCTGAGCCTTAGACTTTACAATCAAAACTTTGGGATGACCGTCATAGAGTGCGGGAAGCAGATCTGGAGAAACGTGTAGCATTAGGCTGAGACTCGGCTGTGTTCGATTGCAGGTGTAGTCGCTTCGGCGAAGGCCATGGCATCGGTGCCGTGCCACGGACGCAGCTTTCTCGGCGGGATACCGAGACCGCGGCAAAGATGCAGCATGTCCCGTGTTTGCGGGAAGATCGCATCATAGGCCTGCTCAAAAGCAGCGCAGGCTGTGATTGTATCGGCGGCGGAGCGTGTGTCGTCTTTGGCTAGGAAAGCCCAGGTTTCCACCTTCAGTCGCCGCAACGCGCCGGCAAGCAAATGCAGGACAGTGCTTTCGGCAGAGACAACCAGTGAATAGCCCGCAAGCGTAGCGACCGCCGCCTGCCTGTCGCGCCAATCGAGATGAGGCAGGCTCGTTCCAAGATATTCTTGACGCATGGTCTTGGAGGTGGCGCGAAGGGAGGCCAGCGGCAGTGAAACGATTTCGGCAAATGCGTCGAGATCATTGGTATTGCCTGACAAGTGCCAGGCGAAGGTCACAAGATGCAAAACAGTTCCTGCTTCACGAAGCGTGTTGGCCAGCCGCGCGGCAAGCGCGATTGAAGCGGTCGTGGCATCGTCAACAACAATTGCTATGCATCGGTCTGTCACGGGCGTTGGAAAGACCGATGCCGTGTTGAAAAGCTCCGGATAGAAATCACGCGGATGGGTGGCCTGAGCACGATAGCGATCGCGTTCGATGGCGTGCCAAAGGGCACGCTGCTCACGCAGGGCCAACTGCTCCACGGCCTGGAGTAGGGACGCAAAGCCTTCAGCAAGCGGTTTGAATGCTTTGATTTCACCGGGGCTGCTTACTTCAAGATCAAAAAAACAGCCACCAAGCGATTTCGCCATGTGCCAGTGATTGCCGTAGGCAAAGCCGCCTTCAGCAAATTGCTGTGCAAGCAGTTCGCCGGCTTCTATAGCGATGATCTGCGCTTTTTCCGGTATTGGCGGAAGGTTGTGTGCACTCGTCCGATTCACGGAAAGTGAATCCCAATGGAGCATCCGTTCGTTTGAGGAATGAATGGTGAGCGAGCACGTTGCTATCGCTGCGTGCATCACAGCGCATTCAAGCGTCCACAGCACACCCTGGAGCAGACGTTCCGTCACCAGCATATCGTGGAGTGCTTGATCCATAAGGATCAAATGACCGGGGCAAAGGCCATAGCCGGGGCGCTCGGCAGCGCGAAAGAGACGAACAAGGTAGTCGTCAAGCTTCACAAGCTCTTCAATACCATGAACTGTCATGCACCGCACAAAGCCTGTGTCCGGATGGTAAACAGCATACCGTGCCCGTGCCTCAATCTCCATCCGCAACACGGCTTTAACATTATAGAGCCGGGAATGCTTCTCGCGGATGTAGGTGAGAATTGGCGCGAAGTCCCGTTCTGCTTCCACCAGCATGCTTTCACCACGGCGCCGGTAGTGAAAGCCCGCATCCGGCACATGAACACCGCGAAAACCTTTGTCGAGCCCTTGCAGCCAGAAGTCCCAATCTTCGACGCCTTTGCGCATCGCCGTGTCGAAGCGGATGCCAGTATCGAGCATTCGCCGTGAGACCATGCTACCCGCTTCGCAGAAGCTGCGAAAAAGGTGCTCCAAAGGCGAATAGATACCGGAGGTGTCATGAAAACTTGCAAATCCGAACTTGTCGACATCAGCATAAGCCCAACCGACTGTTTCGTCCGAGAATCTCAATGCATTGACAAGTCGTTGCAAGAGAAGGGGGCCGATGTGATTGTCGCAATCGAGAAAATAAATCGCCTCCAGCGCGGGGAAAGAGCGCAGAGCAAACTCGATACCAGAATTTCTGGCGGCGCTAAGGCCCCCATTCGCCTTTTTCAGATAAAAGACCTTCCCTTCATATGTTGCCGAGAAATTGAGACAAATCTCGTGGGTTTCCGGTGAAGGGCAACCGTCATTGACGACCACAACAGCAAAATCAAAATCGGTTTGTTGTGCCACAGCCGTATGAAGTGTCTCGGCTGTGAGCCACGGCTGCCCGTAGGCAGGTATGAGAATGACGGCGCGTACATCTGTCGTTGTCATGGCGCTCTGGGTCTCCTTTTAGTGGTCGCACCAGATGTGCAATACCAATCGAACAAATTTGATGCGCTGCGTGATGACTCCTCGGATGCACCCGCAATTAAGCGACCGACACCATAACAGTGGCAGGGAACGCCGCATATGAGGATTCAGTCTCCAGAAATCGCTTCCATCGCACGCCTGCCATAAGACTGATGCCATTGAGCCGTGCGTTGCAAACCCGCTTTGAATGGCACCTTTGGTTGAAAGCCGAGGACGTTTATTGCCCGGTCTATGCTGAGTATATTGATGGGCACATCGAACTGATTGCCCGCAGCATGCCGTACACTGACTTTTCTGTTCAGGAGAGTTTCGATTTCATTGACGATATCCAACAAGGACAGCCCACGTCCTGAGCCAATATTGAATATTCTTTCGATGCCCGCATAGTTTGCCACCTTGATCAAGCCGTCCACTGCGTCAGCAATGTAGAGATAATCCCTAACAATCGAACCGTCTCCCCAGATTTCGATTGGTTTATACGTTAATGCCCGATGCAAGAAAACAGAAACTGCTCCTTGGGCGCGGTCCGTCGCCTGGGCCTCGCCATAGGGATTAGACAATCGCGCTATTCCGTATTCCAAACCATGCAGATTGAAAAAGAGCTTCATATATTTTTCAATGGCAAGTTTGCTAATCCCATAGGAATTATTAGGTTCAAGCGGGTGAAATTCCGCAATCGGGATGCTCTGCGGCACTCCATAAATAGTCCCGCCCGATGAAGCAAACACCACCTTGCGACATCCAGATGCAAGCGCAGTTTCAAGCACTCTGATGGTACCGCACACGTTCGACGTTACGTCATGGATCGGATTTTCGTTGGAGGATCGCGGGAGCGTAGTACAAATCAGGTGGAAGCAGATATCGGCACCAGCCATTGCTTCTGTCAGTTTGCTTTGATCATTCCAGTCGCCGACAGTCCATTGCACCGATTTCGTTGGAAACCTAACGCGCGCGACATCCGGTTCACTTCGGCTCAACACAGACACAGCGTAGCCAAGCGAGATCAATCGCTCAACAAGGTGTTGGCCGATGAAACCAGTCGCTCCCAGAACACAAACATTCACGGTAATACTCTCTTGCAAGACAGGCGTCATGATTAGGTATTTGCAGATGTATGCTCAACCACTCCTCGAACAATTCTAATGTCACGCCGCAATAATGAAGATTCATGCAAGCGTCGAACGCAGTCAGTGGATCAGCGCGAGATGGCAACGCCAAGTTCATATTGCAATTCCGACACTGACTCAGCCTTTGCCATGCAACCCGTCAGCGGACATCTTTAATCCAGACCGAAAAAGCCTCTATGACCGCCGCCCGGGGACTGTAAGGCATCGAGACGATGTAGAAACCGTAGCCCGGCAACGATAGCGGATGCGCTTTGACGAGCAGACCGGTTTCCAACTCATGACCGACGATGACATCGCTGCAGATCGCGATTCCCTGCCCTGCCAGGACCGCGTCAATCGCGTGCAGTTCTTCCCGAAAGCTCAGATCCCACGCCTTGTCCACCTTCAGATTGGGATCGATCGACCGCGCTTTCGACAGCCATTGCCGCCAGGTCGGGGCCTCGGGATCCTTGTTCAACCAATCAAAATGGATCAAAGGAAAACGCAGAAGATCCGAGAGCCGCTGAGATGCATGGCCGTCCCGCTCGAGTAAATTTGGGCTGCACACCGGAAAAAACGTATCGCGGCAGACCTCCTGTGCAGGAAAGTCCGAAGGCGGCCTGCGGGCATAGCGGATGGCGACATCCGCTGCCCCGGCGCGCAGATCCAGCACCGCATCGGTCCCGATGATCTCCAACGGGACGGTTGGGTTTGTTTCCCGCCACTTTGGCAGGCGTGGGACGAGCCATCGACTTGCAAAGGCATTCGGGCTGGTAACCCGCAAAGGCGCCTGCTCGTCCGTCTCGGCAACGGCAGCGATGGCACCTGCGAGGGCATCAAAGCCATTGCGCAGAGCGGGAAACAGTCGGGCGCCGGCGCTCGTTAACACGAGAGGTCGCGGACGCCGCTGAAACAGTTGGCAACCGCACGTCCCTTCCAGCAACCGGATTTGATGGCTGATCGCCGTCGGTGTAACGCCGAGCTCCTCTGCAGCCGCCTTGAAGCTCCCATGCCTCGCAGCCGCCTCGAAGGCGTGCAACGAGCGAAGAGGTGGAAGCTTTCTCATGTGGACAATGTAGATGAATTTCTCTCATCCAGCACCTGAGATCTTCGACATTGCAGTTGGCTGCGGGCCTATGAGACCATACCAAAAGCTGGGAGGTGTACAACGATGGAGTTGAAGCGGCCAATTGACCATCCAACGGGCACATATCCGCCCGGCCCTGCAGCCATTGAGAAGCTTCGGCAAGGCCTTCGGGGCGACTTGATCATTCCAGGAGACGCCGTCTACGATGAAGCGCGCAGGGTCTGGAACGGGGCAATCGATAGGCGGCCGGCCCTGATTGCCTACTGCGTCGACGCCAACGACGTGATCCTGGCCGTGACCTTCGCTCGGGCGCACAACTGTCTTGTGGCGGTTAGAAGCGGCGGCCACAACGTCGCGGGCCTGTCGGTCTGTGATGCCGGCATCGTCATCGATCTCTCGCGCATGAAGCGCATCGCGGTCGATCCCGTCAGCCGCGTCGTCCATGCCGAGGCTGGTCTGAGCTTGGGTGAGTTCGATACGGCGACGCAGGCTTACGGTCTGGCGACGACGATGGGTGTTAATAGCGACACCGGCATCGCCGGGCTCACGCTGGGTGGCGGTTTCGGCAAGCTCGGCCGCAAATATGGTTTGACTTGTGATAATCTCATCGCGGCCGACGTCGTCACGGCTGACGGGAGGCTGCTTAGGGCAAGCGCCGCTGATCATTCTGATCTGTTCTGGGGCTTGCGGGGCGGTGGGGGCAATTTCGGAATCGTGACGGCGTTTGAGTACGCGCTTCATCCTGTCGGCCCGTCCCTTCTCGTCGGTTCGGTGCTTCACCATTACGATCAGGCCCGCGAGGCGATCCGCTTTTATGACGACTTTGCCCGCAAAGCGCCGGACGAACTAAGTGTCGACGGGGCGCTTGTGACGATGCAATCGGGTGAACGGTTCTTCAGCGTTTCAGCCTGCTATGTCGGACCACCCGAATCTGGCAAGCCCATCCTCGCACCTCTGATGGAGTTCGGCACACCCCTGGAAAGCAGCCTTGGAGCCGTCCCCTACCTTCAGATCCAGTCGAAGGGCGACACCATTTTCCCGCGCGGACGCCGCTATTACTGGAAAGCCCAGTTCCTCAACGAAATCAGTGATTCCGCTATCGATGCGCTGCTCGAGGCTTATGCCGGCGCTCCCTCTGCCACCTCGCTCTTGGTCTTCCAGCAGGTCGGCGGCGCTATCGCCCGCGTGCCAAAATCTGAAGCACCTTACGCCAATCGTGACGCGCTTTATGACTGTTTCCCGATCGCGATCTGGGATGATCCGGTGGATGACGAAGCAAACATCCAGTGGGCTCGCGCGATGTGGAGCGCCATCAGGCCATATGCGACCGGCGGCGTCTACGCAAACAACCTCGGCGATGAGGGCGGCGACCGCGTGCGCCAGGCCTATGGCGAGAACTACGCCCGCCTGGTGGCGCTTAAAACCAAATATGATCCGACCAATTTATTTCGGCTGAACCAAAATATCCCGCCGGCTGCATCTTGATCATTGATCCGCAGCGACATCGGCAGAATAAAGTGTTGGAGCATTGAGATGGATGCGGGCGTACTGTCGCTGGGCCAGTCTTGCCGCTGCCAGGCGCAGGCCTAACCGGTTCGAACGCAGCTTGGAACATTCAAGGAGCCCAAAAAAACGATCGTCTGTGCCCTTAGCCGGAAGGTCTACGATGGACTGGCTATTTCCCTTGTAAACACCGGCGCTGTGGATGACCGCAGCCTCCACGACGGTAGCCTCTGCCGGAAACATTGAACTAGACGGCGGCTTTCGCCTCGAGCTCACCGAGATGGTCCCTGCAGATCGTCTCGACAAGGTCATGCAGGATGGCGGTCCGCTCGCCCAGCCAGACAAGCGCTTCCTCGCTGATCGCGTAATGCTTGGAATAGCGCGATTTGACATAGGCTTCGTTGACCGTGTTGAACCAGGCGCGATAGCGCTGCTGATCGCGCGGCCAGGCCTCGGCAAGGCGCCGGTCCCGGCCTTCGGCCAAGGTGCGCAGAAAGTTCAGATTGTGCGATGCCGGGCCGTAATTGGTGAGGGTGAGAAGCGCGGTCGAATAGGCCTGTTCGATCGATTGGTGAAGCTCGAACGCAGCCAGATTTAAATTCCCCTCGTCTAGGTAGAATTTCGCACCCTTGGCAAAGTCCTTTGCATAATGAAAACGAATCTCAAAATGCTCCCTTGCCACCGTGTACTCGTCGGCCGGGGTGAGCGGGCGGGGCTCGGCCAGCGGCTCGTCGTCGAGTTCGTAAAGCACAATGCCCTGACGCTGAATGTCGGAAAAGAAATACTGGCCTTGCCGGAGCGCCGTGTTCACCTCGCGGCGCGAATGGACGATGAAGCCGACCTGCGTGTGAACGCCCTTGTCGTGGATCAGCCGGTCGGCGGCCTTGTACCAGTAGCTGGCAAAGTCGGTCAGCTTGCGGTTGTTGACAAGGATGAGCAGGTCATAGTCGGACCGGTACCCCTTCATCGTGTGGGGCTCGTCCACCCAGTCCCCGCGCGCATAGGAGCCGAACAGGATCACCTTCAGGATCCGGCCCTTCTTCTTGAAGTCGGCCGTCGCATCCTTCAGCGCATCCTCGAATTCCTCAAGGAGAAGGTCGACAATGCGCATGAGTTCCCGCTGCTTGCGTTCGGGCAGATGATCAAGACTGGACTTCATCATGCGGTGCTCTGTCTCCCGGCCGGTTCTTTCCATCCTGCAGCGCAGGCGCCAGCTGCCCCGGTGTGCCATGTTTGCCGGCAGGCAGCAACAGTCTCTGCACTCCCCGCTGAGATTGCCCTGCAAAAGGGTCGCTTTCAAGATCGGTTACCCGCAGCGAAAGGCAAGCGCGCCCAGGCGTGGCCGGCCGTTCATTTTCAATGGAGATGAGGGGGGGGATTTGTCTTGGCAGGATAGGACTTCTCGTTGAGAAGCCCGTTTCGCCCGCGGGGCAATAGCCAGTGAACGCCAATCAAACACGCGCTGATTGACCCCTTTGATGAAAGCCGCAGACGGCTTTGCATTCCCGCCAACCGAGGCCGGGAGAGCTGCCAAAGGCTTCCTTTGAAAAGGCCGATAGCAGCCAGCTTTATGTTATCTCGATTAATGACGAATATTCCGCAATCGCTCGCCGAGGCCTTCGACATCAGCGACGTTCAGAGGTCTTATCGATATATCGAGTCACGTCGACTGACGTGCAGAAATCCAAAGACCCGATGATACGAGGGGAATGTTGATGGCGCGTCCAAAGTACGCTCAACCGACTTGCGAAATACGAATGCGAGACACTGTTAGGGTTTGTCTGCTCCTACCGTGATGCTGGAGAATAAATCATCGTCGACATCACCATTGTCAGAGCCGACGTTAACACGCGCAACCGGGCGATAGCGGCCGTCTCGATAGGCCAGGCTGAAGTGCACAGGCTGGTCGAAGCGATTGCTGGAATGGCATTCCGCGGCCGTTTTGGTTGACGTCTCGTGCATCACCGTCTGTTCGACCCGCAGTTCGCGATAGCCTGGTTCCTCTTTGGGAGCAATTGTGAGCGTACGCTTGATCGTCGTCGAGCTGCCGCTACAGTCCCCATCATTTTCACCATTCGTGCGCTGTACAATCAGTCCATCCAGTACCCGTTCAATGCCACCATTGTTAAACGTGTAGAGCCAGAGCGCATGTTCGTCGTAGGGGTTAACGCGCGAACTGCCATATTGCGAAGTGCGCAGACCAAAGGCGCGCAGATCGCCGCTCACATCGTAGCGGGCCGTATCGAGTTCGAGGCTGCTGAACCGAATGGCATCGGAGAAGGCCATGCCTGTCTCAAGACGTCTGGCGAGCAGCTTGCCAATGGTGCGATTGAAGACAATGATCTCCACATCTCCCTTGTTCTCGCCCTCGGCTGGCGGGAGGGCCTCGAGTATCGGTATCGCGGCCAGGGTGAGTTCCGGCCTGTAGGGCCAGGCCTTGCACACCACGTTGTCGGGATTGATCACCTGAGCATAACCACCACTTTTGACAGCCAAACCGTCTGCGGCCTGCTCTGCCATAGGGTAAGCCTGCTTGAGCAACGTATCTGTGATATCGCAATCCGCAAGGGCTTGGGTTGGCAACATCATGGCGAATGTTGTGATGCGCAGTGCTGCGGTGAATTTCATCAACTGATCATTTGGCCTTTTTAGACAAGGATCGCGTCTGAACAAGCTTTCTCAACGGCACCGTAACCTTAGCTTTCATCAAGGTAAAATACTGTTGTTGAGTTTCAGCACCAGTTGACCCATTTTTCCATCCGCGATGACCACGGTCGATCGAGAGACTATTAGCCGGAACACCATTGGGCACCAAGGCGTGAGATAGTGCTCCTCGCTGACAGCACAATCTATGAAACGGTGCAGCGCGCCGAATTTCCGCGACCGCGAAAATCCCGTCCAACCGGCCGCGGTGGTTCGACCTCACCATCCCATTTGCAATGGAAGAAGCCGTCGACTGGATTTCGCTTGGCATGAAGCAATCCACTGTCTTCGATCTTCGGTCAGTTATCAGGCGGCCGCCGAGCCCACCCCGAAAGCAGCACTAGCAGCCTCGATTTCACCCTGGAACTTGTCCAGGAAGTCATCTCGCCCGATCTCGCCCAAATCAACTGCCTTTGCTCCACCTGCCGCAATGAACGTCACGTCGGTGATGCCGATGACGCTCAGGATCAAGCGCAGATACTGGGTCGCGATGTCTCGATCGCGGATTGGCGAACCTTCGGTGTAAACACCACCGGAGGCCATAAGCACAGTAGCCCTCTTACCGCTGACAAGGCCTTTGCCGTCCATCCCGAGCGTCGACCCCTTGCGGACGATGTGGTCAACCCAAGCCTTGAGCGCCGCCGGAATGTTGTAGTTGTACACGGGCGTGGCAATGACGAGATGGTCGGTCGCCAGCAGCTCCGCGACAAGTTCGTCCGACAGCCGGAGCACGTCTTTCATTTCGGTCGAATGCTGCTCGGGCGGCGTGAAATAAGCCCGGAGCCACGGCGCGCTCACAAACGACAAGTCCGTTTCCATCAGATCACGGGTAACCACCTGCCCACCGGGATGTGCTGCCTGCCATTCGGCGAGGAAGCGACCGGTGAGATTGCGCGAGATCGAAGAATCACCGCGCGGACTGGTTTCGACAACGAGAAGGTGGGGCATGAATGGTATCCTTGGATTTGAGTTGGCCGAAGCGGAAGCCGGAGTTCGGCGCGCCGAGAGCATGACTGCAGCTTACGCGCTGGACGATCATCATTAAAAGGGATAATAATCCGATTATCTCTATCGATATGGATGATGGAATGTTGGGCAGTTTGACCCTGGACCAGTTGCGCGTGCTGGTAGCGATCACCGAAACTGGCAGCTTCTCGGCTGCCGGTCGCAAGCTCCACCGTGCCCAGTCTGCGATCAGCCAGGCCATTGCAACGCTGGAAGACGTGCAGGGGGTGATCCTGTTCGATCGGAGCAGCTATCGCCCGCACCTGACGGATGCAGGCCGCGCGCTGGTCGCTCAGGCTCGCGTCGTCCTGTCGGGCACGGCACGTTTCGAGGCGATGGCCGCCGCCACGCGCAATGGACTGGAGCCCGAGCTTGCAGTCGCAATTGATCCGCTGGTACCCACTGCTTCGTTTATCGATAGCCTGCATGCGCTCCGCGATGCGTTTCCTCACCTGCCGGTGAGCTTCTCGGAAGAGGGCCTCGGCGGCGCCGAGCGACGATTGCGCCGGGGAGATGCTGCACTCGCGTTCTGTGTGCTTCTACCTGATGTGCCTGAGGATGTTGTAGCTTTGCCATTGCTTGACGTGCGCCTGCTTCCGGTCGTGTCGCCAGCCCATCCGCTCGCCCGGCTCGGCCGACCGGTAACGCGCGCGGACCTGGATGAGCATGTCCAGCTTGTGCTGTCTGATCCGTCCACACCGGACAATCCCGGCTATGGAATTCTTGGGACGAAGGTGTGGCGTTTCGTTGAGCTGGGGCGCCGACTGGATTTCCTCCTCGCAGCGCTTGGCTGGTGCCGGATGCCCGAGCATCTGGTGATGCCGCTTCTGGTCGAGGAACGCCTCGTCCCGCTGCAAATTGAGGACGATCCTGCCAGCGCTCACAGCCCTCTGACCATCTATGCAGCGCATATGCGAGATCGCTTCCCGGGCCGCGCAGGCGTATGGCTCCTCGACAATCTCCAGGCCCGGTTCATTTCAGTTTCAGCGCATCCTCGCTCAGAAGCGGACATAGCAATTTCCACCCATCGCTGAGTCCAAGACCACAATCGCCGGGATCGTGCGACAGAAAAAGATCAAGCTATGGGAAGCTCTTAGCGCTAGCTAAGGCATTGAGTACCTCATGGTCGAGCAGACGTTCCAAACTCATCATCTGCAATGTATCATTCGGAAGCGCATTGGGCGCGATGCTCGCAAACGCCTCAGCGAGAACACAGGAGCCGGTCGATGACGAGCACACGAAATTCACGGGGGTTCTGAATGGCAGCGACCTCTCGCCTGAGAACCACCGGCCTGCAACAATTCCTTGATCTTGAGCAGCAGCGCGATTGGATAGAGGGCGAGATCGACTTGCCCGACACGGGCGACCGCTTGGAGTCCCTGGAACAGCGTTTCAAATATGTGGCGCGATTTGAGAAGCTGCTTGGTCGCCCGCAAGCAGGGGAAGTCCTGGAGATTCTCGGGCTGTACGGTCCTAGCTGCATTCCGATCCCGCGCAAGACCGAGCGCTCCTACTGGTCTGTTTCCTGTCTACCATCGACATCGGACAAGCCGCTCGTCCGCGTCAATGCGAGCTGGATGGAGCTTTTTACGCTTTATGCCCAAGACGAAGACATCCGCGCCAGATTCATCGTGCATCTTTCGGATTTCACGACAGATCGCTCAGCCACGCCGAGCCGGGTGGACGAACCCTTTCTGGAGCAAAGTGTCGCGCTGCCAGAGCACGTCAGTTATTTCTTCCCACGTGGCGCGGACATTTTCGGCATCAATGTGCGCGGCTCAGTCTCGATCCGCAAATTCCTCACGAGCCGCCGCGTGGTGCGCGCCATTCGGACGTTCAACCTGACACACATGAACCGGGGGCGGAACGCCTATCAGGCGAGCCATTGCTACAGCGTCGCCGATTACATGCAGGCAGGTGGAGGGGTTCTTTAATGCGCGCCATCCTGGCGAACTCTCCGGCGTCATCGCGGCCCATTTCGCGAGGTCGAAAAGACAACGGAAGCGCACTTGTACGTGACTGTTTCGGCCCAACCACGGCGCCAACGTCGACAGGTATGCACCCGCATACCTGTCGATAGGTAACTGTGCCTTCGACCGGAAGCTGACATTGCAGTGACTGCCTAGAGCTCATAGTCGCAACAGAACCGGCCATTCCCGCAAGTTCTGTGTGGGTCACGCCCGGCTCGCCCGAACGCTCAGCCACCGATCATGGGGCTTTCCAACGCACCGACGTACCTCGCCGACGATCCAGCCGGCGTCTGTGAGTGCGGACCGCAGGGCAGACTCGCGCCAGTACGTCTCGACGTAGCGCCGGGGCGCTGCAGCACTGCCGTGTGTGGACACATCCTCGCCGTCGCCCTCTCGAACGGAGGCGTGCAATCGGCCACCCGTCCGGGTCGCCTCGGCAAGCCGCCCAAGCACCGTGCCGAGATCCTCGCGCGCCACATGAATCAGGCAGGCACAGGCCCAGATCCCGTCGTAAGGCGTACCGGGACGCTGCGGGTCGGCCAAGTCTTCGGTCAGCGGATCCAATGTGTCGGCCTCGAAGCCACTTTCGCGAAGCAGTTCGACGAAACCCTTTGAAATGTCGGTGCGCCGGACGCTAATTCCCCGCTTCTCAAGCTCAAGTGCATCGCGTCCGCCACCGCTTCCAATCTCCAGCACCCTGCCCGCGCCACCCAGCGCGGTCACGAACACATCGATCTCTGTCGCGACCCATTCGGGCATCGCCGCGGCCTCTGAAGCGTACTCCGCCGCGACCATATCATAGGACCGCACGGTATCCAGGTCGGTGCTCATCCTAGCGCTCCTCCTTCAAGACAACAGGGCTCGATGAGCGACAGGCCCATCAGTCCGATGCGCCCGTCACACTTCGGCAGTTGGTGACTTCGCGGGCGATTTTCTTCCCAGCTTTAGCAGAAATGCGGTCACAGACACCACCGACCGATTGCCAATATGCCGGGCGGCAATGCGCGCCCTATTCGGCCGTTAAACCAGACTACGACATTTCCTCAAAGCTGCCGTTCTGCGCGCGGGACCTGGCCGTCCAGTCCGGGGCGGAAAGCTGATCGTCTCCTTTGATTCGATCGCGGAATGAGCACACGATGCGTGTCGCCTCGCATCAGTTGATGATTTCGCCTCGTTCGTCTGAGCGCAGCGCGGTCAGTCGTTCTCTCCATACCTGTAGTGCTTCGGGCGTCAATCTGGTCCAATGCGTGATTTCGCCAATGACCTTGAGCGGTGCGCTGCTGCGATACGACCGCGTGGGGTTGCCGGGAAATTTCTTGTCGGTCACGTTCGGGTCGTTCTCGAATGTCCCGGTCGGCTCTACGGCGTAAACGCGCGGGACTGCGCCGCCTTCGGTGAGTTCAGCCGCGATTTCAGCGGCAAGCCCGGCACCGTCCACAATGGCAGTGAAGTAGATATGGTTCATCACCACTTCGGGACGATAGTTCGACCGGTATCCTGCGGTGAGGAAATCACCCGCGCGCAAAGCCGCGATTGTGCCGTGAAAGAAGGGTCCCTCGTCCAGCGCTTCGGTCATCGTGATCGTCCTTATCTTGTGAGTCTGCTTGTGGTCCGCGAGCCAAGCGGTACCAACGTCCGAAATGGCGTCAAAGCGGCGTGGGAGGATGCCGCTCCTCCCATTTCTGCCTCGCGCCCTTCATGCTGTCGTGCAGATCACGATAGCGGCCGCCCGAACGCAGACATCGTGTGCGGCTATCCTGTTCCGTCAAGCTATGATTTGCGCGATCAACCGTCGCTCGATCTGCACGCCGCCTCGGCCATCGCCAACTGACACGAGCGGCACTGAGCGGCCAAGGGCTCACCCATCCAGCCAGGCGGCGAGGCCCTCCAGCGTCTGCAGTCCGTATTCCACCGCACCGAAGCCGATGACCACCTGACGCCGTTCGCGGCTGGGATGGAGCTGGCGCATGGTCAGCACCGTCTTGCCGTCAGTCTGCTCGTCGAAGGTCACTGTGGCGCGGAAACGGTCGGGGTCGTCAGGATCCGGCGTGCCATAGTCCATCACGATCCGCTCGTTCGGCACGATCTCCACAAAGCGCATGAGGCTTGGGAAGCGCTGCTGCGCGCCTTCGAATACGCCCACCATGTCGAACCGCCAGACCCCGCCCTCGCGGATATCGGCTTCGTGGGTTTCGATGCTGAAGCCGGCCGGGCCGTACCATTCGCCAAGTGCCTTGGGGTCCATCCAGGCAGCAAAGACCTTGTCGCGCGGATGGTTGAGCAGCTTCACTAGCACGATTTCGCGGTCGAGCGACCATGTCTCAAACGGGTTTGCCATGTCCTTCACCCTCCTCTTCCGTTTTATCCAAGTAGACTTCCAACCGGTCCAACCGCTCGGTCCAGCGCCGGCGCTCGGCTTCCATCCAGTCAGCCGCCTCATCGAAGCGCCCCCGTACCAGCTGGCACCAGCGGCTGCGCCCGCGTTTCTCGCTGACGATCAGTCCGCAATCTTCCAGCACCCTGAGATGCTGGGCGAAGGAGGGCAGCGCCATGTCGAAAGGCTCGGCCAGGGCACTGACCGGCAACTCGCCCTCGATCAGCCGCGACACCACGGCGCGGCGGGTAGGATCGCTGAGAGCGTGAAAGGCGAGGTCGAGCGGGGTCGAATGATAAGGCATAGGCGTCAGTAAAGTGGTCCGGGGCGCCGGTCAAGGATAAAAAGGTACTTGCCTTAGTATCTAACTTTGAATACAAAGGTGAATACCTTAGTAACAGGCTTCGAATATTGGGACAGTTATGGTGCAACCACGCGCAAGGAGGACTCCAGTGGCAGTTCGTGTCGATCTCATTATCTCGCTCGATGGTTTCGCGACAACGACGGATCAGACGCCCGAAGCGCCGTTTGGCGAGGACTGGCCGCGTCTCGTCGGTGCATACACTGCAACGCGAACGTTCCGTGAGCGTGTGCTAAAGGATACCACGGGAGCAGGGACCACAAGTGTCGACGACGAATACGCGAAGGAGTACTTCGCTAATGTGGGTGCCGAGATTATGGGCGCTGGCATGTTCGGACTCCACAACTTTCCCGACGATCCGAACTGGCATGGCTGGTGGGGCGACGAGCCACCGTTCCGGGTTCCGGTCTTCGTCCTCACCCACAACCCGAGGCCCTCGATAGAGATGGCCGGTGGCACCACTTTCCACTTCCTCAACACCACCCCGGTTGATGCGCTTCAGCAGGCTGTCAGTGCAGCGCGCGGCAAGGATGTGCGGGTTGGCGGTGGTGCGACTGTCGTTCGCGCCTTCCTCAAGGCGGACCTTGTCGACCGTCTTCACGTTGCGATCGCTCCGATCTTGCTCGGACGCGGCATCCGCCTGTGGGACGATCTGCGGGGCCTAGAAGCTGGCTATACAGTCAGGACAGAAACGGCACCGAGTGGCACTATCCATCTCACCTTCCGACGCTAGCCGCTGCCCCGTGACTTGAAGCGATGATGGGCTGGCTACAGGTGGTCTATAACGTCGGATTCTCGAGTTCCAATCTAGGCGCTGACAGTTTGCTTCCGGCCCCGAAGCGGCGGCGTCCTGAACTGCCGAACGTGATGGGATCGATGATGATAATTGTTCCGATAGCGCAGACTAGGTAGAGTGGCTTAGCAGTGAGACTTGGCCAAGAATGGCAATGCGGGTAATTTCTTGCTTCAGACATGAGACGCTCATGAAAGTGAATCGGCGACGAGCTGGACGCGGTGGTTGATGGCCGCCATGGTGGACGTCACGAGCTGGTCGGGAAAACCGTTGGGCAGCTTCGTGATAGCGGCCTCTGCCTGCTGTTCGGCGTTCGCGGTGATGTCTTCAAAGATCGCTTTCATCGCCGGGGTACCCACACCGGAAAGGTCCGCCGACTGCATGAAATGGCGGGGTACGATGTCATGGATGGCATAGTGGCGGTTTCTGCCAACCGACATCGCAAGTTTGAATTTCTTGCGGGAGATCTGGCCTTCGTCGAGGCTCGGCTGTGCGGTCAGCACGTCGTAGAGAGGTGTCATTCGGAAGCGTCCGCCGGGGCCAAGAAAAATACTGAAGTTTTTAGCGTGACCGTCGGTCGCGCCGAGCAGCCAGAACAGGATACTGGCGCGCATGAATATGGCGATATCGGCGTCGGGTGTGTCACTGCCTTTCAGCAGGTTGATGATTTCCCGCATTCCAGGGCCACCGTCCGACTGATATTTTCTGGTGGGCGGGATCGACAGCGCCTGGCAAGTGTCCTCCTGCGGCAGACGGAGCAATCTTCCATCCTTCGCCCAAAGGCGGTCGAAACGTTCCACGATTAGTGTACGGCGTTCCCCGAATTCCGCGATCTCGACGTTGGCGGTGGGGACGCCCATTGCTTCCAGCAGCTTCAGGCAGAGATACTCATTCTCGACGCTGTTGGAGAGGTCGATGCCATTGGGAAGCTGGCCGATCTGCGGTTTGAGAATATGGGTGGTGGCGGTGGTGGCGGTGGGTTTAAACCACTGGCCGTCCTTGCGCAGCAGGGCGGTTTTTTCCTGTGCCCCGGCAATCGAGATTCGAAAATCTTCGTCTTCGCCCATACCGAGCGGCGCGGCGGCGAGATTCTTGATGATGTCTGCGACCTCGTCGTCGCTGACCGGCTTGCCGTCGGTATCGCCGGCAGTGCCGGGATCAGTGCCGTCGGGCAGGAATTGCAGGGCGCCCACGCAGTCCTGGCCCAGAGCGGTTAGCAGGCTGAAGGCGTCAGTTCCTTCCGCGCCGACGCGCTCGGCGAGCCGGTTGCGGATTGCGTCGTTGTCAGGCAGCAGGTTGTCGAACACATTGATAACCAGGTTGCCGATATAGCGGTCCTCGCGCAGGGGCAGTGATAGTGACACCGGGAATGTGCTACGCCAATCCAGCCAGCCGTGTCCGTACTGGAAGTCGATGGCGCCTGTGGCCTCGCGCCGCAGCACGCCGACATGACGACCGTTCAGGAAAACGTTGAGGGGGACGTGCGCCCGCCTTCTTGCCATCAGAACAAGTCCTCGATGTCGGCGGCGCTGCCCTGGCTGCGTGGTCGAACGACCAGTTCCAGATTGAGGGCTGAAAGGGCCTCCATCAGGGTGCGCAACTGGACGGCCGGCTCCCCGGCTTCAAGGCGCGAAACCGTGCCCTGCCGCATATGGATTTGTTCGCCGAGCGCGCCTTGACTCAAGTGCGCCTGTTTGCGGGCGCGGCGCAGAATGGCGCCGAGTTGTTTTTCTGTGCGGGCGATCTGTTCATTCATGGTGGCCTCCGATCACCAATATACGCGGTAACGTATAATCTGTCAATATACGCGAATGCGATTAAAGTAATGATATACGCGGAAGCGTTTAAAAAGCCATTATACGACAATACGTATAAGGACGCAGATGCACTCAGCCAGACGCACGCAAAGCGGCAGCGGGGCTGGAACGCAAAGCGGCAAGCGCGGGAACAATGGAGACGAATGCCGCAACAGCGAGAAAACCAGTCACCAGCCAGAAATCGTTCGGCGCGAAATCAACAGGCAGCCGGACGGCCGTCGATGCGGTCAGCCGCGCCGAGATCGTCGATGCTGCGGCGTAGCCGAGGGCAATCCCCAATGCGATCCCGGCGACGAACAGCAGGAAAAGCTCTCCCCACACGAGCGCGATAATCGAGCGAACCGGTGTGCCGAGCGCGCGCAAGGCGCCGATCTGCCGCCATCTCGATCCCACGTGCATGATCGTCACCAGCACGATCGCGGCGATGACGATCGCCTGTGTACCCAGGGCAATTGCCAGAAGCAGGCTGCGGGCGTCCCCCAACGTCGCGTAGAGCCGCGTCAGCACCTCCGCCGGAAAAACGCCGAGCGTTGCGCCTGTGCGGTATTCCTGCCGCAGGCGGTAAGCGTCGGCAACCGTCTTCGGCTTGACGAGAATGGCAGGAACGCCAGGGGATTGCGCATCGAAATACTCGTCCAGGGGCGCATCCGCATCAACATGGCCATGCTCGTGCTCATGGCTGTGATCTTTCGGCCCGGCACCGTGCGACTCGGCTTCCCCACCTTCATGGTCATGATGTTCTTCACCATGCATGCCGTGAAGCTGCCATACGGCCCGGATCGGCACCAGGATGGCGCGATCCCAAGCGGTTCCCGTCGGCGCCATACGGCCAGTCACCTTGTAGGCAATAGCCGTATGGGTTTCACCGCCCGTTTCCGCCGTGCCGTGCATCGGTTTGATTTGCGCTCCAGGCGACAGCGCCACATCGGAACCAACCACCGCTTCGCCGAGGCGCGCGAAATGCGCCCCTTGCGCCAGGTTCGGAGACAGCGTCGAAATCAGGCTTGTCGTGGTGCCGACGATCGGAAAACCGTAAGCGGAGTCACCAAAGCCAACGGGCGCCGCCAGTTCGACGCGCGGATCGTTGGCGAGGCGGCCGAGAACGCCACCCTCCATCAGCGGCAGCGGCGCCGGCTGCAGGAAAACGGCCGAAAGCGCAAGCTGGGTTTCACTGCCGGCAGCTCCGACCAGCAGATCGAATTTCTCGGCCGCACGCGCGCTGCCGAGCCGGACGGCCCGCTCCTGCAACGTCACGGTCACGCTTAAAGCGACGGACAATGCAATGAGCACCACAACGGCCAACGCGCCGCTCCAGAATCGCCGCAGGTCGGCAAAAATGAACTTCATCATTGCGCGGCACTCTCTCCACTATCCTCGTCGACACGCCCGCTCTCCAGGCAGATGCGGCGGCCGAGACGCTCCGCCAGGAAGGCATCATGCGTGACCACCACCAGTGTCGTGCCCTGCTCTGCGGAAAGCCGCAGCAGAAGCTCGGCAACCTCGTTGCCCGCATGGCGGTCAAGACTGGCCGTTGGCTCGTCAGCGACGATGACGCCGGGACGCTGCAGCAGCGCACGGGCGACGGCGACACGCTGCATTTCACCACGCGACAGTGTCTCGACCCCCTGCCCGACGCGGTTGATCCCGGTGGCTGAAAGCAGCGCAATCGCACGCTCCCGCTCCTCGACGGTCAGCCGGCGCGCAAGCCTGACCGGGAGAACCACGTTGTCGAAAGCGGAAAGCCCGGGGAAAAGATGGAAATCCTGCATGACAAGGCCGATGTTGCGTGCGCGAAAAGCATCGCGCCGGCCGGAGGAAAGACGGGTGATGTCCATACCATTCCAGGAAATTTTGCCTTGCGTGACGTTTTCCAGGCCGGTAATCGCGTTGACGAATGTGCTTTTGCCCGAGCCGGAAGCCCCGGTGATCGCCAGCTGGCCACCGGCCGGCAGATGAAATCGCTCGATGGCGAGGACCGGCGCAGCCAAGCCGGGAAAATGCATTTGAAGATCGGTAACGTCGAGCGCGAGCATGGTGTCAGACGGTCCTGAAAGCCGCGTTCCGAAGACGCAACTGGCTGATGAAGCCGGTTTCCGGATCGGTCCAGGAGCCGAACTCCAGCACCCCACGCGCGATGATCGGCGCATTGAATTGCACGAAGGTCTGCTTGGCCGAGAGATAGACGACCATGATATTATCCGGCCAGTCGGCGTCTGAGGAACAGAACGGGCAGAGCGACATCGGGATTTCCGTCAGGACGAAAAATGCGGCCTCCGCCTTCAGTGGCGGCGCCATGAAGCCGCTGATGGCAATCTCCTGACCACTCAATTGCTTCACCTTGTCGGAAAATTCGAGACCGAGCGGACCAAAGCTTTTGTAGAGCTCGCCGAAGCCCAGTTTTTCGGCAGCGCTTGCGCGTGCGGCAATGCCCATGAAAGGCAAGACCGCAGCGGCCGTGAGCAGCGCCCGACGACAAATAGCAAAGGTCTTCTTCTCCGTCATCGCAATCTCCTTAAACGGGAGGACAGGCGGCTTTCGGCCGCCTGCCCTGTTCGTCAGCCGGACAGATTTACATCTTTGACGCGCCGAGTGCGAAAGCGTCGGCGAGGACACGATAGACGTCGCTCTGTTCCATGTAACCACGGAAGCCTTCCGCACCCGGGCCAACGGCCTGCAGCACGACATCGTCCACCGCATGAACGCCACTATCCTCATCGCGCGGGATGTTGCCCTGGACGAAGACGGCGCCCGGCACGTCCTTGTAAGCTTCGTTGGCGACGTATTCCTTCTTCTCGTTCTGGATCGCCGGAACGAAAGGACCATCGAGCTTCGGACGGAAGGTCTCGTAGTGGTCAGGACCGTTGTTGGCCGCGATGAACAGACGGCGGGAAACATCGATTCGGTCCGGATAGCCATCGCCGTCCTTGTCTTCGTAGTTCGGGAAGCCTGCGGCGGCATAGGTGCCGACCTTGTCGCGCATTTCCGTGCCCGGCTTATCATCATCGACAGTGCCGATGATCGAGACGCCGTGCGTATGGTCACCAGTGACGACGATCAGCGTATCCGGATTTTTCGCCTGGAATTCGCGTGCAGCCGCGATGGCCTTGTCGAATTCGATCGTATCGATCAAAGCGCGATCCCAATCGAGGGGATGGCTCATCTTGTCGATGGACGCAGCCTCCACCATCAGGAAGAAGCCATCCGGATTCTTCGACAGCCTGTCGAGCGCCACCTTGGTCATATCAACCAGGCCCGGCTGGTTGGGAAACTTATCGACGGTACCCTTTTTGAGGAATTCGCGATCGAGCGTGACGTCGAGGTTGCCTGTGTGGAAGAGGCCGAGCAGCTTGCCCTGGTTCGAGCCAGCCGCGGCGGCCAGTTCATTCTTGTCGGTGGCGAGGGCGTAACCGGCCTCCTTGAAGAGCGCGATATAGTCCTTGTCGTCCTTGCGCTTCGAACCGGGCACGTCCTTGGCCAGGAAATAGGCCGAGCCGCCGCCGAGCAGCACGTCCGGCTTGACGTTGTACATCATGCCGACGATGTCGGCCTTGTCGGCGCGCTTGCGCGTATGGGAAACGAGCGCGGCAGGTGTCGCGTCCTGCACTTCGGATGTCGTCACGATGCCGAGCGACTTCTTGCCGGTGCGGCGCAGAGCCTCACCGATCGTTTCGACCTTGGGGTCGTCCTGGCTGGCCGGCGTGCGGTCAGCATAGACGCCGAGTGCGTTTACCGCGGACTTGTGGCCGGTCATATAGGCCGACATGGTGTTGGCGCTGTCGGTAGCGATCGCCGAGGTCGAGGAGGTGCCGATGAAGGCGACGGGCGGAATGTCATCCATGGCAAGGCGGCCATTGGCCTTCCCCTCGGTCATGCCCTTGGACATGAGGCGGGCGCCGGTGCGGTGCGCAACGGAAAGACCGTCACCCAGCAGGAAGATGATGTTCTTGGCTTTGGGCGTGTCGGACGTTGTGTATACATCCCAGCCGACCGATTTCTTCTCGTCGCCAGCCGATACCTCGACCTTGTACTGGCCGGGCTTCGCAAGCTTGATGTCGCGCAGGATGAGCGCGGATCCGAGCACCTTGTCTTCAGCGCCCTTCTCCTCGGCAACGAATTGGGCGGCCTTGCCGAAAACAGCGTCGTAGCTCTCGCCGTTGATCGTGACTTTCACGTCTTCCGGCTTCACGACCTTGCTGAATTCAACCTTGAAATCGAATGGCGAGCCTGCAAGGACCGTGGCCCGGTCCAGCGGATAGATCGTTGTCGCATGGGCCGCCCCGGACAAGAGTGCCGCCGACGCCACCACAAGGAAAAGTTTACGCATTTCATACCCCCAACTTGGTTAGCTTCCCCTCTCCTTTATAAATCCCGGATGACAGCCAGATGAAATCGCGCCAGTTTTTACAACCCGTAAGTTCACAGGATGCAATGATCGCAGCAGCTTTATTGCAGAACTTGCGGTGGGGCGTTGTCATGTCTGAAGTCCACGACCCCGCATCTTTGCGCAGCGCCTTGAGACTCTGAAAAGTCTCAAGGCGCTGCGCGTTCATCTGCCACCAACGGGTAAATGGCCAAACCGATTCAGGCTGAATTCAATCGTTCAAACGGCCGATTCAATGATTAGGGGTGGAGGAGAAACTTGTAGAGGGATCCGCGAAACCCGCTGATCAGAGGCCAGCTGCATAAAATCGCCAGTGATCGGAAAACGATCGTTTGCATGTGCCGCTAAGGACCAGTAGATCTTCCTTTGAAAACGCCGATAACAGGCGAGTTTAGGACATTTTTGATTGTAGCGTGAATGTCTACAATCCGGGGTTCTAAGCCCGAAACCGCGGAATTTCTAAATGATTGCGGAAACAATAAGTTAGAGAATAAAAGACGCAGCAATCCGCCTCAAAACCCTTGGGGCTGAGACCGACCAAAGCGGGTCATTTGCGGAAGAGTGCGGAATCCTACGCCAACGAGAAAGCCGCGCTAATCCAAGGCATTAGCGCAAAGTTTTGCTCAAACCACGCTTTGACGAACGTCTGGAAACTTTGCAATACGAAGTAAAATGCTGCACGATTAGCTGCATCAAAATCTAAAACGTTCAGCTAGCATGTAAGATCACGCCGTTATCAAATCTAAACGCAGGATTCCGCACTCTCCCGCAAATGGCTCCATGCGGGTTAGATGGGAGAGGCGGGATTGGGCGAGCGATATTCGCGCACATCAAGCCGGCTCGCCATCATCAAAGGAAGCCATATGTGCCGAGCAGAGGACGGATGGTTTCTGAGGTTATTTCATAAACTTGCCTTGAAACGAGCGCGCCGTCAGGATGCGCTTGGATGTGCTCACCGCTTTCAACCTCGTAATAATTGAGAGCGACTTCTGCGGGCCATGGGAATTTTGGGTCAAACGGCACCTCTGCATACGGATTGAAATAGACCTGAAGCCCATCCAGATGGGTTTCACGATGAAACGACGAATGTTGGATAAGCAAATCTGCACCGCCGATCTGGTGGCCGCTTTCTCGTCGTTGCGTGAGGAGGTAGTTCAACGAGGCGAGCTGAAACCGGTGCGTCCCGACCTGCCAGAGCTTCGAACCGGGCTCAATCTTGTCCTTATCAATCAGCCTGTAGCGCGTTGCCCGGACGAGCCTATCAATTTTACTTTCAACGACGGCCTTTCCGAAGGTCCCGACCGTAGAGAAGAAAACGGCGCTGATCTCTTTGAACGAATCGTTCGTGAAAATTCCCATCTCAACCGACGCACCCGAGGCTTTCTGGAGAAAGGTTATCCTGCCTTGTTTCCCTAGGTCTAACTCTTCGAGAACCGGCGGTGCCATGCCAAAAAGGACCATGTTGATGAGTTCGTTGTTTTGAGTGAGCGAGAGGTCGCTGTCGAAAGGAGCGATAGCGATGACAAATGGTCGACCACGCACATGGCTCATCGAAGAATACGGATGCTTCTTTCCATTGCTTCCGCGGAAAAGATCAAGCTTGTCCCTCATCTTTCCAGCAAGTTTCAGCGCACCACGCGTCTTGAAATCCTGCTCGCTAAAGATCTTCCACTGCTTTGCTGTCGGGGGCTGATCAGAGACGACAGCCTCTATGTTGAACTCGTAATTTCCGGGTCCTTTGATGAAGAAATCCGGTGCCGACTTCGAAAAGTCGACCCTGCATCCCAAGTCGATGAGCGCTCTGTTGAGATACAGCTCCCACATCGAGGAATTGAACGTCGATTGGAATTCGTTGATGAATTTTCCGCTCTCACCCCTTCGACCCAGCAGGCCTGTCGCCCAGTTTTGAATGACAGGCTTGACCTTAGCATAGTCAGGGTGGGCGGTGATGAGACGAAAGTGATCGTGAAGTTTTGCTTCAGGGATGCGGGGATCAAACAGGTCCAACATTCAAAAACCGTTCGTGAGTTTTCATTCGTGCAGCCAGCTGGTTATGCAGCAACAGATTTACCGAGATGAGCTTATCAATATGGCCTGTGGTCTAGGCGGCGCAAAAACAGTCTTGCAGTGACCAGATTTATTTGAAGCCTGAATGTCGCGTCTTCTTCTTCGGACAGCCCATCCTGACGAGAGTCGCTGGTGCCTTTGAGGCTCGTCTCCCCCACACGTCGTCTTCTTCGGCTGGTTCAATGATCTCAAAGCCGTCGAACTTCAGACCTGCTTTCAGCTTTTGCCAAGACGTCTTCTCTTTGGCAGTCGACCAGTTTGCGAGCGCTTTTTCGATCATGGCCCGCTCCAAGCTGACTTGGCCGAATTCCGTGTAGACCGCCGGGCCACCTTCGATTGCAGCCTTGGAAAGGCTGACGACCTTGGCTGATTTGCTGCCACCTCCGCCCCGATCCTCAATTCCCCATTGCACTTCGAGAACGTCAATCTCGCTATGAGAATAGCTATCTGAAACAACTTCAGCAGCAGCTACCACTGTCATCCGATTGAATTCGCCCATCATTCTTTGGCCCCCAGTCTCGCTCAAGATGCAAGTTCGTCGAACTTGCGTACAACGCCGTTTGAAGATCAGTTTCGGTGAGTAGTTCACGGCCGCATCTAGTTCCCTATGAACCGACCCCGATTAGTCGTGCCTGCGGCAAACGCTTAGCTAACCGATCACAAACGGACATAGAAATCCTGAGACGATAGATCGTGGTTTTGCCCAGCTGCCAGCCACGCCGTCGAAGTATGGCTTCCAGAACCTTTCGAACTGCGGAACGATCAAATTCGCGTATTGTGTATCCTCTCGGAGCGATTTCCAAATTTCGCCTGCATAATTTGCCAGTACAAAATCGACCGCTAGGATGCCGTCCATTGGTGGATGCATGAGGCGGGGTGGGTCAAGTAAAAGAGTTTGGCCGAGCTGATCGGCGACTTTTGTCATACGGGCTCCCCCGAACTGAAAATGGTATAGAGGGTGGATGTCTTCCGTGACGTGGGGGCTGTCTTTCTTTGTATCAATGATGTGACGGTCAAAGTGCCATGCAGCCTTCAATTCGGCACCGGCCGGCCCCTGAGCATACTTTTCCACATTTATCTCGAGCTTCGCGAACTGAT
The DNA here is from genome assembly GCF_055378485.1 of Phyllobacterium sp. T2-21. Taxonomy (NCBI): domain Bacteria; kingdom Pseudomonadati; phylum Pseudomonadota; class Alphaproteobacteria; order Hyphomicrobiales; family Phyllobacteriaceae; genus Phyllobacterium; species Phyllobacterium sp. T2-21. Next base: position 71,316 of record NZ_AP027913.1, on the reverse strand, counting down.
CATCGGGCTCGCCTTCGAAGCGGCCGATCATCGATATATTCAACTCGATCCGGAAGCCGGTTGTTTTGGCCGGAACGGTGCCCTTAGGTGAGATGAGCTGGAACGTCAGGTTGGTGATATCGTAGCCCCAAGCCTTGTCGCCATGGGCCGACGCTAACGAGCATTGTTCTGCCGCGGCGTTCAGAGGACCTACATCTGAACACACCCGTTTTCGGCTTAAGATCGTTGCGAGGGCTCTCAGCGCTGTTGCGGATTTTTTCCGCTGGTCAGAAAAGTTATTTTTTGTCATTGCGAAGGCTGACCATGAGTTCGTCTATCCGCGCCCGCTCGAAGGGATGGATCTCATATCCGTGCGATTTGTGCATTCGCTCCAAGATCGCATTCAGAGACCCGTAAATGCCGTCCTGCCATTCGCGGCGATCTACCGACAACTGGACGGCGTCAGTGGGAGATATTGGTACGTGAAGCAGTTTGCACACATACCAATACCGGCGGTCGTATCCTGCAACTAGAGGCTCTGCGGCTTTCAGCTGAGGTAATCTGAGAGCCTTCTTCAATATTTGGACCCTTTCTTCAGCCTCAAGGCGCTGCAGCGCGGCTTTGGGATGAATTTTGTTCCATGCCGAATTCAGTTTGAACATCCACCAACGCGACCACGCCTGGGAGAACACTCCAGTATAGGCCGCCGGCGTGCAGAACTTTGCTTTTAGTTTGTCCCAGTCTGGCGATTTTTCGATGTCGACGCCCAGTCGGGCAGCGAGCAGTCGCTCGTCTATTAGCGGCCCGCTGCCAAGAATCAAATTCTGCAAGACAGAGCGTGCAAATACATGCGCTGGATAGGACCGATTTTCGGCAATGTCGCCGGCAATGCGCGCATCCAGGATGTCAAAGGCGTCAGGAAGGTCAATGATGCGACTGTAGATGCCCTTCACTGTTTTGGATTTGAGGCTATTAATCGTTTTATAGCCATTGGCTAACGCGATCATCTCCCGTGCGACTAGAGCCTTATTGTCTGTAATTGACGCCTTGTAATACTGGCGATCAAACAGGTCATGGCTGGTTTCATCCTTATCGTAAGAGACCTTGAAATTGTCGTCTACCGACCACAGCACAATCGGAAACGACGAAATCTCAGACTCTGTCATTCTGGTTCTGAGTTCCTGTGCAAGCGACAGGGCACGATAGTTCACGCGCGCCCCGTCTTCGTTTGCGGCGCGGTCTAGACGCAGGTCGAGAAGCAGGCCGTCTAGCTTCAGCTTGCTGATTTGGCGAATTTCTTCGTCGAATTGCACCGGCGCGCGGACATCGATTTTAAGATCTGCGCTCGCCTGCTCAAGCAACTGAACAATCGGTTTTACCTTGGTCGCCTCGTCGTCAATGCAGACGTAGTCAATAGGCATTATCTGGCAGCTCCTCATCTGTTGCTTCAGGCATCGTCACGCGAAAACAGGTGGAGAAACCGGTTCGCGGTTTATGGAGCACCACATCGCCGTTTGCCGATTCGACGATATCCTTCACTATCTTGAGGCCCATCCCCATTCCGGCAAATGTTCCGTCCTCCTCCGAGGCGCCGCTGGCCGATGTCGTTGTGAAAAATGCATCGAAAATCCGGGCTGCACTCGCCTTCGGAATGCCGTCACCGTTGTCCATAAAATCGAGGTAAACCTTGTCACCCAAGCGACCGCATTCGATGCGGATATGTCCTTTTGTACCTGCCCTACGGATGGCCTTAATCGAATTCGTGAATAGATTTATCAGTATTGATGCCCATTCAGATCTATGCATGGGACGAACGAACAATCCAAATCCATCAAAATGCTTTTCCAGGATAAGCTCGTTGCGGTTAAGCTTTGGTGAGACAACTTGGATGAATGCATTGACGACATCTCGTATCTCTAACGCACCTACCTCTCGACTGACGTTGTCACGAACTGTGGCGTCGAAATACGTCAGATAGCCCTCAAAGTCAGCGATCTGATCAAGAAGGTAGTCAGCCTGTGGTGCGCCCTCCGACTTGGCTTCCAGGCGAGATGCCAGCAGCGCGGCAGATGCTCGCACAGCCTCCAGGGATAGTCGGATCTCATGCGTAAATTCACCAATTGTTAGTCCTAGGCTCGCAAGCACCCGCATCATGCCCAGTTCTTCTAGAAGGGCCTCTCCTGTGTTGCCGATTTCCAATACCGACTCCCGCACAGAGTCCACGACGTGCGATAGGGCCGCAGCATACTGCGGGTCGTCGCTGGCACTCTTCTGCAACGCCGCAAGGCGCCCGAGAATGTCGTCGGCCTGCCCCTTAGGGCTGCGCCTCTTCTGGCGCGTGTCAGTGGTCGTGAGTCTTCTATCGCGAGCTTCGGCGATCGGGAGGATAGCGGTCTTTAGGACCGCAGACACAAAATCTTTCAGCTCAAGAAACGATTCATTCTCGAGGAGGCCCTCACGACTAGACGTTTCTTCGAAGTGAGCGCCATCGACGTCGTTGATTTCGACGAAGCCAAGGAAGTTTCGGTTGCTGTGCGGCGGGAGCACTTTTCGAAGCAGATTTGACGCATTTAGTTTCAACCAGTCATCGAAGCGCTCTCCATATGGAAGCACGCGGAACCCGTTGCGATAGAGACGAATGCCTCCGCTGCTCTGCAATTTTTCGGCGACTTTCGAGCGGAACGAATGCTGCGTTTCCTTGTCGATGTAGTAATAAGCTTTGAAGCGGACTGCCCGAAGATGGGGATAAGACTCCGATGGATGGTCGCGCCGCGGTCCGATCGGCGTCGATCCGCTCTCTATGTTGAAGCGTTCCGAGCGGATGCTCCAGCTGGCAAATCCGCTGTCATCAACCTGACCCTCAATTTCTGCCAGAGCGTGCTTGAAATAGAGTGACCAGTCGTCGGCTACAATCTCCAGGTCACCATCACGTTCCCGCGCAAAGGACGCCTTAAAACCGGGGTCCTCGTTTGACCCTGACGCAGTTGCAGAAAGCGGAAACGGTTGGATAAGCTCCGCAATGTGGCGGTGCGAACGTTCGATTTGAGCATCCGACCAACTGTCCCGAAGGTCCAAAATTGTCAGTCGCGTGCCGTGCGAGAACGGCTTCTTGATCCGGGTAATGGTGCTTGGGACGGATGTCAGGTTGAGTTCCGCTTCGAACTCATCCCAGTTGATCTCCAACCTTAGTCCATAATGCAAATGAGACGTCGTTGTTTCCAAAACGAGACGGCGGCCGAGACGCTGGGCGGCAAAGCGTCCGATCCCCTTTCGGCCAGCCTTCTGCCTTTTGTAGAGTTCCGAGCGGGGTGCGACAACCTTGTTTGGCGTGGACAATCGCATGAAGCCGGCTTCGAGCTGCGCGACATCCATTCCAGAGCCATTGTCGAAAATTTCAAGCGAAGTTTGCTGACCACTTCCAGTGTTGAAAATCAAATCTACGTTCGTGGCGTCAGCGTCATAGCCATTCTTGACCAATTCCGCAACGGCAGTCTCTTGCTTGGCAACCAGCTCCAATCCTAAACGCGAGATGTGGCTGGCATCAACGGAAAAATAGAGGGTTCCCTGTCCACGCTTCAGCAGCATCCCGTCGGCGGCGCCGACGGTCTCTATCAAAGTCTGGGCATGCTCATACCCATGCCGTGTCAGTCCAAATCTCGGTACGCCAACCTCTTCTGAAGGTGCTGCAGCTATTAAGTTCTCTGCCAGCCATTCGGTGGTAGCTCTGTCGATCCACCCGGGCTCGGGGAATAAGTCTAGGTGATCAGCCACGACAAAAAGATTGTACGAGATGGGCGTCGTCGGGTCGCCGCTTCGGCCATCCTCGGTGATATGGTCCTGGGCCATTCCAGCGAGTTCGAAGAGGAAAACGTCCCGGAATTCATCATAATCCAGCTTGAACCCAGCTGGCTTGTAGTACTTTTCTTTAAGGAGTTCTCCGATCCGGGTGATGCCGCTGTTCAGGTAGACCCAGTTGCCATCGTCCTCCTCGTCGTCAGGAGCGCCGTCGTGAGATGCAATAGCCTCGATGCGGTTTTGCAACGCATAGCCGACGTCGTCGATCCACTCGGTTTCATACGCCAGGCCAAGATTGTCGGCCACTCGCTTATAATTCACCATCCCGTCGACATGGGCAGGCTTGCCGCCGTTCATAAGCGGATCGCTCAACCCCACCATGCCAATGATGACAAGGTCGTAAAACTCATCGAATGAAAGTTTCTGGCCTCGAAAATCCTTTTGGGGCAACATTATCAACGACATTTCTCCCCCAAATGGCTAACCGCTCCCTTGCAATCGAAGTGGTACGACATGATTGTATTCACGGATTTCTCGATATCTGCTTGGGGTTGTACGCGTCCTCCGACGCATCTAGCAACATTTTCCGCTCGGTGGTGGCGGATAATTACAAGGCTAGACGGTGATACAACCCCAAATATCATTTCAGTCCCGCTTAGAAAAATCGATCTTGTTCAATACTTAACGGGTGGATTACCGAATCAGCAACCAATAAGGTTCTCTCGACGTCCATCGCTTTTCCAGCAGCGTATTTGCCCGCACTCCAAGTATTGTGAACAAGCCAATCTTCAGCAAGAAAGAATTCGCCGCCGAGCACTTCGGCTCCCTCCGTCACAAGACGCCGTTTCATGGCATCTTCATCGATGATCGCCACCCGTGCGTTAGAATAAGGTGCAGCACCGGGAATTGGTTGAGGGTATCTCACAACCCATTTGAATTGCCCAGCAGGGTAGGCGCTTTGAATCTGATCTCGACGGGCCGATGGGCTTCTGAAAAACCCCACCTTTACGGAGACCATAACGTTTTGTGGGGCAGACCGCATTATGCTTCATTTCGTCGATCTCTTGCTTAACCTAAATCGACCTGACTCAAGCCCGTTTTCCAGGCTGCCCCACTATTCCTCATGGTCTCCTATAAGCCATGCTTTCTCGCAGCCATGTGACGAGCAGAACCAGCGACCCAAGGCGAGAGCGAAGGGTCTGCATCAGCCGTTGCAGGCAGCGCTCAGTACCGCCTTGATCGAAGCCGTAGCGACGTCATCATCGATGCCGACTCCGAAAATCTTGCGGCCGTCACAGGCGCGGCATTCCAGATAGGCAACGGCCTGGGAATACACGCCGCGTTTCAACGCGTGTTCGTGATAGTCGGCAACCTCCAACAAAAGGCCGAAGCTTTCTTCCAGGGCCGCGACAGCGCTGGAAATCAGTCCATTGCCACGACCGGAAATCGAGACTTCGCGACCTTTGTGACGGATGCGCCCGGCGAAGATACGTTGGCCACCGGCATTGCACGAAATTCCATCCTGATAGCTGACCAGCTCGAATTCCTGCGGGCCGGTCAGATGATAGGCCTGTTCGAAGATCGACCAGATCATCCCCGCAGTGATTTCCTTGCCGGTGCCGTCGGCGAATTCCTGCACACGCTGGCTAAGATCGATCTGCAATTCGCGCGGTAGTTTCAGGCCCCTGTCCTGCTCGATTACCCAGGCGACGCCGCCCTTGCCGGACTGGCTGTTGACGCGGATCACGGCCTCGTAGGTTTCACCGATATCTGCCGGATCAACCGGCAAATAGGGCATTTCCCAAATGCCGTCATTGCGCTGCCCATGAGCGGTGAAACCCTTCTTGATCGCGTCCTGATGCGAGCCGGAAAATGCGGTGTGCACCAGTTCCCCAGCATAGGGATGACGGGGATGCACGGGCAGTCCATTGCAATGTTCAACGGTCTTCACGACCTCACGGATCGCCGGAAAATAAAGTTTCGGATCGATCCCCTGCGTGTAGAAGTTCAATGCGAGCGTCACCAGATCGACATTGCCAGTCCGCTCGCCATTGCCGAACAAGCAGCCTTCGATACGATCGGCTCCCGCAAGCAATGCTTGCTCGGCCGCCGCCACCGCCGTTCCACGGTCATTATGTGGATGGACGCTGATAACCACGGCGTCGCGACGCGAGATATTGCGGCAAAACCATTCGATCTGGTCTGCATACACGTTGGGCGTCGCCACTTCGACTGTCGCTGGCAGGTTAAGGATCGCCGGGCGTTCGGGTGTCGGTTGCCAGACATCGAGTACCTGCTCACAGATTTCCAGCGCAAATTCCGGCTCGGTGAAACAGAAGGTTTCCGGCGAATATTCAAAGATCCAGTCCGTGTCAGGCCGCTTCAGGCTTTCCTCCAGCATTGCGGTGACGCCGGTAACGGCCAGATCAACGATCTGGTGTCGTTCCATTCCAAAGACGACGCGGCGAAACAGAGGAGCCGTTGCGTTATAGAGATGGACAATCGCTCGCCGCGTGCCCTCGAGCGATTCAAAGGTGCGGCCGATCAGGTCCTTACGTGATTGGGTCAGCACCTGGATCGTCACATCGACGGGAATGCGGTCTTCCTCGATGAGTGCGCGCACGAAGTCGAACTCAGTCTGGGAAGCCGATGGGAAAGCGACTTCAATTTCCTTGAAGCCGATGGCAAGCAGCATGTCGTAGAAGCGCAACTTGCGCTCCACATCCATCGGATCGGCGAGTGCCTGATTGCCGTCGCGCAGGTCCGTCGACAGCCAGCGGGGCGCTTTCGTGAGCCGGTTGGACGGCCATTTGCGATCATGCAATTCGATAGAGGAAACAAATGGGCGATATTTGATTTCAGGATTGGTCAACATGGGGTGATCCGTTGCGATGTGGTGTAAGAAAGAATTCGACACAGCTGACTACGGTCGCCGGGCAGCCGTCAGCCCCGACGACCGCCAGTAAGTCGCAGCGCAACGGAAAGCGCCGGGCAGGAAAGCGGATGTGGTGCGCCCGTGCACGCAACGACCACACCAAATGCTGCGGAAAGCGGCATATCGGTTGGGTCAATGATGCGGATAAGGACAGACACCTGGCTAGAACTTCCTGCTGTTGGATAGTTCTACCTTAGTCACTCCAAACCTGATATTCTCTCGCAGGGAGCTCAATGATCGTCGCAAAAGGATCAATATTGAAGAACGGCATAAGCATTACCGACGAGATCGCCGTAATTGCCCATGACAGCCATCGCTTTTCGGGACCAAAACATTGTCACGAAGAGGCTCAGCTTCTCTATGCGGTGAGTGGAGTTGTATCCATAACAACGGATAATGGAACCTGGATCGTACCGCCAAGCCGGGCGGTTTGGTTGCCGCCCAAGCTGGAGCATGAAACATCCAGCCACCGGGGCGTTCAGTTCCGTTCGCTCCTGATCGATACGAGCGGAATCCACGGCCTTCCCGACGAATGCATGGTCGTGGAGATCACACCACTCCTGCGAGAGCTCATCCTCAAGCTAGCCAGCCTCGCCGAAAGGCCAAGCGGACTGGACAGGACAGATGCCGTGCTCCGGCTATTCCTTATGGAATTGTCATTCCAGCAAGCCCAGCCACTTAACTTGCCGACACCTGAGCACCCTGAACTCGCGCAGTTGTGTACGCAAATCCGCGAGGATTTAGCGGTAGCCATTTCCGTCGAGAACGCAGCCGCCCTGCTCCATATGAGCAGGGCGACCTTTATGCGGCTGTTCAAGCGTGAAACCGGCATGAGCTTCGGTCATTGGCGACAGCAGGCGCGGATACTCGATGCATTGACACTGCTGGCCGAAGGCCGAAGCATCCTCGATGTGTCACTCGAATGTGGCTACAACAGCCCGAGCGCTTTTTCTGCCATGTTTCGCCGATCTCTCGGACGGGCCCCAAGCTCCTATTTTTGAGCCGAAATCCATATTTGGGAGGAGACCATGAGGAATTGTGGGGCAGTTCAGGCTGTTAGCCGCTTTTCGTTCCAATCGTAATTGTCGTTTGCCATGCCGGGGTACCATTCCTCAAATGTCGATCTGAGCGAACCGTCTAGGGTTTTTGTTCTGGTTTGCAGCAGAAGATGCGCACCACGCTTGGTCCATTGCATCTGTTGTTTCTTCGCGAAACGCTTGCTGATGACCGCGTTCACAGTCGCCTCGATGAAGGCAGACGATATCCGCTCGCCGGCACGAAAGCGTTCCCCATAATTGATCAGGCTGCTTTTGTTGGCAGCAATATAGACCCGAAAGTTGTTGAATATCGCATGAATTTGACCCACTTTTTCATCTTGAAGGGATCCGCTCACATCGCAAAAAGATGTTTTCAGTCAACACTCTGGATGAGATTAGGTGGCACAAGGCGAAATGGAAAAGTGGCGCAAATCCTGCCGAAACTCAACAGACAACACATCATACTGTCCATCATATTGATTATCCCCTTGTCGCGAAGCGGTGCGTCTTCGGCAAAGCGACCAGGGATATTTTGTGAGCGTCGCAATATCCTGAAATCACTAAATGATGTTTTGCTGCTGGCTCATGCCGATTGTGAAGGTTGTTCTATCGATGAGTACGCGCAAATATCAGCAGCCATACAGACCCGAGCACCTAAGATGATATCTACCCAATTCGAGCCCTCACAAACCCGCAGAGATTTCAAATGAAAATTCGAACGGCCGGTAGCGAAGATATCCCACAATTGCTGCAACTCTATCGTCAGCTCAATCCAGATGACATAGATACCACAGTGGATGACGCCCAGAAAAATTGGGAGTTGCTGCAGCGTTACCCTGGGAGCAATGTTTTCATAGGCTGCGTGGACGATAATATCGTCACAAGTTGCACGCTTGTCGTCATTCCGAATCTGACACGCGGCGGCGCTTCCTATGCACTCATTGAAAACGTTGTGACCAGTACTGCCCATCGCAAGAAGGGATATGGGAAAGCAATTCTCAATAAGGCCATTGACGCTTCATGGCGTGCCAATTGCTACAAGGTCATGTTGCTCACTGGTTCAACACTGCCGGCCACCCTGAATTTCTATCTCGACGCAGGTTTCGAACAAACCAAGACAGGTTTCCAGATCCGGCGGATCCCCGCACGTCTTGAGGCAAACAGTGGGCCGTAGAGCCAGCTCCTGGAAGGGGACAAGATGCGATTATTGAGCCGAACTTTGAAGCTATTCAGTGTCTCTCTGGTACTGGCGATCACCGCAGGGTGCTTTGACGACGGATCACAGGCCCAAATTGTAACCCGATATTCTGTTTCAGATGGTAAAACGGTTTTGATTGACGGGGTCGCCAATATTCTGATGCGCGTTGAAAATCCGCAAGGCAGCCTTCTTCTTCTAGCCGGTGGAAGCCAACGCCTGAATGTAGGCGCGAATGGCACTTTCACGGATCAGGCTTTCAGTCCGATTATTCGAAATAGGGACGCGTTCGCGGCTAAGGGCTTCAATGTCCTGCTTGTCGATAAAGCGACCAGTCTCAGCACAGCGGTCGAATACATGGCTGGCTTAAAGCGCCCGGTGACCATCGTTGCCATAAGCAATGCAACCAGGCGGACGGCGAAGGCACTGGCTGAAGGAGCAAAACCGGATAAAGTGGTTCTCGCATCTGGTGAGCTAACCGCCCTTTCTGGACCGCTAGAGGGCGTGGCTGATATTCTTGGCAAGCCCGGACTATTGCCTCCAACATTGGTGATCCATCACCGCAATGATAGCTGTCCTTATACGAACCCGGCTGGCGTGACTGCGTTTCAATCCTGGGCGGGAGATCACGTGCAAGAGGTTGTGTGGTTCGAAGGAGGCACTGGAACAGCGAGTGGCTGCGCGTCCATGGGGCATCATGGCTTCGGCGGGCAAGATGCTGAACTGATCTCGCATGTGGCCGGCTTTGCCGCTGCCAAGAGATAGTTCCAGGATTGGCCCAACCCGTTGCACGTCTTAAATGGACAGCCCTACTGAGCCCGGTTCTCGTGGACGCAACGGCCGTGACGCGATGTCGGTATCGCCTTTCGCCGGCACCCCTAGGCGGCATGATGGACTTAGCTGTAACTAGATTCTATCAGCGTTTGGGTAACAATTTTGAAGCTTAAGCTGCGGTCAGAGATGTTGCGCAACTGCAGAGCTTTGTGAAGAAGAATCGTTAGTGATAGGCAAGTGCTGATAAATGAAAGACCTTGGCAGAATGACGAGAAAGATGCAGACGCGTGGTGAATCAATAGTCCACGACGCAGAGACGGTTCTCGACCGCACGAAAGCCTTGGGCCAAGAGACATTTTCACGTTCAGACTTGGCAGAACTGATCGAGCCATTCACGTCCCGGATGGAATTCTTTCTGAAAACTGTAGTGTTTCCAACCGCCAGTCGGCGGACGAAATTATATCAGTTGATCGAAAATCTCGGCGACCTCGGTGCGCAGCCGTCAACTGTTACCGCTCTCCATCTCCTTCGAGAGCTCTACAACGACTCCAAGCATGATCCTGACAAGGAACTGAAATGGCGCAGATCCGTCGACACGCTTTCGGGCGCCGTTGATGCTCTGAAAGAGCTTGCTGCGCTCAGGCTCGCGACGGTAGACGCCGCGTTCGAACCAGATCTCAGCTCGGTAGTCTATGTCGGCTTCTGGGACCATTATACTGGCGGCGAAACGGAGGTTGGGCTTTTTTTGCCTAGCGATCACTGGCTCGGGACGTCACCGACGATCAGCACATTTCATCTGCCTATGTCGTCTTGGGAGAAAGTGAAGCCATTGCTTGCCGGTCATCCCCGTTATGCACGCGGCGAACAGGCCTTGGGGCATAGCCTGTGGAAATCATTTTCAGACGAAGGTGATTTTCTGGATGCGGGTGTCTGGGAGGGGGATGTCCGTGAGTTGCTGGTTCTTTTATCTTCCTTCAATGACGAGTCGCTGGAGAAGGCGGTCATCCCATCAATCGCGCGTCGTAATAATTTGCTTTCCGTTGGCATTGCTCTCGTGTCTGCAGCGGTAGATGTTGCCCGCGGTGATTCCAACCATGTCGGCCAAGTATGGAGAAAGCGGGTGTCGGATAGAGCAAAGTCTGAATACGCCGCCGAGGGGGAAACGCCGTACGCCCAGACGGTTCTCGATAGGATCATTGAGCTTCTTGAAAGCGTTCCGGCTGAAGAGCGCGTTTCTATGGCAGGTCCGGCCTTTCGACGGGCAAAAACCGAACAAACGGCTCAAAATGGAGTTCCGTTGCTCTTGGACGGTACGACATTCATTTGGCTGATCGACTGAAACGCGGAGATTTTGCGGCTAGATTAAATATGCTGAAGCACATCGATTGCAAGAACTTCTGGGACGCTCAGGTCTCGATGAAGAATTCTCGCTTCGCTTTCAAAGCAGGCGCTCTCGGCAGCAATCGAAAAATGACTTTGACGGGGTCGGAAGCCGCCAAGCAGGAATGCGCCCCTTGTCGGTCATAGCCGTAGTCCGGCCTTTGCTGAAGCAGACATTGTACTGATGACAGCGTGAAGGCATATGCGCAGTAGACAGCGGATCCCAACTCGACCGCGATAAACGTTCGATTTTGGTCAGAAATGGCGAGTTCCTGATCTATTCTTAGATCATCGCCGGCGCAGCCATCGGGCATAGCCGGCTGAACAGATGAGAAGCATCAAAACTCTTGCGGCAATTTGGTTTGACCTCGCTAAAACCTCAACTTAACCTGTAGGTGAGGGGGAGAAATATGCGCGTGGGCTATGTAGAAATTGAGAATTTCCGAGGGATAAAGCAACTAAGGTGGGCGCCTGCAGGCGGAGTCAACTGTCTGATCGGTCCAGGAGATTCGTGTAAGACTACCATTTTGGATGCTGTCGAACTGGCGCTTTCACCGCGCCATACGCTGAGCTTCGACGATCTGGATTTCTTTGGAGGCGATTTCAACTACGCCGCCAAAATCATCGTGACTTTAACCGACCTTCCGGATGAATTCATATCAGATGCTGCGTATGCTCCGTATCTGAGGGGCATCTCCGACGACGGAAAGGTTATCGACGAACCTCCCTTACCCGAGAATGGCCAACCCGCCCTATCAATCATGCTCAGCATTGACGAGGCGCTCGAGGGAACGTGGACGCTTTGGAATGAGCGTGTTGCTGCTGGCGAAATGAAGGAGCGTTCGTTGACTTACGCGCATAGAGCGAGCGTCGCCCCGGCCCGATTGGGTGTCTATGCCGACCGGCATCTAAGTTGGGGCCGAAATTCCACCCTGTCTCGTATGAGCGAGGGTGCCGCAGGTACGCAAGACATCCTTGCGCGCGCCGGCCGCCTTGCTCGTAGTCACTTCAAGGCAGAAGCCGCTGAACTCTTCAAGAGCAGCCTCGAGAGCGTTACACTGGCCGCCAAGAAAATGGGTCTGGCGCTGCCCAGCACGATCGCTGCAGGCCTGGACGTGCAGAACCTGGCCATCACCAATGGCAGCATCGCCATTCACGACGGGGAAATTCCCCTCCGGGCGTTGGGTATGGGGTCATCAAGGCTGCTCGTCGCGGCCCTGCAGGATCATTCTAAGGCATCCTCATGCCTGACGATCATCGACGAAGCGGAGCACGGGCTCGAGCCTCATCGCATTGTACGCTTGCTCAAGCATCTGAAATCAACCGATCGCTTAAGTCCGCAGGTTTTCATCACGTCTCACTCTCCCATTGTGATCCGCGAGCTAAGTGTTCATGACCTTCACGTTGTGCGCCGAGCCGAGGACGGTAAGGTAACGGTTCGGCGTGCTGACAAAAAATATAGCAAGCGGGATCCGCAGGCTCCCCCTCGTTCGATGCCTGAAGCATACTTGGCGCCGACAGTGCTGATATGCGAGGGGAAAACCGAGGTGGGCTTACTGAGAGGACTGGATGATTTTTGGGTCGCGCAGCATCTGGATAACCTCGCTCTGAAGGGCATTGCGCTGGCCGACGGAGGAGGCGTTGACAATGCCCCTGCGTTGGCGGGACAATTCTGCGGGCTAGGCTACAAGGTGGGCTTGCTTTTGGATTATGATCAGGATCCGGCGGACACCGAGATTCTGGACAAGCTGGAGAAGGCTGGTGTCACCGTGTTTCGCTGGGACACGGGTTGCTCCACGGAAGATGTCCTGTTTCGCCAACTGCCCCTGGCCGCTGTCGAGATGCTCTTTGATTATACGCTCACCTTCCTCGAACCGACAGCTATCCTCAACGCGGTCAACAAGTCCCGGCAGCCTGCTGATCACTTCAATTCCACCGATCAGGTCAGGACCCACCTGAATGACGCGACCGTTCTCGACGCCTTAGCCGTACGGGCGAAGGGAAAGAAGAAAAAGGACAGCGAGGACCTGCAAGGAGCCTGGTATAAGGACATCGTGAAGGCAGAGCATATAGCGCAAAAGATCCTCGGCCCTCATCTGCAGGAAGCACACAAGGGATTGCAGGAAATGGTGAGCGCTCTTCGGAGCTGGATCGATGGCCATTCCTGACAATATCCACAAGGCCCTGCAAGAGAAAGTCAATGGCTCGGTGGTGGCACCCGCCGGCTACGGCAAGACGGAAACCATCGCCGACATCGTCGCGGGAACGTCGGGCCGCTGTTTGTTGCTTACCCATACCCTCGCCGGTGTTGACGCGCTTCGAAAGCGTCTCCGGGAAAAAGGCGTGAGATCCCACCGCTATCAGCTGGAAACCATTGCCGCCTGGTCTTTGAGGTACGCTGCCGCCTATCCGGTGACTTCAGGTTTCCCCCGCTTGGCAACGCCGCGGGGGCACCAATGGTCTACGGTCTACACGGCCGCGCGGCAGCTGCTTGGCGGTCGATCGGTCGACCGGGTCATCCAGGCTTCATATGGTCTGGTTCTCGTCGACGAATACCAAGACTGCAGCGTTGATCAACACAAGATCGTGCGCCTGTTGTCTAGGCTCGTTCCCACCCTTATTTTTGGAGATCCGCTGCAGAGCATATTCGATTTTGGTGGCGAACCCACCGTAGGCTGGCAGGACGACGTCCTGCCAGCCTTTCCGGAAATCGAGGAGTTGGACACGCCTTGGCGCTGGATAAACAAAAAGAATGATCCACTTGCGGATTGGCTTCGTACTGTGCGCACCGACCTCTTGGCAGGCAGGGCGATCGACTTGCGCAAGGCGCCGGCCTGTGTCCGGGTTCACCATCTGGACGAACCAGGGCGGCTGCGGTCCCTAGAGACAAAGGCCTGCAACCATAGCAACCTGTCAGACGCCAACCGGCTCGCCATTATCGGCTCCAAAAGCAGCGAACGGGTGCGCGCAGCATTGGCAAAACGGGTTCAGGCTCAAAACGTCGAGACGATCGAATGTAAGGATCTGCAGACGGCCTGCTCAAAAATTGAGGCAACGGCCGGTATGGATCGGTTAACGTTTGTGATGGGGTTGCTCCAGCGGTCGATTGTCAGGGTGAACCTGACACCCTTCCTGCGCCGGATAAGTGAAATCCATGGCGGCAAGCAGATCCGCAAGCCCCTTACGTCAGCCGAAGCCGCAGCCTTGGCGATCGTGACGAATGACAAGTTGGACCCAGTCATCGCCCTGCTCGACGAATTCCGGAAAGGGAGGCGTACGTTCCGCGGTGAACTCATCTTTGCTCTCCGTGAAAGTCTTCAGCTGCGCTGCTTGTCTGGAAGTCCGTCACTGCTGGAATGCGGCTGGCATGTGCAAGAACGCCGGCGCCATGCCGGCCGACGTCACGGCTATAAGATCGTCACCAGCACCCTCCTCGCGAAGGGCTTGGAGTATGAGAATTCGGTGGTTTTTTTGACGGATCTCACCACGAAGGAAGATATCTATGTCGCTTTGACTCGAGCGTCGCGCCGGATCGACATTGTAACCGCCACCCTCGATCTCTCAGCCACATGATCGCGACGACTTTCTGACAAAGCACTTGTTAAAAGCCGTGATGAATCTTGTTGCAAGAAGCCGGCCGCTGTCGGCTCCATCGCGGTCATTCGATTTCATTGGTTCAGTGATCGTTATGGCCACAATGACGAGCGGATGGTCCACCTGCTTTCTTGGCTCAACCAGTTCTAGAGATCAGATCGGACCAATGGATGGAGGCTCATTGCGGCCGCAAAATTTGCCCCATTTACCCCAATTCGAAACGAGCTCCAACACCGAACGCAGATCATTTAGTGTTGTTATCATTATATTAATTACCTTATCACGCATTTATAATGATAATAGCTTCCTTACCGTGGACTAAAAATACTGCTTAACCATCTGACACTTACTTCCTGAGCTGTCTTATAAGCGCAATTTCGCTCTGTGGTCGTCCATCGGCCCGGCACATGCCCATTTCCTGCATTTGCTCGGCGTTACAGCATTGGTTTTGAAGGGTTTTCCGGTGTCCCCTGCCCTCTCCGCTCTGTCCCGTCACCCGCCCGCCCACCGGTGTTTTCGTCTTATCGGCATATACAACTGTTCGTTTTCTCGCGTCTTGCGTGTTTGTACACATTGGATTTGCTGGGGTTTTCCGGGTGGTTTCGCCCGCGAAACGGTGTGGTTGGCGCGCCGCATTGGTGTCATTCCAGCTGCCCCTTGACCAGCCTGACATGGGTGCCATTGGCCCTGAGCTGGGCGAGCAGCATCGGCCAGACGGAGAATTCGCCCTTGGCCGCCTTGTCGGTGAGGGAGCGGAGGTAACCGCCCGCCGAATTGATCTGATCGGCCCTTTGCAGGATGCAGGCCATGGCAATGGCGGCGTTTTCCTGGCCGAGCACCGCACAGGCCTCCTCATAGGCGGATGGGCTGACGCCGAGCATGGAGCGCACGACAATGGCCGCGCCCATCAGTTCGGACCAGCTGGCAAGGCCGTTCCTGGCATAGGCCGCTATATCCGGACAGGCCTGGCGCACCAGTCCGAGCGGAACCGCTTTGGCCTCGAAGGCTTCCGCGCCCAGCCCGGAAAGATCGACGCTGCGGCCGGACATATCTGCCGGCAGCCCGGCGGCCTCCGGCATCCTTCGGTCCGGGCCCGGGTTTTCCGCTGCCTGGTTTTCCCCCTGCTCTTGCTGCGGTTCGCTCGGCAGATCCCCGTTGTGGTTGTGCGCGTCGGCTTGGCCTTGGTTTTTTCTAAAGCCAGGTTCAAAATCAGAAGTGGATTGGGTATTTGAATTTTGTTTGTGGCGCTCAGAATGAGACTCTTTGGCGCTTGTTTGTGTCGAATTCAGCTTATCCTGCAACAACTTGGAGATCTCCAGCTGGATGCATTCCAGGCCATCGACAACCGGCTCCAGATCGCGGATCGTCGCCTGGCGCGGAATGTCATCGATCACACCGCGAAACGCCGTGTGGTGGCCGTTCCAGTCGATGTCAGGCATTTCCTCAAAGCCGAGCTCAATCAGCTTGACGATGTCGCGGCGCAACAGCGTCACCTTCTCCTTCATCAGCTTCAGCTGCAGCCGCTCGGCCCGCACCGTCTGCGCCATGGTGTCGAACTCCTGCGCCCGCACCACCAATGGCGCCAGCGAGAAGCCAAAGGCCTCGCCGCCCTCCCCTGCCCCCGCTGCCCGGGTTTTGCGCGCATAGCGCTTGCCGTTGGGGCTGTCCTTGCGGAAAATCAGGCCGGTTTCCACCAGCGCGCTCAAATGCCGGCGCAGGGTTGCCGGCGCCATGCCGTGCGCGCGCAGCGACAATTGCACATTGGACGGAAACACCACCAGCCCGCCCGCCTCGCTGAGCGCGTTCTGCGGATAGAACGTCAGCAGCGCGTTCAAAACCACCAGCGCCCGGTCGGAAATCCCGATCAGCGCCCGCGCCTCGCACAAGGAGCGAAACAGCTTCCATTTGTCGACCGAAGCCTCTGGATCGACGTCGCTCGCCTGCGCCTGCGTTGCCAGCATGCCAAACGACAGCGATCGCCGCCCGAAGGGCGTCGTGAATGCATTCCCCGACTGCATCGTCTTCTACCTTTCCATAGGCAAAAGAAATCCACTCGCCCAAACGACGCCAAAATGTCTTGACACTGATTCCCGGAAATGCGATTCTCAAGTTACCACACTGTGAGAAGGGCTTCCGCGACGGCAACGTTCGGGAGCTTTTTTCTTTTGCGGTGTCTAGTCTCCTGTTTCCTTCCGGAATTCTTCAAACAAAGTCAGCAGCTTGCGCTCGACAAAAGCGCCGAACTGCGTGCCACTCCGTTTGTCGAAAGCTATATTAAGCGCCGTATCGGTCTCCTTGATCTTCGCCGGAGATGTTCCGTCAGGCGCAGTCCAAGCCGTCACACGCGGCTTGTCTTTGCTGATCTTGAGGAGATCAAAGATAATCTGAAAGCGAGCATCGCTCCTGGCTGCGAGAAAATCTGCATCTTCAACGTGCTTGAGGGCCCGCATGCGCTTGGCCCTGTCCTCGACCATATCAGCGATTTCTGCCCACCGTTGCCGCCCAAAAGACGGAGCCGGGCCGATCGCTTCGATCAATGGCGATGGCACACGCCTTACCAGGGCAATCATCCGTGACAGTGCCGCTTTATCCACGCCCAGTGACGACATGATTGTCTCGCGGCCAAACCCCTTGGTTTCCAGCTTTGCCGCAAAATAGCACCGTTCAATGAACGACAAGTCCGTGCGGGCGTTGTTTTCCTGGCCCTGCGAGACGATCAGTTGCTCGTCCGTGAGATCGCGTACAACAGCTTTAACCGTCCCGCCGATCTCCTTGACGGCGGCCAGACGCCTGTGACCATAGGCAACCTGAAACCGCCCTGCCCTTTCAGGATGCGGGCGCACCAGGATCGGGACCTGCTGGCCGTGTTCACGAATCTGGTCGACCAGACCGGATTGATCCTCCGCATCAACACCGAGACGATCAACAACGAACGAGGCATCAACCAGCGAAGGATCAAGCTCGATGATCGCCTGCCCTTCGGCAAGGCGCTTTTCAATTTCTTCCGCGCGCTGCGCCTTGGCGGATATGCCATCCAGCGATTGGGAGATTGCACCAACGGGGCTTGCCGGGCGCAATGGACGATCAAGGCCCAGCAAAGGCCGGCCGAGCGTTGTCCTGACAGGTGCCGCAGCTTCCGGTTCAGCGGTATCCGGCGTCATTTCAAACAGGTTCTTGCGCGCCATGGGTTACTTCCTTCCCCACGTTCTACGGAGCAGTTCTTCGATTTCACCATTGACCAATGTCAGGCTTTCCAGTGCGCGATCGTAGGTGCCGCGCGTGAACAGCGAACGGTCCACTTCGTAGAGCGTTTGCTTGGTCAGGCCGGCATCGGAAATCGCCGTGGATTTCAGCATTTCATTCTCAAGAACGCGATTGCCGAAAATCGAACGCATGAAGCCCGCCATCTGGTTTTGCGGGCCATCATTCGGTTCAAAGCGCGTCACCAGATAGCGCATCCAGTCATAGTCGGTCTTGCCCCCGGCATTCTCCACCACGGCAAGCAGATCGCTGGTCATGTGCAGGAACTGCGACATCGACATCACATCCAGCATCTGCGGATGAACCGTGATCAGGATGGCGGTTGCAGCACAAAGGGCCGACAGCGACAGGAAGCCCAGCTGCGGCGGGCAATCGAGGATGACCACGTCATAGGCGGATTCGATATCGGCAAGACATTCGCCAATCCGCGAGAAAAACATCGTATCGGGACGCTTGTCCGCCAGAACTTTCGGCGTTTCGTGCTCGAACTCCATCAATTCCAGATTGCCCGGAATGATGTGCAGGTTCGGCGTATAGGTTGCACGGACAATTTCGGTGATATGCCTGCGCTCGGAGCCGTAGCGGATGGCGCCGTACAACGTCTCGTTCTGATCCACATCTAGTTCCGGCTGGTGCCCGAACATGGCGGAAAGCGAAGCCTGCGGATCGAGGTCGATGGCAAGCACGCGATATCCCCGCAGCGCCAGATACTGCGCCAAATGTGCGGATGTCGTCGTCTTGGCGCTTCCGCCCTTGAAGTTCATGATCGAAATGATCTGCAGCTTTTCACCGTCCCGGCGATGCCGCACATATTTGGCAGCACTCTTGCCGTTGGCATCGAGCAGACGGCGCAGTTCTTCCAGGTCATTGACGGAATAGAGCCTGCGACCATTGGGTTGCGGCGCGGGGCCATGACCATCCGCCACGATCTGGCGCAGATACCCCTCATGAATGCCGATGAAGTCTGCAGCCTCGGCCGGCGTGAAAAGACGGATTGTCTTCTGCGCCGTGGGCGGGAAAATGCGTGATTGATGAGCTTGCAGCTGCCGCGCCAAATCTTCAGCGTCAGATGCGATCAACGACCGCAACGTCGTTGCGGGCACATCTGCCGGGTTCTGATCAAGCATCTCAACCTCTCATCCGCGCATTTTGGTCCAAACTTTAAAAATATGCGCTGATTACAATATGGAGAGATTCTCTTTTTGTGGCAAACTGTTTTAGGTTAACCAACAGTTAAGTGGGCTGACGCCCCAGGAAGCCACCGCTGTTGTACGCGTACAACCAATTCCAGGAATGCTTGCCCGCGAATCCCGCACTGGCAGGTGGCCGTCGTTGCCGATAAGTTGTACGCGTACAACGCCGGACAATCGCAACATTGCGTGATCTTCGGCAAATAAAATGGAATCACCATTCCTCGCATCATAACAGGTATCAGGCAGTTCACCTCCCTTGCAAAGACAACGGAGGTGAACTGCAGTTTCATCCCATCGCAGGCAGCTTTCTTGCCTGCGGCCTTGCTTATGCAATTTTATCCCATACCGGAGCCAGGCCGCTCGGGCTGACGATACGGCCGTCCGTACGCGCAAGTCCATGGATGGCCGTCATATCCGCATCATTGAGCGCAAAGTCGAAAACGGCGAAATTTTCGATCGCACGTGCCTCGCTCACGGTTTTCGACAAAGCAATCATCCCACTCTGCTGCACCATCCAGCGCAACACAATCTGGGCAACGGTTTTTCCTTCGCGCGCAGCGATGTCCATGAGCATGGAATCGGCAAAAACAGCGCCGTCTGCCATCGCGTAATAGCCGGTCACCGACAGGCCAGCCTTTCGCGCCGCATCGATGACGGGCTTCTGGTCGAGATAGGGATGATACTCTACCTGGTTGGTTACCAGCGGTGCATCGGTCAGCGCCACCGCTTCGGCCATCAGCGTTGTATTGAAGTTGCTCACTCCGATATGGCGCACTTTGCCCTCCGCCTTCACTTCGTTCAGGGCGCCAATCTGTTCGGCAAGCGGTACTACATCATTCGGCCAATGCAGCAGCAGAAGGTCTACATAATCGGTCTTCAGTTTTTTTAGGCTCTCTTCGACCGAGGCGACGAAGGCATCACGCCGATAATTGTCAACCCAGACCTTGGTTGTCAGAAATACATCACGGCGTGCAACACCCGAATTGAGAAGACCTTCGCCGACCTCGGCTTCGTTCCCATAGATCTGCGCAGTATCGATGTGGCGGAAACCCAGTTTGAGCGCATGCGGCACCATGCGCAGAACATCGGCACCGGGCATACGGAACGTGCCAAAGCCCAGAGCGGGTATCGAGGCACCATTGGCTGAAACGGAATGCATTGTATTCTCCTGTGTTATTCCACGGTTACTGACCGACATATGGCGCAAACCCATTGCTGTTATAATGCAGTAAAATAAACTATGGTCTGTGAAATGAATTCATATGAATGGCCGAGGTGTTTGCCGTGAACAATCGCGCAGGCGAGATGGAGGTTTTCGTGGAAGCCGTGGAGCGCGGCAGTTTTACCGCCGCGGCCGAACGGCTTGGTCTGTCGCCCTCCGCCATAAGCAAGCTGATCACCCGGATCGAAGAACGTCTCGGCACGCGCCTGCTTGTTCGCTCGACGCGGGCACTGCAGCTGACGCCGGAAGGCGAGGCCTATCATCAGCGCGCGGTGCGTATCATTGCCGAAATCGAGGAGACGGAACGGCTGATGACCTCGGGCGGCGCGGCCGTTGCGCGTGGTCTGTTGCGCGTCAACTCGTCGGTGGGTTTCGGGACGCGCTGCATCGTTCCCCTGGTACCGGCTTTCCTGGCGCGTTATCCCGATGTCGAGCTGGACCTGTCACTCTCGGATGGAGTCATCGACATCATCGAAGAGCGCGCGGATGTGGCCATCCGCACCGGCCCCATGCGCGACTCGGGCTTGAAGGCGCGCAAACTGGGCGAGAGCCGCCGCGTGGTCGTGGCTGCGCCGGACTATCTGGCCAAGTACGGTGTTCCGCAGACGCCGGACGAGCTGGCACAGCACAATTGCCTGACGTTCAATTTTCGCCGCAGCATGGATGAGTGGGCGTTCCGCTATCCGGGGGAGGAGCGCATTCGCCCCATCGCGGTGAAAGGCAACTTCAAGGCCAATAACGGATCGAGCGTGCGACAGCTGGCGATTGCAGGACTGGGACTGGCGCGCATTGGCCAGTTTCACGTGCAGAAGGATCTGGATGCTGGTACACTCGTACCGGTTCTCGATGATTATAATCCGGAAGACATGGAGTTTATCCATGCCGTCTTCGCCGGACATGAGCATATGGCTGCTCGCATTCGCGCCTTCATCGACTTTCTAGTGGAAAGTAACCCCGCGGACATGACCGTATAAGAACTATCTTGTTTTAAAATCATATAGTTAAATGGTTAACCGAAATATAGGTTCAGCCGTGTGAGAGAATATTGACGATATTTCCGAAGGGATCGCAGACATAGAAGCGGCGCACGCCCCATGGCTCAATGGTTATATCGTATGGAATCTCCAGTCCGGCTGCTTTTGCCCGCTGATAGATGATGTCGACATCATCGACCTCGATGGAAAGGGAGGGGAGGGGGGTGCCTGAACCGCCTTCGCTTGCCACACTTACTTCCGGCCTGGAGGTCACGTCAGAAGCGAATGTCAGTATCCAGCCGTGATCCATGACCACGTCGAGATCGAGCAATTCCTGATAAAATTTCCTGGCAAGTTCAGGATCGGATGCCTTGAGATTTGGCACTATGCGTCGAACGGCCATCGCTTCCTCCCACGTATCGCCAGCCGCCTTCTTAGCGTTCAGCGCCGACTTGATCTATACGCCAAGTTCATTAAAAACTCTGCCCATGCGTGGCTCAACAATCGCCAAACCCGTTTTTCTCGCCGTGACGCTGATTCTCTTCGGAGTTTCAGGTTATTTGGCGATACACGCACATCGTTTCATCGTTCACGCGCAACAGGCTCAGGGGCGCGTCGTTGAAATGCTGATGGAGTCGCCCGGAAACGGGGGACCCGCTCTTTCTCGGCCCATGGTCGAGTTCATGACAACGGATGGCACCAGAATCGAATTCAAGTCGACAAGTGCTTCCTATCCACCATCCTTTGCTCGCAACGAAATCGTTACCGTCTTCTATGATCCCGATGAACCGCAATCGGCCGAGATCGATAGTTTCTTCTCCTTGTGGGGAGGGGTGGTCATCACAAGTGGGCTCTGCGTGGTCTTTGCAGGTTTTACGACCGCGTTCTATCTGCGCGTGCAAAAGTCTCGGCACAAGCAAACATCACAAGCAAAATCTTAACTGGAAAAAGAAAGCCCCCTCGATCCAGAGCGGGGAGGGGGCTTCATCTGCTACTCAGCTGGCGCCGGCGCCGGTTGCGTATCGGGCAGGGATGATTTCTTCTTGCCCGGGTCCTTCCAGGCGATAAGCCGGTAGAACATCGGGATGAAGAATGTCGCAATAAAGGTCGCCGCCAGCATGCCGCCTATAACGCCCGTACCGATCGCATGACGGCTTGCCGAACCGGCACCTGAACTGATGGCCAGCGGTACAACACCCAGAATGAACGCGAGGGAAGTCATGACAATCGGCCGGAAACGCAGCCGTGCGGCCTCGATGGCAGCTTCTGCCGCCGAATAGCCTTCCTGGCGTTTCATGACGGCGAATTCGACAATCAGGATGGCGTTCTTTGCCGCAAGACCGATCAGCGTCACCATGCCGATCTGGAAGTACACGTCATTGGTCAATCCGCGCAGCATAGTCGCGGCCAAGGCACCGAAAAGTGCGAAAGGCACCGCCATGATGACCGCCAGCGGCAGGCTCCATTTTTCATACTGGGCCGCCAGGATCAGGAACACCATGATGATGCCGAAAATCATCGCCTGCGAGCCTGTACCGCTCGTTGCCAACTCCTGAAAGGAGGACCCAGTCCAGGCGATCTGGAAGCCTTCGGGCAGCGTCTCCTTGGCCACTTGCTGCATGGCCTTGATGGCATCGCCCGATGTGTAACCCGGTGCCGGATTGCCGGTCACCTTGGCGGCGCTGAAGGCATTGAACCGCTCGAGCTGATCCGGACCAACAATGCGCTTGACGCTCACCAGGGCGCTGAGCGGAATCATACTGCCGGAATTGGCACGCACAAACACCTGGCGCAGGTCATCGGGCGTACGGCGGAAATCCGCTTCCGACTGCAGGTTGACCTGATAGTTACGGCCATACAGTGTGAAATCATTCACGTAGAGGCTGCCGAAGGACGCCTGCATGGCATCGAAGACAGAATTGATCGGAACATTCAGCGCCTTGGCCTTGTCGCGGTCGAGATCAAGCTGGTACTGCGGCACATTCGGATCAAACGTCGTTCTCACGCTCGTGAGTTCGGGGCGCTTGGATGCAGCCTCGACGATTTTATTTGTGGCGTCCGTGAGCTTCGCCACATCGCTCCCCGTGCGGTTCTGTACGTAAAGCTCGAAACCGCCCGTCGTACTCAATCCCTGAATGGGCGGCGGATTGAATGCCAGCACCATGGCATCTTTGATACCCGCATTCATCCCCATGATCGGACCCGCCATATTGCGGGAATCGAGTTCCGGCGTCTTGCGTTGGCTCCAGTCCTTCAGGGTGAGGAAGGTGGTGCCGGCATTGGACTTCTGCCCGCCCGAGAGGAGATCGAAACCGGCGATGGCAAAGACGTTCTCGGCCGCAGGATGCTTCGCCAGATTCTGCGATGACTGCTCCATGGCCGCTTTGGTTCGCGTCAGGGAAGCCGCAGGGGGCAGGACCGCAACGCTGAGAAGCACGCCCTGGTCTTCGTCAGGAACAAGCGAGCCCGGTATCTTGTAGAACATATAGGCCGTGCCGCCGATCAGGAAGGCAAACAGCGTCAAGCCGATGGCGACCCGTTTGATCAGGAAGCGAACGCCTGACGTATAGCCTGACGCCACGCGGTCAAAAGCCCGGTTGAAGATACGGAAGGGCAGGGCCGGTTCATGATGACCCGGTTTTAGGATCAGGCCGCAGAGCGCCGGCGTCAGCGACAATGCGACAATGCCCGAGATGGTCACCGACATGGCGATGGTAACGGCGAACTGCTTGTACATGGCGCCGGCAAGCCCGCCCATGAAGGAAACAGGCACGAACACCGCGCACAGCACCAGAACGATGGCGACAACGGGTCCGGTCACCTCGCTCATCGCCTTGATCGCCGCCTCGCGCGGCGGCAGCTTTTCTGTCGACATGATGCGTTCGACGTTTTCCAGCACCACGATCGCGTCATCGACCACGATACCGATCGCCAGCACGAGACCGAACAGTGTCAGCAGGTTGATGGAGAAGCCAAGCACGTACATGCCGGCAAATGTGCCGATGATCGAGATTGGAACGGCAATGACCGGAATAAGCGTGGCGCGCCAGTTCTGCAGGAAGATGAAGACCACCAGCACGACGAGAATGATCGCTTCGATGAAGGTGGTCACGACTTCATCGATCGACGCCTGGATGAATTTGGTGGTGTTGTAGGGGATCGAATAGTCCATGCCTGTGGGGAAGGCGGCTTTCAGCTCATCCATGCGGCTGCGCACGGCTTCCATCGTGTTGAGCGCATTGGCGCCCGGCTGCAGATAGACTGCGATGGGAATAGCAGGCGTGCCATTGAGCTTGCTATCGACGGCATAGCTCTGTGCGCCGAGTTCCACCCGTGCCACATCACCAAGCCGCAGGGTTGCCGCGTTGGGAGAAGAGCGCAGGATAATGTTCTCGAAAGCCTTCGCATCAGGCAGACGACCCATTGTTGTGGCGGAATAGGTGAAGGCATTGGACTGGGGATCAGGCTGATCACCAAATTTGCCTGCGGCGAACTGGGAATTCTGCTCGCGAATGGCCGTTGCCACATCCGTCGGGGTCAAACTGTATTGTGCCAGCTTGTCGGGGCGCAGCCAGATGCGCATGGAATAATTGGGATTGCCGAGAACCTGCGCGTCGCCGACACCCGGAATGCGCTTCAGATCGTCGACAACGTTCAGCAGCGCGTAATTGCCGATATAGGTGCGGTCATACTGGCCGCCCTCGGAAAACATCGCGACAAGGCCGAGAATGGATGTGGAGCGTTTGGCGACGGTCACACCCTGCCGGGTCACGTCCTGCGGCAGGGTCGATGTCGCGCGCTGCACGCGATTGTTGACGTTGATCGTCGCCTGGTCAGCATTGGTTCCCAGCGCAAAGGTTACCGTCAGCTGCATCTGGCCGCTGGCCGAGTTGGTCGACTGCATGTAGAGCATGTTTTCGACGCCGTTGATCTGCTGCTCCAGCGGTGATGCAACGGTTTGGGCGATGGTTTCGGCGCTGGCGCCCGGATAATTGGCGCTGACCACCACCTGCGGCGGCGTCAGTTCCGGATACTGGGCAATCGGGAGCACCCTTATCGCGACAATGCCAGCGAGAACGATGATGATCGAAATGACGGCCGCAAAAACCGGCCGGTCGATGAAGAACCGGTTCATTGGGTCACCAGCGCCTGTTTCACACTGTCAGTCGCCGAAACCAGTTGTCCCGGTTTGACCTTGATGACACCTTCCGTGACCACACGGTCACCCGCGGCGAGGCCGGAAAGTACGATCCAGCCCTTGTTGACCTGCTGACCAAGATTGAGCGGCCGGACTTCCGCCTTGCCTTCATTGTTCACGATATAGACGAACTGGCCTTTGGGTCCCTGCATCAGGGCCGCTTCAGGAATGACGATTGTATCGTTCACCGTCACACCCGTCACCGTCGCGCGGACGAACTGGCCGGGAAGGAGACGGCGATCCGGATTGTCGATGATGGCACGCACACCCAGCGTGCCCGTTTCCAGATCAAGACTGCTTGAGGTGAAATCGATGGTTCCGAGATGATTGTAAACCGTGCCGTCGCCAAAGGAGAGTTTAACCGCAAGCTTGTTGGCTTCGAGCCCCTTGGCTTTGCGCTCGTCCAGCAGACGGCGGATTTCCGCCGCTTCCGTATCGGTAAAGGAGAAGTTGATATAGACCGGATCGGTCTGCGTAATCGATGTCAGCAGGCTGGAAGCCGCATCTGTTCCAATCAGGCTGCCTTCCGAAACCTGCTCGCGTGTTGTCACACCGCTGATGGGCGCAGTCACTTTCGTATACTGCAGATTGAGTTCTGCAGTCCTGACCTGCGCCTTTGCCGCGGCAACCGCTGCAGCGTTCAAATCGCGTGTCGATACTGCCGTATCGCGCGCCGCGGTGCTCTGCACTTTCTGGTCCACCAGTGTCTGCGCCCGATCCGCATCTCGTATGGACTGTGCGTACTGAGCCTGAGCCTGTTGCAGCTGGGCCTGGACGCGAGCAAGCTCCGCTTCATAAGGCGCCGGATCGATCTCAAACAGCAGATCGCCGGCTTTCACTTCCGAACCTTCGATGAAATTCCGCTTCAGGAGAATACCGCCAACGCGGGCACGCACCTGCACGTCACGGTATGCCGTAATCCGCGCCGCATATTGGTAGGACAGGTCCACTTCCTCCGGCTGAACCGCAACCGCCGTTACTTGTGGCGGGGGAGGGGCCTTGCCGCCTGCCTGCTGGGCATTAGCCGGCAAATTGAATGCCAGCGTCGCGCCTGTAAAAAAAACGAGACTGAGAAAACGGGTACCGAGCAAAGTCATGGGAGGGTTCGCTTGTCCGAGGAATATCTGGGTGCATGTACAAACATACATCCGTGATTGTAAATAAACGAAAGCGTGATATTGTGTCGGAAAATCGACCGGACGCGATCACGTTTGGGTTATCGAACCAGCGGTACGAATGGCCGCCATCGAATAGCTCGCTGACGATGTCCCGGCATCCCCGGAGGGATCACCCGAGCGAAGGAGGCATTATGCGCAGGACCAAAGCCGAGGCAGGAGCAACGCGGGAAGCCATTCTGGATTCCGCGGAAACTGTCTTCTTGGAACATGGTGTCAATCGGTCAACCCTGAACCAGATTGCCGAACATGCCGGCGTAACGCGCGGCGCCATCTACTTCCACTTCAAGGACAAGATCGAACTCTATCAGGAGGTCGTCGAACGCGTGCGGCTGCCACAGGACGATCTTCTCACCAAGGCAATCTATTGCGAGAACGCCAACCCTCTCGATATTGCCCTGGATGCCGGTATCTATTGCCTTGAGAATTTTGCGGGCGATCCGAGAAAACAGCGGGTTTTCACGATCATCACCCAGCGTTGTGAGTACGTCGGTGAAATGGCCCAGATCCTGGAGCGGTTGCGTGCGCTCAACGACGAAGTTCATCACATGCTGTTGCGTTTGACGACACTGGCCAAGAAGCGCGGCATGCTGTCATCCGCCTGGCATCCAGACATTGCGGCGCGCGCCTTACAAAGCACGATGTCCGGGCTGCTGTTCGAGTGGATGCGGCTCGAGAAGAATTTCGACCTGGTCGCCGCCGGGACAATGACGATGACCGCCATTGTCGACTCCTTCCGCAAGAAGGACATCCCTGTTGATGCGCCTGTCATCAGGGTCAAGAGGCAGTTGGTGGTATCCTGATCATCCCATTGTCTCATGCTGCTTCCCCAGATAAATGGCCCCCAAGCCTAGTATCGGTGCCACATACGGAGTAAACAACGGCTCCCTTCCTGCGCTGTCGGTCTGCTTGGCAATCCGTATCGCTCATCAGGGCGAACACGAGAGGATTGAACAATGGCCATCAAGTTTACCGCCAAAGACCCGGCAATCACCGAAAGCCCTGCACCAGCAAAAGTTGCCAAGCCTGAAAAGCTTGAATCGGTCGCGCCTTCTTCGGATACCGAAACCGGATCAGGCGACAGTGATCTCTTCAATGCGGCTCCCAAGACGCCGGCGCGCAAACGCAAGGGCAAATAAGGCGTATGGAGGCAGGCGAGATTTTTGATTGCCAATCCTGCGGCGCCTGCTGTTGCTACTCATCCCAGTGGCCGCGATTTTCCACGGAAGACGACGCGCAGCTTGCGCTTATTCCAGCCAAATATGTTGCCAGTGATGAAAGCGGCATGCGATGTGTCGGTGTCCGTTGCTCCGCGTTGACTGGTGAAATCGGCAAGACCACCGCTTGTGGAATTTACGACGTGCGGCCCGAAGTGTGCCGCTCCTGCATGCCGGGCGATCCAGAATGCCTTATGGCACGCAAGGCCCACAATCTCTGAGTTTGAACCTCGCAACATATCCCGCATGATTTCCATCAATAAGATGTGATTCCGATGTGTCCGGATCGGTCAAAAACTTGCCCCGATTGCGGCGGTAACTCCCGCAGCCTTTCGAACTGTACTGCCTGCATCCAATTCAAACTATCCGGAGAGTCATCATGCATAGAAGCAATGTCGAGCGTGAACCGGAATATGTAAGGGACCGCACCGAAGGACCGCAAAATCTGGGACGCATTTACCTGTTGAGTCTGGCACTGTGCGCCGCGCTGATTGCCACGACCGCCGTTGGATACGAATCCGAATGGCCAGATGTCGTGACGATAACCGCTTCCACGGCAAATCCAGAATTTTACCAGAGGGCAGACGGCAAGACACCCCTGACCTTCTGCAACACCGCCGAGCACACACCAGGGGCGGATCCAAAGCCGGCATGGCGCACATTTGATATCTGATACCCGGCCGCTAGGGCCGGGCAGCGTTTATGCAGTCCACTGCGGGATGTCGTCGCGCTCGCCGATGAGCGCAAGCCCATGCGCGATCGAGAGCAGTTCGCCGCCTGTCTCGATCCGGTCCTGCGCGAAACGTTCAGTGAATATGCGCCGCACGGCTGGGACAAACGATGTCCCGCCCGTCAGGAACACTTTGTCAATTTCACCTGCCACCGTATTGGTCCGTTCAAGGACATCGTCAAGTGCGCCTTCGATGCGGGCGAGATCACCGGCAATCCATCCCTCGAATTGGCTGCGCTTGATGAGCTTGCGGCTGCCGCGGCCGAGCGGTTCGAAATTGAACTCAGCCTCGTCGGCGGTCGATAGCGCCATCTTGGTAGCCGATACGGCCTGATACAGCGGATAACCTTCATCATGGTCGACAAGATCGACGAAAGTCTCAAGTTTTTCCGGCTCCAGACTGGCCCGCACCAGCTTCTTCAGTTCGGAAAACTCCCGGGATGTCTTGAAGATGGACAACTGGTTCCATCGGCCGAAATTGGCATAATAGGAGGACGGGACTTCGAGTGTCTTGTCGAAGCTCTTGAAGAAACTTCCCTTGCCGATTTGCGGAGCGACGATGCTGTCGATCATCCGGTAGTCGAAATGATCGCCGGCAATGCCGACACCGGAATAGCCGATGGGCGTTGCGCTGAGCTTTCCGCCGTGCGTCTCGAAACGAATGAGCGAATAGTCGGTCGTACCCCCGCCAAAATCCGCCACAAGAACGGTCGCATCGGCCTTAAGGTTCTGGGCAAAATAGAAAGCCGCCGCCACCGGCTCGTAGACATAGTGGATTTCAGGAAAACCGAACCGGGTGAGCGCCTCGTTGTAACGCGCCGTTGCCAGGGCAGGATCCGGATTGGCTCCGGCGAAATGTACTGGCCGGCCAGTCACGATGCGTTTGACGTCCGTGGGCCAATCGTTACCGGCATAGCTCCGCAACCGGCGCACAAAAATTTCCATCAGGTCTTCAAACGAATGGCGCTTTGCAAAGACAAGCGTGCCCTGGAAGAGGGCACTCGCGGCAAATGTCTTGATCGACTGCAGAAAGCGGCATTCGCCGGGGTTATCGATGAACTGCCGGATCGCCGCGTGCCCGGCCTCAACCTTCAATGCCGCCGCACCGGCAAGAGGGTCCTTCATGAAGGATAGTGCCGTGCGCATGCTATCGGCTGTGCCGGTCGCATTGGTGAAGGACAGCGAACGTGTCTTTGTCCCATCCGCCAATGCCAAAACCGTATTGGTTGTGCCAAAGTCGAAACCCAGCGCCTGAGCCATTGCCGCGCTCCTTTATGCCATGAATGTCAGAAATCGGGACAAAGCCCGTCGAATGGGCTCAGCGCGCCCAAATCAAGGACGCGCGTCATGACATAGCAAACGTGCAGACGCAAGGTGCGTTTTATTCGGACAGGCTATTCCACGCTATCTGCAGCGCTGAACGGGGCATTGTCCCGGCTGTGCGAGAGAATTTCCCGCTTGCCGACATGATTGGACGGTCCGACAAGCCCTTCCTTTTCCATGCGCTCCACCAGCGATGCAGCTCTGTTGTAGCCGATCTGCAGACGCCGCTGGATATAGGACGTGGAGCACTTCTTGTCGCGCATGACCACCTTGACCGCCTGGTCGTAGAGTTCATTTCCGTCTTCCGCCGCAACAGCTCCCTTATCGAAAACCGCTCCGCCGGTTTCCGCTTCCGGTTCTTCCTCTTCGCTCTCGTCGGCAGTGACCGTATCGAGATAATCCGGGCGACCCTGCGCCTTCAGATGCGCGACCACGCGCTCGACTTCCTCGTCGGAGACAAACGGGCCATGTACGCGGGAAATCCGCCCGCCGCCCGCCATGTGCAGCATATCGCCTTGACCGAGCAACTGCTCTGCACCCTGTTCGCCAAGAATGGTCCGGCTGTCGATCTTCGACGTCACCTGGAACGAAATACGGGTCGGGAAGTTCGCCTTGATCGTGCCGGTGATGACATCGACCGACGGACGCTGCGTGGCCATGATCAGATGGATACCCGCAGCACGGGCCATCTGGGCGAGGCGCTGAATGGCGCCTTCGATGTCCTTGCCCGCCACCATCATCAGGTCGGCCATCTCGTCGACAATGACGACGATATAGGGCATCGGCGTCAGATCCATGACTTCCTGCTCGTGAATGGGCTCGCCCGTCCCCTTGTCGAAGCCGGTCTGGACGGTGCACATCACCGTCTCGCCCTTTTCCTTGGCGAGGGCAGCGCGCGCATTGAAGCCGTCGATATTGCGCACGCCCAGCTTTGACATCTTCCGGTAACGGTCTTCCATTTCCCGCACAGCCCACTTCAGCGCCATGACCGCCTTTTTCGGGTCGGTCACAACAGGGGTAAGCAGGTGAGGAATACCGTCATAGATCGACAGTTCGAGCATTTTGGGGTCGACCATGATCAGGCGGCACTCTTCCGGCGTCAGCCGGTAAAGCAGTGACAGGATCATTGTGTTGATCGCAACCGACTTGCCCGAACCCGTTGTACCGGCAACCAGCAGATGCGGCATCTTGGCGAGTTCAGCGATAACCGGCTCACCGCCAATGGTCTTGCCAAGGCAGAGCGCCAGCTTGAGCTTGGTGCTCTCGAAATCCGGCGAAGCGATCATTTCGCGGAAGTACACGGTCTCGCGCGTCGCATTCGGCAGTTCAATGCCGATGACATTGCGTCCGGGCACCACCGCGACACGGGCTGATAAGGCCGACATGGAACGGGCAATATCATCGGCAAGGCCGATAACGCGAGAGGACTTGATGCCGGGTGCCGGCTCGAATTCATACAACGTCACCACCGGTCCGGGGCGCACATGAATGATCTCGCCGCGGATGCCGAAGTCCTCAAGCACGCTTTCAAGAAGTCCGGCATTCTGTTCCAGCGCTTCCTGCGTAATGATCACTTCCGCGCGTTCCGCCGGTTCCTGCAGCAACGACAGCGGCGGACGCTCATACATCTCGCCATAGGACTGTACGGCAAGCGGTGTAAGGCGGGTCGGCACGATAGCGGGCTTCTCCTGGCGCACCGTTACCTGCAGCCGCGACGGCTTTTCTTCAACGGCCGCTTCTTCCGGCGGTAATGGTGCCGCCGCAGCGGGAATAAGGGTCACTTCCTCTTGCGCATCAATCGCAGGATTCATAACCGCTGCGCTTTCCACGACCGGATCGGCCTGACGCTGCCGTGTGGCAGCTGCAACTGCCGCCGGTGCATCTGGAATAACCGGTGCGGCAGGCAAGGGAGCCGGCGCTACGGGCACTGTGGTCTCAGGAGCGGTGGCGGTATGCGGCTGCCGGAGCTCGACAACACGGAACAGCGCGGTAATGGCATCGGGTGCGATCTTGCGTACAGCCTTCGACGCAGAGGCTGCAGGGGTAGCAACAAAGCCGCCCGAGAACTCCATCGATTCCCAGAATGCATAATCCGAGAGGTAGTCCAGCGTTCCGGATTTTTGTGGAATTGGCTGCGCACCGCTTGTTTGCAGGCTTGGCCGGGCCTCACGCGCAACGGGAGCGGTTGGTGCGTGCGTGACGACCGCCGGTGCATAATTTGTGACGAATGCCGGGCGCCGCGGTAAACCGGACTGCGCCGGGGCAGGGGCCTTGCGAAGAACAGTCTCGCCAGCGACCGGCTTGGGAGCCGCCGGAGCAGCAGCAGGAATCTTCGGGGTTGGCGCCGGGATGGCCGCCTTTGGTGCGGCAATCGGCCTTTCCACCTTGGGAGCAGGTGCCGGCGTTGCGCTTTCGGCCCCGTTGCGGTGCTTTTGCAGAACGGTATCGGGGGTGCGGGTGAAACGCACATTGGCCGACAGGGAGAACATCCGCTTCGAAATGGGAGCCGTGGGATCCGTATCCGGCTCAAGTGTGATCGGCGCACGTGCAGGCGCGCGCATCCCACCGCTGGGCGTGGTTGACGCAGGGGCCTCAATGGAACGTCGGGTGGAGACCGGCTCATAGGGCGAAGCAGCAGGAGTGCGCATGTTTCCCGAACCGTTTGGCCCACTATTTCGAGCCGCCTGGGCCGGAGCTGGCGGTTGCACCGCCTCCGGTACGGGGGGCTTTTGTGCCACAGGCGGTTGTGCAGACGCTGGCGATTCGTGCGCATCGCCATATTCGTCTACGTAATCGTCTGACTTCATTGAGAAATTTGTTCTTGGAATACGCATGATACCTGCAAGCGAAGCGATTGGATGTTGCTCGTAAACTTGCCTAATCGAATAGAAAATGAAGGTTAATAAGTTGCTACTGATGGCTGCAAACACTCTCCCTGTTGCCGCCTCCTGACAGGGGCAGCGACAGCCTGGATCGACGCAGGACACGTGTGCAGGCATGCCCCGGATAACAAAAAAGCAGCCTGTTTGAGATCAGGCTGCTTTGTTTGTCATGTATCAGTATGAGCCGTCAGGCGGCTTCTTCTGCAATCAGCTTGCCGAGACGGGAAATCCCGGTTTCGATTGATTCCTTGTTGGGCAAGGAGAAGTTGAGCCGAATGGTATTCTTGCCGGTCCCGTCCGCATGGAATGCAAAGCCGGGAACAAACGCCACGCGCACCTTTTGCAGCGCTTGCGCGAGGAGAGCTGCGCCGTCCATGCCTTCCGGCAAGGTGACCCAGACAAACATACCGCCCTCCGGTTTTGTCCACGTCACGCCTGGCGGCATGAAACGGGCAAGGGCATCGAGCATGTAGTCGCGGCGCTGGCGGTAGCTGTTGCGCACCTTCTCGACCTGCTTGTCGAAATCCCGGGACGCCACATGATGGATTGTCATCTGATTGATGGTCGGGCTGTGCAGATCGGCAGCCTGTTTGATCAGGACCAGCTTGGCAATCACAGGCTGTGCAGCGCAAATCCAGCCGACACGCAAGCCGGGTGTAAGGGTCTTGGAGAAACTGCCGGAGTAGACGACACGCGTGCGGTCGATATTTCCTTCACGTTCGCAATCGAGGGCAAGCATCGACGGCACGGGCTCTCCATCGAACCGCAAGGCCTGATAGGCCGCATCTTCGATCAGCGGTATGTCGAGTTCGTGCGCCAGCTCAATCAGGCGGATGCGGCCATCCCGGCTGACCGTTTCGCCCGTCGGATTGCAGAAATCCGCCGTCAGATAGGCAAGCTTTACATCACCGCCTGCAGCCTTTGCATTGTCGCGATAGGCGACCGGCGTCATGTTTCCCTGTTCGGGGTTGAGGCGGTCATAGCGCGGCTCATAGGCGTTGAAGGCCTGGAGGGCACCAAGATAGGTGGGCCAGGTCGTGAGCACCGTATCGCCGGGTGATATGAACAGCTTGCCGAGGTAGTCCAGTGCCTGTTGCGAGCCCGTGGTGATGATGATGTTGTCGATCGTGCAGGGCACGCCGAGCGACGCCATGTGCTGCACCAGCCATTCGCGCAGCGGGCGATATCCCTCGCTCACCGAATATTGCAGCGCGACGTCAGCATTCTGGCTGAGAACAGCCTCATAGGCTTCCCGTATCGCTTCCTTGGGAAAAAGGGCGGGGTCCGGAATACCGCCGGCAAAGGAAATGATGTCTGGCTGATCAAGCAGTTTCAGCAGTTCGCGTATTTCGGATGCACGCATGTTTTTCGTGCGTGTTGCGTACAGAGCATCCCACTCGCCCATTGTTTCCTCCCGTTTGTTCGCAGGTGCATAGCACCGTAAAACACCAGATATGTCAACAATACTGACATATCTGGTGTCGTTATTTTGCAAGGCTTGTTGACCGTACCAATCAAGATGCGGTGAGGGCGGGCAAAGCCAGCCGCTACGCAATCCTATTCGCCGGGAGCCTTGACCATTTTCGTGTGACCGCTGATGTCGGCGCCTGCCGATTGTGAAAAGCGGAGATTCCAGATCGTCGCGGTGAGGGAGATTGCCGTTACAACAAGAAACGCCGCCGAGAAGTCGCCAAGTTCCGGTGTCGCATGGCTTCGAACCAGCATTGAACCCGAAAGGGCCAATGCGCCGACACAGATACCGAGCGACAACATGAGCTGCTGGAATGTCGTATAGAAACTGGTCGCAGAACTCATGCGCTCCCGTCCGATCTCGTCGTAGGCCACCGTGTTGTAGGCCGTGAACTGGAACGACATGAAGAACCCGCAGCAAAGCAGAACTGCGAAGATGAGGGGCAGGGGCCAGTCCGGCCGGAAGGCTGCACAAAGGGCGTAGCCAAACGTCGCAATGAGGCCATTAACGATAAGGCTTGCGCGGAAACCGAAGCGCCGCAGGATTTTCGGTGCAACGGCCTTCATCATCATGGAGCCGAGAGCGGTGGCGACAACGATGCCGCCCGCGCGCGCCGCAGAAAACCCGAAGCCGAGCTGCAGCATCAGGGGCAGCAGGAACGGCTGTGCCCCCTGGGTGATGCGGGTCAGCGAGCCGGCGATGACAGACGTGCTGAAGCTGCTGACGCGCATGAGCGAGAAATCGAGAATGGGCGAGGGATGCCGCTTGGCATGTGCGAGATAACCCGCACCGAAAGCCATCCCCACAGCGACAAGAACGGCTGCCAGTTCACCTTCACCCGGGCGGCTTGCCATTTCGAAACCGAAGAGGAGAGAGCCGAGTGAAATGCCGGAAAGGAAAAGGCCGAGAAAATCGAAGGGACCGTCGGACACCCCCTTCACCTCTTCGATGAAGCGCCTGACGAGAATGAAACCAATGCAGCCGATCGGCACATTGATATAGAAAATCCAGCGCCAGTCGAAATAGGTGACAATCAGCCCGCCTACGGGCGGCCCGAGAATGGGGCCGACAAGCGCGGGAACCAGCAGCCAGGACATGGCCGAAACAAGATCCTTGCGCGCGACGCTGCGCATCAGCACGAGCCGGCCGACCGGCATCATCATCGCACCGCCAAGGCCCTGAATGATGCGCGCGAGAACGAGAAAGCGCAGATCCGGGGCCTGCGCGCAGAGGATCGAACCAAAGACGAAAACCGCGATCGCCGCGCTGAAAACGGTGCGGGATCCGAACCGGTCGGCAATCTTGCCGCTCGCGGGGATGAAGATGGCGAGACTGAGGAGATAGGAGGTGAGCGCCAGGCTCATGGCAGGTGGCTGAACGCCAAAATCGCGTGCCATGGTCGGCAACGCCGTTGCCAGCACCGTCGCGTCGAGCTGTTCCATGAACATGGCGCTGGCAATGATAAGCGCTATGGTGCGGAAGTTCGGACCTGTTGTTTTGCTGTCAGGCGTTTGGATCGTTCGTGGCCGGGCCTGGGAGGCCTGACTGATTTGGTCCGACATGGTCGGGTTCGCTCTCGGTAGCGCGTACACATCGGAAAGAAAATGTCGCGGATTTGCAAACGGCGGCTGGCCGTGGGGAAACGACCACCGATATAAACCCGCGATTATGTGATATCCATATACAATCTCGTGATTCATTGTACCTGGTACAAAATAATCGTCCGAAATAGAGCGCGCATCTTGGAAGCAAGCCTGAACGGACTGTGCACTTCAAGATAGAACTCACCCCGGCTACATATAAAGATCGCATAATCTATCTTATGGAACTCAAATCATCCTTGGTGAATGAAGGGCGCGTAGCTTGCCGGATCAACCATAGCGGGACGCCGGTCCAAAGCGAGTGTGCTGATCCGTTCCGGCGTGCGCGCGATGACCTTGCCTGCCTTGATGACGGCAAGCCGCGTTGCCTTGAGGCGGATTGCTTCGATTGTATCGGCAGCCTGCAGCAGCACCATGTCCGCCTTGCAGCCGACGTCGAGGCCGTAATTTTCCAGATTGAGAATCTTGGCAGGCTCGGTGGTAACCGCGGCAAAACATTGGCGCATGGCGCTGCGGCTCGTCATCTGCGCCACGTGTAGACCCATGCTGGCAACATCAAGCATGTCAGCCTGGCCGAGTGAATACCAGGGGTCCATCACGCAATCATGGCCGAAGGCAACGGTAACGCCATGGGCCAGAAGCTCCGGCACGCGGGTCATGCCCCGACGCTTCGGATAGGTGTCGTGACGCCCCTGGATGCCGATATTGATCAGCGGATTGGCAATCGCCGCCACGCCGGCCTCGGCAATCAGCGGTAAAAGCTTGCTGACGTAGTAATTGTCCATCGAGTGCATCGAGGTCAGATGCGACCCCGTCGAACGGCCGCCAAGACCGAGGCGCCGGGTTTCATAGGCCAGTGTTTCGATATGCCGTGACAACGGATCATCGGTCTCGTCACAGTGCAGATCGACCATCAGGCCGCGATCCGCCGCAATCTCGCAGAGCGCTTTGACGCTCGCTGCGCCATCGGCCATGGTGCGCTCGAAATGCGGAATGCCGCCAACCACATCGACGCCAAGATCAAGCGCACGCTTGAGCAGGTCGACCGCACCCGGATAGCGGTAATAGCCATCCTGCGGGAAAGCCACCAGTTGCAGGTCGATATAGGGCGCCACCTGTCTTTTGACGTCGAGCAGCGCTTCAACGCCCAGCAGGCGCTCGTCGCAGATGTCCACATGGGTCCGGATCGCCAGCAGCCCCTGTGTGACCGCCAGATCGCAATAGCGCAGGGCGCGCTCGATCACAGCTTCATGGGTGAGAAGCGGTTTCAATTCACCCCATATCCGGATTCCGTCGAGCAGCAACCCGCTTTCGTTGAGGCGCGGCTGGCCGAGCGACAGCGTTGCATCCATATGAAAGTGACTATCGACAAAGGGAGGCGAAACCAGAAGACCGCCGGCATCGATCGTCTCCCCCGCCTCCCCGCCGAGATTGACGCCGACCGCAACAATGCGGCCGGATTGCACACCAATATCGAGACCTGTACGGCCGTCAGGCAAGGTTGCGTTGATAACTTTCAGATCGAACATGGAACCTCTTTGACTGCTTTGCCAATTGCACTGCCTCTACTTTAACAGGCAAACACCGGATAGCTGCAACGGGCAAACAGCACTGCAGGAAATTACGATTGACACCCGCGCATTCAACTCACGTTAGTTATTGAAGGACAACGGATTATCCCCATTCTCATGGATTAATGATATAGTAGGGATAATCCCTTGAATATCAACTTTCTAATTTAGTTTTACCAGTGTATTATCCCTCCCACTGCCAATAATGCAATATTTGGGGATAAAATGAGTAAATTCAGAGAATTATCTTCAGATCAAATACGCCAGCTCATTGATACGGAACAGGCCTATGATGTCTACCGGAGCAGTCTGAAGGAGTATGAACAGCGTTTTTCCGGATCAATGTCGTGGAAGAAAAGCACGAACGACAAGGATTATCTCTACAAGAAGACACAGGGCATCTGGAAATCCCTTGGGCCCCGCTCCCCCGAAACGGAAGTGATCTTCGGGCAGTTTCATATGGGGCGAGAAAGCGCCAAGACCCGCGTTTCCCGCTTGGCAAGACGGCTGGATGAACTCGCCCCCGTCAACCGTGCCATGGCTTTGGGCCGGGTACCGCTTCTGACAGCACGCATCATCCGCGCGCTCGGAAAATCCGGATTGATCGGCACGGCGGTCGATGTCGTCGGCACAAATGCGCTCTTTGCCTATGAACGCATGGCCGGTGTCCAGATTACCGGCGGGCTTTTATCGACGCAGGATGTCGACCTGCTGTTCGACTCCCGGTTCAGCCTGCGGCTGATCAGCAAGGATTTTTCCCACAAGGGTTTGATCGGGCTTTTGCAAAAAATCGATCATTCGTTTGCACCGCTGGCGAGAAATGGGTATCGCGCCGCCAACCGCGACGGCTTTCTCGTCGACCTGATCAAGCCAACGCCAAAGGATCGCATGTCGACGCGGGAGAAAGCGCGCTTCAGCGCCGATGATGAGGATTTGCAGGCAATCGAAATCGAAGGCCTGACATGGCTGGTCAACAGTCCGAAAATCTCGACCGTTGTCATCGATGAAAAAGGCTATCCGCTGGACTATACCTGCCCCGATCCGCGTGCCTTTGCCTTGCACAAACTGTGGTTGTCGCGCCGCAGCGACCGCGATGCCGCCAAACGTATACGCGATGAACTGCAGGCAAAAACCGTTGCCGGATTGATCCGGGCAAGACTGCCGCACCTGTCCTTCGAGGCGAATGACCTGCAGGCGCTCCCCCTGGCGTTGCGGCAGCTGGCACCGGAACTTGAGCCGATGCCCGATGGCGATGTCGGCGAAGCTCTGAGCTTGACGCCGAACTGGTAAAAAAGCCCCTCCCGGATGATCCGGAAGGGGCACTCTACTTTAGCTGTAGGCCTGCATGGGCGGGCAGGCGCAGACGAGATTGCGATCTCCGGCGACGTTGTCGATGCGCGACACCGGCGGCCAGTATTTCGGGTTCTCTTCGCTCTCGCCTGCCGGCAGGCTGGCTTCCCTGCGGGTGTAAGGATGCGACCAGTCATCGGCCAGCACATCACCGGATGGGTGCGGTGCATTGACGAGCGGGTTGTCGTCACGCGGCCAGACGCCACTGGCAACCTTCTCCGCTTCCCCGGCAATGAGGATCATCGCATCACAGAAGCGGTCGATCTCGCGCTTGGATTCCGATTCCGTCGGCTCGACCATCAGCGTACCGGCAATCGGCCAGGACATGGTCGGGGCGTGGAAGCCGTAATCGATGAGGCGCTTGGCGATATCTTCGACGCTGATCCCGGCGCTGTCCTTCAGCACGCGGGTATCGAGAATGCACTCATGCGCCACGCGGCCGTTCTGTCCTGTGAACAGCACGGGATAGTGGCCCTTCAGCCGCTCCGCGATGTAGTTGGCGTTGAGAATAGCCATCTCGGTTGCACGCTTGAGGCCCGCCCCGCCCATCATGCGGATATACATCCACGTGATGGGAAGAATGGATGCGCTGCCGAAGGGAGCCGCTGAAACCGCGTGCTGCGATCCCTTGGCCACATGACCGGGCAGGAAGGGAGCAAGATGCTTCTTCACGCCGATCGGACCAACACCCGGCCCGCCGCCGCCATGGGGAATGCAGAAGGTCTTGTGCAGGTTCATGTGGCAGACATCGGCACCGATATCGCCGGGACGGGCAAGCCCGACCAGCGCATTGAGGTTGGCGCCATCGAAATAGACCTGGCCGCCATGCTGATGAATGACCGTGCAGATATCCTTGACGCCTTCTTCGAACACACCATGGGTCGATGGATAGGTGATCATCAGCGCTGCGAGATTGGCACCGTGCTGGTCGGCTTTTGCCTTGAGGTCCTCAAGATCGATATCGCCAGCCTCTTCGCATGCCACGACCACCACCCGCATGCCCGCCATATGGGCACTGGCCGGATTGGTGCCATGCGCCGATTCCGGGATGAGGCAGATATCACGATGCGCATCGCCCCGATCCAGATGATAGCGGCGAATGGCCAGGAGACCGGCATATTCACCCTGGCTGCCGGCATTGGGCTGCAGTGAAACCGCATCAAAGCCGGTGATCTCGGACAACCAGGCTTCCAGATCGTCCGTCATCGCCTTGTAACCAAGCGCATGGCCGGCAGGAGCGAATGGATGCACATTGGCAACGCTGTTCCAGCTGACCGGCAGCATTTCGGCGGCTGCGTTGAGCTTCATTGTGCACGAGCCGAGCGGGATCATGGCGCGGTCGAGCGCCAGGTCCTTGTCCGCCAGACGGCGCAGGAAACGCATCATCTCGGTTTCCGAGCGCTGCTGGTGGAAAACGGCCTGGGTCATGAAACCCTCGGCCTGCCTTTCGCCGGGCAATGTTGCCTTTGCTTCCGCAGGCAGATCGGCACCGAAAAGTGCTGAGAGTGCTTTCAGGTCATCTTCCGATGTCGTTTCATCCACCGTGATGCCGAGCCGGTCCTGATCGACAATGCGCAGCAGACGTCCGCCCTTTTCAGCCTCCGCAGCAATGAAGGCTGCTTTGCCGGGAACAGTGGCCGTAACCGTATCGAAGAAATGCGATCCGGCGATGGAAAGGCCCGCCCCTGTCAGCGCAGCGGCCAAACGGGCCGCCTGGGCATGCACGCGGCGGGCGATGGCCTGAAGCCCCTGCGGACCATGCCAGATGGCGTAGGACACCGCCATATTGGCTAGCAGTGCCTGCGCGGTACAGATGTTTGATGTCGCCTTGTCGCGGCGGATATGCTGCTCGCGCGTCTGCAGGGCAAGGCGATAGCCGGCACGCCCCTTGCTGTCGACGGACTGGCCAACCAGACGACCGGGTATAAGCCGGGTCAGCGTTTCGCTGACGGCGAGATAGGCGGCGTGCGGGCCGCCATAACCGATCGGCACACCAAAGCGCTGCATGGAACCGGCAGCAATATCGACACCGGCCTTGGCAGGCGGGGCGGTGATTGTCAGGGCCAGCGGATCGGCCACGGCGATTACCAGCGCACCAGCGGCCTTGGCCGCCTGAATGACCGAAGCATGGTCACCATAGACACCGAATGTGTCCGGCCATGGAACGATGATCGCTGCAACGCTGGCATCGATCTCGCCTTCATCCACGGTCATGCCCAGCGGCTCGGCGCGAGTCTTGACCACATCGACTGTCTGCGGATGCAGGGCACCGGTGATCGCGATGCGGGTGCGCTTCTCACGATGATGGCGATAGGCGATGCCGACGGCTTCTGCAACGGCCGTCGCCTCGTCCAGGAGCGACGCGGATGCAACCGGCAAACCGGTCAGTTCCGTCACCAGCGTCTGGAAGTGGAACAGCAGTTCAAGGCGACCCTGGCTGATTTCCGACTGATACGGCGTATAGGCGGTATACCAGGCCGGGTTTTCAAACAGATTACGCAGGATAACCGCGGGCACGTGGGTGCCGTGATAACCCTGACCGATAAAGCTCTTGTGGGTCTTGTTCTGGCTCATCTTGGCGGCAAGCTCGGCCAAAGCTTCCGACTCATTGACGGCCGCAGGAATGTCGAGCGGCCGTTCAAGCCGGATGGATTTTGGCACAGCCTGCGCAATCAAAGTTTCCAGCGACGGAATGCCAAGAGCCGCCAGCATGGCGCGGGAGCCTTGTATGCTCGGACCGATATGGCGGTCAGCGAACGGGAATATGGTGTCTTTCATCATCATGCCTTCAGCCAATGATTGCTTTGTAGCCTGCCTCGTCGAGAAGGCCGGTCAGCTGATCCGGATTGGACAGCTTCATCTTCCATAGCCAGCCGTCGCTTGCAGCGGCCGAGTTGACCAGCGACGGATCGCTTGCGGTTGCTTCGTTCACTTCCGTCACTTCACCGTCCAGCGGCGCATAGACGTCTGATGCCGCCTTGACGGATTCAACGACAACCGTGGCATCGCCTTTGGACAAGGACTGACCGACATCCGGCAACTGGACAAAAACCAGATCGCCGAGCTGATCCTGCGCGTGATCGGTAATGCCAACCGTCGCAATGTCATTCTCGACGCGGACCCATTCGTGATCTTCGGTAAAGTAAGTGGCTGCCATCTCAATTATCCTTTGTGGTAGCGATGTGGAGTGAAGGGAAGTGAATGAATATCGACCGGGACGCGGTTGCCCCGCACCTCGGCGAAAACCTTGGAGCCCAGCGCGGACAGATCCTTGCTGACGTACCCCATGGCAACAGGGAAACCTGCCGATGGTCCGAAACCGCCCGACGTGACCAATCCAACCTTGTTGCCATCGGCATCAAAGAGTTCGGCATCGGTGCGCACCGGCTGCCGGCCATCGGGCTTCAGGCCGACGCGTTTCTTGGCCGATCCTGTTGCGATCTTGGCGAGAAGCGCCGCAGCGCCGATAAAGCCCGCTGTCTCGCGCACCGGCTTGGCAATGGCCCAGAGCAGTCCGGCATCGACCGGATCATAATCCGGCGTTATGTCATGGCCGTGCAGGCACAGACCCGCTTCCAGGCGCAGACTGTCGCGGGCAGCAAGCCCGATCCAGGAGACACGCTCGTCGGCGAAAAGCTTTTCGACAAGCACACGGGCATCGGCTTCCGGCAGGCCGATCTCAAAACCGTCCTCGCCGGTATAGCCGGAGCGGCTCATGAACCAGCCCAGCTTCGGCTCAAATCCGTTCATGAAAGCAAGGTGAGTTCCGGCAATACCGGCATCCCGCAACACATTCACGGCCTGCGGCCCCTGGATGGCCAGGAACACACGATCCAGAGCATCGATCTTGCAGTCGAAATCCTTGGCGACACCGCGCAGATGCGCTTCGTCAGCCGCGGCATTTCCGGCATTGGCAACGACCATGAAATGCTCGTCCCCGAGGCGGGTGACGATCAGGTCATCGAGAATGCCTGCCTTGTCATCGAGAAAGAAGGTGTATTTCGACTGGCCCGCCTGAAGCACAGACGCATCCAGCGGACACGCGCGTGACAGCAGTGCCGCGGCCTGCGGCCCGGCGACATCAAAGAGCTGCATATGCGAAATGTCGAAAAGCCCGGCCTTCTCGCGCGTGTGAAGATGTTCCTTCATCACACCGAGCGGATAGGTGATCGGCATCGACCAACCGGCAAAACCGCCAAAGCGCGCATTGGCGGCCTTGTGCAGATCGTCAAGCGGCAATTGTTTCAGATTATCTTCCGTGCCCATTTTTACTCCAGAGACGTGCAAAGACCTCCGCCACACGACGGAACATTTCTTTGCCCCTCTGTCGGAAGCCTGAGAGACTCGCTCAATCAGGACCCCTGACTGAACTTACACCTTCGGCGCGGAGTTTCCCCCGACTTTCCAGAGTTGCCTTCCCGGTTTGCGGTTCCTGGTACCTGAGAGATTTCGGGCGATTTCCCCTTCGGTGGCCTGCACATTTCAGTGCACGACACTCTCCCGCAAACTGACAGGGCCGAAGCCCTCGACAGGCTGGACCATAGCGCAACGGCCTCTGCCTGTCATCGTGCAAATGGCCGATTTGCCGCTTTGTGGACAGAAATTGTCTGAATGAGGATACTTCGACAGGAAGCGTCCGATGTCAGCGGGTCAGGGCCATCACCCCGAGCGCCTGCCCCCTGCCCTTGACGCCATGCATTCCAAGGTAATTTGCCTTGATTTCATTGGAGAAACTCATCCTCTGTGCCAATTCGCTGGAGATCAAAACCGGCGTGGCCAATGTGCGGCAGAGGCTTTCCAGCCGCGCCGTGGTGTTCACCGTATCGCCGAAATAGGTGATCTTGTGGTGATCCACCCCGATCTCCGCCGTGATGATCGGGCCGCCATGCAAGGCCGCACGCAGGCGCGGCACCCTTCCGAATCGCTCAAGCCATTGATTTGCATTCTTTTCGATGTTGTCCAGAATATCGAAGACACAGCGGGCGCAACTCGCATCCTTGATGCCGCGCTCAATGGGCCATGTGATGATGGCCGCATCCCCGACATAATCGTCAATGGCTCCGCCGTGACGCCGGACAGGTTCGGCAAAGGCGGCAAAGAGCGCGCCGAGAAACTGCTGGGCCCGCAGATCGCCATGTTCTTCAGCAAACGAGGTCGACCCGACAAGATCGATGAAAAGAAACACCCGCTCTTCGGCCACAGGCTGGCGGTACCGGCTCATCAGAAGGCTGGCAAAAATGTCGCGGCCGAGAAGATCGCGCACCCGCAGGATGAAAATCATGACGGTCAGGACGGCAAGCGTGTAGAGCAGCACCTGCGGTGACAGCGTTGCCGCGCGCCAGAAAGGACCGTCAATCCAGCCGAAGCTCCACAGCGTTATCCCACAAACGGCATTGCCGATGCTGATCAGCACATAATCGGCTATCAATGCGGCGACGAGAAACCCCGCAGTCGGCAATGTGTTGATCCAGGCACGCAATTTCGGAAAGATGAGGCCGCGTTCGAACGCCAGGATCGGCACACAGATGGAAAGGGCAAACACGGCCCCTAAAAAATATCCCTGCCTATAGACCAGCCAACTATAGAGATAGCCGCTTGCCGCGACTGCGCTGAGAAGGAATACCCACAATCCCACTGAATTTCTGCGCATATTCCCGTTCCGATCCATTTCAAACCTTCAGGGCCGGCCTCAATGCCGCGTCCCTCCGTGATTTCATTTATGCGCCGAGCGATATTATCCAACCAACAGATATCCGCGATCTCGCGATATCCATCTGGAGAATTACACCAAGGATCATCCCATCAGACTCACTGCCGCGCAAATTGTCCATCGGATACGGTCAATTTAAGGCTCCAGATTGTTGGAAAATGACCATTGCTGAACAGGAGATCAACGATAAACCTCGTGCCCTGTATCCAAGCCACCAGGTTAATCCACGCCGTCAGCGCGAGGAATATTAATACAGTTTGCCCGCTGATTTTTAGCAAAGCGTTCTTTGACGGGTCTCCAAATC
Source organism: Phyllobacterium sp. T2-21 (assembly GCF_055378485.1). Lineage (NCBI taxonomy): Bacteria > Pseudomonadati > Pseudomonadota > Alphaproteobacteria > Hyphomicrobiales > Phyllobacteriaceae > Phyllobacterium > Phyllobacterium sp. T2-21. The sequence goes on along the minus strand of NZ_AP027913.1, from coordinate 26,445 downwards.
CGATAAAATCTGATCGCCTCTGAAAACGGAGTCCGCGCTGCCTGTGGCGATGCGCGGCTTCAATCACATGGAGGCCATACCCTAACATGGGCTACGCACTGAGTTTGCTCGATAAAAGTCCGATCCACGATGGCGAAACGGCCAGCACGGCGCTGAAGCGGACGGTCGCGCTGGCCCGCCAGGCGGAACAGTGGGGCTTCCACCGGTTCTGGGTGGCCGAACACCACGATGCGCCGACGTTGGCAAGCTCGTCGCCGGAAGTGCTGATCGCCTTCCTGCTGGCCAACACGGCGCGTATTCGCGTCGGCTCCGGCGGGGTCATGCTGCAGCACTACAGCCCCTACAAGGTGGCCGAAAATTTCAATGTCCTGGCTGCACTGGGGCCCGGCCGCGTTGATCTCGGCGTGGGCAAGGCTCCCGGCGGGTTGCCGTTTTCGACGCGCGCCCTGCAGGGCGTTGTCCCGCGGACGCAGAAGCAGGATTTTTCCGCCCAGCTCGCCCAGCTCAGCGCCTTTCTCGACAAAGGGCTGCCTACAGATGACCCGCTTGCCGGCGTTCAGGCAACACCGCGTCCTGCCGTCGCTGCCAACCGCTTCCTGCTTGGCGCCAGTGTCGACAGCGCGCTGCTTGCCGCCTCCCAGGGTTGGGATTTTGTCTTCGCCAGCCACCTCAACGGCGACGAAACGATCCTGCAGCAGACACTGGAGGCATACCGGAAGGCCGCACCCGGCCGTGCGCCTCTCCTTGCCGTGGGGATCGTAGCGGCCGAGACGGATGCGGAGGCTGACCGGCTGGCCGGCAATATCCAGCATTTCAAGGTGCATGTGAACAATGGCCAGAGCGTCACCGTCGGCAGCGTGGAACAGGCCGAAGAATATGCGCGCCAGGCAGGTGCTGCCAATTACCGGATCGAGAAGAAGACGCCCAATGTCCTGCGCGGCGCGGCCGACACGGTTTCAGACCAGCTCGACCGGCTGCATGACCGATTCGGCATCGGCGAATTCATCATCGACACCCCCATCAATGACGCTGCGAAGCGCCTCCGGTCCATCGAACTTCTGGCTCAGGCGCAATTCGCCGCTGCCGCATGATCAAGGAGATTGAATAATGTCCAAGCGACCCATTCCGTTCGGTGTGATGCTGCAGGGTGCTGGCGGCCACATGAATTCCTGGAAACACCCGAGTTCACCTGTTGATGCCAGCGTCAATTTCGATTTCTTTGTACGCAATGCCCGCAAAGCCGAGGAGGCAGGCATTGCCTTTGCCTTCGTCGCTGACGGGCTCTACATCAACGAAAAATCCATCCCGCATTTTCTCAACCGTTTCGAACCGATTGCCATTCTGTCCGCGCTGGCCGCGACAACCTCGAAACTCGGTCTCGTCGGCACGGTCTCGACCTCCTACAGCGACCCCTTCACCGTTGCCCGGCAGTTCGGCTCGATCGACAAGATCAGCAACGGCCGCGCCGGCTGGAACGCCGTGACATCGCCGCTTGAAGGCTCGGCCAAGAATTACGGCCGCGACCATCCCGACCATGCCCTGCGCTATGAGATAGCGGACGAACATCTCGAAGTGGTCAAGGGTCTGTGGGACTCATGGGACGACGACGCCTTTGTCCGCAACCGCGAAACGGGCCAGTTCTTCGACAAGACCAAGCTGCATCGCCTGAACCATCATGGCCGGTTCTTTAATTCGGAGGGCCCGCTGAATATCAGCCGTTCCGAACAGGGGCAGCCGGTCATTTTCCAAGCCGGATCGTCCGACGACGGTATCGACCTCGCCGGCAAGCATGCGGACGGCGTGTTCACCAACCACGTGCCGATCGAGGAGGCGCAAGCCTTCTATCACCGGGTTAAACAAAGCGCGGTTGCGCACGGCCGCAAGCCGGGCGATGTCCTGATTTTCCCCGGCATTGCGCCGATCGTCGGTGCAACGGATGAAGAAGCGGAGGCAAAGTATCGCATCATCCGCGATCTCGTGACCGTTGACGAAGCGCTTGCCTATCTCGGGCGCTTCTTCGATCATCACGATTTCAGCGCCTACCCCATTAATGCGCCGTTCCCGGAACTCGGCGATATCGGCAAGAACAATTTTCGCTCCACGACGGACCGCATCAAGCGCAACGCCAAGGAAAAGGGCCAGACCTTGCGCGAAGTTGCGCTGGAAGTCACGACGCCGCGCAATGCCTTCACCGGCACACCGCGGAAGATCGCCGACGAACTCATCCGCTGGGTCGAAACCGAAGCGGCCGACGGGTTCATTCTCGGCTTCCAGATCCTGACCGAAGGGCTCGAGGACTTTACGTGTGACGTGCTGCCGCTGCTCGAGGAGCGCGGCTATCACAACAGGGTGCTTCCCGGCACGACATTGCGCGAAAACATCGGCCTGCCCTTCCGCGAAAGCCGCTACACCAAAGCCCATCAGGCCACGAAGGAACGCATCAAAGAGACGGCACTCTGATGGGCCGGCCGGCGGATCCGGTTGAGGAAAGAATCAGCAACTATCTCGATGAGATGGTCGCTCTTCGCCACGACCTGCACCAGAATCCCGAGCTGGGTTACAACGAGCACCGCACCAGCGCGCTCATTGCCGGCCGATTGCGCGACTGGGGCTATCAGGTCACCGAGGGCATCGGCAAAACCGGTGTCGTCGGAACCCTGCAGAACGGCAACGGCCCCAAACGGCTCGGCATTCGCGCCGATATGGATGCCCTGCCGATCGTCGAAGCGACGGGCCTGCCCTATGCCAGCACCATACCCGGAAAAATGCATGCCTGCGGCCATGACGGGCACACCACCATTCTTCTGACCAGCGCCCGCTATCTCGCCGAAACGCGTAACTTCTCCGGTACCCTCAACGTCATCTTCCAGCCAGCCGAAGAAGGCGGTGCCGGAGCCCGGAGCATGGTTCGCGATGGCCTGTTCGAGCGCTTTCCCTGCGATGCCGTCTTCGGCCTGCACAATTGGCCAGGTGTTCCCACCGGTCAGTTCGGGTTCATCACCGGCCCGGCGATGGCCTCGGTCGACAAGGTCACCGTCCGTATCATCGGCAAGGGCGGCCACGGCGCCCGTCCCCAGGAAACCATTGATCCCGTCGTCGCCAGCGCCTCCTTCATCATGGCGTTGCAAAGCATTGTCGCCCGCAATATCGATCCGCTCGACGCCGCGGTGATCACGGTCGGCACCATCCACGCAGGCATCGCTCCCAATGTCATTCCCGATAGTGTCGAGCTGGAGCTGACGGTGCGCACTTTCCGCAAGGAGGTGCGGGAAGCCATCAAGTCCCGCCTCACCACGCTGGCAAAAGCGCAAGCCGAAAGTTATGGCGCTGTCGCCGAGGTGGCATATCCCAGCGGCTATCCCGTGCTGGTCAACCATGCCGATGAAACGGCGTTCGCCAGAAACGTGGCGCTTGAACATTTCGGCGACGCGCGGATCGAGAAGGATTTCCGGCCGATTTCCGCCAGCGAGGATTTTGCCTTCATGCTGCAGGAAACACCGGGAAGCTATCTTTTCCTCGGCAATGGCGACAGCGCTCCGCTGCACAGTCCGCTCTACAATTTCAATGACGAGATCCTGCCGTCAGCCGCCCGTTACTGGGTGAAGCTGACCGAAACCTATCTCGCCAGGAATCCCTCCGACAAGCCCATCTGACAAGAACGCGAGACAATCATGACTGATGTTTTTGTTTACACGACACCGAACGATGAACGCTCACAACCCTTGATCGACGCTCTGATCATCGAATACGAAACGCGCTATGGCAACTTTTATGGTGAACCGGCGCGCAACGAATTGAGTCGCTACCCGGCCGAGCTTTTCGCCGCGCCGGACGGTGCCTTTCTGCTCCTGATCCGCGACGGGCAAACCATCGGCGGCGGCGCGTTCAAACGCTATGACGAGCAGACAGCCGAACTCAAACGCATCTGGACCCATGCGGATTTGCGCCAGCAGGGCCTTGCGCGCAGGGTTGTGACCGAACTTGAAGAGCAGGCTGCGCGCCAGGGCTATACGCGGATTTACCTGACCACCGGCTTCCGCCAGCCTGAAGCAAAAGAACTGTATCTGCGTTCGGGATATACCGCTCTTTTCGATGTCAATGCCGATCCGGAAGTCTATCGGCACCTGCCCTTCGAGAAGGATATCAGTGCATTGACAGCACAGTTGTCCAAGGTTCCCGCTTCTGCTTCGCCAGACCGTGATCTTCTGCGTCAGGCCGGGTGACTTCACCGGTATCGGGATTGCCCGGACCTTGGGATTTCATGCTCAATAAACCCGGTTCTTTGCAACAATGCTTCTCTAACCCCTTTGATTTCGCAGTCCGTCGTCTTTGACTGTTTCGCTTAAACACTACTAAATCAGTCGAGTAAAATACGAGCCCGCAGAAGATTTTCCAATACGGACTCGCTCGACTGAAAAGTGTTGCACAGGGGAATTTGCAAGCATGGCGATTACAGCAGACTATTCGGCTACACATTCCGTCCAGCCGCCCGCCGCCACAACCGAGGATTACACCCACTACAGGATTGTGAAAGCGAAATACCCGGCACGTTTCTTCGGAACATTGTTTGCCGCGCTGATCATTGCTGTCACGCTTCAATCCATTCTGACCAATCCGAAATGGGGATGGAACGTTTTTGCCGAATGGTTCTTCTCGGCTCCCGTTTTGGCTGGCCTGGCGCGCACGCTCCTGCTGACCGTACTCGCAACCATTCTCGGCTTCGCGCTGGGAACAGCGCTTGCGCTCGCCCGCGTGTCGAAATCGCCCCTTCTGTCAGGTCTGTCCTGGGCCTATATCTGGCTTCTGCGCTCGATCCCGCTGATCGTGCTGCTCCTGATCCTCAACAATCTCGGCTATCTCTATGCGACGGTGCGCATTGGCGTGCCCTACACGGATATTCTCTTTGCCGAATATCCAACCATCTCGATCCTCAGCCCTTTTGCAGCGGCGCTCATCGGTCTCAGCCTCAATCAGGCAGCCTTCTCCTCTGAAATCATCCGCGGGGGTATCCTGTCCGTCGACCAAGGCCAGCTTGAAGCCGCGGCCGCGCTCGGCCTGCCCCGGCGCCGGCAGGCTTTCCGCATCGTCCTGCCGCAAGCCATGCGCACCATTCTTCCCACCGGATTCAACGAGATCATCGGCTTGGCCAAGGGCACATCCATGGTCTACGTGCTGGCCCTGCCGGAGCTCTTCTACACGGTTCAGGTGATCTATCGCCGCAACCTCGAAGTGGTTCCGCTGCTGATGGTGGCAACGGTCTGGTACCTGATCATCATGACCGTGCTGTCGGTCGCCCAGCACTATATCGAACGGCACTTCTCCAAGGGCGCGCTGCGTAATCCTCCCGCCCCGATTTTCCGCAAACTGTTTCGCCGGCTCTTCGGTGCCCCGATTCTTGCCCGTCCGCGGAGCGCAACCGTGTCCGCCCTGCAAATTACGGCCGCGGCTAGAACCAGCGACCGCAGCATACCTCTCGCCACTTGGCGGGCGCCGGGATCGGTGAAAATCCAGGGTGTTTCCAAAAGCTTTGGCCAGCTTAAGGTGCTCGACGATATCCGGCTCGACATCAAGGCAGGCAGCGTCACCGCGATCCTCGGCCCTTCTGGCTCCGGCAAGTCCACCCTGCTGCGCACCATCAATCATCTGGAGCGCGTCGACGACGGTTTCATCACCGTGGACAACGAGCTGGTCGGTTATCGCAAAAGCGGCCGGACACTCTATGAACTGAAGGAGAAGGACATTCTCAAACGCCGCGCCGATATCGGCATGGTGTTCCAGAGCTTCAACCTGTTCCCACACCTCACCGTTCTCGAGAATATCATCGAGGCACCGGTATCACTCGGCCAGCTGACCCGCCCGGAAGCCGTCGGCCTCGCACGGGAACTGCTTGCCCGCGTTGGCCTCAGCGACAAGATCGACGCCTATCCGCGGCAGCTCTCCGGCGGGCAGCAACAGCGCGTGGCGATTGCACGGGCGCTGGCCCTGCGGCCGAAAGTGCTGCTGTTCGATGAGCCGACATCCGCACTCGACCCCGAATTGGTCGGCGAGGTGCTGGATGTCATCAAGGAACTGGCCCGCTCCGGCACGACTCTCATCATCGTTACCCACGAGATCGGGTTTGCCCGGGAAGTGGCCGACACGGTGATCTTCATGGATGGCGGCAAGGTCATTGAGACGGGAGCGCCCGAACAGATCCTGAACCGGCCAAGGAATGCCCGCACCAGCGAGTTTCTGGCCAAGGTTCTCTAGCCCCAGCGCCGGTTCCGGCATGCCCATATCCAAGGAAAGCAGCATGATATTTCGCCCATCCCACATCTCCTTCGCTCTGGCAGTGCTTATCGCCACCGTTTCCGGTCTCGCCATGGTTCACGCCGAAGGCTTTGACCTCAGCCCCGACCAGAGTGGCCGTATCCGCGCGGAAAAGAGCGAAAAGGTCATTGCCTCGATTCCCGCGACGTTCAAATTCGTCAGGGACGATACACTCACCGTCGGCATCAGCGTCGCGCACCCGCCGCTCAGCACCTACGCAACGGATGCCAAGACTGTGGTCGGCTATGATCCGGACTTCGCCCAGCTGATTGCCGATATCCTGGGCAGGAAGCTGGAACTGGTGCCGGTTGCCTGGGCGGATTGGCCACTCGGCCTGGAATCGGGAAAGTTCGACGCCGTCATTTCCAATGTCGGCGTCACGGAGCAGCGCAAGGAGAAATTCGATTTCTCCACCTACCGCCTCGGCCTGCATGGTTTCTACGTCAAAGCCGATAGTCCGATCGCATCGATCAAGGAGCCAAAGGATATTGCCGGGCTCAGGATCATCACGGGATCGGGCACCATCCAGGAAAAAATCCTGCTCGAATGGGACAAGCAGAATGCAGCAAAGGGGCTGAAGCCTGTTGAGCTCCAGTATTATGACGATGACGCGGTCAGCGCGCTTGCCATCCAGTCGGGCCGGGCCGATGCGGAATTCAATCCCAATGCGCCTCAGGCCTATCGCGCGGCGATCGATCACAAGATCAAACTGGTGGGAACGGTGAATGCCGGATGGCCGCTCATCGCCGACGTTGCAATCACCACCCGCAAGGGGAGCGGCATTGCCGATAGCTTGACCGCAGCAATCAATGAACTGATCGCCGACGGTAAATATGCCCAGTTGCTGGAACGCTGGAAACTCGGCCCCGAAGCCCTCGACAAATCGCGGACCAATCCTCCCGGCCTGCCGAAAATCTGACGCCACGATTGGTTCACGAACAAGCAACAAGGGCTTCTCCCATGACGAACACATCCCTCGCCGTCAATCACGTCGGCTTCCTCACACCGGGTAATTACCGGGATGACAATCCATATGAAGGATTGGAGAACACGCTCCAACTGCTGGAATTCGGCGAGAAGCTGGGATTTGACAGCGGCTGGGTGCGGCAGCGCCACCTTGAGCATGGCATATCCTCCGCGGGCGTGTTTCTTGCCGCGGCAACCCAGCGCACCAGCCGCATCCAGCTGGGGACAGCGGTCATCCAGATCGGTTTTGAGAGTCCCTACCGGCTTGCCGAGGACCTTTCGACCGTTGACGTCCTGGCGCGGGGACGGCTCAACGTCGGCCTGAGTGCCGGTACACCAGCCCATGCGGAGCTGCTCGGCCCGCGGGTATTTGATGGCGACTGGAAGGAATACGACCTTTCCCACGAGCGTGTCATTCGCTTCGCCGACAACCTGCGCGGTGAATTTCTCGCCGATCCCCAGACATTCATCGCAACGCCGGGCGGGCCGCAACGGCCGCGCCTGCAACCGCATGCCGAGGGGTTGGTCAACCGGATCTGGTATGGCGGCGGGTCGCTCCGATCCGTGGGATGGGCCGGCAGGAATGGCTTCAATCTGATGATCGGCAATGTGACCGCCGGTGAAAACACCGATGATTTCTACGAAGCCCAGGGTCGTCAGCTCGACGCTTACCATCACAATCTCGACGGCATCTTCCGCCGGGTATCGCTCGGGCGTGTGATCGTCCCGACTGACAGCGCGGATGCTGCAACCCGGAAGAAATATGCTGACTATGCGGCAAGCCGTTATGAGCGCACGCTGAAGCCACAGGGTGGCCGCCGTACGCTGTTCCCCAAAGATCTTGTCGGAACATCCGAGCAGATTCTCGAACAGCTTTTCAACGACCCGATCGTGGCGCGCGTCGGAGAGTTGCGGCTGGAACTGCCCTACGAGTTCCAACAGCACGAATATCAGCAAATCCTCTCCGATTTCATCTCCCACATCGCTCCGGAAATCGGCTGGGGCAATCAGCCCGTGCGCATCAGTGCGGGGGCACGGCGCTGACCATCAACCAACAAACCACACTCAAGGGGTTATCCATGACAACCAGACTGCGACTTCTATCCTTTGTGGCCGGGGCATTTATTGCCGCCACGACCCATCTCGCCTTTGCTGCCGGGGACGGCTTCGATCTCAGCCCGGACCAGAAAGACCGCGTGCGGGCCGAGAAAAATCAGAAGGCAATTGAAGCTGTCTCCAAGAGCTTCAAATTCGTCAGCGACGGCAAGCTCACCATCGGGCTGCACCCGTCCAACCCGCCGCTCAGCACCTATGCCAGCGATGCCACCACCGTCGTCGGCTTTGACGTCGATCTTGCCCAACTGGTGGCGGACAGCCTCGGACGCGAGCTGGTACTGGTACCGGTCGCGTGGGCCGATTGGCCGCTTGGGCTTGAATCCGGCAAGTTCGATGCGGTGATTTCCAACGTCACCGTTACCGAACAGCGCAAGGAGAAGTTCGATTTCTCCACCTATCGCAAGGATGAGCTGGGCTACTACGTCAAGGCGGACAGCGCCATCAAGGCCATCAAGGAACCCAAGGATATCGCCGGGCTGAAGGTGATTACCGATGCCGGCACCAATCAGGAGAAAATCCTGCTGGCCTGGGACAAGGAAAATGTCGACAAAGGCCTGAAAGCCATCGAAGTCCAGTATTATGACGATGATGCGGTGAAGTATCTGGCAATCGAATCCGGGCGTGCCGACGCCGTCTTCAGCGTCAATGCAACCCAAGCCTATAAAGCCGCCGTCAACGGCAAGACCAAGCTCGTCGGAACCGTCAGCGGCGGCTGGCCGATCACCGCTGAAGTGGCCGTGACAACCCGCAAAGGCAGCGGCGTGGCGGACGGTGTCACAACGGCGCTTAACGCAGTCATCGCCGATGGCAAATATAAAAAGGTGCTCGATCGCTGGAATCTTGGCTCGGAAGCCATCGACAAGGCAACCACCAACCCGCCCGGTCTGCCAAAGAGCTGAGACCGTTCACATCGAAAGGCCGCACCGGTATAAACCGGTGCGGCCTTTTGCTTGGCCTATTCGCCGTAGGGGACCCAGATGTTCTTCACCTGGACGGCGCGGCGCAGATAATCCTTGCCCTGCCCCTGTTGCGTGTTCGCCCAGTCCCGCTGGCGGCCATTGTTGACCCAGGTGGCTTTCAGATTACCGCACGATGCCTTTTCAACCATCGCGCTGCCTTCTTTTGAGCCCGCGTACCACAGCGCATCCACTTCGTCGTGTTCAGCCAGGGTCTTCGCCAGAACATCACGTTCGCCGGTGACGATATTGACCACGCCGCCCGGAACATCCGAGGTGTCCAGCACCTGATAGAGATTGGCTGCGAGCAGCGGATGTCTGGCGGATGGTACGGCCACGACGCGGTTGCCCATGGCAATGGCAGGCAGAACCAGCGAGATGAACGCCAGCAGCGGCTGTTCGTCCGGGCAGACGATACCGACGACCCCCCATGGCTCGTTCATTGCCAGCGTCACATGGCGTGACTTGGTGGAATGCACGGCACCGTCATATTTGTCGGACTGTGCGGCATAATAGAATATGCGGCGAAGCGCAGTTGCGAATTCGTCAGCTGCCACCTTGGCTGAAACGCCGGTGCTCTCCACCAGCAATGCTTCAAATTCGGCCTGCCGCGCGCTCAAGTTTTCGCCGAGATAGTACAGCACCTGTGCCCGGTTATGCGCCGTGACGCCACCCCAGGAACCAGCCTTCGCAGCCGCTTCCACGGCATTGCGGATATCCTTGCGGTTGCTGATGCCGGCCTGACCGATGACTTGGCCGCCCTTGCCGACGACCGAATAGCTGTAACCGCCGTCGGGGCGTGCCTGCTTGCCGCCAATGTAGTTCTTGACGGTGCGATCAATTGAACCGCCAAGCGCCATTTTTGCCTCGCCGTCCGGCGCTGCCGATGGCTTGAATGCCTGTTCGGCCTTGCCGGCTGGCAGACGCTTCTCCCAATCTGCGGTCAGGTACTCATAGAGCCCTTCACGTCCGCCCTCGCGGCCATAGCCGCTCTCGCGATACCCGCCAAAACCGGCACCCGCATCGAGCAGGTTGGTGGAATTGATCCAGACCACACCCGCCTTGACGCGGGCAGCCATATCCAGCGCCAGATTGATGTTTTCCGACCAAACGGAAGCTGCCAGTCCGTATTTGGTGTTGTTGGCAAGGGCGATGGCTTCATCAGGTGTACGGAACGTCGTTGCTGTGGCAACCGGTCCGAAAATCTCCACTTCGCACACGGTCGACGCTGGCTCGACATCGGTGAAGAAACCCGGTGCAAAGAATGCACCCTTGCTGGGCAGTGTTACCGGCGCCTGCCAGAGCGTACCGCCCTCTGCCTTGCCCTGCTCGACCAGCGATGTAATGCGCTTCAGCTGTCCCTTGGAGACAATAGCGCCGACATCCATGGTCTTGTCGAGCGGATCACCGACCCGCAGGGTTTCCATGCGCTTGCGCAGTTTTGCATAAAACCGCTCGGCGATGCCTTCCTGGATGAGAAGACGCGAACCGGCACAGCATACCTCACCCTGATTGAACCAGATGGCATCGACCACGCCCTCGATAGCGCCATCGATATCGGCATCTTCGAACACGATGAAAGGCGACTTGCCGCCCAGCTCCAGCGACAGCTTCTTCTCCGAACCGGCAATCTGCTCGCGGATGATCCGGCCAACTTCGGTCGAACCGGTGAAGGCCACCTTGTCGATGTCGTCATGGCCACAGATCGCTGCACCCGTCGCGCCATCGCCGTGGACGATGTTGACGACACCAGCGGGCAGGCCGATTTCGTGACAGACTTCGGCGAAGGCAACCGCTGTCAGCGGTGTCAGTTCGGCCGGTTTGAGAACAACTGTATTGCCGGCGGCAAGCGCCGGCGCGATTTTCCACGCCAGCATCAGCAGCGGGAAATTCCACGGGATCACCTGACCGCAGACACCCACGGGTGAAAAGCCTTCGAATTCTGTTTCCACCATCTCCGCCCAACCCGCGTGATGGTAGAAATGCCGGGCGACCAGCGGAATATCGATGTCGCGGGTCTCGCGGATCGGCTTGCCATTGTCCATGGTCTCCAGAACGGAGAAGAAGCGCTCGCGCTTCTGGATATGGCGGGCAATCGCGTAGAGATATTTGGCGCGCTCGTGACCGGGCAGCTTCGACCATTTGCCGAAGGCCACGCGGGCCGCCTTCACAGCCGCATCGACATCGGCCGCCGTGCCGTGTGCCACCTTCGTCAGAACGGCATCATTGGCCGGATTGATGACGGCAAATGTCTCGCGGCCCTCGGTGCCGGTGAACTTGCCATTGATGAAGTGACCAAAACCCGCCTTGTTGGCATCAAGCCAGCTCTGGACGTCGGTATTGCTCTCTGGTGCCGGGCCATATTCCATCGTGCGAAGAATATCCTTGATCTGTCCCATATTCCTGTTCCTCAAGCGAGTGCGTGGCGCGAAGACGCGGCATAGCGACCCGTCACATAATGTTCCAGCTGCCGTTCGATATCGCCAAGCATCGAGCTGGCTCCGAGCCGGAACAAATCCGGCTGCATCCACGGCAACCCCAATTCTTCCTTCATCAGGATCAGCCAGTTCATGGCATCCTTAGCCGTCTTCATGCCGCCCGCAGGCTTGAAGCCCACGGTCTGGCCAGAAAGCTCGCCATAGTCCCGCAAGGCGCGCAGCATCACCAGACTGACGGGCAGCGTGGCATTGACATCTTCCTTGCCGGTCGACGTCTTGATGAAATCGGCACCGGCCTGCATCGCAACTATCGACGCACGGTAGACATTGCGCAGCGTGTTGAGATCGCCGGTTGCCAGAATGGCTTTCATATGCGCCTCGCCCGAAGCCTCACGCATCCGGGCAATCTCATCATAAAGCGCCGACCAGTTCTGGGTGAGAACGTGTTCGCGTGTGATGACGATATCGATCTCCTTGGCACCCTCGCCCACCGCATAGTGAATCTCGGCCAGGCGCTGCGGCAGCGGGGTCAGGCCAGCGGGAAAACCCGTGGCAACGGATGCAACGGGAATGCCCGAACCTTCCAGCGCCTTGACCGCGTGGGGAACCATCGTCGGATAGACGCAGACCGCACCCGTTGTGATATGCGCATCGGCAAGCCCGAGCGCTTCCAGAATGTCGTCCCGCACCGGCTTTTTCGCCTTGGCGCATAGGCGGCGGACGCGGCCCGCCGTGTCGTCGCCGGCAAGAGTCGTCAGGTCGATGCAGGTGATCGCCTTAACGAGCCAGGCTGCCTGATACTCCTTCTTGACCGTTCGCCTGGTGGTCAGTGTCGCCGCCCGGCGCTCCGTAGCCGAACGGTTGACCGCGATGTCCTCGAACCAGTCCGGCAGAAGTTTCGTACCGGTGTTGCGCGCGTGGGAATGTGGCATTTGGATTTCCGTGCCCTTTTGGACCAATGGTTGTTGCGTGTTCATCCCCGACCCTTCCTATGATCGATGAAGCGATTGAGCAGGATGGCTGCAACGATGATGATACCGGTGACAGTCATCTGGTAGAAGGAGCCCAATCCCAGAAGATTGAATATGTTGCGGAGAACCTGCAGCAGCATCACGGCAAAAAAGGTACCGAGCACGCCGCCACGTCCACCGAAAAGACTGGTACCACCCAGCACAACTGCAGCGATGGCGTCAAGCTCAAGCCCCTGCGCCGCTGTAGGCTGGCCAATGCGCAGGCGCGATGTCAGAAGAATACCGCCCAATGCTGCCATGAACCCTGACACCGCGAAAACCGCCGTGATCATGAAGCGGGTCGGCAGGCCGGACAGCCGTGCTGCTTCCGGATTGCCACCCGTCGCGAAGACATATTCGCCGAACACGGTGAAGCGCAGCACCAGACCCGCGACAATGCACAGGACAACGAAGATCAGACCCATCGACGACAGGGAGAAGCCGGGCAGAAGCGGGATCATCGTCGAGCTGATCGACGCGAAACCCTGCGGCAGACCGCTCACAGGTACACCGTCGGTCATCAGATAGGTGATGCCACGGAACGAGACGAGCCCGGCCAAAGTCACGATAAAGCTCGGCACCTGGGCAAGCGCGCTGATTGCCCCCATCCCGGCACCGCAGGCCGTCCCCACGAGTGCCGTTATCGCAACCGCCACGAAGGGATCAAAGCCGTGCGACATCAGCACGGCGACCAGCATGCCGCAAAGCGCGACGACACTGCCGACAGAAAGGTCGATATTGCCGGTCAGGATGACGAAAGTCATGCCGATGGCAACCACACCAACAACCGCAGCCTGCTGAAACAGATTGGCAATATTGGTAAAGGTCAGGAAGTTGCTCGACAGCGAGGTCGCGATAACAACCACTGCCAGAAAGATGACGATGAAGTTGTACTCGATCGCCAGATCGACAAGACGCTTGCCGAATGCCGGCGTATCGGCTGGCGGCAACGCGGTTTCAGTGTTGGACATGATTTTCACCCAGAATTGTTGCCCTCAATATTGCGTCGCGGTCCGCAACCGAGGGATCGTATTTGCCGATGTTGCGGCCTTCATGAAAGACCCAGATCGTGTCGCAGGCGGCATAAAGCTCATCGAGCTCGCTGCTGGCGACAATGACGGCAGCCCCTTCCCGGGCGAGCCTGTCGACCAGATTGTAGAGATCTGCCTTGGCGCCGATATCGAGGCCACGGCTGGGCTCATCGAGAAGCAGCACGCGCGCGCCATTGATGATCCATTTTGCCAGGACGACCTTCTGCTGGTTGCCGCCGGAAAGCTGCACGACAGCCTGCTCCGGCCGTCCATATTTGGTCGACAGGCTTTTCAGGACCGGCGCCGTCTTTTGCTTTTGCAGCGAATGGCGCGTCAGCCAGCTCTCGCGCATGGATGGCAGTGTTGCATTCTTGTAGATCGGGGCGTGCAGGACGAGGCCTTCCGTCTTGCGGTTTTCCGGCACCAAGCCGATACCGCTGCGGATGGCGTGAGCCGGGTGACGCGGATGGAAGGACTTGCCTTCCAGCTTGATGTCACCGTCGAAACGGTTGGCGCCGAAGAGGGACTTGAGGAACGAAGTACGACCGGAGCCATTCAGCCCGGTCAAGCCGACGACCTCGCCCCAGCGCACGTCGAGACCGCTGATATCAAGTCCTTCCGGTCCGCGCAGCCGGTTGACACACAGCGCGACATCGCCGGTCACCGGTTCGCGGGTTTTCCGTTCGATCAGCGAGCGCTGTTTGCCAATGATCGCTTCCACCAATGCACCATCCCCGGTGCTCTTGACGTCGAATGTCTCGATGGTCCTGCCACCGCGCAATACGGTGACCCGGTCGCCGATTTCGCGCAGCTCACCCAGCCGGTGGCTCACATAGAGTATGGCAACCCCCTGCCTGACGAGTTCGCGAATGACCTTGAACACGCTCTCAAGCTCGGTTTCATTGAGCGATGCCGATGGCTCGTCCATGATGATGATCTTGGCATCCATGGTTAGCGAGCGGGCAATAGCGGTCAGTTGCTGGTTGGCGACCGACAGGGTCTCGACCCGCGCTTCCGGTTTGAAATGCGCGCCGACGCGCCTCAACGCTGCGGCTGCCCGTTCCCGGCGCTCCCTGTGATTGATCAATCCAAACCGGCCCGGTGCATGGCCGAGAAACAGGTTCTGTTCGACGGTCAGTTGCGGGACAAGGTCCAGTTCCTGATAGATCATCGAAATGCCAAGCCGCGCGGCCTGAGACGGAGAATGCAGTTCAACAGGCTCGCTATCCAGCAGAAGCGAACCGTCGGTCGGGCGGAAAGCTCCCGCTATGATTTTGAGCAGTGTCGATTTGCCGGCGCCATTGGCGCCAAGAAGACAATGCACCTCTCCGGCACGGACATTCAGCGAAGCCGATTCCAGGGCCGTGATATTGGGCGGGAATTTCTTCGACACCTGGTGGACGGTCAGAACATCAGTCGTCACTTGCGGCCTCCAATGCATAGCGGGCCGTTGCTTCGTCGGTAACGATGACCGAGACAAAACCGGCCTTCAGGGCAGCCAAAGCTATCTGCAATTTTTCCTCACCCGCAACGACCCCGATCGAGCGCTGCTTGGTCTTGAGGTAATCAAGCCGAAGCCCAACCGTGCGGTCGTCAATGGTCTGATCAACGATGTTGCCATCCTTGTCGAGGAAGCGGCCAAGAATGTCTCCGACGGCGCCCGCATCTTTCAGCCGGTCGATATCGGCCTCTTCAAGATAACCGGAACTGAGCAGCACGGATTCGTGTGTAATGCCGCCCATGCCGAAACAGACCACATCCGCCTGCATCGCAAGTTTGAGAACACGCTCGATGATTGGATCTTCTTCAAGCACTTCGCGGGTGCTTTTCTTGCCCAATATGGCAGGAACCGGCAAAAGCGTGGCGATGCCGTTGCCTGCCTTGGCGAATTCCTCCGCAACGGCACTTGTATGGGTTGAGGTCGAACGCAAATTCGTCGAGCCGTTCACCAGAACCACATGCACGCCCGGGTTCCAGTTGTTCGGCAAGAATTTGGCAACCGCGGACATGGTGCGGCCCCAGGAGACACCGATCAGATCGGCCTTGGGATTGAGGCCGGCCAGGTATTTCGCCGCTGCCTGCGCCACACTTTCCATGAGAAGGGCTGAATCCGTCGTTCCGCCCGATGGGACGACGATGGCGTCGCGCAGGCCGAATTCCTGTTGCAGGCGCACCTCGAGCTCCGTCCGCCGATAGGCGCGCGGCGTGATCTCGATGCGAACAACCCCCAATTCCTTGGCTTCGATGAGCAGTCGCCCTACCTGCCAGCGCGTCAGACCGAGTTCCGTGGCAATCTCGCTCTGGGTACGCTCAAGATCATAATAAAGCTTGGCGACGCGCACCATCAGGTGCTCCCGCTGCTCGTCGGAAGGCAACCGGACAGATGGATTGATCCGTGCGTCGCTCATTGTGCAGCCCCCGCCAATTGCCTTGCGCTCAATGCATGCAGCGCCGGTGCTAATGTTTCGGTCGTATCCCGATAGAGCGCCATCGTATCCCGATAGCGCCTGCTGCGCACGGGGTCAGGCTGCACTTCCCGCGCCGGAGCAGCGCAGGCTTCCGACGCCGCGATGAGGTCGGGAAACAGTCCAAGCGCACGGGCGGAACACACGGCCGTTCCGATGAGAGAGAGATTGTCATCACTCGCCACGTGAACGGGCCGGCCGATTGCGTCGATTGTCGCCTGCAACCACAGCGGGTTCTTGCAGATGCCGCCAGCCATGACGATCTGCTCGACGGAAACGCCGCGTTCTTCCAGAACCGCAACGACATTGGCGGAACCAAGCGCAATGGAATCCACCGCCGAGGAATAGATGTCTGCCCTGTCGTGACTGAGCGACAGGCCGAGGATTGCCCCGCGCAGATCCGCATCCCGGTAGGGTGTGCGGTTGCCCATCCAATAATCAAGCGTCAAAAGGCCTGAATCCTGCGCCGAAACCACGGACGCCTGGCGGATCAGATCGCGGTGGCCCTGCTCGTCCAATCCGAAAATCGTGCTGCTGAACCAGTTGAGGATTGACCCGGCCGAAACCTGCCCCGCCTCCACCAGCCACAACCCATCGACGAGTGCATTGGGATAAGGTCCCCAGAAGCCGGTCACATTCCCCTGTTCCTTCAGGTGCGTCAGATGCACAACGGATGTCCCGCCGATGATCAGCATTCCACCCGCAGCAACGGTTCCCGCACCAAGCACACCGATATGCGCATCGATGCCACCCTGGGCAAGAAGCGGTTGCGAAGCGATGCCAAGGGCTGCGGCAACGTCCGGTTTCAATGATCCGATAGCATCGCCAACCGGAACGATCCTTTGCGGCAGCTTGTCCTGCAACGCGGGAATAGCGAGCGCTTCATAGATCTCTGGAACAAACGTGCCATTCTTTGAATCATAATTCCACTTGCAGGCGGCATTCATGCGCGAGCCTACCCACGCGCCGCACAGCCTGTAGTTGATGAAATCCAGCGCTTCGCAAATGATATCAGCCTCGTCAAAGATGGCTGGTTCGTGTTCGGCCAGCCACATCGCCTTGGGAACCAGCCATTCGACGGCATCGCCGCCGCCGCTATAGGCCATGACGGGATGATCAACCTTTTCCGTGGCGCGAGCCTCTTTGGCCGCCCGGCAGTCCATCCAGAGAATGGCCGGATAAAGCGGCATGCTTTCCCTGTCGCAAATCACAACGGAGGAAGCAGTCGTGGCAACACAAACCGCAGCTATTTCAGTCGATCCGCATTGCTCGACGGCCTGACGGCCGGCCCTCAGAAGCGCGTTCCACCATTCCTCGGGCTGCTGTTCTGCCCAGCCTGCACGGGGATATATGGTGGAATAGCTGGCTTCCGACAGCGAGAGCATGGTCCTGCGCTCGACATCGTAAACACCGGCGCGGACTCCTCCCGTGCCAAGATCAAAGTTCAGGACAAGTGTCATCCTGCCGTCTCCTCCCTCGATTCCCTGCCTCTTCCCGAAGTCTTTCAGGGCCGGAACATGACCTTCGAAAAGAACATGCTCCTGTCTGTCCGGAACTTTTCGAACATTCCCGGCAACTCGGCAAGGTCGAGATCATGGGTTATCATGAATTCCCATTCCAGTGCGCCGGATCCCAGCTTTTCCAGCGTCACCGTCCATTGCGGTCCCGGATAGGGCGCGCCGAACGAATTCCACGAGCCATGCAGCGATACCTCCTGCCGCAGGAAATGCTGGAATGTCTTGTTGTCCAGGGTTACCTCCGCAACCGGAATCCCGATGAAGACCACATGACCACTCGGTGCGGCCATCTTCACCGCCATGTTGATCGACGACGGATGTCCAGCGGCTTCGATAATCGTATCGCAAAGCAGGTTGGCGGGAATGTCCGCACCGGACAGGAATGTGTGCGTTGCACCGGCACGCCGCGCCATGGCCAGCTTTTCCTCCGATACATCGACGGCAACCACATCGCTCGCGCCCATCAGCTTGAGCCATTGAATGGCAAACAGGCCAATCGGGCCACAGCCGATGACGCCGCCGCGCTGACCCATTCCGATACCGCCGGCCTTCCAAATTGCGTGAATGGCAATCGACGCAGGATCAGTCATGGCGACCGCTCTTGGGTCAATCCCCTTTGGTGTCTTCAAAAGGTTGGAAACGGGAACGCAGACGAATTCCGCATAGGCGCCGTCCCGGCGCGAACCGAAATAATCATAGTCACGGCAGCGCGAAAACTGCCCCTTCTGGCACTGGTCGCATTCGAAGCATGGCAGCATCGGCGGAATGGCCACCAGTTCGCCGAGGTCAAAGCCTTCAACGCCTTCGCCAAGCTCAGTGATATGACCGGAAAACTCATGGCCGCAGATGAGCGGCATCCTGTGTGCGCCCTTGATCAGCATGCGCGGCAGATCCGACCCGCACACACCCACCGACGCGACGCGGACAATCACGTGTCCCGGTTTGATCTGTGGTTCCGGGACGTCTTCAAGGCGAATATCGCCCGGGGCATAGAGAACTGCTGCACGCATCATGGTATCCTGTAGGTCTATAATAATGAGAGCTGCGGAACAGGTGTGCTCCGCAGGCTCGGGAGGAGGCCTTACTGGCCGAGAACGTGCGGGCGATATTCGGCAAATAGTCCGGCGCGGGGGAAATCCGCAACATTCTTGGACGTCACCAGTGCCGTGCCCGCATCGACAAAGGACGAAACCGGCTTCTTGGCCGCCGCTTCGCGGGCAACCTGAATTGTCACATCACCGAGATATTTGGGATCATTCAGCGCCGAACCGATGTAATTGCCGCCGTCGGCAATGATGGCGAGCGCTTCCGACAAACCATCCACACCGGCAACCAGCACATCGTTGCGGTTGTTTTCCTTCAGGACCTGCAGGGCGCCAAGCGCCATATCGTCATTGTGCGCATAGACAACCTTCACATCCGGATTGGCCTGAAGCAGGTCCTGCATGGCGGTGACCGCATTGGCACGGATGTATTCCGCATAGGGGCCTTCGACGATAGTGTGACCCGATCCTTCAATGGCGCTATGAAAACCGTCGCGCCGGTCCATCATGACCGCGCCGCCGGCATCGCCCTGGATCTCGATGATCTTGGCTTTCTCGACACCGTCAGCCTTCAGGCGCGCGACAACCGCTTCACCGACCAGCTTGCCCATGTTCTTGTTGTCGCGGCCGACATGAGCGGTAACGCCCTTGCCGTTGACGCTGCGGTCAACCGTAATGACCGGAATACCGGCAGCAACGGCTGCTTCGAGCGATGGCACGACCGCATCGGGATTGACCGGGTTGATGATCAGCGCGCTCACGCCCTGCGTAATCAGATCCTGAATGTCATTGTTCTGCTTGCTGACGTCACCATTGGCATCGAGGAAAACCAGAGTATCGCCGCCGGCCTTGGCGGCCGCTTCCGCTCCTGTCTTGAGCTGCACATAAAAGGGCGACTGCAAGGTCACCTGACTGAACCCGATTTTCAGGCCTTCCGCATTGGCTGCGGTCATGCCCATACCTGCCACCAATGAAATGGCGGTTCCGGCAAAGGCGAATCTGAACAAAAAGCTGCGACGGTTGAGCATGGTTTTCCTCCCCAAAGACTCATTTTTCTGGTAAATCTACATTTGAGCAAATATCGCTCATTTGTTATTTTAGATAATCAGAAGTTGCCGAATGAGTCAACGCGGTTGACAAGATCGCCGGAGAAAACAAACAAGCATTTGAAATATATATGATATTCATCCGCCCCATGCGGCGCCTGTCCGGCAAATGCAAAGGGAATAGTGTGAACAAAGGATCTGCAGCAAACCACAAAAGTTGCATTTGCAGGCGAGAGCGCTCTAAGCTGGGCTCTTCGCATCGTGAGTTCGCACCATGTCCAGCCCAATACAGATCACGCCGGAACGCATTGTTGAAACCGAGCGTCTCATCCGGCCGCACATCCGGCATACTCCGGTCATACGGGCCGATCTCGGTGACTTCGGCCTGCCACCGCGCGGCGTCGATTTCAAACTTGAATTTCTGCAGCACTCTGGTTCGTTCAAGGCGCGCGGCGCCTTTGCCAACCTTCTCACCCGCCCAGTGCCGGAAACGGGCGTTGTTGCCGCGTCGGGCGGCAATCATGGTGCTGCCGTCGCCTACGCGGCCATGCGGCTTGGCATACCCGCAACCATATTCGTGCCCGGCGTCACCGCACCTGCCAAGGCGGACCGCATTCGCGGTTACGGTGCAAACCTTGTTGTTTCCGGAGACCGGTATGCCGATGCCCTGGCGGCGAGCGAGCAGTTCGTGGCGGAACGCAGGGCCATGCCGGTTCACGCCTTCGATCAGCCGGAAACCCTGCTCGGCCAGGGAACGCTTGGCCTGGAAATCGAAATGGACCTGCCTGCCATCACGACCCTGTTGGTCGCGGTGGGTGGCGGCGGCCTGATTGGCGGGATTGCCGCCTGGTTTTGCGGCCGCGTCAAAATCGTCGCTGTGGAACCGGAGGGGGCACCGACCCTGCACCAGGCATTCAGCGCAGGCAGACCCGTCGATGCGCCGACGGAAGGCATCGCCGCCGATTCCCTGGCGCCCAGGCGCGTCGGAGAACTGATGTTCCCGTTTGCCCGGGATTTTGTCGCGCAGTCCGTGCTTGTCTCGGACGATGACATTCGAGCTGCGCAGTCGGCCCTTTGGGAGCGGCTGCGTATTGTCGCTGAGCCCGGTGGCGCCGCCGCCTTTGCCGCGCTTCTGGCGCAGAAATATGTTGCCGGTCCGGACGAACGTGTTGGCGTTCTCCTGTGCGGCGCAAATACGGGCGCCGTGCAGTTTTAAGAGGGCTGCTCCGGCCTTCTTTAAACGACAAAGCCCCGCCGGAGCGGGGTTAATGTTTGTGTTTTGAGATTGTGTTGTGAGGGATTTGGTTGCGGGGACAGGATTTGAACCTGTGACCTTCAGGTTATGAGCCTGACGAGCTACCGGGCTGCTCCACCCCGCGCCACCATATCCGGCGATTGCCGTTTTCGTGTGCCTGTCCTCGGGCGTTGCCCTGCGGTCAGACGGTACAGCCCGGATATCTCCGTTTGTCCGTCCTGGAAGCTTTGAGGCTTCTGCGGTCGGACGGGGCTGCTGCACCCCTTGCCACCATGCCGGTATTTCCGGCTACCGCGTTTGAAGCGGCGTGTAATTATGCACTTGTGCCTGCTGTTTTGCAAAAGCAAAAGGCCGCTTGATGCGGCCTGTTGATTGGAACGTATGGGATGTGGAGAGATTATGATTTCATGTTGCGTTTGGCAGACCTGGCAGCGACCTACTCTCCCGCGTCTTGAGACGAAGTACCATTGGCGCTGGAGCGTTTCACGGCCGAGTTCGGAATGGGATCGGGTGCAGCCGCTCCGCTGTAACCACCAGGTCAGCAAAAAGCAACGATGAAAGAGAAGCTGGTTTTGTTTGTGTTGAATGTCGCTCACGCATATCAGCCCTATCGGGCTGTGCTCCGCGGGGGCGCGGCACGAGCCGCGACGCACTATCGTGCTGTATTTGGAGCTTTTCCTAGAACCGAAGTTCCAGAAAGTACCTATACAGACCGCTAGGTCGTCGCCGGACGTCCGGCGCGCCGTCGCAGCGCCCGCCCCAAAGGGGCGATACGGCGCGTGAGACAGTCAATTCATCGCTTCGCGATGGATATAAGTAATGAGAATGATCAAGCCAATCGAGCTATTAGTACCGGTAAGCTTCATGCGTTGCCGCACTTCCACACCCGGCCTATCAACGTGGTGGTCTTCCACGGCTCTCAAGGGAATACTCGTTTTCAGGTGGGTTTCCCGCTTAGATGCCTTCAGCGGTTATCCCGTCCGTATATAGCTACCCTGCTATGCGGCTGGCGCCACAACAGGTCCACCAGAGATACGTCCATCCCGGTCCTCTCGTACTAGGGACAGATCCTGTCAATATTCCTACACCCACGGCAGATAGGGACCGAACTGTCTCACGACGTTCTGAACCCAACTCACGTACCGCTTTAAATGGCGAACAGCCATACCCTTGGGACCTGCTCCAGCCCCAGGATGCGATGAGTCGACATCGAGGTGCCAAACAACCCCGTCGATATGGACTCTTGGGGGTCATCAGCCTGTTATCCCCGGCGTACCTTTTATCCGTTGAGCGATGGCCCTTCCACGCGGGACCACCGGATCACTATGACCGACTTTCGTCTCTGCTCGACTTGTCAGTCTCGCAGTCAGGCGGGCTTATGCCATTGCACTCGACGACCGATTTCCGACCGGTCTGAGCCCACCATCGCGCGCCTCCGTTACTCTTTAGGAGGCGACCGCCCCAGTCAAACTACCCACCATACACTGTCCCGGATCCGGATAACGGACCGCGGTTAGACATCCATATAGGTAAGGGTGGTATTTCAAGGATGACTCCACGAAGGCTGGCGCCCCCGCTTCAAAGTCTACCACCTATCCTACACATGCCGACACGAATGCCAGTGTAAAGCTATAGTAAAGGTGCACGGGGTCTTTCCGTCTAACCGCAGGAACCCCGCATCTTCACGGGGAATTCAATTTCACTGAGTCTGCGTTGGAGACAGCGGGGAAGTCGTTACGCCATTCGTGCAGGTCGGAACTTACCCGACAAGGAATTTCGCTACCTTAGGACCGTTATAGTTACGGCCGCCGTTTACTGGGGCTTCGATTCAAAGCTTGCACCTCTCCTCTTAACCTTCCAGCACCGGGCAGGCGTCAGACCCTATACGTCGTCTTGCGACTTCGCAGAGCCCTGTGTTTTTGGTAAACAGTCGCTACCCCCTGGTCTGTGCCACCCTCACATACTTGCGTACATAAGGGTCACGCTTCTTCCGAAGTTACGCGTGCAATTTGCCGAGTTCCTTCAACGCAGTTCTCTCAAGCGCCTTGGTATTCTCTACCAGTCCACCAGTGTCGGTTTAGGGTACGGTCTATACGCGGGAGCTATTTCCTGGAACCGCTTCGAAGCCCTTCCAATCCAATAAGGAAGAACAACATACGCGATCCGTCACTACCCGCAGGCCCACGAATATTAACGTGGTTCCCATCGACTACGCCTTTCGGCCTCGCCTTAGGGGCCGGCTAACCCTGCTCAGATTAACTTTAAGCAGGAACCCTTGGACTTTCGGCGAGGGAGTCTCTCACTCCCTTTATCGTTACTCATGTCAGCATTCTCACTTCTGATACCTCCAAGAGCCCTCACGGGTCTCTCTTCAACGGCTTACAGAACGCTCCGCTACCACTCCCGGGAACCCGAAGGTTCCAAAGAATCCACAGCTTCGGTGTATGGCTTTAGCCCCGGTACATTTTCGGCGCAAAGACCCTTATTTAGACCAGTGAGCTGTTACGCTTTCTTTAAATGATGGCTGCTTCTAAGCCAACATCCTGGTTGTTTTGGGATCCTCACATCCTTTCCCACTTAGCCATAACTTAGGGACCTTAGATGGTGGTCAGGGTTGTTGCCCTCTTCACGACGGACGTTAGCACCCGCCGTGTGTCTGCCGATTAGTACTCTTCGGTATTCGGAGTTTGGTTAGGTTTGGTAAATCGGTGAGATCCCCTAGCCCATCCAGTGCTCTACCCCCGAAGGTATTCGATCGACGCTCTACCTAAATAGATTTCGCGGAGAACCAGCTATCTCCAAGTTTGATTGGCCTTTCACCCCTAGCCACAAGTCATCCCAATCTATTGCAACAGATGCGGGTTCGGTCCTCCAGTAAGTGTTACCTTACCTTCAACCTGCTCATGGCTAGATCACTTGGTTTCGGGTCTAATCCGACGAACTGAACGCCCTGTTCAGACTCGCTTTCGCTGCGCCTACACCTACCGGTTTAAGCTTGCTCGTCAGACTAAGTCGCTGACCCATTATACAAAAGGTACGCTGTCACCCAGAACAAATCTTGGGCTCCAACTGTTTGTAGGCATTCGGTTTCAGGATCTCTTTCACTCCCCTTGTCGGGGTGCTTTTCACCTTTCCCTCACGGTACTGGTTCGCTATCGGTCATGCACGAGTACTTAGGCTTGGAGAGTGGTCTCCCCATGTTCAGACAGGATTTCACGTGTCCCGCCCTACTCAAGGACTTTTATTCGCATTACGTGTACGGGACTATCACCCACTTCGGTCACCCTTTCCAAGGTGTTCCACTTGTCTCATAAAAGCCACTGGCCTGGTCCGCGTTCGCTCGCCACTACTTACGGAGTCTCGTTTGATGTCCTTTCCTCCGGGTACTTAGATGTTTCAGTTCCCCGGGTTCGCTTCTAACCCCTATGTATTCGAAAGTTAGATACCTTATTTTGATATCTAGAAATTATTTTGGTTCTACCGATCGCTCACGCGCCGTACGTCCTTCGGACTGGCGCTCCGCTGGGGCGGCCAAAAGTGGCCGACGACCGAGCGGTCTGTATGGGCGCGTCCTTCTGGGAAGGCAGCCCGTCCAATGGTTGTGATCAATCTTCCAACCAAAATAATTTTCTAGATATCTAAGGTGGGTTTCCCCATTCGGAAATCGTCGGATCAAAGGGTATTCGCACCTCCCCGACGCTTATCGCAGCGTATCACGTCCTTCATCGCCTGTGCATGCCAAGGCATCCACCAAATGCCCTTAAGACACTTGATCATTCTCATTGCCAATATCCATCCTTGCCTTCACGAACATTTCGTCTCCATGGGGGATACCAATGGACAACCAAACATTCAGCAACAATCGATTTGACAAAAAAGACCAGCTTCTCGAGATAAATCCGATGGCTCTGCGGTTAAGCGGCCAATCTTCTGCAAGGGCTTTTGATGAGCATCCCTTGCGACATTTTCCGGCGTTCATGGCCCGAAGGCCGGCGGACCCGCACCAGAAGGTGCAAACCCTTGAACATCCGGAACAATCCGAATTTATCTTCTCTTCACGATTTCATACAGAACAGGCAACCGAAAGGCTCAAAGCCTCACAAGCTGCAAACTTGCTTCTTTAGATGATGTTTTTGCTCCGTCCATCTGCCAAGAACCTTGCCAAGAACCTTGGTGGAGGCGGACGGGATCGAACCGACGACCCCCTGCTTGCAAAGCAGGTGCTCTCCCAGCTGAGCTACGCCCCCGTAAAGGTATAGGAATATGGTGGGCCTGGGAGGACTTGAACCTCCGACCTCACGCTTATCAAGCGCGCGCTCTAACCAACTGAGCTACAAGCCCTGATTTGGCGGATCAACCGTCAAATGCAGCGCGCTTACGCGTCGCAGCTCGTGCCGTGCGCCCGTCCTTAGACGGTAGGTCACCAAAGGAGGCCGACCGGCCGTCGCGGCTCGTGCCGCGCCCTCGCGGAGCACAGGTCCAAAGGACCGCACGTGCGTGAGCGCTTACAAAAACATCAAAGAAAGAGAAACGTAGGCGGCAGTCCCTGCATTGTATGCACGGTTGTCAAGCTGACTGGCTTGCAACCTTTGTTCTAATAGACATGTGAAAGACCAGCCTAACTGTTACCTGTTCACGCGTCTCCTTAGAAAGGAGGTGATCCAGCCGCAGGTTCCCCTACGGCTACCTTGTTACGACTTCACCCCAGTCGCTGACCCTACCGTGGTTGCCTGCCTCCTTGCGGTTAGCACAGCACCTTCGGGTAAAACCAACTCCCATGGTGTGACGGGCGGTGTGTACAAGGCCCGGGAACGTATTCACCGTGGCATTCTGATCCACGATTACTAGCGATTCCAACTTCATGCACTCGAGTTGCAGAGTGCAATCCGAACTGAGATGGCTTTTGGAGATTAGCTCGACCTCGCGGTCTCGCTGCCCACTGTCACCACCATTGTAGCACGTGTGTAGCCCAGCCCGTAAGGGCCATGAGGACTTGACGTCATCCCCACCTTCCTCTCGGCTTATCACCGGCAGTCCCCTTAGAGTGCCCAACTGAATGATGGCAACTAAGGGCGAGGGTTGCGCTCGTTGCGGGACTTAACCCAACATCTCACGACACGAGCTGACGACAGCCATGCAGCACCTGTCACCGATCCAGCCTAACTGAAGGAAACCATCTCTGGTAACCGCGATCGGGATGTCAAGGGCTGGTAAGGTTCTGCGCGTTGCTTCGAATTAAACCACATGCTCCACCGCTTGTGCGGGCCCCCGTCAATTCCTTTGAGTTTTAATC